>NZ_JQLO01000001.1:650625-1301250 GCF_000744255.1 Carnobacterium divergens DSM 20623 | reverse complement strand
CAGTTACCCGTAAACGCCGTAAAAAGATTTTAAAATTATCAAAAGGTTATTACGGAGCAAAAAGCAAATTATTTAAAGTAGCAAATCAACAAGTGATGAAATCTTATCAATATGCATACAGAGATCGTCGTCAAAAGAAACGTGATTTCCGTAAATTATGGATCGCTCGTATCAACGCAGCAGCTCGCATGAACAACATGAGCTACAGTGTATTGATGCACGGTTTAAAAGTTGCTGGTATCGACATTAACCGTAAAATGTTAGCTGATATCGCTGTTCATGATGCAGCAGCATTTACTGCTCTTGCTGACCAAGCAAAAGACGCTTTAAACAAATAATATAGTTAGTCCCGCTCATTTGAGTGGGGCTTTTTTTTTACTATGACGATTGATTTTCTTCATGAAAGTTCCAAAGGTCTTTGCATTTTCTATATCTATTTCCTCTGGTGCTTAAGTATAAAAATAATCTAATATACCTTTGAATATGCTATATTGTTGCTTATCAATCAATAGAAGTGGTGCTGATGATGATTGTTCTTTTGAAAAAAAGAAATCCTTGACCTTTGGGTTACCCGAAGGTTTATAATAGGGATGAGGTGAGGGAATGTCAGAGAAATTAATGACGATTTCAGAGTTGGCAAAAGTATTTAAAATAAATCAGCACACGATTCGACACTATGAAGAAAAAGGTCTATTGCAACCATCTGAAGTAAGTGAAAATGGGTATAGAAAATATGGGTTATCGGAAGCATATCAGCTATCTTTTATATTATTTTTAAAAGAATTAGGATTAAGTTTGGCAAGTATTAAACTACTTATTGAAGAGGGATCAAGAAGGGATTATACAAATGTACTGTTAGAAAAAAAAGAAAAAATTAAAGAAGAAAAACTACGTTTAGAGAAGATAAGTAAGATGGTTGATGAACAAATTGAAATTAGTTCAAAAGCGAAAGAAGAAATGTACTCAATTAGTTACGCCATTAAGTTGACTTTACTCAAGCGTATGCCACTATCAGAAAGTTTTGGCATCTCTGATTTAGCTGAAATCAAATTGAGTTCGGGACTTTTTATGGAAAAAATATATTACATTATCCATGAAACCTTTTATGATATATGCATTGAAGAAGCCAAAGGAACACACATTAGTATTAGTTCAGGAAAGTATTATTTTCAATTAATTGAAATAGGCAGTGAAAAAGAAGTAGATAAAGAAATAGAACATGCACTATTAAATCACGGGTTCCCTCTAATTGCGATTGAAGATAGCGAACGTTTTTTAACAAATGGAAATCGAATCACCATCAAAGTCTTGGGAGAGGAAAAATGATAGTGATAGAAAAAATAAACAGTTTGACTGAACAAGATTTAACTCTTTTATTCAAAGGATTTAAATCAAAATGGCAGAGGTTGCTAAAGGTCTATTCTTTTGAAGAATTTATTAGATTATATAACAGTGCAAGTTTAACAGAAACCTGCTATAGAGTTATTTATAATGGGCATTTAGCAGGTATTTTTGCTATTAGTGGAGATTTTTCCAAAAAGAAAAATGACGCTATTAGAATTCGGAATTTTTCTGACTGGCGTTGGCATATCGGGCTAAAATTACTAAGTGTTAAAGTTGCAAAAAAGGAGTGTTATCTATCATTTCTTGTGATTGATGATAATTTTCAAGGTAAAGGGATTGGGAAAATGTGTTTACACTATATTGAAAAATTCACATTGAATTTAAATAAAATGAATTGCATTACATTGTTTGTTTCAACTGAAAATAGTAGAGCTATAAAGTTATATGAACATCAAGGATTTAAAATTGATAGCCAATTACATTCGTTCTTTACAGAATATTTTATTGGTGAACGAAAATGGTATAAAATGAAGAAAGTGTTGAGTTGAAGAAGTTTTTTGAGGTAGGCATCTTTATTTTTAGAAAAAATTAATAATAAATGAGGTGTGAATAAAATGAAGAAAGCGACGATTTCAGTGATTGCAATACTCATTATTTTAATAAGTATTATTGTTTATAATAATGAATTTGATATGATTGTCAAAGATGAAACCGTTAATATCGGAAAAGAAAGTATAGCAGTTGAATATGCTCAGCCAAAAAAGAAGAGAGAAAAACCCGGTTTAATTTTATTTATACATGGCGATGGACCAACTAATAAGAATGGTGATGAAGGGTATTATCCAGCATGGGAAACTCTTGCAAAAGAAAATTATATATCCATTAGTTGGGACAAAGCAGGCGTTGGGGGTTCCACGGGAAATTGGCTGGAACAGGATATGGTTGATCGAAAACAAGAAGCGGAAAAAATATTGAAGTGGGCACTTGAAAAATTTGATCTTGATTTAAGGAAAGTTGGTGTTTGGGGAGCCAGTCAAGGAGGTTGGGTTATAACAAAACTATTAAATGAAAATAAAGATGTGAAATTTGCAATTGGCGTTGCCCCAGCGGTAAATTGGATGAGACAGGGGAAGTTTAATACAATTAGTGATATGGAATATGAAGGTTATTCTAAAAAGAAAATTGATGAAAAATTATTGATAGAAACTCAAGTAAATGACTATTTAAAAGAAAATGATTATCAAGGGTACCTGGATAGTAATTTAGAAAAAGATGTTTTAGAAAAAGACAGATGGGATTTTATTCGTAAAAATATGGACTTAGATAATACTTCAGAGCTTGAACAAATTAGTAAACCTTATTATTTAGTAATAGGTGACCATGATCTTAATGTTGATACGAAAGAAACAGAAAATATTTATAGAGATCACATAAACAAAGAGTATTTAACAGTCTATCCAATTTCAAATGCGACACATAGAATGTTAAAACCAAGACATCAAAAAGATAGTAGGATGACAGTTGTGGAAACCATTTTTAATCCTAGAAAAATTTTTGCACCAGATTACTTTAAAGCACTCAAAGAGATAGCATCGAAAAAAAAATAATTCCAGTGCTGTTTAATACAAGATTTTTAAATCATACTACTAATAATGATAGGTTAAATATAAACGGGCCTAGCAAAAGACGCTTTAAACAAATAATCATAAAAAAAGAGAATCTTAAAAGATTCTCTTTTTTTATACATAAATCAGCGAATTTCAATCCAAGCATGATAATAATCAAATCGCTCCTCCTCAGCAAAGCTAACAAGATATCTTGCTACAGTAAGTCCTGTTGTATATCCTAAGTTTGTTAACGCGTCAAGATGTTCTTGTAGGTTGTGAATAGTTGGTTCTTGAATTGAAACCTTCAGCAGGCATTCTTTAAAGTACCTTCTTTCTTTGGATTTCTGCCACAGAACTTCTTGATTTTTTTGATTGGTAGAGGCTAAACCATATTCAATTTCACTGCTTGAAGATGAATTTATTTTTAAAAGAAAGCTTGAGGGGTCTGCTAAGTACGTAGTCACACTTTCCTTATCTGTAATATCTAGATGGATCATAAAATCAAAATCCGGCTGACTATCCTGATAAAGTTGCTTTTGCAAATACTTAACCAACTCTATCTTTTTAAGACGAGTACGAATGCCTAATTGAACATTCTTTAACCGTTCAATTTCATTTGTTACGCTCAACTCAGTTTCTATAAGAACATCGGATAATGAAGCCGCATCAAAAGTAGTTATTTTTTTTAATTGCTGAATGGGAACATTTAAACTTCGATAAAATTGAATATCGGTTAGTTCAATTAATTGTGTTTCCGTATAAATGCGATACCCATTTTCTGGATTGCGTTCAATCTGAATCAAATTTTCTGCATCCCAATAACGCAAAGTAGATTTTGGAATATTAAATAAATCTGATATTTCTTTAATTGAATAATGTTCTTCCATTTACACACCTCTTTTTTCAATTATAATAGAAACTCCATTGACATTCAAGTTACTTTAACCTTTATACTAAGCTAAGTAGAAATAACAGAAAGTTGGTAAAGTTATGAAATTAGTGATTGATTTTTTCAAAAAAAATAAAAGATTAAGTAGTGCAACAGTTGTTGCACTTTTGTTTCAAATTTTAGGAACACTAGGAGTTCCACTTTTAGTTGCTAAATTAATTGATGAAGGCATTGCTAGTGGCGATCCTATACTAGTCTATGAAATCGGGTTGCAAATGGTAGGCGTGGCTTTTTTTGCCGCTATATCAGCAATCATAGGAAGCTATTTATCGGCTCAAATGGCAGCTTCATTTGGTTATCAAATTAGAAATTTTTTTTTTAGAAAAGTACAAAAACTGTCCTTAAAAGATACAGAAGAATTTGGTGTTGCGTCACTGGTCAACCGAACGAGTAATGATGTGGACAATATCCAACAGGTGATGATTTTATTCTTACAAATGATTTTGCCAGGCCCAATCATTTCTATCGTCGCAATTTATATGACATATTCGCTTTCACCAAAATTAACGATTGTTCCAATTCTTTCAATGCTTATTTTCTTAATGGCTGTTTTTATTTTAATGAAAAAAAGCAACCCTTATTCAAGAAGTGTTCAAATGAAAATGGATCAAGTAACCCGAGTTTTCAGAGAGTTTTTTATGGGTATCAGTGTTATTCGTGCCTTTGGCAATCAAGAATATGAAAAAAAACGGACCGACCAAACTTTCAAGGAATATGCAGACAATACCATTAAGTTAAACCAAGTCTTTGCTTGGTTGACTCCAACTGTTCTTTTTTTGATGGGATCTTCTCTAGCAGGAATTTTATGGATTGGAGGAAATGAAGTTGCACTTGGAAAACTTCAAATTGGCAGTATTACAGCAGTCGCCGAGTATACTATTATTACCTTAGCTTACCTTGTAATGGCAGCCATGGTGATAGTAACGATTCCAAAAGGGATGGCGTCGGTTTACCGAATTCAAGAATTATTAACTAAAGAACCAGAAGTTAAAGACTTAGCAATTGTAAATGCAGACAGTCAAAAGAATCAAAAAGAAGTTGTAGCCTTTAAGAATGTCACCTTTTCTTATCAACATGCAGCAGAACCAGTATTACAAAATATTAGTTTTGTTGCTAAGCGAGGAGAAGTGACCGCTATCGTTGGTGGGACGGGTTCTGGAAAAAGTACGATTGCTAAAGTATTATTACGCTTTAGCGAAATAACCTCAGGAGAAATTCTGTTAAATGGACTGGCAGTTCATGAACTTTCTCAATTTGATTTACGCAAAAAGATTAGTTATGTTCCACAAAAAGCATATTTATTTAGTGGAACAATTGAAGAAAATTTAAAAACAGGCAATCAAACAATTAGTTCAGACGAATTGGAACATATTATTAAAATTGCTCAATCCGACTCCTTTATCCATTCACTGGAAAAAGGAATACAATCAAAAGTTGCACAAGGTGGGAGTAATTTTTCAGGTGGACAAAAGCAACGTTTGGCCATTGCTCGTGCATTAGCTAAGCAAGCAGATGTTTATGTTTTTGACGATAGCTTCAGTGCCCTCGATTTTAAAACAGATAGCAGACTAAGACAAGCATTGAAAGAGGAACTAAAAAATAAAGCAGTAATCATTGTAGCGCAACGTATTAGTACAATCAAAGACGCAGATCAAATTCTTGTGTTAGATGAAGGGGTGATGGTTGGAAAAGGCACTCATACAGAACTCCTTGAAACCAATCCGATTTACCAAGAATTCGTTGCCTCACAAAGTGCAAGTAAGGAGACACAAGATGATGAATAAAAAGATTTATCTAGATAGAAGTTTTTGGCGTTTCTTTAAGATTTTAATGATTGAAAAAAAAGCTTTTATTTTAATGGCTTTTTCCAGTTTAATTTCTAATTTATTAATGACTAGTATTCCCTTTATTATGGGAATCGGAATTGATCGCTTGCTTCATATGATTCAAGAAGTAGGACTGCGTGGTGTGACAATTCGCCAGACTCATGAAATACTAAGCCCATTGATTTTAATGATGATCAGTTTTGAACTGATCACCTTTTTCTTCTCATACACTCAGGAAAAAACAATGGCAAAAGCGAGTGAAAAAATAACATTAAATTTAAGAACCCAGTTAACAACAAAATACACAAAATTGCCGATGGAATTCTTTGATACTCATCAAGTAGGAGATATCCTAAGCCGTTCCACAACAGATTTAAACAAAGTTGCCAATGTTTTATTAACGGGTATTAATCAAATGATGTCCTCAATTGCAACTATTTTCTTTGGTGTATTGATGTTATTTTATATCAGTCCAGCATTAACTGTTGCCGTCTTGGGAATCATGGGAATGAACTTTTTTGTAACGAAGTGGATTTCAGCAAAAAATAAAGAGTTTGCTGAAAAAAGCTATAGTGAATTAGGACACTTAACGAATTTTGCAGAAGAGTACTATACTGGTAATATGATTGTGAAATCGTTTAATCAACAAAAAGCGGCAATTCAATCTTTCAACAAAATCAATCTAAAACAAACCAAAGCCTTTAAGAAAGCTCAATTTGTTAATTTTGGTATCTATCCCCTGATTCGTTTTTTAAACCAGCTAGCTTTTGTTGTAAGTGCAATTTTTGGAGCGAAATTAGTGTTATCAGGAGCTATGAGTTTAGGAACGATTCAAGCCTATCTGCAGTACGTCAATCAAATATCGGAGCCACTAACACAATCTTCTTATGTTATAAATTCAATCCAAAGCGCGATGGCTTCAATGGAGCGTATTTTTGAAATACTAGATGCAAAAGAAGAAATGGAAGAGGCTAAAACCGTCGTTGAATTAAAAAATCCACAAGGAGAGATAGCCTTCAACCATGTTCAGTTTGGCTATGATTCTAAGAAAATGCTCATGGAGGATGTTGATTTTGTAGCAAAAGCTCATGGGACGGTTGCTATTGTGGGGCCAACAGGAGCTGGAAAAACAACTTTGGTCAATTTGGTATTACGTTTTTATGAACTAAATGGAGGTGAGATTACCTTCGATGGTGAACCCATCACCAACTTATCAAGAAGCCATTTAAGAAGTATGTTTGGAATGGTCTTACAAGACACCTGGTTATTTGAAGGGACAATTGCTGAAAATTTGGCTTATGGAAAAAGAGATGCGACTCGTAATGAAATAATAGAAGCGGCTAAAATTGCGCAATGCCATCATTTTATCCAAACCTTATCAGATGGCTACGACACCATTATTTCCAGTGAAGAAAACATGATTTCCCAAGGTCAACAACAGTTATTAACGATTGCTCGCATTATTTTAGCCAATCCAGCAATTGTGATATTAGATGAAGCAACCTCAAGTGTTGATACCCGAACAGAAATTGAAATTCAAAAAGCAATGAATCACGTAATGAAGGGGAGAACAAGCTTTGTCATTGCCCATCGCTTGTCGACGATTCAATCCGCAGATTTGATCTTAGTAATGAAAGAAGGAACAATTATTGAACAAGGTACTCATTTAGAATTGCTTAATCAAGATTCTTTCTATTCAGATTTGTATAACAGTCAATTTTCATAATACTCGTCAAAAAAGAGAATGTTAATTCATTCTCTTTTTTGTTTATAAAAGAAAAAACAGAAAAAACTTCAAAAGGATTGTGAAATAAATAAATAGCTGAATTTGACGGTTTACAGCCGTTCTTTAATCAATAAGCTCTTTTCTCTATTTTAGTAAAAAGATGATGAACACGAATTTTATGCTTTAAATGAATTTTTAATGGAAACTAACACATACTACATATAGTGTCAATGAATAAAATAATTTTCTAATACACAAGATATTGATTGTAAAATAAATTAGAATGAGATAGAATAAATGAGGTAGAGAACAAAAGGAGTGACGTGTAAATGATAAATGTTGAACAGGCTGAAGATAGTACAGCTAACTTTAAAAGTAAAAAACTAAACGTCTTTGTGATTAAAAGAGATAGTCGGTTAGTACCATTTGACAACCAAAAAATTTACGATGCCTTAATGAAGGCAGAAGCACAGTTAAATGGAAAAATAACACCAGAAGTAAAGTCTGAGATTCAAGAAATTGTCTATAAAATTGATCAAGAAATCACAGATCGTTTCCAAAAGGATATTAAAATTTATGAAATTCAAAATATTGTTGAGCATATTTTAATCGCAGAAAAAAAAGTAGCCTTAGCAGAACATTATATCAATTACCGAGCAAATCGAGATTTTGAACGAACAAAAGCAACGGATATCAACTTTACGATTGAAAAATTAATCAATAAAGATCGCTCTGTTGTGAATGAAAATGCTAATAAAGATAGTGAAGTTTTTAACACACAACGGGATTTAACAGCAGGAATTGTCGGGAAATCAATGGGATTAAAAATGTTGCCACCACACGTAGCAAACGCACATCAAAAAGGAGATATTCATTACCATGACTTAGATTATCAACCATATTCTCCGATGACAAACTGTTGCTTGATCGACTTTAAAGGCATGTTAACAGAAGGCTTTAAAATTGGAAATGCGGAAGTTGAAAGTCCTAAGTCCATTCAAACAGCTGCGGCACAAATGGCACAAATTATCGCAAATGTTGCCTCTAGCCAATACGGCGGGTGTAGTGCTGATCGAATTGATGAAGTGTTAGCTCCCTTTGCACAATTAAACTACGACAAGCACTTAGCAACTGCTAAAGAATGGATTGAAGGAGAAGAAAAACAACTTGCCTTTGCAAAAGAAAAAACAGAAAAAGACATTTATGATGCGATGCAAAGCTTAGAATATGAAATCAATACATTGTATTCTTCACAAGGACAAACGCCCTTCACGTCATTAGGTTTTGGTTTAGGAACAAACTGGATTGAACGAGAAATTCAACAAGCAATTTTAAAAGTACGAATTAAAGGAATAGGCAAAGAACAACGTACAGCGATTTTCCCTAAATTAATTTTCACCTTAAAACGTGGCGTAAACTTAGAAGAACAAGATCCAAACTATGATATGAAACAAATCGCCTTAGAATGTGCAACAAAACGGATGTACCCAGATGTCTTAATGTACGATAAATTAGTAGAATTAACCGGTAGCTTCAAAACGCCAATGGGTTGTCGCTCCTTTTTACAAGGCTGGAAAGATGAAGAAGGCAACGACATGAGTTCTGGACGGATGAACTTAGGCGTGCTGACGTTAAACATCCCACGAATTGCCATGGAAGCAGACGGCAATCAAGAAAAATTCTGGTCAATTTTAGAAGAACGTCTAGCCATTTGTAAAGACGGATTGGTTTACCGCGTCGAACGAGTGAAGGAAGCAACACCAAGCAATGCGCCTATTTTATACATGCATGGAGCATTTGGCAATCGCTTAACAAAAGATCAATCAGTAGACGAATTATTTAAAAATCGTCGTGCAACAGTATCGCTAGGCTATATTGGCTTGTATGAAGCAGCGACAGCCTTTTTTGGAGGAGAATGGGAAAAAGACCCAGCAGCAAAACAATTTACGTTAGACGTTCTAAAAACCTTGAAAAAACATACGGATGCTTGGTCAGATGAATACGATTATCACTTTAGTGTCTATGGTACACCAAGTGAAAGTTTGACAGATCGCTTCTGTCGTTTAGATACTGAAAAATTTGGACAAGTTGAGAATATTACAGACAAAGAATACTACACAAACAGTTACCATTATGATGTGCGTAAAAATCCAACTCCTTTTGAAAAGCTTGAATTTGAAAAAGACTATCCAAAATATGCAAGTGGTGGTTTTATCCATTATTGTGAATATCCTAATATGCGACAAAATCCAAAAGCATTAGAGGCAGTATGGGATTTTGCCTACGATAAAATCGGTTATTTAGGCACCAATACTCCGATTGACCACTGTTATGAATGTGATTTTGAAGGAGACTTCGAGCCAACTGAGCGAGGATTTGAATGTCCACAATGCGGCAATCATGATCCTAAGACATGTGATGTTGTGAAAAGAACGTGTGGCTACTTAGGTAACCCCCAAGCGCGTCCAATGGTACACGGCCGTCATAAAGAAATTTCCTCTCGTGTTAAACATATGAAGTAACTAAATAAAGTGCTGCCAAAAAAGTTTGGCAGCCTTTTTTCGAAAGAATGGTGAGACAAATGAAAAATCCTAAACCGCAAGAATGGCAATCGACGCAATTGACAAAACACCATATTGCCGATTACAAGCCTTTTAATTTTGTAGACGGGGAAGGCGTACGTTGTAGCCTATATGTAAGCGGCTGTTTATTTGCTTGTGAAGGCTGTTATAACAAAGTAGCTCAATCCTTTCAATATGGAACTCCTTACACAAAAGAATTAGAAGATCGTATTATCGAGGACTTAGCAAAACCTTACGTTCAAGGGTTAACGCTACTTGGTGGAGAACCTTTTTTAAATACTGGTGTTACAATTCAACTAGCCAAACGAATTCGAGTAGAATTTGGTTCAACAAAAGACATTTGGTCGTGGACTGGCTATACATGGGACGAACTAATGATGGAAACTGCGGACAAATTAGAATTGCTAAGTTTGATAGATATTGTGGTAGATGGACGTTTTGAATTAAGCAAAAAAGACCTAAGCCTCCAGTTTAGAGGAAGTTCCAATCAGCGAATCATCGATGTACCTCGTTCTCTTACTAAAGGCCAAGTGGTGTTATGGGAAAAAGGAATTGATTTATAAATTACTTAAATTAAAGAGTGATAGAGTCTCTGTATTAAGAGGTTTTTCTATTGCTCTTTTTTTATTTTTTTGCTTTTTAATAATTATAATTTCTGTTTTTTAATCATTTTTAAGTAAAAATAAACATACTTAAAAGCTATAAAAATACAGGTGGATATGATACCATTTTAATAAAGCGAGTTATTAAAAGAAGGAGAGGAAGAATGAGATTTCAAACAGACGCCTACAAAGAAAAACGAGATGCATACGAAAAGCTAAAAAATAAATTGGCAAGCAGAGTCACCCAACATCAAACAGCACTTTCTTCTGCCGATGAAATTTATCAAAAAAGCAAAGGAAGTGGTTTTTACTCCAATAATTTAGATTTGCCAAATAAGGACGCGGACACTACCTTTAGAACACTAGAAACGGAGTTAAGTACGTTGTTTACCACCCAAAAAAATGATGCAGCATCCTTACAAGCAGCTTCAAATAAAGCCATAGAAAAGTATAACGAGTACAGTGATTTATATGAGGCTGAAAAGAAAAATGAAGCCGATTATAAAAAAGAACAAGAAGAAAAGAAACGAAAAGAAGCCGAAGAAAAAGCCAAAAAGAAGTGAGGTGTATGAATTGAGTAATATCCACATAAATGGAAGCGACTTAGCAGAAGCTATTTCTACCTCTACCCAGCTAACAGAAGAACTTTCCAGTAGTTTAGCGGATATCAAAACCTTGGAATCACTATCGCAAGGAAGTGATCGAACTTGGACTGGACAATCAAAAGAAATTTACTTAATGTATCTTGATATTTTAATTGAAAGTCACAAAGAACTTGAAAAAATTGTTAAGAATCATCAAAAAACAGTTAAAAAATTAAAAAAAGATATCAAAGCATACGACGAAGCAGGAACGATGAGTACCATTCGAAGTATTTGATAAAAAGGAGCTTACATGTCGATTTCATATTTTTCAACAGAAGAACTTTTTGTTTTAACCGATATTTTAGAACTACCAGAATTATTTGGCTTTACGGAACTCCCGTATCTACGAATCAACGCACTAGAAAGTATTGAGATAGGGATTGAAAAATTAAAGCAAAAAAAAATAATTCAGGATGAAAAGAAATTAACGAAGGCAGGCATGACCTTACTAAAAATTATTGCCAGATATAGCGAAAGCAACCATTACCTAATGGTGAATAAGTTGTATATTATGCCAGATGAAGTTGAGGCTATCTGTCTTAAAAAAGTAGAAAAAGGCTATCAAATCAAAGTAGCGCCTAATCATACGATTGTCGAGTCCTTATATAAGAATTATTCCATAATTAGTCGCAAACCAAGCGAAAACGAATTGCAATTTCAAAAACAACGTTTAAAGCGTTCAGAAGTACGCCAGCTGAATTTAGAAGATACTGTATATAACGAAGAGCTTGTGACGATTGGCAAAGTAACTCATACGGAAACAGCCCTTGAAAAAGAGGAATGGATTCTTTTTATTTTGGAAGAAACGCTATATGCCGTTCATTCATCAGAAGGTCGTGTCTACTTAATGAGTCAATATTGGTTAAACAAATGGCTAATAGATGAATTTAGTATATCCTACGAATTACCAGAAGGAGTGAGTTTTTAATGGAAAAAATTCAAGTAAATCCAGATGAACTATCTGATATTCGCATGTTTTTAGAAAAAGCTATTGGAAAGTTAGAAGCAGCAGTCGATTACAGTCAAAAACTACAAAATATTCCTTATTATCAAGAAGGCGAAGCATTAGGAAAGGTTGCATTTTATCCTATTTTAACAACACGAATTACTGAATTACAGACTCATTATTCTCGCTTGTCAGAATATGTTGCGTTTACTGGGGAGACCTTTGTAGAATTAGATGAAAGTCTTGCGAATGCTACGGAAGAACCTTATGAACAGGCAAAAGGAGGCAGGATTTTATAGATGAATGTCCAGTATAATGAAAGTGAGTGGGAGAAAAAACTCATCTCCGTTAATTACTTAAGCTCAGGAGGAGCAGATGAAGCTGGGAAATCGCTAATTCGCTACTTAAATGATGCGCAAGAAGTTCTTGAAAAAGCAGACGAGAACATCAAAAACTATGATAAAGACAACGAGATTGAATTGTCTTACAGCAATCAAAAATGGAAATACGAAGAATTTAGCGGGAAAATTGAACTATTCAAAATGATGATAGGCAAAGTACCAAATGAAATTTTTAGTGTGGATCAGCTCTTTAACGCAGGAATGGATCACTTTGCAGAGGACCTGAGTAATTTTGATATCAACGGTCAAAGCACCACATCACGAGTAGCGATTCCAAATCCTAACTATTCGGTTGATGGAATGGATCGCGACCCCATGTTACAAAAGGTGACGCTCTCCGATTTATTGTATCCAAAAAGCCCATTAACGCAGTATTTTAAAGAGGAATATGCTAAAATAAAAGAGTTGGGATATGATGTATCCTATGAAGACTATCAAGAATTATGCTTTGCTAGTACAGCATTTGAGTATTATTCAATCGGAGAAGAAAACCGAGATTTAGCAGTGAACATTATTGTAAACGGTGCAATGCTAGCAGTAGGAGCTAGTTTACCATGGAAAATCGCAGCTGCATGGGGTCTAGTATCAGGCGTTAAAAATGGAACGGAAGCAGCTATAGGAAAAGATGCGATCACAGGTAAGGACTTAAGCCCACAAGAGCGAATCGCAAGAGGGATATTTGCTGCATTAGATGTAGGTTTAGCAGGATATTCAGGAGCTAAGGGATTTAAAAATCGGGTGAAGACTCCTAAGAAAGCCAGTGGGGCTAACTCAATTATTACTCCAGAAATGGAAGAAAAAATCCTTTGGGGACAAAGAAAAAATCTTACTAAAAATGAAATAATTGGCGGGCATTCTTCAAGTATTAACAATAATCATCCAAACTTTGCAACTGAGACTATTAAAATTAATCCTGATGGTACAAAAGACATCAAAATTGTTACTCAATTTCCAGATGGAAATCTTTCTAAAATAAAAAATAGTACCGTTTTTCCAAATGGATGGAGTGACACTAAAATTTTAGATAGTATTAAGGATGTCGGGAACTCTCCTATAATCAGTGTTAGAGGACGAGACGGCGCAACATGACATAGAGCAATTGTTGATGATGTAGAGATAGATGTAATTAAGCTAGGAGATAATATTGTAAGTGGTTATCCAACAGGAAAAGTAAATGCACCAATTCCAGGAGGATTTACTAAATAGAGGAGGAAAAAATAATGTATGAAAAAGTAGATGAAGTTTTATCTGAGAATAGTTCAGACAATTACTTTTTTGATGATGAATTTTTGTATGTACGAGAATTATTAAGTGGATTTACAGAAAATGATTGGAAAGATTTAACTCATAATTTAAAGAATAAGGAAGATAAATATAAAATTAGATTAGCCTATTGTATTGATGAGGAAACAGGTATGAATGGCTTCAATGTATTATTAGAATTGCTACACGAAAATGATGAGGTAGTTGAATATGCTTTAGACTCATTACGTTCATTTGATGGAGAACCATATAAAAATTTGATTATTTCAGACATGTCAATAATCGGAAAAGCAGAAAATTTATTGAAAAATGCTAGTTTACCAGTAAAACGAATTTTGGAAGCATTTTTACAACAAAATAAATAAAAAAGGCACTTTATCACGAGACTGGTAATCAAGTGATAAAGCCTTGACTAGTAAGCAGTAACTCACTAATCAAGTTGCCAGTAGCTAACAAACGCAGCTGTATTTATTGTACAAAAAATTTAATATCGAAAAAGAAACGATTTAACTCTATCGTTTCTTTTTCTGTACTTACTGGGAATCAGTCTCCCGCCCCGAGAAAGCCAGTGGGGCTAACCCTCCTAAAACAGATTTTGGCGCAGAGAACCCTGTATCTGGAAAAGATTGGAATAATTATTTTAAAGATAAATATGGTGCTGGAAATGTTAAATGGAAAAACCCAGTTAATTCAGTAGATGACATAATAAATACACCTAGTTCATTGACTAATGTTAATCCTACAGATATTGTTGATTTTGTACAGAAAGAGGGATGGACAGTAACTCCTTTGAAAAAAGGTGGGAACGCGGTTATTCTTTATGAACAAGGCGGAGGATTTAGCATGAATCCTCCAGCAGGAACTAGTGGAAGCTCAAGATATATTCAATATCATCCTGGTGATTTACCGTATTACAAAGTATCTTCGCCAGAACATGGAATTACTAGAATTTATACGAATGGAAAGGTTGTGAAAGAATGATTGAAGACGTAGAAAAATTGGCAATGTTATATGACAGAGTTATGGAAAATCTTCAAGAATTTTCAATGCCTGCAGAGGAACAAATAAAAAAATTGAAAGGTTTTCCAGTTGCTGATGAAGTAGCTTCGGATTTTTCTGATATTACATTAAACTATGCAAAAGAATTATTTGAAAATGCTTGGATAACTTTAGAACAGTATCAGCAATTTTTAAATATTGATGAAAAATTAGATGATATGAGTAAGGATAAAGAACTTTGGTGTGAAGAAGCACTTAGAAATGCTAGTGAATGGGAAAAATGTAGGGAAGCTGGAGCAGAATTGCTAACATCTTTGGGGTATTAAAAAAATCTAGATTTGAGTGTATAGAAAATTCATAAAATAAAAAGGCCCTCTGATTTTTGACGGAAATCAAGAAGATAGAGCCTTGATTAGTAAGCTGTAACTCACTAATCAAGTTATCAATAGCCAACAGAAAGCTAGCTATATTTATTGTATAAAATTTATTATTGAAAAAAGAAGCGATTAAATCTTTATCGTTTCTTTTTCTGTACTTATAGGAGTCAGTCTCCCGCCCCGAGAAAGCCAGTGGGGCTAAGGGTGTAGAAGTAGTTGGGAAAGGTAATACAGGACGGATTAAACCTAATACGTTAAGTGAACAAATGGCTATGCATGAGGTAATGTCAAATCCTTTGAAAAATGCCACAGAATTACCAATTAAGATGAAAGATACAAGATGGCCTTTTGAAGATGGTTGGGTAAAAATGCAAAATAATGTAAAATTATCAAATGGAGATACAATATCAATTCACTATGTTTATAATAAAAAAACGGGATTATTTGATGATTTTAAATTTAAATAATTAACAATGAAAGGAAAATTATGAATAATATTAAAATTATAAAAAATTGGGAAGATGACAGTCTATTAGAGTTAAAAATAGAAGCAATGTCAGAATATATTTCTGTCAATCAACTTTGTTATATTCAAGATACAGATTTGGAAGGAAATGGGATAAAGATCAAAGAATTTTCGTATAATTTTACTAATTCTTGTTATGTGGAATTTGGTAAAAAGGAGGAAAACTTTACTCCTGCATTTTCATTAGAGTTTTTGCCGTCAGATACGAGTGGAAAAATCAAAATAGAGGTAGATATGGAGATAGCAGATAACGAAGAAAGAAAGCATAGATGTTGTTTTTATGTAGATAGTGAAATAGGTCTTGTTGAACAATTTGGAATGAAATTAATTCAAATGGCTACCCAAAATACATTAGAAGAAATAAGTTTAAATATTTAAAATAAAAAAGGCACTTTATCACGAGACTGGTAATCAAGTGATAAAGCCTAGACTAGTAAGAAGTAGACTCACTAATCAAGTTGCCAATAGCTAACAAAAAAAGCTAGCTGTACTTATTGGGAGTCAGTCTCCCGCCCCAAGAAAGCCAGTGGGGCTGATAAGAAAGTTCTTTCTGAACTTGAAAGTCCCGTTTTAGATGGTCAAAGAGTAGAAAGTGGAGCAAAAGTTGATGATGTAAAACCTATTTGGGGAACGGATTCAAAAGGAAAACTAGTTATAGAAAAGGAGTTTCCACAAGTTGCAAAAGAACACGGATTTCCTGATATTATTGATAATTATCCAACATCTGCAAACGAGTATCCTTTAGTTGGAGGAGATGGTATTGATAGGAAGTTCTTTCAACTTGAAGGCAGTAACAATGGTAAGAAGGGCGTTTTTGAGTGGATTGTTGAGCCTAATGGAGATATAAGTCATAGAAGATTTATTGAAGGTGGCTTGTTAACTGGAAAACCAAATCAAATACCTAAAAAATAAGAGGTGAGAAAAATGGAACTAATTGACTTAAGAAAAAAGCAAATATGGTATGACTGGAAAACTATCTATGTTGGAATTATTCAAAAATTTTTTGAGTTCAAAGTAATTTCCGATTATGCAGTAGAATTAATGGAAAAAGGAGAAGAAGATGATTTTATTACTGAATTAGCTTGGGGAGTGGATTCTAATGATATTCAACAAGTGTTGTTTGAATTAAAAAATCACTACTTTCCTGACCTAGAAGAGGATAGTAGCGATTATGAAATAGAAGAACAAAAACTTAGATTTGTTTCTCTTTCTGAATTAAATGAAACTGTTACAGATACTGATGATTTATTAAAAAAGATGGCTGAATTTTATGGAAATAATGGTTACCCAGAAGATATGGTCGAATTTATAAACTATATGCCTCAAGAAGTTCCTACTTCAAAAGAGGATTTGATAAATAGATTTCATTATTTTTTAAATTCAGAAGAAAATAAAGTAAAAGAAAAATAAAGAGG
This sequence comes from Carnobacterium divergens DSM 20623, assembly GCF_000744255.1. Taxonomy (NCBI): domain Bacteria; kingdom Bacillati; phylum Bacillota; class Bacilli; order Lactobacillales; family Carnobacteriaceae; genus Carnobacterium; species Carnobacterium divergens. The sequence continues at coordinate 1,284,043 of NZ_JQLO01000001.1, read as the reverse complement.
CACTTTACTATCTGATTGGAGCTGGATAGTAAACCATGACTAGTAAGCATGAATTCACTAATCAAGTTGCTAATAGCTAGCAAAAAACTAGCTGTATTTATTGTACAAAATTTATTATTGGAAAAGAAGCGATTTAGTTTTATCGTTTCTTTTTCTATATTTAAAATATTAGTTACCTGCCCCGAGAAAGCCAGTGGGGCTGATATCTTAAAGAGTCCTATCAAAAATATAAAAATGAGTTAATGAAAGATAACATACTTGAAAACTCAAAACTTATTATATCGGGTTCTGATTTAAAAGACAGTAAAGCTGTTTCTGAATTTACAAAGATGGAAATTGACGATAATCCTGATAGGAAAGACAGATGTAAATTTTATATTTATAGTGAATTAGGACTAATTGAGCAACTTGTAATAAATCTTATTCTATTATCTGAAGATAAAAAAGAAGAAATTGCATTAAATAGTAGTAATTAAATAAAAAAAGACTCTTAAGGAAGAGAAATTTCTTAAGAGTCTTTTGTTTTTAAACTATTGAGTTTATTTTTACGTACTTTATTTATAGATTTGTTCATATAGTCGTTAATTATTTTTGTATAGAGGAATTCTGTGGATGCTGGGTAATAAGCATTGTCACTTCTAAAAAGAAAAATTTTTAGTAAAAATATTACATTTAGCTTACCTTTTACTAGTTCATCAATTGAATGATTCACAAAAAAACTTTATCCTTATCTTCATTAAAATAAGTTAAAAAAGGAAATAAAATTTTAAAAGTAGTGCCTTCGTTCACTTTAGATTCAACAATGATTTGATGTCCAAGTTTTTCCCCAAGGTTTTTCGCTAAATACAAGCCTAGCCCTGTTGAATGGTGGTTTGTATCATTTCGCCCATTATGACCAGTAAAGCCCTTATCAAAAATACGTCGCTGATCTTCTAAGGGAATCCCAATCCCTGTATCTGTTAAATCAAGCCACACGCCTAAATGGTTTTTACGGATAGCAAAAGTAATTTTCCCACCAGGTAAAGTATACTTTAAAGCATTTGAAAGCAATTGCTCTAAAATAAAGCTCAGCCATTTTTCATCCGTTAGAATTTTTTGATCCTCACCAGTAAAATCAAAAGTGAGCTGTTTTTGGATAAAGTAAGGAGCATTGTTTTTAATAATGCCATTAACAATAGTCCTTAGGGAATATTCTTGAATCAAATAGTCTCGTGAAAATGAATCTAAGCGTGAATAATATAAAACTTGTTCCACATAGTGGTTCATTTTTTTCAGTTCATCTTCTAATTGATAGAATTTTTTTTCAGGAAGTTCATCTTCTAGCGATTCAATAATCAATTTTGTTCCAGCTAAAGGGACTTTGATTTCATGAACCCAGCTGTCAATAAAATCTTTTTGCTCTTGTTGATTTTGAGCAAGCGTTCCTAATTGCTTTTGATGTAAAATCAAAAGATCATTGATATAACTTTGGATAAAACGCTGTTCTTCGTTTAAAGCAGCATCAAGTGGAGTTAAGAGGCCATCTTCTCCTGCATCTTGGCGTTCTTCAATTTCTTGGTACCATTTTGAATGGTAAATGTAGAGCCCAAGTAATAAAAATAGGAAGAAAACGGTTAAGAGTAAGGTAACATAGACAACGTTGCCAAGATCAAAGGTTTGGTTGGGATCGAGAAATAGAATAAGATTCAAAATAATCAAACACACAATCCAAAAGCCAATCAAAATCCACTGATCTTTAATAAATTTTAAACCATTCATAGATAAGCTCCTTTAGGGAATAATATAACCTTGCCCAACTTTTGTTTCAATATAGCCAACAGCACCAGCTTGTTCGATTTTTTTCCTTAAACGATTAATATTTACCGTCAGGGTATTGTCATCGACATAACGTTCATCATCCCAAAGGCCACGTAAGAGTTTTTCACGACTAATAATTTTCCCATGATTTTTCATTAATAGATGAAGCAATTTGTATTCATTTTTACTTAAGTCGATATGCTGTTCGCCAACAGTTGCAGATCCATCTTTTAAATTTAAAATCACATTATTGTGTTGAATAGCATCAATGGCCTGATCTGCATAGTTATAAGTTCTTCGCAAAATTGCGTTGATTTTTGCAGTTAACACTTCAATAGAAAAGGGTTTGTTGACAAAATCATCCCCTCCCATATTCATCGCCATGACCATATCCATATTTGTATTGCGACTTGAAATAAATAAAATAGGTGCTTTTGAAATCTCTCTAATTTTTTGACACCAATAAAAACCGTCGTAGACAGGTAAGTTGATATCAAGCAATACTAAATGAGGTTTTTCAGCAATAAAGTTATTTAGTGTCTCAGTAAAATCAGTCGTCGTAAATGTCTCGAAATTCCATTTTTGTAACGTGTCGGAAATCGTGTCACGAATTGTTTCGTCATCTTCAACAATCATAATTTTAAACATTAGGCAATTCCTCTTTTCTATAATTGGATTCCATCATTACTTATGTTAAACAAATTCCCCAATTCATGCAACTATCTTTACCGAAACTTCGTAAAATATTAAGAAGCTAAAAATCACGTTACAAAACTGTTCGTATATATAGAAGGAAAATCTCTTTAAATTCTAAAGTTTAATTGCTACACTGATAGATGAATAGAAGAAAAGAGGGTGGTTTAGATGAGACCAATTTTAGAAGTGAATCAATTAAAAAAAACATATGGAAAAAAAGGAACATTATATACAGCACTTGAAAATATAAGCTTCGAGATTGAAAAAGGAGAGTTTGTTGGAATTATGGGTCCAAGTGGTGCAGGCAAAACGACTCTTTTAAATATTTTGTCAACGATAGATAAGCCAACCAATGGACAAGTAAAGATTGGAGGCAAAGAGATTACGTCAATGAAAGATAACGAGCTAAGTCATTTTAGAAGGCATGAATTAGGCTTTATTTTTCAGGATTTCAACTTATTGAATTCATTAAATGCAGGGGAAAATATTCTTTTGCCACTTGCTTTAGATCGCAAAAAAATTGATTTTATGGAAGAGCGACTGGCTCGAGTGGCCAATATTTTAGGGATTTCAGATATTCTGGAAAAATACCCTTCCGAAATTTCGATTGGACAAAAGCAACGAATTTCAGCGGGTAGGGCGATGATTACGAACCCTCAGTTAATCTTTGCCGACGAACCAACAGGAGCGCTAGACTCAAAATCTGCTACTGAATTGCTGCAATATTTGGCTGAAATTAACTTGAAAGAGGATGCGACAATTTTAATGGTCACCCACGATGCCTTTTCAGCGAGTTATTGCAACCGAATTTTATTTATCAAAGATGGCGTTTTATTTGCAGAAATTATTCGCAATGGAACAAGAAAAGAATTTTTTCAAAAAATTATAGACATGCAAGCAACCATTGGTGGAGGAGTGAGTCATGACTTATATTAAACTGGCAATGAAAAATGTCAAAACACAGTTTAGAGATTATTATGTGTACATGCTGTCTATGTCCTTTTCAATTATGGTTTATTTTACCTTTATTTCTCTATCATTTAGTGACGATGTGGTTAAAATTACCAAGGAAAGTGTGAAAATCTCAGCAACTTTACAAGCTACCAGTATTTTGATTCTTGCTTTTGTTGTGCTATTTATGTTTTATGCAAATGCTTTTTTTATTCGAAAAAGAAAAAAAGAGATAGGCTTATACAATATTTTAGGCATGAAAAAAAGTGAGCTAGGCATTCTTTTTTTCTTAGAAAATTTAATTTTAGGTATGATTGCTTTGTTTATTGGAATTTTACTAGGGCAGTTGCTTTCAAAACTCTTTGCAATGATTCTTTTAAGTGCGATGCGCATTCAAGGTGTAGCACATTTTAGGTTATCGCTCCATGCAGTCAATCAAACAGTGCTTGTTTTTTTATTCATTTTTCTATTTCTATCCGTACAAAATGCTTCCCTTGTTTACCGCTATAAATTAGTTGATTTATTTAAAGCTACTGGTTCAGGCAATCGTTTGCCAAAAAATTCTGTTTCCTCAAGTTTTTTAGGATTATTAGGAATTCTTTTAATGGGTGCAGGATATTACATTGCCTTAAACATTGGGGATTTTATCGGTTTAGCTGAGAATTCGAGTGTTCAATGGTTATTAGCTTTATTATTAATTATTTTGTTTTTTGAAATTTTAGGAACCTATCTTTTTTTTAATAGCTTTTTGGCCTTTTTGATTCGATTACGCAAAAAAAATCGTGGAACTTACTATAAAGGAATGAATTTAATTACAACAAGTGAGCTTCTTTTCCGTTTTAAAAAGAATGCGATTAGTTTATCAACCATTGCGATTTTAAGTGCAGTAACTTTAAGCGCCGTTGGTGGAGCGGGTGCAGTCTATACATTTTCTATTAGACAAATTGCAGCAACGGCTAGTTTTGATTTTAATTATGAAAGTAGCGATACTAAAATCAATCAAACCTTCAAAGAAACATTAAAGAAATACCCTGAATTTCCAATTAAAGATTCTGTTACTTCAACTTATAAGGTAATAGAAGGAACTTATATTCATTTTATAAATCATAAAAAAGTGACAGAATATTTTAATTTAATGAAAGAATCTGATTATAATCAAACTGTAAAAAAATCAAACTATGGAAAACCAATTGAATTAAAGAACAATCAAAGTGTTGTTTATTTAATAAGAGATTATTTTCCAGCACTGTTTAACGATCCAATAGGAACCGAGATTGCCATTAAGCAACTCGGAAAATCACTAGAAGTTCAAGAAATTAGAGGGAACATTCCTTACAATCAATTTGCAACAAGTGGTGATATTTTAGTAATCAAAGATGACGTTTTCAAACAAGTAATAGAACCGATTACTACTTATCAAAAAACAGGTATCAACATTGAGAACTATAAAGAGAGTGGCAAATTAGCAACTGAAATGGATAAAAATTTAAATGATGAAAAAATGGTCTTTTTACCAGTAAAAGATAATAATATTTATCAACAACCAAGAACTTTATATAGTTCCAAATATTGGGTGGAACAGGACTTAAACGCTTCAATGGGCTTTATGATGTATATTTCCGTGTTTTTAGGCCTTGTTTTTATGATTGCTACAGGAAGCATCATTATGTTAAAGCAATTAGCAGAGGCGGAAGAAGAAATAGAAAACTACCTGATTTTGAAAAAAATTGGTGTTACGTATCAAGAAATTAAACGATCGATTTACAAACAAACAGCATTTGTATTTTTATTACCAATTGTAATTGCGAGTATTCACACCTATTTTGCAATTAAAATGATGTCAATTATCTTAAATAACAACTGGATATATACACTGCTAATTTGTGGAAGTTTTATCTTTATTTACTTTATTTTTTATCTATTTACTGCCAGAGCTTACAATCGAATTGTTAATAGACGAATGACTGCTAAACTATAAAGATAGAAAAGGAGGGTAGAAATTTCAATTCTATCCCCCTTTTTTATGTAAAAAAGAATAAAAAGACATAATATTTTTGTTATTAAATAAATCAAATGAAAAGTAGCTAGATTCAGTGTTAAAGCTTTAAAAAAGGGAGAAAGGCTCTAGTTTGATTCAGTTATAATTGTCACTTCAAATTCTCATTTTTTTAAATGTTAGGTTAAATTAATTTTAGTTAAAAAATTAAAATAAAGTGAAAAACGCTATTAATTAAGTCATTTATAAGCTTTAAGCTTGAAGTGAACGCATACATTGAATCGAAAAATTCAGATAATTTAAATTTAAATGTTGATAATATTAAATTAAGATGATAATATAGTGACAAGAAGTTAATTTGTTATTTAAAGTATTACAAATCGGAGGAATGAATATGAAAAAAAGAAATGTAGTAGGTCTATTAGGAATTGCTTTAACATCAACATTAGTTTTAGCAGCCTGTGGCGGTGGAAGTAGTTCAGATAGTGGAAGCAAATCTTCCTCTGATAAAGGGTCATCAAAAGTGGCTGATAAACAAACTTTGAATTTAATTGAAAGTGCTGAAATTCCTACAATGGATACAGTAATGAATACAGATGCAGTTGGTTCTGTTGTAATGAACAACGTTTTTGAAGGACTGTATCGCCAAGATCTTAAAAATAATAATGAGTTAGCAATGGCTGCAGAAGAGCCTAAAGTGAGTGAAGACGGCTTAACTTATACCTTTAAAATTAGAGAAGATGCAAACTGGTCAAACGGTGATCCTGTAACTTCAGGTGACTTCGTTTATGCGTGGCAACGTCTTGTTGATCCTGCAACAGCAGCACCATATAGCTACATGATGGATGGCGTAATTGCAAATGCAACAGAGATTATTGCAGGTGAAAAACCAGCAACTGATTTAGGCGTTAAGGCAATTGACGATAAAACATTAGAAGTAAAACTAGCTTCAGAAGTACCATACTTCAAAGGCTTGTTAGGATTATCAATGTATTACCCACAAAACGAGAAGTTTGCTAAAGAAAAAGGCGAATCTTATGCTAAAAATAGTGACAATCTTGTTTATAATGGTCCATTTACATTAACAAAATGGGATGGAACTGGTTTAAACTGGGTATACAAAAAGAATGACACTTATTGGGACAAAAAAGCTGTTAAGCTTGATTCAATCAATGTCGACGTTGTAAAAGAAACGTCAACTGCATTGAATTTATATGACAATGATTCTATTGATAGAATGCTTCTGTCTGGCGATTACGCACAACAAAGACAAGATGATGCAGATTTAAAGAAACTTCCAACTTCATCTGTGTTCTGGTTTAAATTCAACCAAAAACGTTCGGATAAAGAAACACCTTTAGCAAATGAAAACATCCGTAAAGCGATTGCAATGTCTTATGACAAGAAAGCATATGCGGATACTGTGTTACAAAATGGTTCAGTTCCAGCTAACGGAATGGTTCCAGAAGGACTTGCAAAAGATCCTAAGAATGACAAAGATTTCCGTAAAGAAAATGGCAACTTGCTAGAATACAATAAAAAACAAGCAAAAGAGTATTGGGAAAAAGGTTTGAAAGAACTTGGCGTAGACAAATTAGAGCTTGAAATTCTTTCAGATGATACTGAAAATGCGAAAAAATCTTCAGAGTTTATGCAAGGTCAAATGGAAGCAAACCTTCCTAACCTAAAAATCAAATTAAAAAATGTTCCATTTAAGGTTCGCCTTGACTTAAATGACAAACAAGACTATGACATCCAAGTAGCAGGTTGGGGTGCAGATTTCGCCGATCCAATCAACTTCCTTGAGTTATTCCAAACAGAAAACGGAAATAACAAATCAGGTTTCTCAAATGCAGAATACGATGCATTACTTGAAAAAATCCAAACAACAAGTCTTTCTGACCCAGAAAAACGTTGGGATGAAATGTTAAAAGCTGAAAAAATCTTGATGGATACTGCAGGTATTGCACCAATTTATCAACGTTACAATTCAGTATTACAAAAACCATATGTTAAAGATATCGGAGTTCACTTAGTTGGAGCTGATTACACTTACAAATGGGCATACGTTGAAAGTCATTAAGAAATCTAAGAAGCAAGTGAGAATTCAATCTCACTTGCTTTTTTTTGATTTTCAAACATTACATTCTTCATTAATTAAGGTTTGATTAACAGGGATGAGAGCTTAATTAGAAACAAGCATGTAACAATTGCTAGCCTTATAATAAGATGATAAAATCGGTTTTGTTAGCTTATAAAAATTTAATCTTAACTTAATAAGGTTGAAATTGGAGGTCTAGAAATGAAAAAAGGTAAAGTAATGGGGATTTTAGGAGTTGCTCTAGCTTCAACTGTCATTTTGGCAGCATGTGGTGGAGGAAGTTCTGATAAAAGTGATAACGCATCAAACGATAGCGGCAAGATGGCAAAAAAACAAGAATTAAATTTAATTGAAACAGCAGAAATTCCAACAATGGATTCTGTAATGAACACAGATGCGGTAGGTTCAACCGTTATGAACAATGTGTTTGAAGGACTTTATCGTAAAGATTTGAAAAATAACATTGTTTTAGGAATGGCAAAAGAAGAACCACAAATTAGCGAAGATGGTTTAACCTATACCTTTAAAATCAGAGACGATGCAAATTGGTCAAATGGCGATCCTGTAACAGCAAATGATTTTGTGTTTGCATGGAGACGTGTAGTAGATCCTAATACAGCAGCACAATTTTCTTACATGATGTCAGGAATTGTTGAAAATGCTACTGAAATTACAAAAGGTGAAAAACCAGCAACAGATTTAGGTGTCAAAGCGCTTGATGATAAAACCTTTGAAGTAAAATTAGCAGCAGAAGTTCCTTACTTTAAAGATTTATTATGTTTAACCATGTTTATGCCACAAAATGAGAAATATGTGACTGAGCAAGGCGATTCATTTGCTAAAAACAGTGAAAAATTAGTTTATAATGGGCCTTTCCAATTAACCGAATGGGACGGAACTGGTTTAAGCTGGGTTTACAAAAAGAACGACACTTATTGGGATAAAAAAGAAGTGAAACTAGATACGATCAAAGTAGACGTCGTAAAAGAAATGTCAACTGCGTTGAATTTATATGATTCAGATGATATCGATATGATGAAATTAACAGGGGAGTATGTTCAAACTAAAGAAGGCGATCCTGATTTGAAAAACATTCCAACTTCATCTGTGTTCTACTTTAAATACAATCAAAAACGTAATGGTAGTGATACTCCATTAGCCAATGAAAATATCCGTAAAGCTATTTCAATGGCATTTGATAAACAATCTTATTCAGATACTATCTTAAAAAATGGTTCAATTCCAGCTGATGGTTTTGTTCCAGAAGGTTTAGCAAAAGATCCTAAAAACGGTAAAGACTTCCGTAAAGAAAATGGCAACATATTGAAATACAATAAAAAAGAAGCAGCCGCTGCATGGAAAAAAGGCTTGAAAGAACTTGGAGTTGATAAGGTTGAGTTAGAATTACTTTCTGACGATACTGAAAATGCAAAACGTTCATTAGAGTTTATGCAAGGTCAATTAGAAGAAAACTTACCAGGCTTAACAGTGAAATTGAAAAATGTTCCATTTAAAGTTCGTATCGATTTAAATAATAAAATGGACTATGATATTCAAGTAGCTGGTTGGAGTGCTGATTTCTCTGATCCTGTTAGCTTCTTAGATTTATTTACAACAGATAACAGCAATAACCGTTCAAATTTCTCAAATGCGAAGTACGACGAATTGTTGGAAAATGTTAAAACAACGAGCCTTTCTGACCCAGAAAAACGTTGGGATGAAATGCGCGAAGCTGAAAAAGAACTGTTGAAAACAGCCGGAATTGGGCCTATCTATCAACGTTACAATGCAGTTTTAGAAAAACCATTTGTTAAAGATGTGGGAATGCAATTAGTAGGTCCTGAATATTCATACAAATGGGCTTATGTAACAAGCCATTAATTGTGAGGAAAAACTTGTACTCGTTAACGGGTACAAGTTTTTTTTAGCTATAAAATTCATGTTGTTATAAAAAGGAATGGTTTTAGTTTTTTCATAAAAAGTGATATAATAAAGCTTAGAATTGAAAGGAGGTCTTTTAAAATGGAAGAAAAGGAATTGCAATTATTAAAAGATTTAACAGATGCAAAAGGGGTTCCAGGAAATGAAGGAGCCGTTCGTAATGTTTTCGTTAATTATGCTGAAAAATATGCTGATAAAATTAACTTTGACGGTTTAGGTAGTGTGATTGCTAAAAAAGTCGGAGATGCATCTGGCCCGAAAATACTATTTGCAGGTCACCTAGATGAAGTTGGTTTTATGGTTACAGGAATAACTGAAGAAGGCTTCCTTAAGTTTCAAACCTTAGGTGGTTGGTGGTCGCAAGTAATGTTAGCGCAACAAGTTGAAATTACAACTGGCAAAAATAAAACAATACATGGCGTAATTGGTTGTAAACCACCCCATGTGCTAACTGCTGAAGTACGCAATAAAGCTTATGAGATTGCCGATATGTTTATTGATATCGGTGCAACAAGTAAAGAAGAAGTTCTGAACTGGGGAGTTAAACCAGGAGACATGGTCACACCTTACATCGAATTTAAACGTTTGAATGACTCTAAGTTTTTATTAGCAAAAGCTTGGGATAATCGAATTGGTTTAGCAGTGACACTAAGAATTTTAGAAAACTTAAAAGCATCATCACATCCAAATATTGCTTTTGGAGCAGGAAATGTTCAAGAAGAAGTTGGTTTGCGTGGTGCAAAAACGGCTACTCATATGGTTGATCCAGATATTGCTTTTGCATTAGATACTGGAACAGCCGGAGACACTCCTGGAATGACATCTAAAGAAGCGGATTCTAAATTAGGTAAAGGGCCACAAATTATTATTTACGATGCGTCAATGGTCGCTCATAAAGGTTTACGTGATTTTGTCGTAGGTGTAGCTGAAGAATTAGAAATTCCTTTCCAATATACAGTGATTGCTGGTGGGGGAACAGATGCAGGAAGTCAACATGTGAGTAAAAATGGGATTCCAGCCTTAGCGATTACAGTGGCAACACGCTATTTACATTCTCATACTTCAGTTATTCATGAAGACGATTATTTAAATACAGTGAAACTAATGACAGAAGTCATTAAACGCTTGGACAGTGAAACAGTTAAGAAAATTAAATTTGGTTCTTAAAAAGAAAGGATGATGAAAATGACAAGTGCTGATTTTCGAAAAGCAGCAAGAACAACGCTTAAAGGTCAATGGGGTACCTTTGCTCTCTTAACATTGTTATCAGGTTTAATCAATTATTTTATTACAGCCATTTTAGGAGCTCTTTTCCATGACAATTCAACCATTATTTGGTTATCTGGAATATTCCTAACCTTTGCATTTTCTTATGGGTTATATATTGCAGCCCTCAGAACAGTTCGAGGAGAAAAAGCAGAAGTATCCATGTTGTTCAATGTTTTTAGCGAAGGTCGTTATGTACCGATGCTATTGATTAATATCGTTTCTAAAGTAGTTAGTTTTATTATTAGTTTTATTATCTTTATTCCAGCAATTAGCGTTGTAGGGATTGGTGCAGTGATTGCCTTGGTATTTACGAGTGGAACAGGCGTTTCAATGTCACAAGATGCTGTAGCTACAGGTGGTATTGGAGCTTTACTTGGATTAACTACTATTTTGACGCTGATTGCTTTAGGTTTCTCACTAATTATTGGAGCGTATTTCCAAATAGCAGTCCAAGCTCGTTACGATTTTCCGCAATTAGGTTTTGGTGATTTATTCAAATATGTAAATCAGTTGCTTAAAGGTAAAATTTGGTCGTTGTTTGTTTTACAATTATCATTTATCGGATGGTATTTGATTAGTATGGTAGGATTATTTATTCCATTACTTTGGGTATTCCCATATAATCAAGTAGCAATTACAGAATTTTATGTTGTAGCAAAAAGTGAGTTAAACAAGTAGATAAAAAGAAGCCTTAAGCATTATTTTTGCTTAAGGCTTTTTATAAATAATTGCGTGTCGATTTTAAACTAAATTATCTAATGTAAAATACATCTGCATAGGTTATTTCAGAAGATTGACTTTGATGATCGGCTACATAAGGAAGCAACGGTTGAAAATCAATCGATTTTTCAAACTTATGAAAATCATCAGTAGATTGCCAAAAAGTCATAATCAAATACGCCATTTTACGCTCTGATTTTAATAAATACAAACAATCTAATTCTGGGTGGTTAGTTAAAGTGGCTTTTAATTTATCAAATTGCAACAAAAAGCTTTTTTCATCTTCTGGTAATAACCCAATATGCTGTAGGACAGCCATTCCAATTGGGGGCTTTTCTTGATATTGATAGCGATTAATATAACCAAAAGGTGCATTAAAGATAGAATTGCCATTACTTTCATCCATTAGTAAATAAGTACCTGAAGAATCTGCACGTTGCATTAGTGTCATCGTACGTTCAGGATGGTCGTGTAGATACGTTCTTAGATAGGGATGTGTACCGGTTGTGGTATAAACATACATACTCATAATTTACCTCCATAATAGTCAGTTGTGATTACATCTCTAAGTATACACTGCTTTGTGAAAGAAGTGTATTGAAATCTGCTAGAAATGCAAGAGAAATAATATTAATAAAAATTATAAAAATAAGCACTTTAATTATATGTAAAAAAGTACTTAAAGATGGTTTCCTTTTTCACTGAAAACAAGTAAAATAAAGGTACTTTGGAAGCATAATGGAGGTTGGGCGAAAATGGAGAGAGCTAAAAAAAGAATTGCAATTATCGGTGGGGGAATCACAGGGTTAACAGCAGCATACCGAATTGAACAAGAAATTCAAAAATACAACTTACCATTTGAACTGATTTTATTAGAAGGTTCAACAAGAATCGGCGGAAAAATACATACTATTAAAGTAAAAGACCGTTACATCGATACGGGAGCAGAATCCATTGATGTTCGGTACCCTGATGCACTGAATTTAATTAAAGAGTTGGGGATTGAAAATTGGTTGATTTTTAGTCAAGGAAATAAGCCAGATGTCTATTTTTACAATCAGTTACATTGCTTAGACTACCCAACTTATAAAGGCATTCCAATTAGAAGACAAGATATTTGGAAAAACCATATTTTAACGTTTCATGGAAAGGTTGCAAGTTACAAGGACTTTTTTCAACCCAAAATAACATTAGAACAAGATGTTTCAGTTAGTACATTTTTAAGAAAAAGATTAGGAGAAGAGCAAGTTGAACATGTTGTAGAACCCTTTTTTTCTAAAATTTATGCAGGTGATTTAGATGAAATGGGAATTATTAGTTCAAATGAATCCATCTATAAAATTCACCAAAAATACCGTAGTTTATCAAAAGGACTGGCTAAGCATCCTGAACTTTTAGATGGTGATGGCAATTATGCAACATTTGACAATGGATTGTCAGTGTTAACAGAAAATCTTGAAGAACGATTAAAATGTCACATTCAATTTAGCAAAAAAGTATTTGAAATTAAAAAAAGTGTTGGTGGAACATATATTTTAGATATTAATAGAAAAGAACAGATGCGGGTTGGGGCGATTATTGTAGCAACTACTGCAACTGAATACCGCCACCTTTTTAAAAATACGGAGCTAACAGAATTTTTCAATGAGATTGTGACAGCATCAATTGGATTTATTTTATTGAGTTTTCCAAAGGGAGCTATTAAAAATCAACCCTCTGGTTTTGGTTTTGTTACCCCACGCAGAGATGCCTCTCACATAACGTCAGCGGTCTTATTGGATAAAAAATGGCCAGTGCTAAATCCAACAGAAGAAACGCTTGTGGGTGTTAATTTTGGACGACGCGGGGAAGACTCACTGGTTTCACTAAGCAATCAAGAAGTCGAAAAATATATTTTAGAAGATTTACAGAAAATACTTGGAATTGAGACCCCACCAAATTATCATGTGGTTTCTAGATGGCCGAATGCGATTCCTCAATATACGACACAACATGATGAAAGGAAAGCCAAAGTCATCCAATTATTGGAAAAGGATTTTCCTGGTATCTACATTGGGGGTAATGGTTTTGGTGGCTTTGGTATTAATCAATGTGTTGAGCAAGCGAATGGGATAAGTGAGAGCGTGATTGCATTTATGAAAAAACAAAATTGTATTTAATTTGGAATTTTTAATTTAAATATGAAAAGAAAGATCGTTCTTTTTAATAAAAAAAGTCATTTTCATTTATCTTTTAAGAGGTGTGGTGTATGGTAATTATGAAGAGTTTGAAAGGAGATAATAAATATGAAAGTAACAGTTTTAGGATTTTGGGGCGGCTATCCCTTCAAAAACGAAGGAACAAGTGCTTATCTAGTTGAGTCTGAGGGGTATCATTTATTAGTAGATGCTGGAAGTGCCTCCTTGATTGCCTTGGAACAGCATATTGATCCTTTGGAATTAGATGCGGTGATTTTATCTCATTATCATCATGACCATATTGCAGATATCGGTGTATTGCAATTTTTAAGACAACTGAAACGTAAAAATCATGGAGAAGATCGAGCACCTATTTTACCGATTTATGCTCATACTGAAAATGCTCAAGGATTTAGTGCCTTAACTTTAGAGCGAGTTTCAGAAGGCATTGCCTATGAAGAACATCATAAAACGTATGTTGGGCCATTTGAGATTACCTTTATGAGAACTCTGCACCCGGTTCCTTGTTTTGCAATGCGAATTGAAGAAGTGAAGACTGGAAAAGTTTTGGTTTATACAGCAGATTCAGGTTATTTAGCAGATTTTATTCCTTTTTCTAAGGGAGCAGATGTATTATTGGCGGATACGAATTTCTTTGAAGGAATGGAAAATCACCGAGTGCATATGACTTCAGTCGAAGTGGCTCGTATTGCTAAAGAAGCAAAAGTCTCTAAACTAGTCTTGACACATTTGCCTCAAACGGGAGATTTAGAATTGTTAAAAGCAGAAGCAATCAACCACGTAGAGAATACAGAAGTTTTATTGGCAAAAAAAGATTTAATAATAGAATTATAAGAAAAAGGAGCAATTTATTTATGTATTTTGTAGACAACAACGAGGTTACAGATCCGCGAATTAATTTAGCAATTGAAACATTTTTATTAAAAGAAATGAAGTTAGATGAACCTATTTTACTTTTTTACATTAATGAGCCATCGATTATTATTGGGCGTAATCAAAATACAATTGAAGAAATCAACACACAGTATGTTGAAGAAAATAACATTCATGTTGTGCGTCGTTTATCAGGTGGTGGAGCTGTTTATCACGATTTTGGCAATCTATCCTTTAGTTTTATTATGCCGGATGATGGCAATTCTTTCCGAGACTTTGGGAAATTTACAAAGCCAGTGATTGCTTCCTTGCATCAAATGGGTGTTGAGGGGGCTGAATTAAAAGGTCGTAATGATTTAGTGATTGATGACAAGAAATTTTCAGGAAATGCGATGTATGCGACAAGTGGTAGAATGTTTGCGCATGGAACAATTATGTTTGACAGTGATATTGAAGCTGTTGTAGGTGCTTTAAAAGTACGAAAAGATAAAATTGAATCAAAGGGAATCAAATCAATCAGAAGTCGTGTTACGAATATCAAACCTTTTTTAAGTGATGAATATCAATACATTTCAACAAAAGAATTTAGAAATCAGTTGTTGTTGAGTATTTTTGACGTAACAGAGCGTAGCCAAGTAAAAGAATATCATCTAACGGAAGCGGACTGGAATCGAATCCATGAAATTTCAAACGACTATTATGGGAACTGGGATTGGAATTATGGGAAATCGCCTAAATTTGAATTAAATCGTCGCCAACGTTTTCCAATTGGATCAGTTGAGTTTAAGATGAATGTTGAAAATGGATTTTTAAAAGAAGTAAGAATCTTTGGTGATTTTTTTGGTCTAGGTGAAATCTCGGATGTCGAAAAAATACTAGAAAATGTAAAATATGAACGAAGCGCAATCAATGATGTCTTAGATAAAGTAGATATTAAACGTTACTTTGGGAATATTGAAAAAGAAGATTTATTAAATTTAATCTATTAAAAAAAGAGAAGCTTTAGCTTCTCTTTTTTTTAACGTTTTTTTCTTCCTAAGCCAACACTATTTATCATCTTAGTAAGAGTCTTATTTGCGACTTTATTAGCTTCAATAGCACCAGTGTCTAAAATTTGGTCCAACTCATCTGAATGAAGCAGTTCACGATAACGAACTTGGATAGGCTCCATAACATTAATCACAGCATCCGCTAATTCATCTTTAAATGTACCGTAACCAACACCTTGATAACGAGCAACAAGCTCGTCAATCGATTCCCCAGAAAAAGAAGAATAGATTGTTAATAAATTCGAAATACCTGGTTTATTTGCAACATCAAACTCAATCACGCCACTTGAATCTGTTACTGCACTTTTTAATTTTTTTCGAATAGCTGCCGGTTCATCTAACATTGAGATAAATCCCTTTTGATTATCATCTGATTTACTCATTTTGTTAGTGGGTTCTTGCAAACTCATGATTCGTCCACCAGCTTTTGGAATCAAAGCGTCAGGTAGTGTTAAAATAGGTGCACCATTGCTGTAACGATTATTAAATCGTTCTACAAAGTCGCGAGTTAGTTCTAAGTGTTGTTTTTGGTCTTCTCCAACAGGAACTAAATTTGATTGATATAAAACAATATCAGCTACCATTAAAGGTGGGTAAGTAAGGAGACCGGCACTAACACCTACACGATTATTTTTAGCCGATTTATCTTTAAACTGAGTCATTCGTTCTAACTCACCAACGGTTGTATTGCACTGGACAATCCATGCTGCCTGTGTATGAGCTGGTACTTCAGATTGAATAAAGATAGTTGATTTAGTCGGATCAAGTCCAATTGCTAAATATAATGCTGCTAATCCTTTTGTTTGTTCACGTAATTTTAAACGGTCTTGTGGAACGGTAATCGCGTGTTCATCAACGATACAATAGTAACAGTTATAGTTATCCTGTAACTGAATAAATTGTTTCATCGCTCCAATATAGTTTCCGATAGTAGGAACACCACTTGGTTGAATACCAGAAAAAATTGTTTCCATAAATAAAAACTCCTTTGAATAAAAATATGCTTGTAATAAGTTCACAAATTAAATTTTGTTGCTCATATAAGCGTTACTCTGATTATACGCTATATTTCATAAATAGTAACCTAAAAGTGCGAATAAGCTGATGACTAATAAGGCAGCTCCTGAGATTAAAAAGGTCTTAAAACCAGTTCCTACTGATTTAGAAAGAGGTGTTACTTCTAATTTTTCTTCTTTTCTTTTGACAATATGAAGACTTTTTTTCATGCTATAATTAAAAAAATCGAAAACGCCAGAAGAAAGAGTCAACCAAAGTAAAGCAAAAATCAATAAAATACCAGCAATAAAAAAGAGACTGTTTGACGTTTCTAAGAGACTGAGTGATTGCCTAGTAACAAGTTGCCAAACAATACTTGCAATCAATGACAAAATGATTAAAATTAAGGATTTATTTTTCATATTCATGTTTTTTATTTCCTCCTAATAGGAAAATCTACTTTATTTAATTTACCCTAAAATTTCTTTTAAAACAATATAATGACTTCAAAAAAATATATATTAGTAAAAACACATGAAAATAAAGCTTTTTGTCACTGTTTTTTAATAAAGTGAAAAAAAAAAAGGAAAAATAGCAAAAAACTTTTGCAATATTCCCTTTGACAAGCTATTCTATATAGTATATTCTTTTTTTAAGAATACGATTAAAATTATGAGTTGGAGGTGCTTGAATCGATGAAAAACTACGCAAAATTTTTAGGAACTAGAATATTCTACATGTTTTTGACATTATTCCTAATCGCATCGATTACATTCTTTTTGATGAAGCTTTTACCAGGTACACCATACAGTAACCAGGAGAAACTATCAGAAGAACAAATTTATATTATGAATGAAAAGTATGGCTTGAATAAACCAATGGCAGAACAATATTGGATTTATATTACCGGATTATTAAGAGGAAATTTGGGCGTATCATTCCAATTTAATAATACACCAGTAACAACGTTACTATCTTCTCGTGTGGGACCGTCCTTACAGTTAGGATTCCAGGCGATTATCCTCGGGACACTACTTGGAATTATTCTAGGAGTAATCGGGGCAATGAACCAAAATACATGGATTGATACATCCGCTACCTTTATGGCGATTTTAGGTCGATCGATTCCAAACTTCGTGTTTGCAGTATTGCTACAATTAGTGTTTGGGGTATACTTAAAGTGGTTCCCAATTGCGATGTGGAAAGATGGCTTTGCTTCATCAGTCCTTCCAACTATAGCCTTAGCAATTTCTCCATTAGCTGATTCAGCTCGTTTTATTAGAACTGAAATGGTTGATGTTTTAAGTAGTGATTATATTGAATTAGCACGTGCAAAAGGGTTGAGTCGTTGGACAGTAGCCTTCAAACACGGTGTTCGTAATGCATTGATCCCATTAGTTACACTATTAGGACCATTAGCAGTTGGACTAATGACTGGTTCATTAGTTGTTGAAAATATTTTCTCAATCCCTGGTATTGGGGAACAATTTGTAAAATCAATTATGACAAATGATTACCCAACGATTATGGGGGTAACAATTCTATTTTCTGCAATGTTAGTAGGAGTAATCTTACTTGTAGATATTTTATATGGAATTATTGATCCACGTATTCGTGTAACTGCAGGAGGGGATAATTAATGACTAGTCAACAAAATGAATTAAAACAAGAATTGAACAACCTAACCCCTGACAGCTTTCAACCAGCATTAGATTCTGGTTTAGCAGATAAAGAAAAGATTGCAGCTCCATCCCTGAATTTCTTTCAAGATTCATGGAGACGATTGAAAAAAAATAAAGCAGCGGTTGTCTGTTTGTTTATCTTATTATTTATTATCGCAGCATGTGCATCTGCAAAACTGATTTCACCACATGATCCAAATAAACAAACAGTTGCTTATTCAAACTTGCCACCAAGAATTCCAGGGATTAACATCAATGGGTTAAATGGAACGGCAAAAGTTGGCGATAAACGTGTGGATAAATATGCACAAAGAAATGTTCCTAAAGATGTTAATTACTTCTTTGGTACAGATGGCTTAGGTCGTGATTTGTTCTCACGTATTTTAGCAGGGACAAGCGTTTCTTTATTGATTGCCTTTATTGCAGCCTTGTTTGATTTAACTATTGGGGTAACTTATGGACTGATTTCGGGTATGAAGGGCGGACGTGTCGATAATGTGATGCAACGTTTCTTAGAGATCCTTTCTGGAATTCCTAATTTAGTAGTAGTTATTTTAATGTTATTGATTTTAGAACCAGGAATTATGTCAATTGTTTTAGCATTGGCAATCACAGGGTGGATTTCAATGGCTCGTGTTGTACGTGCTCAAACATTAAAATTAAAGAACCAAGAATACATTTTAGCTGCCCGTACTTTAGGAGAATCTTCTTTTAAAATAGCTATAAAACACTTAATTCCAAACTTATCTGGGGTAATCATTATTCAAACAATGTTTACCATTCCAGCGGCTATTTTCTTTGAAGCATTCTTAAGCTTTATCGGAATAGGAATTCCAGCACCACAAGCATCATTAGGTACACTTTTAAGTGATGGATATAAGACATTCCGTTTCTTACCACATTTAATGTGGTATCCAGCAGCCGTTATCTGTATCTTAATGATTTCATTTAACTTATTAGCTGATGGTTTACGTGATGCATTTGATCCAAAAATGAAAGATTAGCGGGGTAGATACGGATGAGTAATATATTAGAAGTAAAAGATTTGAATATCACATTCGACACCTTTGCTGGTACAGTACAAGCAATTCGTGGTGTCAGTTTCGATCTTAAAAAAGGCGAAACATTAGCAATCGTTGGTGAATCTGGTTCTGGTAAATCAGTAACGAGTAGAAGTATCATGCGTTTGCTTGCTAAAAATGCGAACATTGAAAAAGGCGAGATTTTATTTAATGGTAAAGACCTTGTGAAAACTTCTGAAAAAGAAATGCAAGGAATTCGTGGGAAAGAAATTGCAATGATTTTCCAAGATCCAATGACGTCTTTAAATCCAACGATGTCAATTGGCAAACAAATAGCTGAACCTATTATTAAGCATCAAAAATTAAGCAAAAAAGAAGCGTTAGAGCGTGCTTTAGAATTATTAAAATTAGTAGGATTACCTGAACCAGAAAAAAGAATGAAGCAGTATCCACATCAATTTTCAGGTGGGCAACGTCAAAGAATCGTGATTGCGATTGCTTTAGCGTGTAATCCAGAAGTACTGATTGCTGATGAACCAACAACAGCTCTTGATGTTACAATTCAAGCGCAAATTTTAGATTTAATGAAGCAATTGCAACAAAAAATTGCGACATCGATTATTTTTATCACCCATGATTTAGGTGTAGTTGCTAACGTTGCAGATCGTGTAGCGGTTATGTATGCTGGTAAAATTGTTGAAGTAGGAACAGTTGATGAGATTTTCTACAATCCGCAACATCCTTATACATGGGGATTAATCAGCTCGATGCCAACTCTTGAAACAGAAGGTGGCGGAAATCTGTATGCTATTCCAGGTACACCGCCTGATTTATTAGATCCGCCGACAGGGGACGCATTTGCACCTCGTAATGAATTTGCAATGAAAATCGATACAGAATTGGAACCACCTTTCTTTAAAGTATCAGATACTCATTATGCAGCAACTTGGTTGTTACATCCAGATGCACCGGCGGTAACGCCTCCTGCTGAAATAAGAGCACGTCAAGAAATCTACAAAAATGAGCAACACGTAACATCTGCTGAGATGAAAGCAACAACAGAAGCAACATTTGAACCAATTGATGATGCTGATGCTGGCAAGGGGGTTGACCTAAATGACTAATCAAGAAAAGATTTTACAGGTAAAAGGTTTAAAACAATATTTTAATGAAGGTCAACAAAATGAAGTTCAAGCTGTTAACGATATTTCTTTTGATGTTTTTAAAGGTGAAACATTTGGTTTAGTAGGAGAATCTGGTTGTGGAAAATCAACAACAGGACGTGCGATTATTCGCTTATATGAGCCTACTGCTGGTGAAATTATTTTCCAAGATACTGAAGTTCATGATATCAAAGGCAAAAAAGATATGCTTCAATTTAGACGAGAAATGCAAATGATTTATCAAGATCCATATGCTTCTTTGAATCCTAAAATGAAAGTTCGTGACATTATCGCTGAAGGAATTGATATTCATGGTTTAGCAGCATCAACAGCTGATCGTAATAATCAAGTAGATGAGCTGTTAAAAACTGTTGGATTGAATCCAGATCATTCCACTCGTTATCCTCATGAGTTCTCAGGCGGACAGAGACAACGTATAGGAATTGCTCGCGCATTAGCTGTTCAACCAGAATTTATCATTTGTGATGAACCCATTTCTGCGCTAGATGTTTCGATTCAAGCGCAAGTTGTGAATTTATTAATGAAGTTACAAAAAGAAAAAGGGTTAACGTATTTATTTATTGCCCATGATCTTTCAATGGTAAAATATATTAGCGATCGTATTGGTGTCATGTATTATGGGAAATTAGTGGAATTAGCTCCTGCTGAGCAAGTATACAATGCACCTTTGCATCCTTATACTGAAAGCTTACTATCAGCTGTACCTCTTCCTGACCCAAATTATGAACGTAATCGTATTCGTATTCCATACACTCCAAAAGCACCAACAGGAGCAGAAGAAAAATTACGCGAAATTACACCAGGTCATTTTGTATACTGTACAGAAGCAGACATCCCTGCTTTACAAGCAAAAGCTGCAAGCTATAAAAGTTAATAAAAAGAGTCAAAAATTGATTGCTAATTTTTGACTCTTTTTTTAAGGAAATTTTATAGTTAATATTAATTATTTAATTGTAATTATTATAAACGTTCAATTATAATTCAAATCGTTGTTATATCAAGGATGAAAATGATCGAAATGTGAACGAAAAAGATATAGGATAAGAAAATTAACAAAAAATGTCAAAAAAGTGACGAAAATATGTCGAAAAAGGTAGATATTTAAAATTAAATGATTTATAATAGTTCTTGTAGACAGTTACTTAATCAATAGAAAATTTCTTCTCGGAAATAACCGAGTGAAAAGGAGAGAATAAATTATGGTCACATTATATACATCACCTAGTTGTACTTCATGTAGAAAAGCGCGTGCTTGGTTAGAGGAACATCACATTGCATATACTGAGAGAAATATATTCTCTGAACCTTTAAACATTCCAGAAATCAAAGCCATTTTAAGAATGACTGAAGATGGAACTGAAGAAATTATTTCAACTCGTTCAAAAGTATTTCAAGAACTTGATGTTGATTTAGATGATATGCCTTTACAACAACTTTTCGATCTTGTACAGAAAAATCCAGGCTTATTACGTCGTCCAATTATGCTAGACGAAAAAAGATTGCAAGTTGGATATAATGAAGATGAAATTCGTCGTTTCTTGCCTAGAGAAGTTCGTGCTTTGGAATTACAACAAGCACAATTATTGGTTAGTTACTAAACTTAAAATTTTTAAACCTATGGCCTAGTTGGCGATAGGTTTTTTACTTGTTAAAATAAAAATGACAAAAAAATGCTAAACTTTTTATTTAATTGTTGCATTTAGCTTTACATTTATTGTATTTGCTTTAAAATGGTTGTTATAGAAGATTCTAGGATTACTAGAATTATTGAAATGAGGTGTAAGATCATGGAAATGGAGCATATTAATGAAAACACGATTCGTGTCTTAATTGAAAATGCTGATTTGGAAGAAAGAGGAATTACTTTTCTGGATTTATTGGGCAACCATAAGCAAATTGAAAATTTCTTTTACAGCATTTTAGAAGAAGTTGATGTGGATGAACAATTCCATGAATCTGATGCAATTACGTTTCAGGTTTTACCAAATGGAAATGGGTTAGAATTATTTATTAGTAAAGGTGGCGCTTTAAGTGATCAACTAGATCTTTCAGCCTTACCTGAAAATTCAACTCCAGAAGATTTTACTGAATTTGTCAGAAAACAAGTTTTAACTGAAGAAGCGGAAGCGGATGAAATAGAAGCTTATTTAAGAAATCCAGATGCTTTAACAACCGAAATTGTTCTAAGAATGAATGAATTTGAAGATATGATTGCCTTATCAAAAATGATGTATTTAGATAACGCAGTTTCTAATTTATATTTTTATAACGGTAGCTACTTCCTACATTTGCTATTCTTTGTGGAAGAGATGACAGAAACGAGCGTCGATGATGAAATTGCAGTTGCACTTGAATTTTCAGAAGAAACATCAGTCACGGTGGATGTTTTAGGCGAATATGGAAAATTGATTATGGAACAAACAGCATTAGAATTAACGAGATACTATTTTAAATAGTAAAAAACCTTAAGCGTAATAGCTTGAGGTTTTTTTTTTCGCGTATTTATCTGATTTTTACGAATAGTATATTAAAAGATAAAAAAGTGAGGGATAACGATGTTAATTGCTTTAGATAGTCAAAATCATTATGTACAAGCTGATTTAATCAAAGAAAAAAATATAAAAGGTTCTTTGTTCTGTCCAGGATGTCGACAACCAGTTTATTTAAAAAGAGGTAAAATTAAGATTCCACATTTTTCACATTATCAGGCATCTGATTGTTTTCTATTTTCAGAAGGAGAAACCTTAGAGCATTTGGCTGGAAAGCAAATGTTATCTCAATGGTTTACTCAGCAAGAAATTCCATGCATGTTGGAAGCATATTTGCCAAAATTAAAACAAAGACCCGATTTACTAATTTGGTTGGATCAAAAAATACCAGTGGCGATTGAATTTCAATGCAGCTTCATTAGTGAAGCAAACATGATCAAGCGCACTCAAAGTTATCAAAAAGCAGGTTATAAGGTTATTTGGATTTTAGGGAAACGTTTCAAATTAAAACGGAAATTAACGGCTCAACAACGGTTATTTTTATATTATCATAAGAATCTTAACTATCATATTTTCTTCTTAGATACCAATCATCAAAAGCTACACATTTTTTACCATTTAATTCAATTTGAAAGGAATGAGCTATTAAAAAGTCGTAACTATCAAGTATCGTTAACGAATAAAAAAATAACGTTAAAAACAATAATCAATCATTTTGAAACACTAACCTATCAACCATACGTTGAATCGGAGATAGCGCAAACTAAAGAATTACTCAAAAATCACCAATTTTTAATGAGAGCTCTACGCAATTCTCAATCTAAATTAATAGATTTTCAACGTGTTTTATATCAAGCGCACCATCACTTGTTGTTTCTTCCAATTGAGTTACACTTGCCTATCGAGCAATCAGTCATTATTCAAATGCAAAATTGTCAATGGAAGTATCAAGTGGTGAGATGGCTAAGTAAAAAAGGAGAGAACCAGGTGTTTACAAGTAGAGAGTATGTGCAAAATATGATGACTCAGCTATTATTTTATCCTACGCCCTTAATAACAAAAAAAATTCAACAAAAGGAATTGATTCGTTATCTTTATTTTTTAGAAACACAACAAATTATTCATCAAATAGCACATCATCAATGGGTAGTTTTAAAGAAGCTTGTATTTTTTAATTCTGAAGAAGAAAAATTAATGGAATTAACTAAAAATACTGATTAAAGTTAAAAATAGGTCAAGAATCCAGCAAATTGTCTTTAAGTTATGGTAAAATTACAGTTAGATAAATTCTTGAGGAGGACACATCATGACAGAGACAAAAAAACTACCACTTCGCAATGAAGTTCCTGAAAATTTAACGTGGGATTTAGACGTTATCTTTAAATCAGATGAAGAGTTCAATCAAAATTATTTACTTTTGGAAGAAAAGTTAAAAAAAGTTGATCAAGTAAAAGGTAAAATTGGAATGAATTCTGATTTGTTTTTACAAGGAATTAACTTTTTGCTAGATGTATCTAATGATTTAGAGACGTTATATGTTTATGCGCATTTAAAAAATGATCAAGATACAAATAATGATACGTATCAAGGGATTTATGAACGTGCATCAGCACTTGCAACGAAAGTTAGCGAAAGTTTATCTTGGTTTGAGCCTGAAGTATTGGAAATTCCTCCTGAAAAATTAGAAAGCTTTTTTAAAGAAAATACAGAATTAAAACCGTACCAACATTTTATCAATCAGATGACTAGCGCTAGATCCCATGTCTTATCTTCAAATGAAGAGGCTTTACTGGCAGGAGCAGGGGAAATTTTTACGGCATCTAGTCGGACGTTTAATGTATTGAATAATGCAGATATCAAGTTTCCAATTATAAAAGATGAGAACGGAGAAAATGTTCAACTATCTCATGGCGTCTATGGTCAATTAATGGAAAGTACAAATCGTGAAGTTCGTCAGTCTGCTTTTCAAAATTTGTCTAAAACCTATGCAGGCTTGAAAAATACATTTGCAAGTACGTTATCTTCTCATGTGAAATACCACAATTACAATGCTAAGGTGCATCATTATGATTCAGCAAGAGCTAAAGCATTAGCTGCAAACGACATCCCAGAAGCTGTTTACGATACTTTATTAGCAGTGGTTGATGAAAATTTACCTTTGCTGCACCGTTATGTAGCATTGCGTAAAGATGTATTAGATGTTGATACTCTGCATATGTATGATATGTACACACCTATCACAGGTGAAGCAACAATTAAATTTTCATATGATGAAGCTAAAAAGATGACCTTGGAAGCTTTAGCTCCTTTAGGAGAGGACTATTTGAAAATTGTCGAAGAAGCCTTCACTAACCGCTGGATTGATGTTGTTGAGAATGAAGGGAAACGTAGTGGTGCCTATTCATCAGGAGCCTATGAAACAAACCCTTATATTTTAATGAATTGGCACGACACATTAGATCAATTATTTACATTAGTTCATGAAATGGGGCATAGTGTTCATAGCTATTATACAAGGAAGAATCAACCTTATGTTTATGGAGATTATTCTATTTTCTTAGCAGAAATTGCGTCCACAACAAACGAAAATATTTTAACTGAGTATTTATTGGAAACTCAGACTGATCCCAAAATTCGTGCTTATGTATTAAATCATTATCTAGATGGATTCAAAGGAACTATTTTCCGTCAGACACAATTTGCTGAATTTGAACATTTTATTCACGAACAAGCAGCTAAGGGGATTCCATTGACAAGTGAATTTATGTCAGATTATTATGCCAAATTGAATGCACGTTATTACGGAGAAGCAGTTGAAAAAGATCCAGAGATTGCAGTAGAATGGGCGAGAATTCCACATTTTTATTACAATTATTATGTCTATCAATATGCAACCGGATTTTCAGCAGCCTCTGCTTTATCAGCGAAAATTTTAAATAAAGAAGAACATGCTCTTGAAAAATATCTTAATTATTTAAAATCAGGAAGTAGTGATTTCCCAATCGAAGTGATGAAAAAAGCGGGTGTGGACATGACGAATAAAACATATATTGAAGAAGCAATGGCTGTGTTTGAAAGTCGATTGAATGAATTTGAATCTTTAATAAAAAATAAAAAATAAAAAAAGACGATTATCAAGTAACCTTGATAATCGTCTTTTTAAGAACCTAATACACGTAAATGATTTTCTGTAATCGTAGTAACCAAAGTATCTTGAGACATTATTTTTTTATGATTGTCGCGAATTGAGCTGGATGAATCACACAGTTTGTTTACTAAATCTAACGAAATACATTCATTATCAAGAAGTAATCCGTAATCATCTGTTTGATTATCAAATAGAACTAAAGATGGTGTACATTGAATAGTCATCTCTCTTGCGATTTGTTGGTCTTTTTCATAGTCTCGTTTAGCGAAGTCTGATTGCTTGTCCTCTAAAAACATTTCAACATCTAATTGACTTTGTTGTGCAATTGTTTTTAGTAAGGTTTCGTTAAACACGCATTTATCTTCAACAATCGCTTTTTGCAAATTCATTAAAAAAGTGCGTCCTTTTTTCTTCCCTTGCATCAAAGCAGCTTTGTATGCTAGACACGCACCATACGTATTATTACAAATTTCATTTCTCAAGTCTAAGTTTTTTTCAGGTAGCTGATGAAATCTCATGTAATTCGAAACTGTTTGAAGATTGTGAAACGGAATAAACCTAAAATGGACCTTTTTATCAGTTTTTGATTCTATAAAAGTTAATAACTCTTTTTCGGCTTGATAACATTTAGAACCTAACGGATTAATAAATAAATAGATTTCAATTATTTGTTTGAAGTCAGGAGTATTTGCTTTTGAGTTTTGGGGTTGTGTTCGCATAATTTTTCACCTTACCATTTTTATATTTTTGTATGGGTCACTTACGGGACGGTTTCTTTCAACAAGTATACTTTACCAAAAAAAAATAAAAAAAAGTAATAAAAAACCTTGACTTTTGAATTGGAAAGAGTTTAGTTGTAACAAAATCGCCACAATTCAAATTTTATTGCGAAATATCAGGCATTATAGTTGGTGATTGGCTTCAATCATCCGAGCAATTTTATGTTTTGACGGACGAGTAGGAATAGCTTGATCGATTAAAAATTGTTGGAAGATTTTTTTTCCTTCTTCATGATGAGCAGTTTCAAATTCTAATTCGTAATCTTCTTGATTGCAATAAACACTGTGATCTAAAACAAACAAGCCTTCTTTTGTTTTATGTTCGTAACGAGTAGTTGCTAAATTTCCTAGCAAGCGTAATTCATCCGGATTAATTCCTAGAGAAATTAATTTAGTATAAACAAAGCCAGAAGATTTAATCTTACCTTGTTGAATCATTTTTTTTCCTTCTTCTAATGTAAACGAATCTGTTGTTTCTAGTAGATCGTTTTCAAAGGGGGTTTTTAAGGTTAGTTCAGCATACTCAGGTAATAATCTAATTCTTAACCCAGCATGTTTCAATTTTAATTGCCAATCTGGAGTATCAAAGTAGCTATTAGATTGATAAAAAAAATCCTCCTCTTTTGCATGAAATAATTGAAGTAATTTTTTGTATTCGGACAATGTGATCATATTTTTAAATTCAATTTCGACTTGTTCACTCATTTAATCGACCTCCTAAAAGTTTGTTCATCCTATTTTATCATATTTTTTGAATGAGATTGTGCTTTCAATACCCAAATTCTATCTTACATATGTTAAAATGGGTTGTATGCTTAAATTAAGTTAGAATGCTGAAGAATTTTAATTGAAAGATAAAGAAGGTATGATTTATGATAGAAAATTGGGATGAGTTTTTTGCGCCATATCAACAAGCTGTTGACGAATTAAAAGTAAAATTAAAAGGAATTCGAAAACAATTCAGGCAGGAAAGTTTACACACACCAATCGAATTTGTAACGGGTCGAGTGAAACCTAAAGATAGCATTTTAGCAAAAGCGAGATTACGAAACATTTCAATCGATCGTTTAGAAACGGATATGCAAGACATCGCTGGGCTAAGAATTATGTGCCAGTTTGTGGATGATATTCATGAAGTTGTGCGCTTGCTTCGCAATCGCCATGATATTCATATTATTGAAGAACGAGATTATATTACGAATAATAAGGAAAGTGGATATCGATCTTATCATGTTGTGTTAGAGTATCCCGTACAATTGATTGCTGGTGAAAAGAAAATTTTAGTTGAAATTCAAATTAGAACTTTATCAATGAATTTCTGGGCAACAATTGAACATTCCTTAAACTATAAATATCAAGGCGAATTTCCAGAAGACATCAATGTACGATTACAAAGAGCCGCAGAAGCTGCTTTTCAATTAGATGAAGAAATGTCCCAAATACGAGTAGAAATTCAAGAAGCACAGCGTTTATTCTCACACAATAAAGGGTATCAAGAAGAAAATGGCAAAAAATAAACGACGGAGGTGGCAACTGTGCGAATTGCAATTATTCACAATCATAATAAAAAATCAGTTGCTGTTGCTCAGGAATTAAGGGCGCTCTGTTTGAAGAATCGTTTAACATTAGAAGAAAAAAATCCTGATTTAGTCATTACGGTTGGTGGAGATGGCACATTGTTGTCAGCTTTTCATCGCTATGCTCACTTATTAGATCAAGTTCGATTTGTTGGAGTTCACACAGGACACTTAGGTTTTTATACGGACTGGCGAGATTTTGAATTAGAAGAGCTTGTTGAAAGTTTAGTGAAAGATCAAGGAGAAAGCGTAAGTTATCCGTTATTAGACGTTAAAGTTTCTTATCAAGATCAGGTGGAAGAGGCGCATTTTTTTGCTTTAAATGAATCAACTTTGAAACGTATCGATGGTACAATGGTGTGCGATGTTTATATTAAAGATGAGTGGTTTGAGCGTTTTAGAGGAGACGGAATGTGTGTTTCAACGCCAACAGGATCAACGGCCTATAATAAATCTGTTGGTGGAGCAGTTATTCATCCCCGCTTAGAAGCTATTCAATTAACGGAAATTGCTTCAATTAACAACCGAGTTTTCCGTACACTCAGTTCACCGATGATTGTCGCACCAAATGAATGGATTCAATTAAGACCTGCTTCAGAAGATGGTTTTATTTTAACCATTGATCAATTAACCTCATCAGAAAAAAATATTATTGCTATTAACTACCGAATTGCGAAAGAACGAATTCATTTTGCTCGTTATCGTCATACTCATTTCTGGAGTAGAGTAGAAGATGCATTTATTGGAGCGAAACATAGTCATGAAATTTAGTTGGATTTACCCGTTAAAAGAGTCTTATCAAGTGAAAACATTTTTACGTACGAAAGGTGTTTCAAGAGGTTTATTAGCCAAAGTGAAATTTCAAGGTGGAAAAATTACTGTCAATCACCAAGAAGTAAATGCTATTTTTTATTTAAAAGAAAATGATTTAGTAGAAATGACAGTGCCAGACGAAGAGGGCTACGAAACGACCTTTCCAGCAGAGCATCCTATTGATATTGTTTATGAAGATGAACACTATTTGATTGTTAATAAACCATACGGCGTCGTATCGATTCCTTCTCAAGTTCATCCTGAAGGAAGTATGGCAAATCGCGTTAAAGGGTATTATTGCCGACAAAATTATAAAGACCAAGTGGTTCATATTGTCACGCGTTTAGATCGTGATACGACGGGGTTGATGTTATTTGCAAAACATGGTTATGCCCACGCATTAATGGATAATGCTTTAAGAGAGCGAACGCTTTTAAAACACTATTCAGCTTTAGTAACAGGAAATGTAGCAAACGATCATGGGAAGATAGAGGCTCCTATTGGAAGACCTACAGATTCTATTATCAAAAGAATAGTGACACCGAATGGAAGAACGGCTTTAACAGAATATTGGGTAAAGGAGCGTTATCAAGAAGCAACTTTGGTAGATATTCAATTGCATACTGGCAGAACTCATCAAATTAGGGTTCATTTTGCCCATATAGGTCATCCTTTAGTAGGCGATGATCTATATGGTGGTGTCCATGATCAATGGCTAAGCCGTCAAGCACTCCATTGCCATGAGTTGCAATTTATTCATCCCTTTACAATGGAAAAAACGCTTGTAACAGCTCCTTATCCAATAGATATGCAGCAATGGACAGAAAATATGTCTATTACCAAAATGAATCATTAGAGAGGAGAAGTTTTTTTGAATGAAGCTCAGTTAGAAATAGAAGAACGTTTGGAAAGAATGAAAGAGTTATTAAATGCTGAAAATATGCCCGATTTCAGAGATGAGTTTTTAGCACTTCATTCCTATGAACAGGGTCAGGTCTATCTAGGTTTAACAAAAGAAGAACGTCAAAAAACGTATCACTATCTATCTCCTAATGAGTTAGGTGATATGTTTGAAGTAATTGAAGAAGATGAGGAATCAGTTGAAGAATATCTAAGAGAAATGAATCCTAATTATGCTGCGGATATGCTAGGCGCAATGTATGCTGATAATGCTGTTGATATTTTAAAACAATTAAATAAACATCAAGTTAAAGTCTATTTAGATTTAATGCCGGAAGAAAATGCGAGTGAAATTAAAGAATTGCTTCACTACGAAGATGAGACGGCTGGCTCTATTATGACGACGGAATTTGTTTCAATCGTTGCGAATCAAACGGTTCGTTCAGCAATGGCCATTTTAAAAAGTAAAGCACCAGAAGCAGAGACAATTTACTATATTTATGTCGTTGACAGTGAAGAGGTTTTAGTTGGGGTTATTTCATTAAGAGATTTAATTATTAATGAAGACGATCAATTGATTGCTGACTTAATGAGTGAACATCCAGTGGCAGTTAAAGTAACGGATGATCAAAATGATGTTGCAAAAACGATTCGAGATTATGATTTCTTAGCAGTACCCGTTGTTGACGAAGTTGATCACCTGTTAGGGATTATTACCGTTGATGATATTATCGATGTTATTGATGACGAAGCGACCAGTGATTATTCTGGTTTGGCTGGGGTCGATGTTGAGGAGACAACTGAAAATCCATTTATTGCGGCATCTAAACGATTGCCATGGTTAATTACGCTATTATTTTTAGGAATGAGCACAGCGTCACTCATTAGTCGCTATGAAGTGATGGTAAGTGATGCAAGCATTTTAGCAGTATTTATTTCGTTGATTACTGGGACAGCTGGAAATGCAGGGACGCAATCCTTAGCCGTTGCAGTTCGTAAGCTAGCAACACAAGATGACAGCAATACAAATTTTGGGAAAATGATTTTCAGTGAGATTATGACAGGACTCGTAACTGGACTCGTAACTGGAATCACAATCTTTGTGGTTGTTGGGATTTGGAAGCACAACTTTATTTTAGGTTTTGTCATCGGTATGGCGATGCTTTGTGCAATCACAGTGGCGAATTTAGCAGGAAGCTTGATTCCAATTTTAATGGATCGATTAGGTTTTGATCCTGCAGTAGCTAGCGGCCCCTTTATAACAACATTAAGTGATCTAACAAGTGTGTTGATTTATTTTAATATTGCGGCATTATTTATGTCTTATTTTGTAGGTCAATAATCAAAAGCAAAACAACTTTCTTCTAGGTGAAGTGAGTTGTTTTTTATAGAATTTAGTTGAATGAGGGATAAATGTGGCAACCAAACGAAAAAAAAATAAAAAATTAACAAAAAAACAACGATTTCAGTTAAAAGCATCTTTTGTTTTATTAGCAATGATTCTTTGTATCATGATTGGAGTTGTTATTGGACGAAATACAGATCCTAATGCGTCCTTAGTCGATAAAGTTGTTCAGTTACCTAATGAGCTAAAAGAAATGATTCTAAAAGAAACTGAGTATCAGCCAGTAGAAGTTCCTAAAAAAGAATCTACAAGCAGTAATGAAAATGCTATTTTTAGGTTTTTAGATATTGGACAAGGAGATGCTACGTTAATTCAAGCTTCAGATGGTACGACAATCTTAATTGATACAGGGCGTTACGACGATAAAGAAAAACGAATCATAGATTATTTAAATCAATATGTTGGAACAGGTGGTAAAATTGATTTATTGATTTTTACTCATAATGATTCAGATCATATCGGAAATGGCGATTTGGTATTGAAATATTTTGATGTGAAAGAAGTTTGGATGAATGGCCACGACGCAACGACAAAGGTATACGAAAAATTACTGGATGCAATCGCTGAAAAGGATACGGCTTATTTTGAACCAAAAGCAGGATTAACAAAAGCTATCGGACCATTTGAATTAGAAGTGTTTAATCCAACAGATGAAGCTAAAAGCAATCAAAATGATGATTCAATCATCACTAGAGTAACGATAGGAGAATTTAGTGGAATGTTTCCAGGAGATGCTGCTAAGCGCGTTGAAAAGCAATTGTTGGCGAATGGGAAATCACTAAGTTCAACCCTGCTTCATATTGGCCATCATGGGTCAAAAGAAAGCAGTAGTACCGATTGGTTAGCTGCTGTTAATCCAAAAGTTGCAATCTACTCAGCGGGACTTAACAATACCTATCATCATCCTAATATAGAAGCAATGGAGCGAATCAATGCATTAGGTATTCCGGTATACGGAACGGATATCAATGGAACGATTACGGTTTCAGTTGCCAAAGATGGAAGTTATACAGTAGAGCCAACAAAAAAATAAGGCAATGACTTGGAGGTTAATGAAATGAAAGTAGTCCTAGAAGAAATTGAAAACTCAATTGCTCGCTTAATTCCAGACGATGGACAAAGTCCAATGTATGTATTGGAAAATGAACTTCCTAAAGAATTGCAAGTAGGGGACGTTTTAGAGTTAACCTACCAGCGAATTGATGGGAAACTTATTAAAAGTATTCAACGTTTAGAGAATGAAAAAGAAGGACGTTTAAAGAAAATGAAAGAAAAAAGAAAAGCTTTATTAAATCGAACAAAAAAATAAAAAAAAGATTTCAGCAATATTGCTGAAATCTTTTTTTTATATAAGTTCTTTTTTCATCATATGATGAGGAATTCCAGCGTCTAAAAAACCTTCTCCGTATGTGTGATAGCCTAATTTTTCATAAAAACCAATAGCTTGATCTTGCGCGCCTAAAATTAAAGTGTCCTTTTGATTTTCTTTGGCAAAACGTTCAATTTCTTTCATTAATTGTTGTCCTAATTGCTGTCCGCGGTAGGTGTTGGAAACCGCAACTCGCTGAACTTTAAATTCTGTGGCTGTAACAGGGTATAAGCGTGCAGTAGCAACAGCTTTTTCATTGAGGTATCCTGTTACATGAAATGTTTGATCTTCTAAATCATCTATTTCAATTGATAAGTCTACTTGCTGTTCTTCAACAAAAACTTTTTTGCGAATTTTCAAAGCATCTTGATACGTAGTTGATTGTAAATCGGTTGTCCATATAAAGTTCAAAGTTATCACTCCTATGTTATAATATAAAAACGAACACATCAATTTAAAGTTGATGGTTTTCATACTAGAGTAGCATAAAATAAGTGCTCTGCCAATTATTTTATAAATAGATGATTTATCAGACTTTAGGCGGTTTATTTATGAATAAATTAATGTATACTGTAATAAGTGTATGAAATTTTAGATAGGGGTTTGGAAAATGGAAAAAACAACAATTAAATGGGTGGAAACGTTAACAACTATCCCTTCACCTACTGGAAATACTTATGAAATTATCAACTATATTAAGAAGTATCTTGAAACACTTGGATATGAAACAAAAGTCAATCATAAAGGGAGTTTAATTGTCACTGTTAAGGGCACTAATCATGAACAACACCGTTTTGTGACGGCTCACGTTGACACGCTAGGTGCAATGGTAAGAGGGATTAAGCCTGACGGTCGCTTAAAACTAGATTTAGTTGGTGGGTTTAAATACAATGCAATCGAAGGGGAATACTGCCAAATTCAAACAACGCATGGAAAAACATATAGTGGAACAATTTTAATGCACCAAACGAGCGTTCATGTGTATAAAGATGCAGGCACTGCGGAACGCAATCAAGAAAATATGGAAGTACGAATAGATGAAAAAGTTCGCTCTAAAGAAGAAACAGAAAAACTAGGGATTCAAGTAGGAGATTTTGTTAGTTTTGATCCACGAACAGAAATTACAAAAGCAGGTTTTATTAAATCACGTCATTTAGACGATAAGGTTAGTGTGGCTATTTTACTTCAATTGTTAACAAAATTAAAAAAAGAACAACTTAGTCTGCCACATACAACCCACTTCTTTATTTCAAATAACGAAGAAATTGGGTATGGTGGAAATTCAAATATTAACGATAAGGTAGTAGAGTATCTAGCTGTTGATATGGGAGCGATGGGAGACGATCAACAAACCGATGAATACTCAGTTTCAATTTGTGTTAAAGATGGTAGCGGACCGTATCATTATGAATTGAGAAAGCAATTAACTGAGTTATGTGAAGCGAATCAAATTCCTTATCAATTGGATATTTATCCTTATTATGGCAGTGATGCATCTGCTGCAATGCGGGCTGGAGCCGATGTGAAACATGCTTTGATTGGTGCAGGCATTGATTCAAGTCATGCTTACGAACGAACACATGAAGAATCAATTGTTGCAACTGAACAGTTAGTTGAAGCGTATTTATTTACTAAAATAATTTAAAAGGGGTAGTAAAAATTATATGGAGTTATTTAAAAAATCAAGTTTAATGTTTTGGAGTATCTGGTTACTTATTATTGCCGTGTTAATTTTTATTTGTACAAAGATTGACTTTCTCTTTGCACCTGTTGGAACATTCATTTCAACATTATTTGCTCCAATCGTGATTGCTGGATTTTTATATTATATGTTGAATCCATTGATCCATTTATTAGAAAAAATGAAAATAAAGCGAGGGTATGGAATTGCCATTATTTTCTTGTTATTAATTGGCGGACTAGTCTTTTTAGCAATGGCAGTAATTCCTAACTTAGTGAGTCAAATCGGACAACTGGTTAACAATGTTCCAAAGTATTTAAAAGATTTAGAATCCAGTTCTAATGATTTAATCAATCAAGGCTGGTTAAAAGATTTAAAACTTGAAGAAAAATTACAAAGTTCTGACTTTTCAATTGAAAAAATTGCAAAAAATGTTTTTAGTGGTGTCACAACTAGCGTAGGCTCTATCGTTGGGGCGGTAACAAACATGACAATTGTCGTATTGACAGTCCCAATTGTATTATTCTATATGTTTAAGGATGGCGATAAATTTGGACCGTCTGTCACAAAATTTGTTCCCTCTGATTATCGAGATAAAGTAAGTGAGTTATTGTCACAAATGAGCAATACAATTGCTTCTTATATTAGTGGACAAGCGCTAGTTTGTTTATTTGTTGGAACCTTTACCTTCATAGGTTATTTGATAATTGATTTACCCTATGGCTTCTTATTAGGCTTTATTGCAGGAATTACGAATATTATTCCCTTTATTGGTCCATATATCGGAATTGCGCCGGCATTAATTATTGGTTTTATTGATTCACCGTTTAAAGCAATTCTAGTATGCGTAGTTGTATTGATTGTCCAACAAATTGATAGCAATCTAATTTCACCTAATGTTATTGGAAAAACATTAGCGATCCATCCTTTAACGATTATTATTATTTTACTAGTTGCTGGAAACATCGCTGGAATTATTGGTATGATTTTAGGAGTACCATTTTATGCAGTAACAAAAACTGTTATTTTATATGTATACGATATATTAAAACTTCGAAAAGAACATCGAGTTACTGAAACTAAAATAGAATAATAAAAAAAAGAGAACTATTTAAACGAATAGTTCTCTTTTTTTTAATTGAATAGATTGTGCATAGAATCACTATTGTAAGCGCTATTGCTAATTATCTAACAAACTGTTATTTTAACTAGAAGTAAAAAATTATCGAAACGATAGGTTAAATAATAGATTTCTGAAACTCTTTGTGATATAGTTACTTTGTAATAATGATTATTATTATCAATTAGATAAAGCTAATTGATATCAAATACAAGGAGGAATTCACCTTATGAAAGTAGTAGTAGTAGGCTGTACACATGCAGGAACAGCGGCAGTTAAGACGATTTTAAATGAACATCCAGATGCATCAGTATCAGTATATGAGCGTAATGACAATGTCTCATTTCTATCTTGTGGGATTGCGTTGTATGTTGGTGGAGTTGTGAAAGATCCTGCAGGTTTGTTTTATTCAAGTCCAGAAGAACTTGCATCAATGGGCGCGAAAATTAACATGGAACACAATGTGAAAAATATAGATAATGAGAATAAGGTCGTAGTAATTGAGAATTTAAAAACAGGCGAAACATTTGAAGAAAGCTATGATAAGTTGGTAATGACAACTGGATCATGGCCAATTATTCCTCCAATTGATGGAATCAATAGTGAAAATATTCTTTTGTGTAAAAACTATAACCAAGCAAATGAAATTATTAAAGAATCAAAAAATGCTAAAAAGATTGTCATTGTTGGTGGTGGCTATATTGGAATTGAATTAGTTGAGGCATTTGCAGAATCTGGCAAGCAAGTGACGCTAGTTGATGGATTAGATCGTATTTTAAACAAATATTTAGATGCTGAATTCACTTCTGTTTTAGAGCATGATTTACAAGAAAGAGGCGTTACGCTAGCTTTAAACCAAACCGTCGAGAAATTTGTTGCCAATGAATCAGGTGCTGTGACAGCTGTGAAAACACCAGTTGGAGAATATGAGGCTGATTTAGTTATTTTATGTGTTGGATTTAAACCAAATACTGATTTGTTGAAGGATAAAGTAGAGATGTTGCCAAATGGTGCCATCGTAGTGGATGAATATATGAGAACAAGCGATGAAGCGATTTTTGCTGCTGGCGATAGTTGCGCGGTTCATTATAATCCAACTGGAGGCTCTGCGTATATTCCGTTAGCTACAAATGCAGTTAGAATGGGAGCTTTAGTTGGGAAAAATATTGTTTCTCCAACAGTTAAATATCGTGGCACGCAAGCAACTTCTGGTTTATATTTATTTGGTTTTAATATAGGTTCAACCGGATTGACTGAAAATAGCGCTCCTCATTTTGGCGTAGAGGTTCGTTCAGTAGTTGTAGAAGATAATTATCGTCCAGAGTTTATGCCGACAACAGAGAAAGTAACGATGAAATTAGTTTATGAAGTAGGAACGAATCGGATTGTTGGAGGTCAAATCATGTCAAAATATGATGTGACACAATCTGCCAATACGTTATCTTTATGTGTTCAAAATAAAATGACGATTGAGGATTTGGCTTATGTAGATTTCTTCTTCCAACCTCACTTTGATCGTCCTTGGAACTATTTAAATATTTTAGCGCAAGCAGCTGTTGAGCAAGAGCGTAAACTAGCAAAATAAAATGGACTATATAGGAAGCTAAAGATTCAGTTCTCTGAATCTTTAGCTTTTTTATGATATTTTTTTAATTTCAATTTTGACACAAATTATGATAAAGTAAAAACAGCTTTTAAAAAAAGGAGTGGAAATATGAAAAGAAGAAATCAAGTTTTTGCTTCTATTATAGCCATTATATTTATTGGAATAGGCACTTTTTTTGTTACTGATGATCAAACAAAAGGTCCAAGTGAAGATACAAAACGAACAGCAGTTGAACTAGAAAGAGTCGTTGACGGAGACACGATTATTATGAGAGAAGAAGGCGAACGTAAACGAATGCGTTTGCTGCTGGTGGATACTCCAGAAAGCAATACTCAAAAAACTGGTAAAGCACAGCCTTTTGGTAAAGAAGCCAAAGAATTTTTAACGGAGTATTTGAAAGGTAAAGAACTATCGATCGTTTATGATCCTAACCATGATGCAGTTGATCAATATAATCGGGTCTTAGCTTATTTGTATGCAGATGATGAATTAGTCGAAGAAGTTCTTGTAAGAGAAGGTTTAGCACGAGTTGGCTATTTTAATGGTAAAGAACTGTATTATGACATTATCAACCAGGCAGAAAAAGAGGCAAAAGCGGATCGAAAGAATATTTGGTCGATTAAAGATTATGTTGGAAAAAAAGGATTCAATGAAATTAAACAAGAAAGTTACACTAGTTATTAATATCAGGTCAAAGATTGTCAAACTTCGTTAGATGTGCTATGATTGAATTCACTAAAAATATCGAAAATAGAAAGAGGAGTGGATGTTTGAATGACCCCTGACCCTGGTAGTCAGTCGATTGTAGGACAGTTGATTTTAATTTTAGCTTTAACGTTTTTAAATGCTTTTTTTGCTTCAGCAGAAATAGCGTTAGTTTCTCTTAATAAGAATAAAATGGAAAACCAAGCAAATGAGGGTGATCGCAAAGCGCAAAAGTTAGTAAAGCTGCTTGAAAACCCAAATAGTTTTTTAGCAACAATCCAAGTAGGAATTACATTGGCAGGATTCTTTTCCAGTGCATCAGCAGCAACGAGTATTGCCACTAGATTGGAACCTGTTTTTAATTACGAACCTTGGGCTAAAGAGGTTTCTATTATTATTGTTACGGTTGTTTTATCTTATGTTACATTGGTTTTTGGAGAATTGTATCCAAAAAGAATTGCGATGCAAAAAGCAGAAGAAGTTTCCAAAATGAGTGTTGGCATTATTTCACTGATTGAAAAACTAATGAAGCCTTTTGTTGCCTTTCTTTCCTTTTCGACAAACATCTTGGTGAAACTGACACCGATGGAAATCGATCTTAACGAAGATAAATTAACAAGAGAAGAAATGCGTTTTATAATTGAAAGCGGTCAAAAAGACGGTGTGTTAGAAGCTTCTGAATTTCATATGTTAAAAGGTGTCTTTTCGTTAGATACTAAAATGGCAAGAGAAATTATGGTTCCAAGAACTGACACATTTATGATTGATATCAATGACAGTGACGATATGAATATTGACTTATTATTAGATTGTAAATATTCAAGAGTTCCTGTTTATGAAGAAGACAAAGATAAGATTATTGGCGTAATTCATTTAAAAAATATCTTGAAAGAAGCTCGAAGAGTTGGATTTGAAAAACTAGTCATTAAAGATACAATTAATGAAGCTTTATTTGTTCCTGAAACGATTTTTACAGATGATTTATTATTTGAATTAAAGAAAACTCAAAATCAAATGGCCATTCTTTTAGATGAATATGGCGGAGTTGTTGGGATTGTAACGCTTGAAGATTTAGTAGAAGAAATCGTTGGTGAAATTGAAGATGAGTATGATGAAATTTCAGATTTATACGCAAAAATCGATGATGGTAGTTATCTTGTACAAGGCCGAATGCCAATCGAGAAATTCAATGATTTGTTTGAAGTTGAAATTGAAGGAAAAGATGTAGATACGATTGCAGGCTATATGCTGACAGAACTGGGGACGATTCCAGAACAAGGTGAACACTTATCGCTAATAGCTGATTCAATTGAGTTGACGACCCAAGAAGTAGAAAATTCACGATTGGTTAGTATTCTTGTCAAACCGTTATCTATTTAACCAAAAACCCCGTAAACATTTTTTGTTTATGGGGTTTTTTATTTAAGTATTTAGCAAAAAGCATCCCTTATATTGCTGATGAAAAAATTCATATAGCCAGATAAAATAGCTTCGAAGCTCAATGTGAAAAAACTATGAATAGCAATCGAAAAATCAAAAAGTTTCTGATAGCTGATCGTTAATAGATTAATTTCTTTAGCCTGTTGTAAATAGCGAAGCAAGTATTCTTCATATGAAAAAATCATTTTCCGCATATCTTCAAGAGAAGTGGACAGGGCAGCGCGATCTTCTCCAAATTGATAGTGTAGTTTTTGTAACGAAGCAGCATTAAAATTAGTTTCAATCGCTTGTTGAAACATATAATGTACTTGATCTTTGATATTTTTTCCAAATTCAGTATATCTTGATCGTAGTTGATATTCTTTTGTCAGAATATACTCTTTCTGATACCAACCTTCAATGATTTCATTTTTATGAGGTTCAATAAAATTTGCAATAACTTGGTATGTTGACTCTATCATCAAATCTCCTCCCACTAAAATAAATAGTTTAACTAAATGATAATCATAAGTCTATTCTTTCTAATGAAAAAGTGAAAAATAGACATAAATGTTGGTTGAAAATAAGAAACTTCAAAAATTGGTATTCAAAAAGGGTGAGAAAATGTTATAATAGTTGAGTTAATGCGATTTTTTTAAATTTTTAAATAAAAATCAACGGAATGAAATATCTGCTTCATAAAATAACTAATAAAATGAGGAACAGTCTAATGTAGCTGATTACTATAAATAAGAACAATAACGAGTTGTAAATTAACAATAAAGAATAGAATAAAAAAACAATTAAATGAGGGATTATCTATGGATCAAAAGTTAAAAGAAGAAGTACAATCACGGAAGACATTTGCGATTATTTCCCATCCAGATGCGGGTAAAACAACTATTACAGAACAATTACTATTGTTTGGTGGTGCGATTCGCCAAGCAGGAACAGTTAAAGGAAAAAAATCAGGTAAGTTTGCAAAATCCGATTGGATGGAGATTGAAAAACAACGTGGAATCTCAGTAACAAGTTCCGTGATGCAATTTGATTACGATGGAAAACGTATCAATATTTTAGACACACCAGGACATGAGGATTTTTCTGAGGATACGTATCGTACGTTAATGGCAGTAGATAGTGCTGTGATGGTTATCGACAGTGCTAAAGGGATTGAACCACAAACAAAAAAACTATTTAAAGTTTGTCGTATGCGTGGGATTCCTATTTTTACTTTTATCAATAAGTTGGATCGTGATGGACAAGAGCCATTGGATTTATTAGCAGAACTTGAAGAAGTATTAGAGATTGATTCATACCCAATGAATTGGCCAATCGGTATGGGAAAAGGTTTACTTGGTTTATATGACAATTACCACAAAAAAATCGAGATTCACCGTCCTGAAGAAAATGGTGGAGAGCGATTTATCGATTTAAATGAAGATGGCGAAATTGAAGGCGATCATCCAATTAAAAT
Source organism: Carnobacterium divergens DSM 20623 (assembly GCF_000744255.1). Lineage (NCBI taxonomy): Bacteria > Bacillati > Bacillota > Bacilli > Lactobacillales > Carnobacteriaceae > Carnobacterium > Carnobacterium divergens. The sequence continues at coordinate 1,243,080 of NZ_JQLO01000001.1, read as the reverse complement.
GTCTACCTTATACGATCAAGCGTTAGAAGATGTGGCTCTTTTAAATGAAGCTGGCAATAGCTTTTCTGAAGAACGAGTAGCCAACGGTGAGTTAACTCCAGTCTTTTTCGGTTCAGCGTTGACAAACTTTGGTGTCGAAACCTTCTTGAATACCTATTTAGACTTTGCTCCAAGTCCAACTGCTCATCGCGATGAAGATGGCGAGGCGATTAGTCCTTACAGCGATGAATTTTCTGGTTTTATTTTCAAAATTCAAGCGAATATGAATCCAGCTCACCGTGACCGTATTGCCTTTGTTCGAATTTGCTCAGGTGAATTTGATCGTGGCATGGATGTAACGCTAGCGCGGACAAATAAAAAAATTAAATTAGGTAATTCAACTCAGTTTATGGCTGAAAGTCGAGAAACGGTTCAAAAGGCTGTAGCAGGAGATATTATTGGGTTATACGATACAGGTAATTTCCAAATTGGCGATACTTTATATGCTGGGAAAATGAATGTTCAGTATGAAAAATTGCCACAATTTACACCAGAAATGTTTATGAAAGTAAATGCTAAAAATGTGATGAAACAAAAATCATTCCATAAAGGCGTAAATCAATTAGTTCAAGAAGGTGCGATTCAGTTGTACCGTACGTTCCACACGGAAGATTATATTCTTGGAGCGGTTGGTCAGTTGCAATTTGAAGTGTTCCAATATCGTATGTTACATGAGTACAATGCGGAAGTTGTAATGACACCAATGGGTTCAAAAATTGCTCGCTGGATTAAGCCAGAAGATTTGGATGAGAATATGTCATCAAGTCGTAACTTGCTTGTTAAGGATCGTCACGACCAACCATTATTCCTATTTGAAAATCAATTTGCAATGCGTTGGTTTGCGGATAAATATCCAGATATTGAATTAACTTCTTTACTGTAAAATAAACGGTAATAGAAATTATTTTCATTAGAGTTCCATTTTGTCAAACTTTGATAAAATGGGACTCTTTTTGATTAATTTTTCAAAATTAGTCAAAAGTCTATTGGGACATAGCTAACTAAATAAGCTTAAAAAGCCACTCATTTTTATGAATGGCTACAAACTTTTTTTTGAAAGTTGAGAATGATTTAGTTTATTTAGGAACTTTATTATCTTTTTCCCATTCTATTATATAATGAGCTAATGATATGGTAATCACTTTTTTTAGTGAAACATCAACCTTTTCAATGTGGTGTGGAATTGAATTCATAGAGAGCATATCTTCAGAAAGCGGAAGTAGAAGAGTCTGGGTATCACCAAAATTTTTTTCAGAATAAATAATGCCAACTTGGCCAAATTCATTTGTTAGTACTGTAAGAGATTTTGGGGTGTTAAGTGTCCATCCGTACCCTAAGTTAAATGTATTCATCATCACTTCTCCTTTTTAGGTAATTATACTATATAGTGCATGCTATTATCTAATGGATTACTTAAAATAAGGATACTCAATCTGATTATAAAAAAACTTTTTATTCTATGTCCTAAAAAAACGGTTATCTTCTAATTTTATTAGAAGATAACCGTTTTTAAGCTGTTGCAAGTGAAACCTCCACTAAATTAGGAGATTGTAAAATATCAACTTGCTCGGGTGTCGAATTAAGTATTTCTGAAATTGCATAGCTAATTTCATTATTTTTTATTTGGCGTTCTTTATTGGTTAACACAACGTCTTTATGTGTGTCTGCTCCAGAAAAAATAACCGTGGTTGGTCCTAATGAATATACTTTGATAAAAGTTGCATCGGTATTTCCTAATTGTTCAGCTACTAATGAAGAGTGGTTATTTGTCACATCAATTAATTTCATCTCTCGTCACCTCATTTTATAAAATCGCTTACTTTCAATTATTATATAACTTTTTAACAATGATTTCAAAGATAATCGCTTGGTAGTTTTACTAGGATTCTCATATTTTAATTAAAATATGATATGATAGGAATTAAGTGATTTATTTTCTTAAGTGTGAGTTACAAATTTGTACGCTAAGGATTGCAAGGAGGGTGGTAAGAAGTTGCAACGTAAAAAAATAGTTCCTTATTTATTTAGCCGTTTTTCATCTATTCAAATTATTGTGTCATTTTATTTTATGGCTGTTTTAGTTGCGGCTATTTTATTAAGCTTGCCAATTTTTCAAAAGCCAGGTGTTCACCTTTCATTAATTGATATTTTATTTACTGCAGTAAGTACGATTAGTGTAACCGGATTGAGTACTATTGATTTAGGTGAAACGTATAACCGCGGTGGTATTGCTTTGTTAGGTGTTTTATTTCAGCTTGGAAGTTTAGGGATTATGATGGTTTCTACGTCTTTTTTTATTTTATCTAAAAAAAGAATTTCATTGAAACAGCGTCAGTTGATTATGACAGATATGAACCAACCCAATTTAAGTGGAATTGTGCGGTTGATTCGCAATGCGTTGGTTATTATCATCGGTTTTCAGCTCGTCGGAGGAATTATTCTTAGCCTACATTTTCTGGAGTACTACGACTCAATCAAAGATGCTCTTTTTTATGGTTTTTATACGGCTGTTTCGGCTGTTACTAATTCAGGAGCTGATATTACTGGGAATTCTTTAATGGATTTTTCAACTGATTACTTTGTGCAATTCATTGTGATGTTTTTAATTGTTGTTGGTGGAATTGGATTTCCTGTTTTGATTGAGATTAAGGCTTTTTTTAAATACCGCAAAAAACCTCATGATTTGCCTTTTCGTTTTTCGTTGTTTACTAAATTATCAGTTTATTCATTTCTCGTTTTATTTATTTTAGGAACCGTTTTGATTTGGTTGTTGGAATCGAGTGCGTTCTTTAAAGGAATGAATTTTACAGAAAGTGCATTTTACTCGATGTTTTATTCTGTGAGTACAAGGAACGCTGGATTAGTAACGACACCAATTAGCAACTTTAGCGATGGGACGTTGTTATTGTTTTCTGTTTTGATGTTTATCGGTGCGAGTCCAAGTTCTGTTGGCGGAGGAGTAAGGACAACTACATTAGCAATTGTGGTGCTTTATTTGTTTTCGTTTATTAGAAGTCGTGAAAATATTAATATTTTTGGTCGTAGAATTCATAACGATGATGTGAAAAAGTCAATCGTTGTTTTAAATTTATCGATTGCGCTTTGTTTTTTTAGTGTATTGGTTTTAAGTGTTACGGAAAAGCATAGTTTGATTTCAATTATTGTTGAGGTATCTTCTGCTTTTGGAACAACGGGTTTATCTATGGGAATCACATCTAGTTTAAGTATATTTGGTCAATTAGTAATTATTTTGTTAATGTTTATTGGTCGAGTAGGGATGTTATACATGCTGATGTTGCTTGTTCCAAAAGAGAAAGAAGATTTAAATTATTTGTATCCAACAGAGAAGATCATTATTGGATAAAATAGAAAAGACACGCTCATCATTAAATGGCGTGTCTTTTTTCTAGTCTTCTATTCTAATGATTTTTTCTGTGGATGTTGCAGGAAGTTTTTCCTTTTGAGCAACAACAATTTCAGATTGATCGTTTAAATGAGCAGAAAGCTCTTTGATTGTCGGATGATCTAAATAAAAATCGGCAATCTTATCTTCAATTTGTTCTTGGATAACACGGCGTAGGGGTCTTGCACCCATTTTTGGGTCGTAGCCAAGAGTGGTTAACTTATCTTTTACAGCTTCATCAGCATCAATTGAAATTCCTTGATCGTTAAGCATAGTATTAACGTCTTGTAACATTAAATCTACAATTTGAATAAGATGCGTTTTATCTAACTGATTGAATTCAACAATCGCATCAAAACGATTGATAAATTCTGGTTTAAAGAAATCGGTTAAATGATTTAAGACAGAATGTTGGTTTCCACTTGATGTGGCTCCAAATCCTACACTTGCTTCAACTACACCTGTACCTGCATTACTTGTCATGATAATAATCGTGTCTTTAAAACTTATGGTGCGTCCTTGAGCATCCGTTAGACGTCCATCATCCAGAATTTGTAGAAACATGTGCAAGACATCTGGATGTGCTTTTTCAATCTCATCTAACAAAATAATGCTATAGGGGTTTCTACGCACTTTTTCAGTTAATTGACCCGCTTCATCATAACCAACATAACCAGGAGGAGAACCAATCAGTTTTGCGACACTGTGTTTTTCCATATATTCACTCATATCAAAGCGAATCAGTGAATCTTTTGTACCAAATAACTCAGATGACAGTTGTTTGGCTAATTCTGTTTTCCCAACACCTGTTGGTCCAACAAATAGGAAAGAGCCAATTGGCCGGTCTTTTTTATTTAAACCGATTCTGCTGCGGCGAATCGCTTTTGAAACTTTATCAATTGCTTCATCTTGTCCAATAACGTGAGATTTTAAGTCAATCGCTAAGTTGCGCAATTGAGTTTGTTCTTTTTCTTTGATATCGCCAACTGGAATATTTGTTTTCATTTCAATGATTTGCTCCATGTCTTTTTCAGTAACAATGGGTTTATCTGATTCTGGTTGTTGTTGATCTCGCATGGCAGAGAATTTAGCTGCTTGATCTCGGTAGAAAGCTGCTTTTTCATAATCTTCGGCTTGCAAAGCGACTTGTTTTTGACGAGCAGCATCAGCAATTTTATCTTCAATAATTTGAGGATCAACCGTTTGAATCGTCAAATTCTTTTTAGAACCTGACTCATCTAATAAATCAATGGCTTTATCGGGTAAGAAGCGATCCTGAATATAACGGTGAGAAAGTGTAACGGCATTTTTTATTGCGTCATCTGTGTAATGAACTTGATGATAGTCTTCGTATTTTTTTTGAATCCCTTTTAAAATTGTGATGGCTTCATCAACTGTTGGTTCATTCACACGGACTGGTTGCATTCTTCTTTCTAGGGCTGCATCTTTTTCAATCGTACGATACTCTTTTAAGGTAGTAGCTCCTACCATTTGTAGTTCACCACGTGCTAAAGCAGGTTTTAACATATTGCCGGCATCCATACTACCTTCAGCGCTACCAGCACCTACTATTTCGTGAACTTCATCAATAAATAGAATGATTTGTGGGTTTTTCTTTAATTCATCCATCAATTGTTGCATTCTTTCTTCAAATTGTCCTCGAATTCCTGTTCCTTGAACGAGACTAGCTACATCTAAGCGAATGACTTCTTTATTGGTTAATTTTTGAGGGACTTCGCCGTTAACGATTTTTTGCGCCAATCCTTCAACTACAGCAGTCTTACCTACACCTGGTTCACCAATCAAGACAGGATTATTTTTAGTCCGACGATTTAAAATTTCAATGACGCGTTCAATTTCGATGTCACGTCCAATTACAGGGTCAATTTCGCCTTTACGAGCTAAATCAGTTAAGTTTGTCCCGTATTCTCCTAGTAATCCATTTTGTTTGCCTTGAGGAGGTATGTTACTTCCTCCACGACCGCCGCTTTGAGTAGGAGGAGTGGCAGATTGATTTGAAAGTGCTTGGTTTTGGAAGGCTTTGAAAAATTCATCTAGCCCACCCATTCCAAATGGATCTGGTGTTTGTCGGTTCATTTTAAGTTCACCACGCTCCTTTGCATCTTTTAATAGTTGATAGCAATTTTGACATAAGTCAATTTGTCCACGTTGTCCATTCATATTTGTATATAGGTGAATTGTTGATTCAGTTTGGTTACAATTTTGACATAACATAAGTGTCACAACCTTTCAGTTCATAGTTGATTTTTAGCTTTAGAAGGGCAAATTAAATAGTTGACCAATGTTGACCTTCTAGATGATAGTATACACTGACCTTTACTGACTTTCAAGTAATTTGTCTTTTACTTTTGAGCAAAAATCTACTAAAATATAGAAGAGCGAGTTTTTAAAGGGGTGAGTGCTTGAAAGAATTAATCAGAACGCTTTTGTTTTTCGGATTTGTAATTTGTGGAATCAGTGGTCCGTTTGTTTTCATTCAAGCTGATGTTCGTACATTGTTAGTCTTTTTTATTGTTTTTTTAAGTCTGGGTTTTGGATACGTTGTGCTTTATTTAATTAGTGAATATCCAGTTTGGGTAGGATTAATGATTGTTTGTGTCATTATTGGCGTGACTTTTAGTATTGAGTGGATTAGCATGGTTACAGATAATACGAGCTTTTTAAGTCAGCAAACAATTGAAATGAATGATTATTTTCATCAATTAATCCCATTGGGAATAGGCTTTATCTGGGTCATGATGATTGCAATGTCTCATGTTTTATGGAAACAACTTACAAAATCAATTCATCACCGGTTTCGTCGAGGGATTTGTTATGTAGTTGGAGCGACAATGGCGTCTCTAAGTTTGGAATTACTCTTAGCTCCGATGATTTTAAATATTAAAAGATATGAATGGTTGCAAGGAGGAGACTTTATTTACGGTGTTGTTTCTTACACCGTTTACATTACCTGGGCAATTGTTATTTTGTTATTGCATACGTTTATTTTAATATTTGTGGTATTATCGGATAATTGGCATAGGCGTCTTGAGTGGAAATCAAGGCGTCAGTTATTATTACTCGATTTAGTTTTTTCCTTATATGCATTAGGGTTAGGACTATTTGCTAAGATGTATCTGGCTTCCTTTATCTTTATAGTATTTAATGGGATTTTTACACTTGTCTATTATTTGTCGAAAAAGAAACAGAAAAAGGATTAATAAAAAAGCAGAAAGTAGGTGTTCATTTGACAAATGAAGAGATGAATCAGCAGTTAGAACAGTTGGTAAACAAAGAAATTTCAGAGCTACTAATTAAGAAAGAAGACTTCATTACCTTCCGAAATTGTTGGCTTAAACATCCTGAAAAAGATCGGATTATTGGGGAAGCTAAACTTTTGGGAGAAGTGGTCTACCGTTATGTTTCTTAAAAAAAGAATAAAGTAACTAAAGAAACGAAGAAAATGGTTGTAGATTATCAAAAAAAATGGTAATCTTTAAAGATGAAAGGGTTATTTTCTGTGTTGTTTATTCAAACAGGGCTAACTCTAAATAAAATAATTTTTTTTAAAGGAGACTTCTTATAATGGAAAAACGCGAATTTCATGTGGTAGCAGATACAGGGATCCATGCACGCCCAGCTACACTTTTGGTGCAATCAGCAAGTAAATTTAACTCAGATATCAACTTAGAATACAAAGGTAAATCAGTTAATCTTAAATCAATCATGGGCGTTATGTCTCTTGGTGTTGGTCAAGGTGCTGACGTTGTAATCACTGCTGAGGGCGCTGATGAAGCAGACGCAATTAATGCAATTGCAGACACAATGAAGAAAGAAGGCTTAGCTGAATAATGGTTGAAATGTTAAAAGGGATTGCTGCAAGTGATGGCGTTGCTATTGCTAAAGCATATATGCTAATTGAACCCGATTTATCATTCAACAAAATTACAGTTGAGGATTCTGACTCAGAAGTTGAACGTCTTGCAAAAGCATTAGATAAAGCAAAAGAAGAACTTGAAATGATTCGTCAAAAAGCTGTTGAAAGCTTAGGAGAAGAAGAAGCTCAAGTTTTTGATGCTCACTTAATGGTTCTGTCTGATCCAGAATTAATCGGGAGTATTGAAAGCAATATCAAAGATAATAAAGTGAATGCTGAAAGCGGATTAAAAGAAGTTACGGATATGTTTATCGGTATGTTTGAAGGTATGGAAGATAATCCTTACATGCAAGAACGTGCAGCAGATATCAAAGATGTAACAAAACGTGTTCTAAGTCATTTATTAGGTGTTAAATTACCAAGTCCATCAATGATTAACGAAGAAGTTATCGTTGTAGCACATGATTTAACTCCAAGTGATACAGCACAGCTTGATCGTAAATTTGTAAAAGCTTTTGTAACGGATATCGGTGGACGTACGTCTCACTCTGCAATTATGGCTCGTTCTCTTGAGATTCCAGCAATCGTTGGAACAAAAGAAATTACAGCTAAAGTTAAAGATGGCGATATGATCGTGATTGACGGACTTGAAGGGGATGTACTTGTACACCCAGCAGATAGCGATGTTAAAACGTATGAATCAAAAGCAAAAGCATTCGCAGATCAAAAAGCTGAATGGAACAAATTAAAAAATGAAGCAACCGTTACTTTAGATGGCAAACACATTGAATTAGCTGCTAATATTGGAACACCAAAAGATTTAGTTGGTGTTAAAGATAACGGTGGAGAAGCTGTTGGATTATACAGAACTGAATTCCTTTATATGGATTCACCTGATTTCCCATCAGAAGAAGATCAATTCATTGCTTATAAAGCCGTTCTTGAAGGTATGGAAGGCAAAGCTGTCGTAGTTCGTACAATGGATATTGGTGGGGATAAAGAACTTCCTTACTTAACATTGCCACACGAAATGAATCCTTTCTTAGGATATCGTGCGATTCGTATTTGTTTAGCACAACCTGATATGTTCCGTACACAGTTACGTGCATTATTACGTGCTTCTGTATTTGGTAAATTACGCATTATGTTCCCAATGATTGCAACACTTGGCGAGTTCCGTCAAGCAAAAGCAATGTTGATGGAAGAAAAAGCAAAATTAGTTTCTGAAGGTGTTTCAGTTGCAGATGACATTCAAGTAGGTATCATGATTGAAATCCCAGCTGCTGCAGTTATTGCTGATAAATTTGCTAAAGAAGTTGACTTTTTCAGTATTGGAACAAATGACTTGATTCAATACACAATGGCAGCAGACCGTATGAACGAGCGCGTTTCGTACTTGTACCAACCTTATAACCCATCAATTTTACGCTTAATTAAAAACGTAATTGATGCTTCTCACAAAGAAGGAAAATGGACGGGTATGTGTGGCGAAATGGCTGGAGATCAAACAGCTGTACCATTATTAATGGGTCTTGGTTTAGATGAATTCTCTATGAGTGCTTCAAGTATCTTGAAAACTCGTAGCTTGATGAAACGTCTAGATACAACTAAAATGGCTGAATTAGCTGATAAAGCAATCAATGATTGTGATACTGCTGAAGAAGTTGTTGCATTGGTTGAGTCATATACTAAATAAATTTAACGAAGCTTTTTAACGAAGGATTTTCCTTCGTTAGAAAGCTTTTTTTAATTTGAAAAAACGTTAAAATCTTTCAATATCTTTCAATTAAGTGTATAATTTTACTTATCATGTGATTTTGACGTACGAAAAAAATAAGGTAGCCACTAGTTATAAAAAATCAACACTTAGGCGAGTTAAATAACTCGCAATAAATTATACAATTAAATTCAATGTTAAAGAGTTAATGTTTCAATTCATAAATAACTCTAAAGGAGGGAATTGTGATGAATATTGGAATCTTTACGGATACTTATTTTCCACAAGTTAGTGGAGTCGCAACATCAATTAGAACGTTAAAAGAAGAACTAGAAAAATTAGGCCATCAGGTCACTATCTTCACCACAACAGATCCTAGTGCTCCAGATAATGAAGAAAATATTATTCGTCTATCAAGTATTCCATTCTTTTCATTTAAAGATCGACGGATTGCAATTAGAGGTGCTTATTTAGCTCTAAGAAAAGCGAAAGCATTAGAATTAGATATTATTCATACCCACACGGAATTTAGTTTGGGATTGACGGGTAAGTATATCGCTCACAGCTTAGATATACCACATGTGCATACGTACCACACGATGTATGAGGATTATTTACATTATATTGCAAATGGAAAAGTGGTAAGGCCAACGCATGTGAAAGTGGTGTCTCGTTATTTTTGCAATCGAACAGTAGGAGTAATTGCACCAAGTAAGCGGGTGTTAGACCAATTACGTCACTACGGTGTCTTGCGTAACATCGAAATTATTCCAACAGGAGTAAGTTTAGAAAAATTTGATTCCACACATCCAGTTAATATACGTCAAGAACTGGGATTAGAAGAAGATGAAACGATTATTCTATCCTTGAGCCGCCTTTCAAAAGAAAAAAATACGGAAGCAATTATCAAGGCAATGCCAGCAGTTCTTTTAGAAAAACCAAATGTAAAATTAGTAATTGTTGGAGACGGACCTTACCGCCAAACATTGGAAGAACTTTCGGCTAAATTAACTATTGATAAATCTGTCCTATTTTTAGGAGAAAAACAAAGTGATGAAGTCGGAGCGTATTATCAAATGGCGAATTTATTTGTAAGTGCGTCAGAATCAGAATCGCAAGGTCTAACGTATATCGAAGCTATCGCATCAGGAACTGAGATTGTGGTAAAAGACAATGAATATACGAGAAGTTTGGTTCGTTCTGGCCAATTTGGTGTTGTTTTTCAAAAAGATGAAGATTTGGCAGACGCCATTATTAATACGTTAAATACGACATTTACAACTGAACAAGCTGAACGAGATGAATTGTTGTATGATATTTCAGCTACAGCATTTGGCAAGCGAGTGGCAGATTTTTATAGTGAATCTGATGAGTTGTATCAATGTGAAAAAAAGAATCAAATTAAACTAGCTAAATAATATTGGAAAATGATGGTGAGATAAATGATAAAAATAACAATGTTTTCTTCTGCGGATAAAGTGAAAGGGCAAGGAGTTGGAAGTGCCTATCTAGAGTTAATGCAATTATTAAAAACAAGAGCAAGTGATCGTTTAGATATTAAAATTAACCGTTTTAAACCTACAACAATTAGCCATTATCATACAATTGATCCACACTATTTTATTACTACTTTTTTTAGAAAGAGATTCGGTAGAAGAATTGGTTACGTTCATTTTGTACCAGATACTTTAAAAGGAAGCCTTCATTTACCTAAATTTATCGAGAAAATATTGTATTGGTATGTCATTGCTTTTTATCGTCGGATGGATCATTTAGTAGTGGTAAATCCAAGTTTTATTCCAGAGTTAGAAAAATTAGGCATTTCTAAAGAAAAAATTACTTATATCCCTAATTTTGTTGCAAAAAAGGATTTTTATCCGTATACAAAAGAGCAAATTAGAACGTTAAAAAAAACCCATCAAATTGAAGAAGAAAAATTTATTGTTTTTGGTGCAGGACAAGTTCAAGAACGAAAAGGTGTGTTTGACTTTGCCAAGTTGGCGGAAGAGTTACCAGATGTTCAGTTTATTTGGGCAGGTGGCTTCTCATTTGGGAAAATGACGGATGGGTATGAAAAATACAAAAAATTAATGGAGCAACCTCCTAGCAATCTAAAGTTTGTCGGAATTATTGACCGTACAGAAATGTTAGATTACTATAATTTAGCGGATATTTTTTTATTGCCTTCGTATAATGAATTGTTTCCAATGTGTATTTTAGAAGCATTTTCTTCTGAAACGCCAGTCTTATTAAGAGATTTACCGTTATATCGTCCGGTGATTGATGGTTATTACAAGCCAGCTGCGGACCGTGCTGAAATGAATAAAATTTTACGTGAGTTGCAACAAAATAAAAAAGAATATGAGTCATTAAAAGATGCTGCAATTCAAGGGAATCTTGCTTATTCAGAAGAGCGATTAACGAAAATTTGGTGTGATTTTTACCAACAACAAGAAGGAGACTCTTTATGGAAAGAAGAAATAAATGGGCATTAGCCATCATTCTGCTTATTGGAGCAAGTGTTTTTTTCTGGGAATTCAGATCTTTAACGTTACATGAGATAATGGTAGAGTTTCGTCAAATTCAATGGAGTTGGATTATTGTTGCAATTGCTTGTATGCTGTTTCAATGGGCAGTAGAAGCCAAGATTGTTCAAGGATTGTTGGAAAGGGAGAATTTTAGTTATTCTTTTAAAAAATCTTATCGAATTCCACTGATTCAACATTTATTCAATTCGATTACACCATTTGCTAGCGGGGGACAACCGGCTCAGTTGGTAGCGTTAAAGCAAACGGGAGTAGACATTGGAATTGGAAGCTCGGTCTTATTAATGAAGTTTGTCGTTTATCAAGGAATGATTGTGGTTTACTTTGGATTATGTGTGTTGTTGCGGTATCATGTTTTAGTAACAGAAATTTCTAGATTAGCATTCTTTGTTATTTTAGGACTAGTCACACATATTCTTGTGATTGCTGTTTTACTTTTGATTACCTTTAAAGTCAATCTAACCAAAAAAATTGTTCATTGGTTAATGATAATTGTTTCTATCTTTATGAATAAGGAAAAAGCGCGTATACTTGAAGAAGACATCGTATTAAAAGTAGATTCTTTTTATCATGAAAGTCTTTATATAAGAGGGCAAACACTGTTGTTGTTGAAAACGGCACTGTTAACAGCGGTTCAATTAGCAGGTTATTTTATTGTTCCATATTTCATCTTATTAAGTTTAGGAATTAAAGATATGGATATTATTACCATTATTTGTATGCATGCGTTTATTGTCATGATTGTATCGCTATTTCCGATTCCTGGTGGTTCTGGAGGAGCTGAATACAGTTTTACGCTTCTTTTTGGTAGCTTTATTTTATCACCGGAAAAATTAGCGATTGCGTTATTATTATGGAGACTGATTACTTATTATTTGGGTATTTTATTAGGGGCAGTGGCTTTAGGAGTTACGGGTGATTCTAAGAACGTAAAAGATAATGCGTAATGGAAGGAAGGATAAAAATGAAAAAAATTGGATTTATTGGTACAGGAGTAATGGGAGCTTCCATCGTTAAACATCTATTGAAAGCAGGCTATCCAGTTGCTGTCTATAATCGAACAAAGAGCAAGACGGATGAGTTAATTGCAAAAGGTGCAACTTGGCATGAGACTCCTGCATCTGTTACAAAGGAAAGTGATGTTGTATTTACAATTGTCGGATATCCAAAAGATGTGGAAGAAGTTTATCTTGGCAAAAATGGTATTCTACAAGAAGCCACACCAGATAAAATTTTAGTAGATATGACTACTAGTACGCCAACATTAGCGAAAAAATTATTTAATAAAGGTCAAAAATTAAATATTCAAGTGTTAGATGCCCCTGTTTCTGGTGGCGATTTAGGTGCCAAAAATGGAACTTTAACGATTATGGTAGGTGGAAATGAAGAAGCTTATCGACAAGTTGAACCTATTTTTGAGGTTTTTTCAGGAAAAGTAAAATTACAAGGGCTTGCAGGAAGTGGTCAGCATACGAAGATGGCTAACCAGATTATGATTGCAGGAACAATGACTGGAATGACTGAACTTTTAATTTATGCAAATGCGGCTGGTTTAAACTTGGAAAGTGTCTTAGACACTGTTGGTGGGGGAAGCGCTCAAAATTGGTCATTGACAAATTATGCGCCACGAATTTTAAAAGAAGATTTTACAGCGGGTTTTTTTGTGAAGCATTTTGTTAAAGATTTGAAAATTGCGTTAGATGAAGCTAAAAAGATGGAGATTCAATTGCCAGGTACGTCACTGGCTGAAAAGCTATATGAAAAATTAGAAGAGCAAGGTGACGGAGATGATGGTACTCAAGCCTTGATTAAACTATGGTGGCCTGAAGGAAAAGCAATTCCTGAAAATGATTAAACTAAAAGCAGCCGATGTTAAATCGGCTGCTTTTTTATGCTTCTCTTTGAGTAAAAATATAATCTTCTAAACGTTCCATGGCGATTTCTAATTTTTCCATACTCGCTGCGTAGCTAAGACGAACGTACCCTTCACCAGCGCTACCAAAAGCAGAACCTGGGATAATGGCTAGTTTATTTTTTTCTGCCAAATCCACACAAAAATCCATGCTATTTTGAATGAATCCCGTTGGAATTTTAGCAAAAATGTAGAAAGCTCCATTAGGTCGTGCAATTTCAAAACCCATAGCCTTCATTTTTTCGTAAAGAAAATCACGACGCTTTAAATATTCGACCTTCATTGGCAACGCATCATCAATTCCAGCTGTCAAAGCTGCAGTTGCTGCTTTTTGTGCCATCGTAGTAGCACTTGTAACTAAATATTGATGGACTTTCATCAATTGTTCTACTAGTTCTATCGGTGCAAAAATAAAGCCAATACGCCAGCCAGTCATGGCATGTGATTTTGATAACCCATTGATTAAAATAGTCTGATCACGAGCATATTCAGCGATAGAAACATGCTTTTCTCCATAAGTTAATTCACTATAAATTTCATCACTAATAACAAAAATATTATGAGCTCGAACAGCAGAAGCGATTGCAGCTACTTCTTTGCGATTATATGTGACACCTGTTGGATTACTTGGATAGTTTAAGATAATAGCCTTAACGGCTGTACCATGTTCTTTCATTGCGGTTTCAATCATTTCAGGAGTTAATACAAAATCATTAGAAGTTGTATCAATGTAAACAGGTGTGGCACGAGCTAAAGTAATCAAAGGTTCATAACCTGGATAAATAGGAGTGGGTACTAAGATTTTATCACCAGGGTTTAAAATAGCTAATAAGCTAGCTGAGAGAGCTTCAGTAGCTCCTACAGTTACTAAAACTTCTGAACTTGGCGTATAATGAACTTTGTATTTTGTTTTCATAAAATTGGCTGCAGCAATCCTTAGACTTAAATCACCAGCCATACCTGTATAGTGTGAGTCGTTATCTTCGATAGCTTGGATGCCAGCCTGTTTAACGTGTTCAGGAGTATTAAAATCAGGTTCTCCTAATGTTAATTTTAACATATCTTCGATTTGAGAGACACGTTCATCGAATTTTCGAATATCAGAAACCTCAATTTGGTACGTTTGCTGATTGAAGTTTTTAGTTAATGGATTCATCAATAGTTATCGCTCCTTTTTTATTAATTAAGTCATTTTACCATAAAAAAGTAAAAAAATAGAAATTATTTTAACAATTAGTGAGTTATTAAACTTATTTACTGAATGATTTTGTTTGAGAAATGAAAAAAAATCAAGAAATTAAAAAAATAACTTGTTTCAATACTTATCAAAGATTATAATAAGTAATTGATTGTTACTAAGCTTTTGCTTTTTTTAATTTCTTTATTTTTAGGAAAACTATATTTTTAATGAGAAAAGAGTTAGATTAATGCGTTTTAGTAAAAAATCTGTTAGAATAAAACTGAGCTAAGATTGAAAGGGGCACGAAACAATGAAATCTTCACAGTTAGTGGCGATTATTCGTCGATTAGAAGCAATGCAAGAAAGTACAGATAGTGAAGTTCAAGTTCGTCGATTTGAAAAAGAAGGTCACGAGCGCTGTCTAGTAAGTTATGATTCAAAAGCTGGCACATATGAAATGGAAGACGTTGGCGATCATTCTGTTTATCAGTTTGATGATATTGACTTAATTGCAATTGAAATTTATGAATTACTCCAAGACTAAACAATGAGAAGGCTAACGCTTACGTTAGTCTTTTTTTTTACATTAAAATTATAATAGTGTCAAATAAATGTTTTTTTGAATAAAGGGTAGAGTTCATATTGAAAATTTTGTATACTAGTAAAATAAGATAAAATTAAAAAACGATGATAAAACAATGTGGCTGATTTATAAAAACGAAGGAGGAGGTTAAAAAATGAACAAGCAAATTCAAGTTGGGATTTTAGGATTTGGGACTGTTGGAAGTGGTGTTATTCGAATTTTAAAAGACCATAATGCTAAAATTCGTCAAGTAACTGGCGAGGAGATTTCTGTAAAAAAAGTTTTAGTTCGAGATATTGAAAAAAATCGTGGAAAAATTTCTGAGGGGATCCAGTTAACGACGAATGAAGATGAAGTTTTAGCTGATCCTGAAATTGATGTTATCTTAGAAGTGATGGGAAGCATTGACAGTGCAAAAATGTATATTACTAAGGCTTTAAAGGCAGGTAAACATGTTGTAACAGCCAATAAAGACCTGATTGCTTTACATGGAAATGAATTAGTTGCTTTAGCAAAAGAAAATCAGTGTGATTTGTACTATGAAGCCAGTGTAGCTGGAGGAATTCCGATTCTTAGAACTATTGTGGATAGTTTAGCGTCAGATAATATTCAGCAAGTGATGGGGATTGTGAACGGTACGACTAATTTTATGTTAACAAAAATGACAAATGAGCATCAATCTTATGAAGAGGCTTTAAAAGAAGCTCAAGAATTAGGTTTTGCTGAAAGCGACCCCACTAATGATGTGGATGGCATAGATGCAGCTAGAAAAATGGTCATCTTAACAAGACTTGCATTTGGAATGAATGTGGAACTAGACCAGATTGAAACGAAAGGAATCCGCAATTTAAAGTCGATAGATATTGAAACTGCTAAAAAATTGGGATACCGCATTAAATTAATTGGTACTGCAGAAGAAAATAATGGAGGGGTATCTGTTAGCGTTGGCCCAATATTAGTGCCAGAAGCTCATCCCTTAGCAAGTGTTCAAAATGAAAATAACGCTGTTTTTGTAGTGGGAGCTGCCGTTGGGGAAACCATGTTTTATGGACCAGGTGCAGGTGAGTTACCAACCGCAACGAGTGTGGTAAGTGATTTAATTACAGTTGCAAAAAACATTCGATTAGGTACTACTGGAAATGTTTTTAATTCTTACCAACACGAAACGAAATTAATGACAGACGAAGAAATTTTATCTAAATATTATTTGTCGATTGAAATGAACGATCGCACAGGTTTATTTTTAGAGTTAACGAAAATCTTTGCAGCGTCTGATGTAGGATTTGATAAAATTATCCAAGAGCCCATTGAAGGTGGGATGGCAAAAGTAGTAATCATCACACATTTAATGAACCGTAAACAAGAAAAAGAAATTTTAGCTAAATTAAAAAAAGCCGACGATATGAATTTATTGATTCATCTCAAAGTGATGGAGGGATAACTAAATGTATAAAGGACTATTAGATCGTTATCAAGAAAACTTACCTGTTACTGAAAAAACACCTATGATTTCTTTAGCAGAAGGCAATACTCCCTTAATTCCGTTACACAATTTGTCAAAAGAATTAGGGATTACTTTATATGGAAAATATGAAGGTCTAAATCCAACGGGTTCATTTAAAGACCGGGGCATGGTAATGGCAGTAGCTAAAGCGAAAGAAGAAGGCGCAAAAGCAATTATCTGTGCATCAACTGGAAATACAAGTGCAGCAGCAGCAGCTTACGCAACAAGAGCAGGCTTGAAAGCTTACATTGTGATTCCAGATGGGAAAATTGCACTAGGGAAATTGGCTCAAGCGGTAATGTATGGAGCGGATATTATTTCAATTCAAGGCAACTTTGATGAAGCTTTAAAGGCTGTTCGTAAATTAGCAGAGACGGAAGCTGTTACACTGGTAAATTCTGTAAATCCTTATCGTTTAGAAGGGCAAAAAACAGCGGCTTTTGAAATTTGTGAAGATTTAACAAAAGCACCTGATGTTCTGGCAATTCCAGTCGGCAATGCTGGGAATATTTCAGCATACTGGAAAGGGTTTAAAGAGTGGAATGAGTTGCATCAAACAGGATTACCTCGGATGCATGGTTTTGAAGCAGAAGGCGCAGCAGCTATCGTTCAAGGCGCCCCAATTGAAAATCCTGAAACGATTGCGACTGCGATTCGCATTGGAAATCCTGCAAGTTGGTCATTAGCAGAAGCAGCTCGCGACGAGTCAAAAGGAGCAATCGATTCTGTAACAGATGCTGAAATTATTGAAGCTTATAAAAAAGTAGCTGCGATGGACGGTGTCTTTATTGAACCAGGTTCAGCTGCATCCCTTGCAGGCGTAATCAAACATCGTGCAAGTGGAGAGATTAAAACAGGCGAGACGGTTGTTTGTGTCTTTACTGGAAATGGATTGAAAGATCCTGATACGGCAATGAACGTCACTGAAATTCCAATTGCTAGGATGGACGACCTTGAAGAAATGCGGGTGCATTTACGTGAAGGAATGAACCGGTTATGATGCAAATTAGAGTTCCAGGAACAACGGCTAATTTAGGACCGGGATTTGATTCTTGTGGACTTGCATTAAACCTTTATCTAACCCTTACAGTAGGTGAAGTTCAAGATAAATGGGAAGTGATTCATTCATTAGGAGAAGGCATTCCAGTGGATCAAACTAATGTCATTGTCACAACTGCTTGCAAACTCTGTCCTGACTTAGAGCCTCGAAAATTATGGATGACTTCAGAAGTTCCTTCAACTAGAGGATTAGGAAGTAGTTCTGCGGCGATTGTCGCTGGAATTGAACTAGCCAATCAACTTGGAAACTTAATGTTAAGCCAACAAGAAAAAGTAACGTATGCTACTTTAATGGAAGGTCATCCAGACAATGTAGCACCAGCAATTCTCGGTGATTTCGTTGTAGCGACTAAGATTGAGCAAGAAGTCTATGCCGTTAAACATTCCTTTCCAGAAACGGGTATTTTAGTGTGTATTCCTAATGGTGAATTGTTAACTTCGGAAAGTCGTGATGTGTTGCCTCAAACATTAACTTATTCCACAGCTGTTACTGCCAGTAGTATTGCAAATGTTATGATTTCTGCTATTTTAGCAAATGATTTGTCATTAGCTGGAAAAATGATGGAACAAGATTTATTTCATGAATATTATCGAAAGAACTTAATCCCTCATTTATCAGATATTCGAGAAACTGCGAATCAATTTGGCGCTTATGGAACTTTTTTAAGTGGGGCAGGTCCAACTGTTTTAACGCTTGTACCATTAGCTAAATTAAAGAAATTACAATCAAAACTAGAACGTAACTATCCACAAGCCATGATCAAAGAGTTGGAAATTGAACGAAATGGTGTGGAAGTAATCCATTAAAATAACCCTTCAATCGAATGTTGATTGAAGGGTTATTTTGATTTAAAAAGTTAAAGTTTTCGTAAATCAGCGATTTTTAGTGAATTTTAATTGTAAGTTGGCACAAAAGAGAGTAATCTCTATAGTTGAAGTAAACATAATGTTTTTCAAAAAACGTTATAAAGGAGAACGAATGATGAAAGAAAACAAACAATTTATGAGTAAAACAAGATCTCTATTAAGTACAAGAATGGGATTTTTCTTATTTGCAGTTATTTTATTTTGGTTAAAAACCTATGTAGCCTATCAAACCAAATTTTCACTAGGTGTTAGTGGCAGTGTCCAACAATTTTTACTGTTTATTAATCCCATTAGTTTCACACTGCTATTATTTGGCATTTCTCTTTTTTCAAAAGGAAAAAAGTCGTACATTATTTTATTGGTTATTGATTTTCTAATGTCTACTTGGCTGTTTGCTAATATTGTGTATTACCGAGAATTTTCTGATTTTATGACGATTAATATTATTAAAGGAGCATCTGCTGTTTCTAGTAATATGGATACAAGTTTAAAAAGCTTGATTCATGTCTCAGATTTTTTCGTGTATCTTGACATTATTGTTTTGATTACACTATTAGCTTTCAAAATTGTCAAAATGGATACTCGTGTCTTAAAAAAACGAATTGCATTTACGGTTACAGCACTAGCTGTTGCAATTTTTGCAGGGAATTTAAGTTTAGCTGAGATGGATCGTCCACAATTACTAAGCCGTACATTTGACCGTAACTATATTATTAAATATTTAGGGTTAACTGCATTTACTGTCTATGATGGCGTCAAAACTGCACAAGCTAATTCAACAAAAGCAAATGCTGATAGCAGTGATATGGACGAAGTGTTAGCTTATATGAAAAAAAATCAAGTTCCTGCGAATGTGAATTATTTTGGTAAAGCTGAAGGAAAGAATGTTTTTGTGATCCATTTAGAAAGTTTCCAACAATTTCTGATTGACTATCAATCAAATGGTGAAGAAGTAACGCCGACATTAAATCAATTTTATCATGACAGCAATACCGTAAGCTTTGATAATTTCTTCCATCAAGTTGGTCAAGGGAAAACAAGTGATGCTGAAATGATGTTGGAGAATTCATTATACGGATTGTCTCAAGGTTCAGCGATGGTAACTAATGGAACTGAAAACACGTTCCAAGCAGCGCCGGCAATTTTAAATCAAAAAGGCTATACAACAGCCGCTTTTCATGGCGATGTAGCGAGTTTTTGGAACCGTGATAACGCTTATAAATCATGGGGTTATAATTATTTCTTTGATTCTACCTATGATTCAAAAGGCGAGAACTTTAATGTTGGATATGGCTTAAAGGATAAAATCTTCTTAAAAGATTCTGCGCAATATCTCGAACAATTGCCTCAACCATTTTATGCAAAAATGATAACCGTGACAAATCACTATCCATACCCATTGGATGAAGCTAATGCCACGATTCCTAAGACAACGACAGGAGATTCAACAGTGGATGGCTATGTTCAAACAGCACGTTATTTAGATGAAGCAATCAATGAATTTTTAACGTATTTAAAAACGACAGGTTTGTATGATAATAGTGTGATTTTAATGTACGGCGATCATTATGGAATTTCAAGTAATCATGGAAAAGCTGTTTCTCAATTGTTAGGAACAGAAGAGTATACGGATTTTGATGATGCGATGTTCCAAAAAGTACCCTTTATGATTCATGCACCGGGCTTAGCAGGTGGGGTGAATCATACCTATGGTGGCGAGATTGATGTATTGCCAACATTGTTACATTTATTGGGAGTAGATACAAAGGACTATATTCAGTTTGGATCTGATTTATTGTCAGATGAAAATAAACAAGTAGTTGCGTTTAGAAATGGGAATTTTGTTTCAAAACAGTTCACCAAATTATCTGGGGATGTTTATGATACGGCAACAGGAGAATTGTTGACGAATTTAACACCTGTTCAGACAGCTGAGTTGAAAAAAGAAAAGGACTATGTAGATACCCAATTAGCGTTATCGGATAAAGTAATCACAGGTGATTTATTGCGATTCTATACACCTGATGGCTTTAAACCAGTTGATAAAACCCAGTACAACTACAAATACAATAAAGGAATCAAACAATTGGCTAATGAAGCTCAAAAAAACCGATTGATTGATAAAAATAATGGCAATTCAACGGTGGATAGTTACCAAACTAACGCACCTGAATTGAAATAAAGAAAACTGTTTCATCTGTGAGTAATTTTACTCTTGATGAAACAGTTTTTTTGTTTATAGAGATCCTAAAATTTTTGTTCCGTGAACTTCATTTACACCTAGTTTACTTGCGATCATTTCGCAATTATCTTGATGTACACCGCCACCTGGTAAAATAATGATGCGTCCATTTGCATAATCAACGAGATCCTTTAAATGCGGAAGACAAGCATCAATTGTTTGATCTGCTGAACCTCCGTGAGTTAAAATACGTTCTACGCCAGCTTCAACTAGCCAATCAATTGCTTCAAATTGTTGTTTTTTCGGAATTGCATCAAATGCCATGTGGAAAGTGACTTGTAATCCTGTTGCTTCATCTAATAATAACTCCATCGCTTCTTCATCAATCCAACCATCTTCAGTTAAACAACCAAGCACAACACCATCAATGCCTAATTTTTTTGCTTCAATCAAATCAGTTGCCATTATTTTTAATTCTGTATCATTAAAAACAAAATTACCACCACGAGGTCGTATGATTGCCATAACGGGAATGTGTTTCTCTTGACAGTAATGAATGCTTTCCTCCATTACACCGGTGCTGACGGTGGTTCCACCAACAGCTAAGTTGTCACATAATTCAAATCGATTTGCACCACGTTTAATGGCTTCAGGGATAGCTGTAAAATTTTCGATACACACTTCTTTTAAAAGCAAAAAAATCACTCCAATATTTTTAGATAAACTTAGTATACCATAAATTTTTTTCTTAACTTCAGTAATAAAAAGAAAACAGGTGTCTCATTTGATTGTGGTACAATAAAAAGAAATGAAGCAGAGGAGTGTCTACTGAGCAATGAAAAAAGACTTTATCTTAGAAGAAAAAATCAATTTAATTGAAAATACCTCATTGTTATCAAAATTGACTGCTTGGAGTGCCGGACTAGCCCTTAGCTCTATGGTAATTCTTGGATTTATATTAAAAAGAAACCATTTACTTTACGTTGAAACAAATACGCTGAAATTCATTTTGGATTTCTTTTTAGTGTGTGGTTTGTTTGTCTTATCATTGGTGATTCATGAAGGAATTCACGGCTTCTTTTTTAAATGCTTTGGTGGAAAGAAAGTCACTTATGGATTTAAAGCTGGAATGTTCTACGCGGCATCTTTCAATTCATTTTATACACGATTTCAATATAGCGTAATTGCGGGAGCTCCGTTTATTGTTCTAAACAGCCTTTATTTCATGTTGGGAAAGACCCATCCAATAATTGCTAGCCTTCTATTTAGTATGCATACTGCAGGTTGCGTAGGTGATTTTTATTACCTGTATGTACTACTTAAAAAAAGCAAAGGTATTTTTGTCAAAGATACTGAAACAGGGATGTCTATTTATCGAAAGAAAGAAAACAGAGATCCTAAGTTCAGATGATGATTTGATAAGTTTAACTTAAGGAAAGTTTAATATAAAGAATCCACTCGAATTGGTTGAACCATTGGGCTTAGTTAGTTATAATAAGACAAGTGTGCAGCAATAATAGTGCTGTTTAGAAACAAGGAAAAGGGGAACCAAACATGTGTGGATTTGTAGGGTGTATTCATGGCGATAACCAAAACCATGACCTAGTAGATTATGAAAAAACAATCAGAGAGATGAATAAATTGATTGTTCATCGTGGACCAGATGATGAAGGGTTCTTTTTTGACGATCATATTAGTTTTGGTTTTAGAAGACTAAGTATTATTGATGTTGAAAAAGGTCATCAGCCTCTTTCATATGAAAATGAACGTTACTGGATTATTTTTAACGGTGAGGTTTATAATTATATTGAATTACGTGACGAATTGCTTAAAGATGGTTATACATTTGAAACAGACAGTGATACTGAAGTAATCATTGCGACTTATGCAAAATATAAAGAAAAAACAGCGGAACGTTTACGCGGAATGTTTGGCTTTGTAATTTGGGATAAACAAGAAAAATCGGTATACGGAGCACGTGATCATTTTGGAATCAAACCGTTTCACTATGCAGAAGAGGATGGTGTTATTTATTTTGCCTCTGAAAAGAAATCAATCTACCAAATCCTTAAAAAGAAAGAATTAGATGAAGTTTCCTTGCAAAATTATTTAACGTTCCAATTTGTTCCAGATCCAGATACCATGACAAAAGGCATTCACCGTTTAGCACCAGGTCATTATTTCACTAAAAAATTAGATGGACCAATGGAAATTACGAGATATTGGGAAGCAACGTTTGCTCCTGTTCAAAAATCAGAAGAGACCTTTGCTAAAGAAATTAAAGATGCTTTGTATGACTCTGTTGAAAAACATATGAGAAGTGATGTTACAGTTGGTTCTTTTCTTTCCGGTGGAGTAGATTCTTCAATTATTGTTGCGATTGCTCGTGAGTTTAATCCAAAAATCAAAACGATTTCAGTTGGATTTGAACGTGAAGGTTACAGTGAAATTGACGTAGCTAAAGAAACCGCAGATCGCTTGAATGTTGAAAATATTAGTTCTATTATTACCCCACAAGAATTTATGGATGAATTCCCGCGTTTTGTTTGGCATATGGATGATCCTTTGGCAGATCCTGCAGCTGTTCCACAATTCTTCTTATCAGAAGTTGCTAGACGTCATGTGAAGGTAGCTTTATCTGGCGAAGGTGCAGATGAAATGTTTGGTGGGTATACCATTTACAATGAACCAAACTCACTTAAAACGTTAACGAATTTACCAAATGGTCTAAAAAAAGGGTTGAATCATTTAGCTAAAATGATGCCAGAAGGAATGCGTGGTAAGAGCTTCTTAGAACGCGGAACAACACCGATGGAAGAGCGTTACGTTGGGAATGCGAAAATTTTTGAAGAGGCTGAAAAGCAAAAATTATTGAAAAATTATTTAGCTGGACATCCTTATCAAGATGTTACTCGTCCGTTTTATGATGCCTCAAAAGGCTATGATCCAATTGATCGCATGCAATTTATTGATATTCATACGTGGTTAAATGGTGATTTATTACTGAATGCTGACCGTACAACAATGGCGCATTCATTAGAACTTAGAACGCCTTTCTTAGATAAAGAAGTCTTTAAAGTAGCGCGTACGCTCCCTTCTGATATCCGAATTGCAAATGGAACAACAAAATATATTTTACGTAAAGCAGCTGAAAGCTTTGTGCCGGATAATGTTTTATACCGTAAAAAACTAGGTTTCCCAGTTCCAATACGTCATTGGTTAAAAGATGAGATGAATGAATGGGCAAAAGGCATCATTCGTGAATCTGCTACAGATCATTTGATTAATAAACAATACGTACTTCAATTACTAGAAGATCATTGTGCTGGAAAAGCAGACAATTCAAGAAAAATTTGGACAGTGTTGACCTTTATGGTTTGGTATAAAGTTTACATTGAAACCAATCAACAATTTCTAATGACTCCTAAGTAAGTAGCGTGTTGTGTAAAAATGGAAGATGCTTTGGTTTAGCCAAGGCTCTTCTTTTATCGTAGAGCAATGAATTAAAAATTTAGTTTTAAAAAAGGGACGGTTGTTCATGAAAATTTTAGTACAAAAATTTGGTGGTACATCTGTTAAAGACGAAGAAAGCCGCCTAGCTGCAAAAAAACATATTGTCCAAGCAGTAGAAGATGGCTATAAGGTTATCGTGGTTGTTTCAGCGATTGGGCGTCTGGGTGATCCTTATGCAACGGATTCTTTACTTAGTCTAGTTGATGCAGATGAGTCATTTCTTGATTTAAGAGAGAAAGATACCTTACTTTCAGTAGGAGAAACAATCTCGATGGCAGTATTTACAAATTTGTTAAAGAAAAACAGCGTATTAGCAGCTGGCTTAACAGGACAAGATGCTGGGATTGTAACCAATGACGAATTTAGCAATGCAAAAGTTCAACGCGTCAATACAGCACCTATTTTGGAACTGTTTGAAGTGCAGGATGTTGTCGTTGTGACGGGTTTTCAAGGAATCAGCGAGAATGGTCATTTGACTACGATTGGTCGTGGTGGAAGTGATACAACGGCGGCTATTTTAGGAAAAGCTTTTGCTGCTGAACGAATTGATATCTTTACCGATGTTTCTGGAATGATGACAGCAGACCCAAGATTAGTGGAGCAAGCTAAATTTTTAGATGTTGTAAGCTATCAAGAAGTCAGCAATATGGCTCATGAAGGTGCAAAAGTTATTCATCCTCGAGCAGTTGAACTAGCAATGCAAGCTGGAATTCCATTAAGAATTCGTTCGACTTATCAAGAAGTAACCGATGTGGGAACGCTAGTAACTCATTCAGCCAACCAAGTTGGTCATTATCGGTTAGTTACGGGAATTGCACATGTGTCTAATTTAGTGCAATTTACCATTTCAACCGAGCATGTTGAACAAAAAGAAATTTTTGGGCTAATGGCTGCTGCAGGTATCAGTGTTGATTTTATTAATATTTTTCCAACCCAAGTGGTCTTCACATTGGCAAGTCACGAAGCGGCTTTAGCAAAAGCGATTTTTAAAGAGCAACAAATTGAGGTTGTTACGCTTGAAGATTGTGCAAAAGTAGCAGTTGTAGGTGCTGGAATTACGGGTGTGCCAGGTGTAACTTCACGAATCGTTACTACCTTATCGATGGAAAATATTGATATTTTACAATCTGCAGATAGCTATACAACCATTTGGATTTTAGTAGCTGGTAGTGAATTGAAGCATGCGGTTTGTGCTTTACATGATGTTTTTTTATAATGCAATAATCAGTCAGTTGTTTTGAAAGAGGCAACTGGCTTTTTAGTATCATTGAAATGATGGAAAGGAGAGCGGCTATGAAGGCAACAGATCGTAGAAAAACGATTATTCAAATACTAACAAACACACATATCCCCATTAGCGCGACGACAATTGCAAATCAATTAAAAGTAAGTAGACAAATTATTGTGGGGGATGTAGCTCTTTTAAGAGCAGCTGGTTATGAAATCAATGCGACGCCTAAAGGCTATTTATTAAATGAAAATACAAGTAATGATACACGTTTTAGTGGGAAGATTGCTTGCCACCATGCTCCAGAAAATACCAAGAAAGAACTTTATTTAATTGTAGATCATGGTGGAGAAATTGTTGATGTGATTATTGAACACCCGATTTATGGCGAGTTAGTGGGAAGGTTAAATTTAACTTCTCGTTATGATGTAGATGAATTTATGGAAAAAGTGACGGAGTCTCATGTTGAATTGTTGTCTTCTTTGACAGAGGGGGTTCATCTGCATACAATCGCTTGTAAAGATAAAAATACCTTTAAGCAAATAAAAAAATCCTTAACAGAAGCTGGATTCTGTTATCAAAATTAAAGGCTGTCTTGACAAGTTTAAGAGAAGAGGTATAATTGTATTTACAGGTGTCATGACATATTTGTGAAAATGATTATATGAGGAGATGTTCTCTTGAAGGTTAACAAAGTACAACGTTTAACAATTTCGGCATTATTAATAGCGGTAGGAATTTTAATTCCTTTATTTTCACCAATTAAGCTTGTGTTAGAACCAGCCTCCTTTACATTAGGAAGTCATGTAGCTATTTTTATCGGAATGTTTATTTCACCAGTTGTAGCGATTTCGGTTGCAGTTGGGACTACTTTTGGTTTTTTTATTGGCGGTTTTCCAATTATTGTTGTGTTGCGTGCAGCAACTCATGTGATTTTTGCAGGAATTGGCGCTTGGATTTTAGAGAAGCGACCAAAAATTTTATCGTCAACCAAAAATACAATTCTTTTTTCTTTTTTAATTGGTCTTTTGCATGCAGCATGTGAAGTTGTGGTGGTGATGTTTTTCTATTTTGCTGGAGGAATGCAAGGGGCTTATTATTCTCAAGGCTTTTTACAGTCGATTATAGGCTTGGTAGGAATTGGTTCTGTGATACACAGTATGATTGATTTTCAATTATCTTATATTATTTGGCGAGGATTAGTTGCACGTAAACGAATGTCATCTAATAGTATCAACTAAAAAAGACAGTCGGCTAAATTCAGTAGTCGACTGTCTTTTTGTTAATCCTCATCTTTGATATCAATATCTTCTGGAATAGGTTCATTTAAGTAATCTTGCAATTCTTTTTTGTATTTTTCTAACTCTTTAATAAAAAGGTTGAACTGTTCTTTGTAGATTAAAATATTTTCGCCATCGCTGACAGTACGAATTTGTTTTTCTCGAATCAAGCGGTGAATATCAGCAGTCGAGACATTTAGATAGTCAGCTGTTTCAGCAACTGTTAAATACATCGAAGTGTCCTCCTTTAGTTCTTATTCTTATTTTACAATATTTCTTTAACAAAAGAAATGGCAGACTGAAAACAATTCTAGAAATCGAGGGATTAAGTATTGAAAATAGGGAATTCATGGTACAATAGAGTGCATGAATGGAGGAGATGTTAGTTGAAAACTGAAGTGTTTGCCCACCGAGGCAGTAAAGGAACACACCCAGAAAATACACTAGCTGCATTTCGTGAAGCAATCCTTGTTGGAAGTGATGGAATTGAGTTAGATATCCATTTAAGTAAAGATGGCGAAATGATAGTCATCCATGATGAAACGGTGGATCGAACAACGAATGGAATTGGTGAAGTTTGCAAGTTGTCACTGGCTGAATTAAAAGCACTAGACGCTGGAAGCTGGTTCTCGCCAATATATAAAGATGAAAAAATCCCGACCTTATTAGAAGTAGTAGATTTACTTGAAGAATTAGAATTTCATGGAATCTTAAATATTGAATTAAAAACCGATCATCATCCTTATGATGGGTTAGAAGAAAAGGTAAACCAATTATTTCAACATAAAAAAATTCATTTTAAATTAGTTTATTCTAGTTTTAATTATTCTTCTCTAGTAAAAATCAAAGAGCTAAATCCGCTAAGTGAAGTAGCGGTGCTCTATGCTCAAAACGGTAACAACGTGAGGGTACTGAATAAAAAATATGAAATATCTGCGTGGCATGCAAAATTTGATTGGGTAAAACAAAAACAAGTTTTTAATGTTGAAAAGATGCCCATCAGAGTTTGGACAGTGAATAGTCATCGTTACATGCAGTATTGTTTTCAAAAGAAAATTTCTGCAATTATGACAGATTTTCCAAAAGAAGCTCTTGCCATTCGAAACGGTTGGCAATAAAGGAGATACTCGTGAAAAAAACAAAAATTATTATGCTTGTTGGTCCAACAGCAGTTGGCAAAACTGATTTAAGCATTAAAATGGCAAAGAAATTCAATGGTGAAATTATTAGTGGTGACTCTATGCAAATTTACCGAGGTTTAGACATTGGAACAGCTAAAGTATCAGAAAAAGAAGCAGAAGGTGTTCCTCATCATTTGATTGATATTGTAACCATAGATGAAAGCTACTCTGTGTCAGATTTTCAAAAAATGGCGCGGGAAACAATCGCTGGGATTACAGAAAAAGGAAAAATTCCACTAGTTGTAGGTGGAACGGGGCTTTACATTGAGGCGTTACTTTACGATTTGCATCTCGGAGGAAATCAGGAAAAAGAAGCGGATCCATTATTTCGTCAAGAGATGGAAGAGCAAGCGTCAAAACTCGGAAATCACGCTGTATGGAGCCAATTAAATGAAATTGATCCGACTGCTGCAAAAGCGATTCACGAAAATAATTTAAAACGTGTAATTCGAGCGTTGGAAGTTTTTCATCTAACCGGAATCCCTTTTTCAAAGCAACAAGAACAACCTAAAAGAGAAGCTTACTATGACGCATTGGTTATTGGCTTGACGACAGATCGTGACATCCTTTACCAAAGAATCAATCAACGCGTTGATTTAATGATAAGAGCAGGTTTGTTAAAAGAAGCTCAATGGCTAAAGGAACAAGTAGCGAGTAACGGACAAGCTACTTTAGGGATTGGCTATAAAGAATTATTTCCCTATTTGGACGGGGAACTTTCTTTAGAGGCTGCCACGAATCAAATCAAACAAAATTCCAGAAGATATGCAAAAAGGCAGTTGACATGGTTCCGTAATCGAATGGAATTTATTCGCTGGTATGATTTAGTCCAACATCCCGAAACGGAAGAGCAATTGTTTGAAGAAGTAACAACATTTTTACAAAAATAAGTGTTTAAAAGAAATGTAGGTGGCACAATGGAAGAAAAATTAGATTATGAGCGCGTGGTTATTGTAGGTGTTCAAACAAATGAATTAGATACAAATTTCCGTTATTCACTAGAAGAATTAGGTCAATTAACAGAAACTGCTCACGGTCAGGTAGTGGCAGAGTTAACTCAAAAAAGAGACCGTATGGACAGTAAAACCTATCTAGGTAAAGGAAAGATTCAAGAATTGGTTCATTTGGTAGAAGAGACTGAAGCAGACGTTGTTATTTTTAATCATGCTTTAACACCAAGTCAAACAAGAAATATTCAAGTCGAAATAGATGTAAAAGTAATCGATCGAATTCAATTGATTCTAGACATTTTTGCGATGCGTGCACAAAGTAAAGAAGGGAAATTACAAGTAGCCTTAGCACAATTACAATACCTATTGCCACGTCTAGCTGGACAAGGAAAAAACTTATCTAAACTAGGTGGCGGAATTGGAACCAGAGGACCAGGTGAAACGAAACTTGAAACAGACCGACGTCATATTCGAAGCCAAATCAATGATATTAAAAAAACGCTAAAAGAAACCGAAGCGCATCGTCAAAGAAGTCGAGAAAAAAGAAACGATGGAACCACGTTCCAAATTGGCTTGATTGGTTATACAAATGCTGGGAAATCTACATTGTTAAATCGATTGACAGATGCGAAAACCTATGAAGAAAATCAATTATTCGCCACGTTAGATCCATTGACTCGCAAAATGGTACTGCCAAGTGGCATGAATGTGACCTTAACGGATACCGTTGGTTTTATTCAAGATTTGCCAACGCAGTTAATTGACGCTTTTCATTCGACGTTAGAAGAGACGAGAGGCGTAGATTTGTTGCTACACGTTGTCGATGCAGCGGCTGAAAATGTAGCAGGGCATGAAGTCACTGTAATCAATCTGTTAAAAGAATTAAACATGGATCAAATTCCAATTTTTACAGTATACAATAAAAAAGATTTACTCAACGGAAATTTTTCACCTAATTTATTTCCAAATAGCTTGATATCGGCTAAAGATCCAGAAGATTTGCTTAAATTACGCAATCAAATCATGAAGCAAATGAAAGAAGTTATGCTTCCTTATGAATTTGAAGTAGCAGCTGATGAAGGCAATAAATTAGTTCAACTAAAAAAAGAAACATTATTAGAATCCGCAGAATTTCAAGAAGAATTAAATGTATACCTTGTAAAAGGATATGCAAAAAAAGCGTCAAAATGGACTGGAGGAAATGAAATCCAATGATGTGGCACCAAAATTATCCAACTAAATTAATAGAAACCATCAAAGAAGTTGAATTAAAAATTCAACCTTATCATCAGCGAGTTCATGAAATTGCACTTTTTAACCAAAATAAAGTATTACAAAGTTTTCGAAACAATCAAGTAAGCGACCAACATTTTACGCCCTCTACTGGTTACGGGTATGATGATTTTGGACGAGACACTCTTGAACAAGTATACGCAGACGTTTTTAAGGGAGAAGCGGGCTTGGTTCGTCCGCAGATTATTTCTGGAACACATGCGATTTCAACAGCGTTGTTTGGTGTTTTACGACCAGGAGATGAGTTGCTTTATATTACCGGAGCTCCTTACGATACCTTGCTTGAAATCGTTGGAGCAACAGGTAACGGAATCGGTTCATTAAAAGAATATCAAATTGGTTACGATCATGTGGATTTGTTGGAAAGTGGAGCAGTTGATTTAGAAACCGTTGCAAAAAAAATCACGCCAAAAACGAAAATGATTGCAATTCAACGCTCACGAGGATATGCCATGCGTTCCTCCTTTACCATTGCTCAAATCAAGGAAATGATTGAAGCTGTTAGGAAAATTGCGCCTAATGCCATTGTTTTTGTCGATAATTGCTATGGAGAATTTGTTGAAGAACAAGAACCACTTGAAGTTGGGGCAGATTTGATTGCAGGTTCACTCATCAAAAATCCTGGCGGTGGAATTGCTAAAACTGGCGGATACATTGTTGGGAAACAACACTTAATTGAAGCTTGTGGCTATCGTTTAACGAGTCCTGGGATTGGTCGAGAAGCAGGAGCATCATTGTATAGTTTGCAAGAGATGTATCAAGGGTTCTTCCTTGCGCCTCATGTTGTAGGAGAAGCGGTTAAAGGTGCTATTTACACAGCAGCGCTATTGGACACATGTGGGGTTGAAAGCACTCCAAAGTGGGATGCAGAACGGACCGATTTGATTCAAATGATTTCTTTAAACGATCAAGATAAGATGGTTAAATTTGCTCAAACCATTCAAAAATTCTCACCTGTAAATGCTCATGTGTTGCCAATTGGCGCCTATATGCCTGGATATGAAGATGATGTGATTATGGCAGCGGGTACCTTTATCCAAGGAGCTAGCCTTGAATTGACAGCAGATGGCCCAATTAGAGCGCCATACACGCTTTATGTGCAAGGTGGATTAACTTATGAACATGTAAAACTTGCAGTGAGTTCAGCTGTAGTAGAATTATTTTATTAATAAACCTAGAAAGAACGTGCATTTATGCACGTTCTTTTTATTGGTATACCTATTTTGAATAGATATTAAACAAACGAACTATGTAGATTAAACGGAATTGTTCGATATCCAATGTAAGGAAATCTGACATATCGATTAGTTTTTTGTTGACAAATGATTTAAACCTTGATATTCTAATAAAGTAATTGAAAGGAGGACTAAAATGAAAGAGAAAGAGCTTCGCAGGTCAATGTCTGTTTTTCCGATTGGTACAGTTATGAAACTGACGGATTTAACAGCTAGACAAATTCGTTACTATGAAGAACAAGATTTGATTCACCCTGAACGAAATGATGGGAACAGAAGAATGTATTCTCTTAATGACATTGATGTTCTCTTAGAAATTAAAGATTATTTATCTGATGGAATCAATATGGCAGGTATCAAGCGGATTTATGAATTAAAAGAAGTAGAAAAAGAGAAAAAAATGATGGAGCATACTAAAGTAATGACGGATGATGATGTGCGACGAATTTTACATGCAGAATTTTTATCAGTAAGTGGTTTTAGTGGCAATGGTCCAGATCAATCTATGAATCCTAGTCGTATGATTTAAAAATGTTTGTTAACCATGTTTGCTTTTTTTAGGATGATAAAAAAAGAGACCACCTATAAATAACCTAATAACGGGGGGAATAGATAGAATGCCAGAATTTACAAGAGAACAAATCACCAAGATTGCGAAAGAGGAAGATGTACGTTTTTTACGTTTAATGTTTACAGATATTATGGGAATTATTAAAAATGTTGAAGTTCCAATCAGTCAGCTGGAAAAAGTATTAGACAACAAAATGATGTTTGACGGATCTTCAATTGAAGGTTTTGTACGAATTGAAGAAAGTGATATGTATTTACGCCCAGATTTAACTTCTTGGTTGATTTTTCCTTGGGGAACTGGAAAAGGCAAAATTGCGCGTTTAATCTGTGATATCTACAATCCTGATGGGACTCCATTTGCTGGCGATCCTCGTAGCAATTTAAAACGAGTATTAAAAGAAATGGAAGAATTTGGCTTTACCTCTTTCAACTTAGGACCAGAGCCTGAATTTTTCTTATTCAAACTAGATGAAAAAGGTGAACCAACTCTTGAGTTAAATGATAAAGGAGGCTATTTCGACTTTGCACCAACAGACTTAGGTGAAAATTGTCGTCGTGAAATTGTCTTACAATTAGAAGGAATGGGCTTTGAAATTGAAGCTAGCCACCATGAAGTAGCGCCAGGTCAACATGAAATCGATTGGAAATATGCAAATGCAATTGAAGCATGTGATTATATCCAAACCTTTAAACTTGTTGTCAAAACAGTAGCTCGTCAACATGGACTTCACGCAACCTTTATGCCAAAACCGTTATTTGGTGTAAATGGATCAGGGATGCATTTCAATATGTCTTTATTTACAGAAGACGGCAATGCCTTTTATGATGAAGAAGGCGATATGCAATTAAGTGAAACAGCTCGTCAGTTCTTAGCAGGTGTTTTAAGTCATGCAAGAGCCTACACTGCTATTTGTAACCCGACAGTGAATTCATACAAACGTTTAGTACCTGGCTATGAAGCGCCAGTTTATGTGGCATGGAGTGGACGTAATCGTTCACCGTTAATTCGTGTTCCAGAATCTCGTGGCTTATCAACAAGAATCGAGCTACGCAGTGTTGACCCAACAGCAAATCCATATTTAGCTATGGCTGTTTTATTAAAATCTGGATTAGATGGAATTAGAAATGAAATGGTAGCACCAGCTCCCGTTGATCGGAATATTTATGTGATGACCGAAGAAGAACGTCACGAACGTGGCATTAATGATCTTCCATCAACGCTCCACAATGCGATTAAATACTTGCGACAAGATGAAGTTGTGAAAGCTGGTTTAGGTTCTCATATCTACAATAATTTTGTTGAAGCCAAACGTTTAGAGTGGGCGGCGTTCCGTCAACAAGTTTCAGAATGGGAAAGAGAACAATATTTAGAGTTATACTAAAATAAATGCATAAAAAAGGAATCCTTTGAGTAGGATTTCTTTTTTTTTAAATAAAAATTAACTTTTAATGGATTTTCTATTGACTTTTTATACAATATTGCATATAATAAATCTTGTCGTTGAAAGAATATTGACTTGTCTCAATAGCTCAGCTGGATAGAGCATCCGCCTTCTAAGCGGACGGTCGGGAGTTCGAATCTCTCTTGAGACGTAAATGAAAAAACTGCATAAATATTAAAAAACCACATGATGAGAATCCTGTGGTTTTTTTGATGAAGAAAAAACTAAACGGAAGTTTCTTCTTCATATTGGATTAAATTGTCTATCAAAGAAGCAATCCCAATTAAGAGAAGCATCCAAATAGGAGGCACGACTAAATACAAAAGGAATCCAGTTAATAGAAAGATTGAAAGACCTAATCCAATAATTTTTCTGAAAGTTGCTCTTGAAAATTTCTTTTTAGGATGATAAATAAAAATAAAATGTTTCGCGCTATAGAATAAGAAAAAAGAAAATGCGAGTAAAAGATCGATTAATTGCAATGGCAATACCTGATGAGCACCTAAGTGTAGTGCTGCTGCAAAAAGAGTGATGGCAATTAGCATAAACAAATTGCTATAGAGTAATAATTGTCCATTCGTTGTCTGCTCTTTATCAATCACCAAGTCTAACCGATCATAATAAGATTTCCAAAGCAAGACAATGACGATAAAAGCAATGCCTACATAAAATAGTGTGGAGACAATCGTTGTTTGTCCATTTAAAATAGCAATCAAAGCAACCACCGTTTCTCCAAAGCAAATTAATGTAAATAAGCCTAACCGTTCAGCTAAATGACCGACATCAACAGGAGCAGCTGTTAATTTTTTGTGATTTATCAATGGGATAGCGATGTCTAAAAAGATTCCTAGGAACAAGACGAAATAACGAGTAAATCCATTGAAAAATAAAGAAGTACTGGATAAAATAAGTGAAAGTGTAAAGAAATTCGTTAATAATAAAATGACTTTTTGATCGGCTTTATTGTCAATGCAACGCTTCACCGAATGATACTGTAAAATCGTCATAAAACGAATGCCGATAAATCCAATTAAAAAGGTGAGATAGGTTTCATTAAAGTTTAAATTAAAGCTTGCAGTCATTAGCATCACAAAAAACATTTGCATAAACATGTAATAGTGAGGCTTTTTCAAACTAAGACCGTAACGATTGAAAAACATTGTTTGACCTGCCCAAGCCCACCACATGGGGATAATCATTAATAGGTATTCACCAATAATCGTAAAAAAATCTTGTGGCTGGTTATTAACAGTTGTTAATAAATGGTTGGTTGAAGAAATAGCTACAACAAAAACCAAATCATAAAATAATTCTAACCAACTAACTTTGCGTTCTTCCAAAAAAATTCCTCCTAAAAAGCGTGTTGCTATTTATTTTCTCATTTATAGTGTACACTTTTCTTGGGAAAATGATAGTTTTTAGTAATGAAAAAGCCATTAGAATAGTCTAATGGCTTTTGGTTATTCTTTATGTCGAGATAAATCAACTTCTTCAAGGGGGATAAGCTTCGTTTTAAATTTAATTTTGTAGTAACTAAACAAAATAATAAACAGTGGAACACTCATATAGGTAATTCCGATTGCTTGCCAATTAAAATCTTTAAAGGCTTGAATATCTTGTCCAACAATAACTAAAATACATAAGAATAAAGCGAGTAGGGGACCAAATGGGAACCATTTTGCTTTGTATTTAAGTTCGCTTAAATCATGACCTTGTTTAATGAAGGCACGACGGAAGCGATAATGAGTTAAAGCAATTCCAATCCAAGCGATAAACCCAGTTAAACCACTAGCAGCAACAAGGAATAAATAAATATGTGTTCCGAAAATACTTGAAGCAAAAGCAAGTGTACCAACAAAAGTAGTTAACATCAAAGCGAAAATAGGAATTCCGCGATCATTAATCAATCCAAAAATCTTAGGTGCTTGACCATTTTTAGCCATTGCCCAAAGCATTCTTGTTCCAGCATACATACCAGAATTTCCAGCTGATAACACAGATGTTAAAATGACTGCGTTCATCACACCAGCAGCAGCAGCTAAGCCAGCACGTTTAAAGACAAGTGTGAAAGGACTAATGGCGACATCTCCAGCTCCGCTACCTAACAAATTAGGACTTGTATAAGGAATAATAGCAGAGATAACAAAAATGGCTAAAATGTAGAATAATAATATACGCCAGAAGACTTGTTTAATAGCTTTTGGAATACTTTCTTCCGGAGTTTCAGATTCCCCAGCAGTAATTCCAATCAATTCCGTTCCTTGAAAAGAAAAACCAGCCACTACGAAGACAGCTAAAATTGAAGGAATCCCGCCAACAAAAGGTGCGTCCCCAATTGTAAAATTCGTTAATCCATCATGGTGACCGCCGATAATGCCAACAATAGTTAAAATACCAACCACTAGAAACACCAAAACAGTGATGACTTTAATAATTGAAAACCAATATTCTGCTTCGCCAAAAGATTTGACAGATAAAGCGTTTAGTAAAAATAAAATAACCATAAAAACTGAACTAAAAATCCAACCTGGTACATCAGGAAACCAAAAATTCATAATTAAGGCAGAGGTACTGATATCAACGGCTAGCGTAATTGCCCAATTAAACCAATAATTCCATCCCATCGCAAATCCCATCGCAGGATCAACAAAACGAGTTGCATACGTACTGAACGAACCAGAAACGGGTAAGAAAGTGGCCATTTCACCTAATGAGGTCATTAAGAAAAATACCATTAATCCAATTGCGGCGTAAGCTAGCAAAGCCCCACCAGGACCGGCAGTTGAAATAGCAGATCCACTGGCAACGAATAAACCAGTTCCAATACTTCCTCCAATCGCAATCATTGAAAGATGGCGTGTTTTTAAAGCGCGATTCATTGTATTCTCTGAACTCGCCCCAGCGCTTTTTGTTTCTTCTTTTCTTGCGTCAATCATGACTAAAATTCTCCTTTTTAAACCATAAAAAAAGTCCCCCTACCATCCAGTGGTAGGAAGACTGAGGCTTCCATGCAGTAAGATAGCGCAACGCTTAAAGATAAGCGACAGTTCTCGGCTTATTCAACCTAAGACCCAACAAAAAGATGACAGTTTTTTGTTTCGGCAAAAATTCCTTTCACTAGTCTTCACAGGTTTTGTCAAACCTCCAACTAATTACTGATAATTGTTGCACCTCTATTTTTTATAAGTTTTAATTTAACTTCATGAATAATCATACGTTGAATCGCTAAAAAATACAAGGGCAAAACGAAAAAAATAGTATTCTATGATTTTATTGACTTTTAACTAACTAACAAGTAAAATAAAATCAATTAGTAAGTATTCTGAATGAACAATAAAAAAATAAGAGGTGCTTTTTGTGAGTGGAGTCTGTATCTAACTAGGCCAATTAAATAAACTAATTAAACAATTAAAATTCCTATAGGGGAATCGTTTATTTAGTTTACCTAAAAAGATACCTGA
The DNA here is from genome assembly GCF_000744255.1 of Carnobacterium divergens DSM 20623. Classification (NCBI taxonomy): domain Bacteria; kingdom Bacillati; phylum Bacillota; class Bacilli; order Lactobacillales; family Carnobacteriaceae; genus Carnobacterium; species Carnobacterium divergens. The sequence continues at coordinate 1,206,058 of NZ_JQLO01000001.1, read as the reverse complement.
CTTTTCATAAAAAACTCAATCTAACATCACTTTATCCTAGTGATGCTCATTGTAATTTTTTAAAGCTACGGGTTTCCTGTAGCTTTTTTTGTACCTACTATCTATTAAAAAGATTTTTGTTTCATTCAGAAGAAATAAAAAAGTCAGTTATCTTTGTAAAAAACTTACAAGGAGTATAAAAAATGAATCAACAAACAAATGAAAAAATCCAATTAACCACACTATTAGAAAAAGTAAAAAGCTATACCGTCAGCTCACTTGGTAAAAAAAGATTAGATACGTTGGAGCCAACGGCTAATTTAACAGTCGTCAAGCGTCGTTTAAACGAAACAGCAGAAGGAAGAACACTACTAGATGCAAAGTTACACATGCCGTTTATGGGCTTAGGAATGATTGATCACCTAGTTACGCAATTAGAAAAAGGCCTTGTATTAGATGCTGGAGAATTGATAGAATGCGCTGATTTTTTAAGAAGCTGTCGTCTAATCAAGCAATTTATGGAGAAAAATGACTCATTGGCACCTTTACTAGCAACTTACAGCCAATCAATGGAAACTTTTTTATTGATTGAAGAAGATATTTATTTTTCAATCAAAAATGGTCAGATAGATTCAGAAGCAAGTAAAGAATTGAAAAAAATTCGCCGTTTAATTGCTGAAAGAGAAAGCAAAATTGACGAACGATTGAACAAATTTTTAAAAAATAAAACGAATCAGCCGTATATTCAAGAATTTTTTGTTAGCAAAAAAAATGAACGGTTTACAATTCCAATTAAAGCATCTTATAAAAATCAGGTAACTGGAACAATCATAGAAACGAGTAGCAAAGGTACGACGGTTTTCATAGAACCTACCAGTGTGAGCAAGTTGAATGATGAAATTTTTGAATTAAAAATGGCAGAAGCAACTGAAACGTATCAAATTTTAGCAACTTTATCAGGCTTAATTTTAGAAAATCTGCAATCAATCAACATTAATTTAGAACTCATTGCAGAATATGACTTGATTTTTGCTCGAGCGAAATACAGTCGTGAAATAAATGGCATCACGCCAAAGCTCAACACAGAAGGGTATATCCATTTAATCGATGCCAAGCATCCGCTGTTGGGTGAAGCAGCTATCCCGCTTAATTTTAAAGTAGGAAAAGAGTACCGAGGATTAGTTATTACCGGTCCGAACGCTGGCGGGAAAACAGTGGTTTTAAAAACAGTCGGGCTACTTTCACTTGCGACAGCATATGGGTTACAGATAGATGCAAAAGCGGGCACAGAAATTGCCCTATTTGACCAAATATTTGTGGAAATCGGTGACAGTCAAAGCTTAGAAAATGCGCTGAGTACCTTTTCAGCCCATATTAAAAGTATTGCTGAAATGATGGAATTAGCAAAACCAAATAGCTTGCTTTTATTTGATGAAATTGGTAGTGGGACAGAACCAAATGAAGGAGCAGCATTGGCAATCGCTATTTTAGAAGAGTTTTACCAAAGAGGCTGTATTGTTGTCGCGACGACCCATTACGGCGAAATTAAACGTTATTCAGAAGAGCATCCTGATTTTATGAATGCAGCTATGGCTTTTAATCAAGATACGATTACGCCTTTGTATCAGTTAATTATTGGGGAATCTGGTGAGAGTAACGCCTTGTGGATTGCTAAAAAAATGAAATTGAAGTTAAGTGTTATTGAGCAAGCACATTTATATCAAACGTCAAAAGCATATAACGTCGAAAAAAAATCATTTTCAATAAATAAAAAGAGCAAGGAAGAAGATACAATCATTACAAAGGAAACCGTGGACTTCAAAAAAGGAGACCGTGTTTTACTAACCGAAAAACAAAAAGCTGGGCTTATCTATTCTTATGATGAAAAACAAGAAAAAGCGACTGTTTATATTGAAGGTGAGCTGCTAGAAGTTCTTTCAAAGCGTTTAAAATTAGAAATTCCAGCGACAGAATTGTACCCAATGGACTACGATTTAGCAAGCCTCTTTGTCAGTTATAAGGAACGAAAAGAAGAGCATGACATTCAACGTGGGTCAAAAAAAGCGTTAAAAAGAATTCATAAAGAAATCAAGAAACAGCAATAAAAAACCAATTGTCCTGCTTATTGGGGGACAACTGGTTTTCTGCTATTTTTAGTCAATTTCAGGACAATCAGATTTTGATAATAGTGTGACATCATTGCCTTCTTCGGCAAGTTTTTGGACTCTGATTTCTCCCCATGAACAAAGCTGATCCAGAATAGTGCTAAGAGTAAGGCCATATGCACTTAATTCATATTCGACTTTAGGTGGAACTTGTGAGTAGACGATGCGATTTACTATTTGATCCCTTTCTAACTCACGCAATTGTTGCGTCAGCATTTTTTGAGTGATTCCTGGAATGGCTTTTTTTAATTCATTTGTACGCATTTTTTGATGACGTAGGTTACAGAGAATAATTGGTTTCCATTTTCCTCCAATTACTTCCATCGTTGCTTCAACACCAATATTATAAGTATACGTTGTTTTCATATAAACCTCCACTGCTGTATTGATTTTTCATTATAGCATATTAAGGGGAGTAAGGTACAAAAAAGTACCTATAACACAAAAAAGTGCGTACTTGTAAAAAAGAATACCTACTCTATAATAAGCATATAAACCGATCAGGGAGGCAATGAATATGGAAATACAACTAAGAGGAAAACTTGTATTAGTAACAGGATCAACAAAGGGAATTGGCCTTGGAATTGTTAAGGAAGTTGCTAGAGAAGGCAGCGATGTGATTATTAATGGTCGAGATAAGGAAGGGATTAACACATTGGTAGCTTCATTAAAAGATGAATTTCCTACAGTCTCATTTTATGAAGCACCTTATGATTTATCAACCGACTTTGGGATTCAACAGTTAAAAGAAAATTTTCCAAAGATCGATGTATTAGTGAACAATTTAGGTATTTTTCAACCAATGAACTATTTTGAGATTGAAGAAAACGACTGGACAACTTTTTTTAAAACCAATGTTCTAGCTGGAAATGAATTAGCTAAATTTTATTTACCTAAAATGCTTGAGCAAAATTTTGGTCGCATTATTTTTATCGCTAGTGAAGAGGCGATTATGCCATCTGGTGAGATGCCGCAATACAGTATGACGAAAACCATGAATTTGTCACTGGCTAAAAGTTTATCAAAATTAACAATTGGAAGTCAGGTTACTATCAATACCGTTATGCCAGGCCCAACTTTAACTGAAGGGGTTGAAAAAATGATTGAAGAGATGTACAAAGGCAGTTCACTATCTCGTGAAGAACAGCAACAAGCATTTATGAGGGAACATCGTCCAATGTCTCAAATTCAACGTTTAATTGAACCTTCAGAAATTGGTCGGTTTATTGCCTTTATTGCCAGTCCGTTAGCAAGTAGTTTTTCTGGCGAAGCACTAAGAATTGACGGCGGAATGGTTCCCACTATAGTTTAAAAAAGAAAAGGAGCAATAAGAATGAATACAAAAATACCCTCATTTAAATTAGAAAATACAATCGAAGTCCCACAATTAGGTCTAGGGGTTTTTCTTGTAGAAGATGAACAAGAATTAACACAGTCTGTTTTAGCAGCTATCAAACACGGTTATCGTCATATTGACACAGCAGCAATCTATCATAATGAAGCACTAGTAGGAGAGGCACTACAAACAAGCGGGATTCCTCGCAGTGAATTATTTCTTACGTCAAAAGTTTGGAATGACGCCATCACTTATGAGGACACGATAGCAGCTTTTGAAACAACCTTAAAAAAATTAAAAACCGATTATTTAGATTTATATTTAATCCATTGGCCTAGTGAAGGTTACCTTGAAAAATGGCGTGCATTAGAAGCTTTGTATGAAGAAGGAAAAATTCGTGCCATTGGCGTTTCAAATTTTGAAATCAATCATTTAGAACAATTAATGCAAGAGGCAAAAATTAAGCCGATGATCAATCAAGTGGAAACAAATCCCTATTTTCAACAAACGGAGCTACATGATTATTTAGTGAAACAAGGAATTCAACATGAAGCATGGGGACCTTTAGGTCAAGGGAAAGGAAATGTTTTAGAAGATAACGTTATTCAAGAATTGGCTGAAAAATATCAAAAAACACCTGCCCAAATTATTTTACGTTGGCATTTGGATCGCCAAGTGATTGCAATTCCTAAATCAATTCATGAAACGCGCATCCAAGAAAATCGTGAAATTTTTGATTTTCATTTATCAAAGGAGGATCTTGTAAAAATGGCATCGATTGATAAAAATCAACGTGGTGGAGCAGATCCAACCGATGATGCTTGGTTAGTAGAAACGACAAAAATGTCACTGAGTGAATAACATGAAAAAAAGCAAGCTCTTTTATAGAGCTTGCTTTTTTTACTTCGTTTAAACAGGATACAGTTGTCCATCTTCAATGCGCAGAACGCGATCGACTAATTCTAAAACACGTTCATCATGGGTCACCATCACAGCGGCTTTATTATTTTTATGAACCTCTTTAGCAATCATTTCCACTACTTGATAGCCTCTTTGAGAGTCTAAACTTGCAGTTGGTTCATCTGCTAAAATAATATCTGGATCATTCATTAAAGCGCGAGCAATTGCTACACGTTGTTTTTCGCCACCAGATAGTTTATCTGGATATTGATTTAGGCGATGTTTTAGACCTAAATCGGTTAATAAATCGAGTGCACGTTGTTTATGTTCATCCTTTGATCCACTTAATTTTGGAAGCAATAATAATTGATCCAAAACGGTTAAATATGGAATCAAATTGCCACCTTGAAAAATAAAGCCGATTGAATTAAGACGTAAGTTGGTCCATTGTTTTTGGTTTAAACTATTCAAGGAAACATTGCCGATTCTTACTTCTCCTTCACTAGGAGATAGTAATGCTCCAGCAATAGAAAGGAACGTACTTTTACCAGCGCCACTAGGACCGACAATCGCGACAAATTCTCCTTCTTTTACCGTTAACGAAAGGTTTTTTAACACTTCAATTTGTTCTAAACCATCTTGATAATATTTTGAAATTTGATTTAAGACTAATTTATCTGTCATTAGTTATTCCCTCCAATCGCTTCAATGGCATCTACTTTAGCAACGCGGTACAGTGACAATAACGAGCCAATTAATGCGACTGCTAAAAATAGTAATGAAGAAGCCAGTGCTGTAATAGGTGTTAAATTAAAAGGCATACTTTCAGGTAGTAATGCGGCAACACCATAAGTTAAAAGATTTCCAATTAAAAGGCTTATAACGGAAAGCGTAGCAATTTGTGAGAGCAAACTTTTAGCCAAGTAACTTGTTTTAGCACCAATGGCTTTCAACATTCCAAATTGATCAACTTTTTGAATTGTAATAACATAGAAGAAAACAGTTAGGACAAAGGCTGCAATGATATATAAGAAAGTGATCATCATGGTTAACGAACCTTGTTCCTCTGAATAACCAGGAATATTCGTTACGATGTCGTTTTTACTGGCTGTGACTAAATCCGAATAATTTAAAGTCGTTGCTTTATCCTCAGTGATATCTAATGCAATTGCATTATACGTGTTGTCAGCTGCTTTTTGAGGTACTTGAACTTCTTTCCATTGAACAGGAGTTAGGAAAACTACACCAGTATGACTGTAAGTTTGTTTTTTAGTAAATCCTGTAATTTTAAAGGTCTGATTTGTTGCCGCGTCTTTAATCGTAGATCCAAGAGAGTAGCCTTGATTTTTCAATTTTTGATCTGCAACGACTTCGTTACTTCCACTTTTTCCCAAATGACCGTCTGTTAATTCAGGCTTTAAGAAACTAGTTGAATCAAATGAAAAATAAGAGACGTCCGTCTTATTTGTATCTTTTTTCGTACTAACGGTACTCATTTGAACACGAAGTCCAGTAGCTTTTTTTCCAAGATCTTTTTCAACGTCACTCACTTGTTTTTCAGTAACAGTCGAACGTGCGAAACGATTATCTGAATCTTTTTCAATTAAAAAATAAGAAGCTGCACTTTCCTTAATCGCTGAAGCGTTGTCACTTGCTAATCCATTAGCTAAACCTGTTACGAATAGTACTAACCAGATAATCATGATCATAATCAAAGCGATTAAGCTATATCTTAATTTTGTATGTTTTATTTCACGCCATGCTAAAAACATTTTTCCTCACTCCTTCTTGTTGATAGTTCTATCATAGCCTAGCTATATGAACTGGAGATGAACGGGAAATTACAAAAGAAACAACTAACACTTTCTTTGGTAAAGATTTTTGAAAGAATCGTGACTGGATTTTGATTGGATATAAAAAGATAGATGTTATTTTTATGTAATACAATAATTGTACCTAATAAAAAATTATTTTAAATTGAGATCTCATTAATAATTATTAGGAAAAAAGAAGAGAGAAGGTTTTTTTATGGTATTAATTGGTGATGATTACCCGGTGAAGTGGAAAAATTTACCCCTGGATGCAGCAGTAGATTCTTGGGGGATGTATACAAGGGAGTGTACATCATTTGTTGCAAATCGTTTGAGTGTAGTAAATAAATTTAATATTACTAGACCACCTAGTAATTGGAATGCAAATGTATGGGGACAAAATGCACAAAATTTAGGATATCAAGTAGATAAAAATCCAACAATTGGTTCAGTTGCATGGTGGAATGCTGGTTTTCACGTTGCGTGGGTAGCGGATGTGAAAAATGGATTGGTTTTAATTGAAGAGTATAATAACCCAGCCTATTCAGGAAATTATAATAACAGATGGATCAATGCAGGTGCTGTTGATGGATACATTCACTTTAAAGATTTACCAAATGTACCAGAAGCGCCAAAATTACCGCCAAAAAATCCAGCTCAAGCTATTTCAAAAGGAATTAATTATGAAACACACGTGAGTAAAGTGGGATGGATGAACAATGTAAAAGATGGTGCGCTTTCAGGATCAACAGGGTACAAATTGCCAGTAGAAGCCATTAGAATTATTGGGAGACTTAGTAATGGATCAGTAGAATATCGGGCTCATGTTTCAACCATCGGTTGGATGCCTTGGGTTAAGAGTGGTCAGGTAGCAGGAACGACGGGACAATCTAAGGCAGTAGAAGCCATTCAAGCTAGATTAACAGGAGATGCGGTAAATTATTATAACTTAGAATATCAAGCCCATGTTGCTGAAAATGGATGGTTAAGCTGGGTGAAAGATGGGCAAACAGCAGGGACAACAGGTCAGAAAAAAAGTCTTCAAGCAATTAAAATGAAGTTAGTTCGTAAGCCAATTGTTCAAGGAACATCTAAACCTGTAGCAAAAGGTCTAGCTTATCGGATGCATTTAGCTAAAGAAGGATGGTTAGGATATGTTACAAATAATCAAATGGCGGGTACAACGGGCTTAAGTATTGAAGGGCAGTGTATCGAAGTATATGTGGATGGTAAAAAAGAAAATGTTAAAATTGATGCCCATGTAGCTGAAAAAGGTTGGATTGAAAACGTTGGAGGAACAGTTGGAAAACAATTATCATTACAAGCGGTAAAAATTTCTTTAAAAAATGGATTAGAGAAACAATACAATATTTCATATCAAGTTCATGTAGCAGAAAAGGGTTGGATGGCATGGGTGGAAAATGGAGCTGTAGCAGGAACAACTGGACAGAAACTAGCTATTCAAGCAATAAAGATTAAGCTTATAGCAAAGTAATAAAACAATAAGTTAATTTTTCTTTAGAATTAGAAATATTAGATAATAATAATAGGAGGTAGAATCTATTCTGATTCTACCTCCTATTATTATTTTGGAAAAGTAATCGTAAAGGTTGTTCCAGTTTTTTCGGAACTAGAAACTGAAATGGTACCACCATGCAACTGAATGATTTTTTTTGTAATAGCTAACCCCAGACCACTACCACCATCAGCATTGCTGCGATTTTCATCTACGCGGTAAAAACGGTCAAATAAATAAGGTAACTTTTCTGGATCAATTCCTGGTCCATTATTGTAGATAGTTAGAAGTGTTTGATCAGCTTCATCTGAAAGTGTAATAGTGATTTCGCCGCCTTGTGGAGCATAACGAATGGCATTTGTTATTAAATTTTGCCAGATTTGATATAAAAAATTCTCATTTCCTAATACGAAGGTAGGGGGCAATTCTGTTACGATGTAAAGATCCTTTTCTTGCCACTTCCATTGCATGAGTTTTAAATAATGTTTGATTTGTTGATGAATGGCAACTGACTGCTTTTGTATTAATTGATTTTCATTGTCTAAATAAGCTAGTGTCAAAAGTTGTTTCGTCAAGCTAGAAAGTCGTGAAGTTTCCGTTTCGATTATTGTTAAATAATTTTCTCGTTGTTCTAAAGATAGTTTCTCATCTTTTAAAATCGAAGTAAAACCTTGAATAGAAGTCAAAGGAGTCTGAATTTCATGGGAGACATTGGCAACGAACTCTTGTCGCGCCTTTTCGGCTTTATTCAATTCTGTTGTCATTGTTGCAAAGGAATTGGTTAATTGACCAATTTCATCTTTTCTTTTAGTGGGATGGATTTCAACGGATTGGCCGTCTGTAATTTCTTTTGTAACAGTTGTTAACCTTTTAATAGGAGAAACAATAAAATAGCTACTTAAAAAAATAAGAATAAAGCCAATTAAAACACTAAATACAAGCAACATCACTAAGAAAATTCGCAACTCACCAAATTGCTTGGTAGGGTCTGATCGAATAAAAACAGCGCTGGTTTGTTCGCTGTTTTCTATCGGAAATCCAATAGTATTTCGTAAATCATTGTCAAAAAAACCTGTAATAAAAATGCTCTTTGGAAAATTCGCAATCCCATGATAAATGGTTCCGTCTAAAACAGACTGAATGACTTCTTTTTCTAACGTTTTCTTTCTGAACGAATCACCGTATTCGATATCGGTGCCATCAGGTTTGACTTGATAAATTTCATAGCCAAGCTGACTAATGTGGTTGAAGTAGCTTTCTTGATTTAAGGTCGGATTTTCGTTATAAAATTGTTGAATATCCTTTGCTACATAAGTTAATTTTTGATCGTTGATAGGCTTTAGGTGGTATTGATAATACACATTTGAAATCAAAAAAGCCACGCCAATACTTACAATCATCACTAAAAAGGTAATGGCTACGATCCGTTGATAGAGGGTCTTCATACCTGCTCCTCCAATCGATAGCCAAGCCCGCGAATAGTAGTAATCGCAACACCAGAATCCTTGGTCAGATGCTCTCGTAATCGTTTGATATGAACGTCTACAGTTCTGTCATTTCCTTCGTAATCCATACCCCAAATAGATTCAATCAATTCATCACGAGTAAAAATTTTTTTAGGATAGCTGGCAAGTTTCGTTAGCAATTCAAATTCCTTTAATGGAAGAAAAAGCTCTTTACTTCCTAGGGTCACAAGATAATTCTTTTGATCAATCGTTAGTTTTCCAATGGTAATTAACGGGTTGTTCGGAATTTGATACCGTCTAAACAGTGCATTCATTCTAAATTCAAGTTCTTTTAATTCAAAAGGTTTGGTCATGTAATCATCAGTCCCTGCTTGGAACCCTTTTTCTTTATCTACAATTTCTCCTTTTGCAGTCAATAAAATAATCGGAATGCTGTACTGTTGTCGAATTTCCTGACAAACTTCATATCCGTTCTTTAGAGGCATCATAATATCTAAAATCGCTAAATCAATCGAATGGGTTTCGATAGCATCAATAGCCTCAGCTCCATCTGTTGCAGTCACTACCCGATAAGACAATGATTCAAGAAAACGCTGAACCATTTTATTAATATTTGAATCATCATCGGCAATTAAAATTGTTTTCATGATCATACGTCCTTTAATCGTAAAATTTTTCCTATAACCTAGGTGAATCTAGTTTAACAAACTTTTAAAGAAATGTAGACTATAATTGTCTTTTGTTTTCTAGAAAAGAAGGTAAAAAAGATTCGGTATCGAGATAAATTAATAAATAATGAACAAATTCTAACAAATAGAAGTGAAAATGTGGTATAATGAGATATTAAGTGTTATGATATTTTGTTTATGTAATCACGAAATAAAGAAATGAGGGATTTACATGGGAAATAAAATCACTAACGAAATTCAATCAGTTGTTGAAACCGAGCTTCGTAAAGGTGCAAGTAAGTCAAGAATTGCAACGCTTTTGGGCGTACCCTATGAAGAAGCAAATGCAATTATTGATGCAGTTAAAGAATCATTTAGACCAGATCTAGGTGATGAGATTAAATTTACTTTTAGAGATGAAAAGATGGCTGGCGTTATTAAAAAACTATTAACCAACAGTGCTGTCGTTGAAATTTTTTGGGAACAATCGTCTCCAACAATGAAAGATATTTGTGAAACAAAAACGATTGTGAACTTTAAAGACATAATTGAAATTACAAATGCAGAGGCTACTTCATAACTAGCAGTTTAAACATTTAATAAAATAAACAACCTATTGAAGCGAAACTTATCGAAAATAAGGTTCGTTTTTTTTGTATTTTCGTATATAAAAAGACAAATTCTAGGATAAATAGTTTGATATTCAAAATAAAATTAAGTACTTGAAATGCCTATATAAAGGTCTTTTTTTGTTTGTATAAAAAATTTTTTTAAAATAAACTTGACACTTTTAGTAAAAAATAATATAGTTTGATAGTCAAACAATTTGAACATCAAAGCAATTGATTACAATGAATGACGAAATATAAGAAATGGAGGAGTTGATGTGGCAGACTCATTTGAACTGATTAATGATTACTTAGTTGAAGTGTTTAACGAAATATTGATTATTGAAGAGACAGCATTGCAAAATAGCAGTTTCCAAGATGTATCAATCAAGGAAATGCATACCGTTGAAGCTATTGGTATGTATCGTAAACGAACAACTTCTGAAGTCGCTAGAAAATTATCGATCACTGTTGGAACTTTAACTGTTGCGGTCAACAATTTAGTGAAAAAAGGCTATGTTGAGCGAATTAGAAGTGAAAATGATCGACGAGTAGTAAAGCTTGGACTTACTAAGAGAGGACGATTATTGTATCGTCTTCATGACAAATTCCATAAAGAGATGGTAAAAGAAACCGTAGAAGGAATGAACCAAGAAGAGATTGAAATTCTAATCAAAGGTTTAGGGAATTTACATGGTTTCTTAGATAAAACCCAAAATAAATTGAAAGAACAGGGCTGAAATGAATGGAAGCAAAAATAATTAGCACTGGAAGTTACCTCCCATCAACTAGAGTTCCTAATCAACAATTAGAAACGCTAATGGATACCAATGATGAATGGATAAAATCCAGAACAGGAATTGAAGCGAGGCACTTAAGCGAAACTGAAAATACCTCAGTACTTTGTGGAAAAGCAGCAATCAAAATGCTTGATAAAGCAAACGTATCCGCTTTAGAAGTCGATTTAATTATTGTGGCAACCATGACCCCAGATTATCAGACCCCCTCAACAGCTTGTTTAGTTCAAGAATATATTGGTGCTAGGCAAGTAATGGCCTTTGATATCAATGCAGCGTGTTCAGGTTTTGTCTACGCGCTTTCAATTGCTGAGAAAATGGTGCAAAGTGGAAATTTTCGTTATGCACTTGTTCTAGGCGGAGAAGTGATGTCGAAAGTAATTGATTGGGAAGATAGAAGTACAGCGGTTCTTTTTGGAGATGGCGCAGGAGGCGTGTTATTAAAAGGAGTAAATGAAAAAAAATCATTTCTCGCTGAAGATATTCATGCTGATGGTAGTCGCGGACTTTCATTAACAGCAAGGCATTTAACGACGCAAGATCCTTTTTCAAAAACAACAGACGAGATACAGCAAAGTGATTATTTAAAAATGGATGGGCGAGCAATTTTTGATTTTTCAATCCGAAATGTGCCGGCTAGTATTCGTCAACTTGCTGAAATTGGAGAGACTCAGCTTGCGGAAGTGGATTATTATTTACTTCATCAAGCAAACTATCGAATCGTTGAAGCAATTGCAAAAAAACTAAAACTTCCGATGAGCAAATTCAAAACGAATATGCAACGCTACGGAAACACCTCTGCTGCCAGTATTCCAATTCTATTAGATGAAGTTGTTTCAGCAGGAGAATTGAAATTAGGCAGTGGACAAAAAATTGTATTGACCGGTTTTGGCGGAGGCTTGACATGGGCTTCGATCTTAATCGAGTTATAAATAAATAAAAAATAAGTACAAAAAATTAAACCAAACATACTGGAGGAAATTATTATGACATTCGAAAAAATTCAAGCAATTATTGTAGACCAATTAGGTAAAGAAGAAGAAGAGGTACAATTAACAACAAACTTCCGTGAAGATTTAGAAGCAGATAGTTTAGACTTATTCCAAATCATCAACGACATCGAAGACGAATTTGACATCAAAATCGAATCAGAAGAAGGCTTAAACACAGTTCAAGATATCGTTAACTTTGTAGAAGCTGAATTAAAAAATAAATAAACTAGAGAATAGAAAGTAGGAAACCTGCATGCAATCAGAATTATGCGAAAAACTTGGAATCAAGTATCCAATCATTCAAGGAGCAATGGCGTGGGTAGCAAATGCAGAACTTGCAAGTGCTGTTTCTAACGCTGGTGGATTGGGGATTATTGCCTCAGGACATGCACCTGAAGAAGTTGTTCGTGAACAGATCAGGCAGGCGAAAGAAAAAACAGATCAACCTTTTGGAGTAAATATTATGTTGCTTTCTCCACATGTGGAGGCAGTGGTGAATGCTGTCTGTGAGGAAGGCGTTAAAGTGGTTACCACAGGCGCTGGAAGTCCAGGGAAATACATGAAAAAGTTCCGTGAACATGGCATTATTGTTATTCCTGTCGTTGCTTCGGTAGCATTAGCTAGACGAATGGAAAAAGACGGTGCGGATGCAATTATTGTTGAGGGAATGGAAGCCGGTGGACATATTGGAAAATTAACAACGATGGTCATGGTTCCTCAAGTAGTGGATGCTGTTTCAATTCCTGTGATTGCAGCAGGTGGAATCGGAGATGGTCGTGGAATGGCAGCAGCCTTTATGTTAGGAGCCTCAGCTGTTCAGCTTGGAACAAGATTCCTCGTTGCCCATGAATGCACGATCCACCAAAACTTTAAAAATGCCGTTTTAAAAGCTAGAGATATCGACACCACGGTTACGGGTCAAATTACTGGACATCCTGTCCGTACAATCCGTAATAAACTAACGCGTCTATATGATAAAGCTGAAAAAGAAGAGACCAGTAAAGATCAACCCGATTTTGAGCGTTTAGAAGCGATTGGTAAAGGTGCCTTAAGACGTGCTGTTATCGATGGAGATATGGATGCGGGGTCAATGATGTCAGGTCAAATTGCTGGACTTGTAAAAACTGAACAGAGCTGTGAAGAAATCATTCAAGAACTAATGTCTGAATCTCAAACAGTGATCGAACAACAAAAAAAAGCCTTTATTTAAATTCATTTTAGTGAATCAATTATTCTTAAAATGAGCCTTTATTTAAAGGCTTGTTTTACTAATAGGGACAACTTTTAAGAAAAAATAACGGCACTAGATAAAAGGAGTCAAACAACATGAAAATCGCTTTTGTATATAGTGGTCAAGGAGCACAGTATCAAGGGATGGGCCAAGAACTCTATGAAAATAATCAAGTTGTAAGAGATGTTTTTCAGCATGCAAGTGATGCGCTAAAAATGGATATGACTTCTCTGTGTTTTGATGAAAATGAACAATTAAATCAAACAACTTATACACAACCTGCAATTTTAACAGTGAGCATGGCAATTGATGCCCTTCTTAAAGAGCATGGCGTAGTACCTGAAGTAGTGGCTGGTTTGAGCTTAGGAGAGTACAGCGCTTTAGTAAAAGCAGGTGTTTTAGATTTTACAACAGCTGTTCAATTAGTGAAAAAGCGTGGACAATTTATGACTGAAGCCGTTCCAGCAGGAGATGGAGCTATGAGTGCTGTAATGGGATTAGATCGAAACACCATAGAAGAAGCATGTATAGCAGCCAGTGATATCGGTGTCGTCTCTCCAGCGAATTACAATATGCCTGGCCAAATCGTCATTGCAGGATTAAAAGAAGCTGTTGCTAAAGCGACTCTATTGCTAGAAGAAAAAGGAGCGAAACGAATCATCCCTCTGCAAGTAAGTGGACCATTTCATACAGCTCTATTAAAACCAGCAGCGATGGAATTAGCAAATGAACTGGAAGCAATTGAATTTCATGAATTAAACTTACCGGTTATCAGCAATACGACAGCAAAAATAATTACTGATAAAGCAGATGTAAAACCACTCCTGACAAGACAAGTGATGTCGCCAGTTTTATGGGAAGATAGCGTTAATACAATGATTGACATGGGCGTGGACACTTTTATCGAAGTTGGACCTGGAAAAGCCTTAAGCAGCTTTATTAAAAAAATTAATCGAAATGTAACAATTTTAAATGTTGAAAATCAAAAAACGCTAGACAAAACGATTGAAACATTGAAAGGAATGAGTACATGACTTTAAAAGACAAAGCAGTGATTGTAACAGGAAGTTCAAGAGGAATTGGAAAAGCAATTGCACTTGAATTTGCAAAAAAAGACTGCAATATTGTATTAAATGGACGCAAACCAATTGCTGACACAGTAGTTCAAGAAATTGAAGCAGAAGGCGTGAGATGTCATTGCTTCATCGGAGACGTTAGTGATTTTGATTGTGCTAAACAATTGATTGATGAAACGAAGGAAGTTTTTGGCAGTGTAGATATTCTGGTCAATAATGCAGGAATTACAAATGATAAATTATTAATGCGGATGTCAGAAGATGATTTTGATTCAATTTTAAACGTCAATTTAAAAGGAACGTTTAATACAATTCGTCATGCTTCAAGCGTGATGCTAAAACAACGAAGCGGAACAATTATTAACCTATCAAGTGTCATTGGTCAAATTGGAAACGCAGGTCAAGCCAATTATGCAGCAAGTAAAGCTGGTGTTATTGGTTTAACAAAATCAGCTGCCAGAGAATTAGCGGCTAGAGGAATTACAGTCAATGCGATTGCTCCAGGTTTTATTGAAACGGATATGACAGATGAACTATCCGATAAAGTAAAAGAATTATCAAAACAACAAATTCCATTAAATCGTTTTGGAACTGTTGAAGATGTTGCAAAAGCAGCCGTTTTCCTAAGTGAAAATAAATATATCACAGGACAAGTCATCAATATCGATGGTGGCATGGTGATGAACGGTTAATGAAAGGGGCATAAAGAAGATGAATCGTGTAGTGATTACAGGAATGGGTGCAGTCACCCCTATTGGAAATTCAGTGGATGCATTTTGGGAAAGTTTAAAAGCTGGAAAAAACGGTGTTACCGAAATTACGAGATTTGATGCTTCAGAAACTGGCGTAACGTTAGCAGCAGAATTAAAAGATTTTGATGCGACGGTTTATATGCCAAAAAAAGAAACTAAACGTACAGATCTATTTTCACAATACGGAATAGCAGCAGCAGTCCAAGCAATGGAAAATAGTGGCTTAGATACAGAAAAAATAGATGTCGATCGTTTTGGCGTTATCGTTAGCTCAGGAATTGGTGGGATGAATACCATTCAAGAACAAGTGATCAAAATGCACGATCGTGGTCCACAACGAGTTGCTCCGTTCTTTGTCCCAATGGTGATTGGAAATATGGCAGCAGGAAATATTGCAATACGCGTCGGGGCAAAAGGTCTATGTACATCAATCGTAACAGCTTGTGCATCAGGAACCAATTCAATTGGCGAAGCTTTTCGTTCAATTAAACACGGATACTCTGATGTGATTTTAGCCGGCGGAACAGAAGCGACGATTTGTGAAATTGGAATTGCTGGATTTGGCGCTTTAACAGCTTTAAGTAAATCAACAGATCCTGAACGCGGTTCGATTCCATTCGATAAAGAGCGTAACGGTTTTGTAATGGGAGAAGGCGCGGGCGTTCTTGTATTAGAAGAATTACAACATGCGTTAGATCGTGGAGCAAAAATTTATGGCGAAGTCGTCGGCTATGGATCAACATGTGACGCTGGTCATATGACAAGCCCATCTGTTGATGGAAGCGGAGCTGGTAAAGCAATGATTCAAGCGATGAAAGAAGCTGGAATTGAACCAAAAGACGTGGATTACATCAATGCTCATGGAACAAGTACACCAGCAAATGACAGCGCTGAAACAACAGCCATCAAATACGCAATGGGTGAAGAAGCCCACAACGTTCCAATTTCAAGTACGAAAAGTATGATTGGACATTTATTAGGCGCAGCAGGAGCTGTTGAAGGAATCGCCTGTGTGAAAGCATTGGAAAATGACTTTTTACCGCCAACAATTGGCTTTAAAGAAGCGGATGAAGCCTGCGACTTAGACTACATTCCAAATGTAGGACGCAAGGTGGAGTCAGCTAAATATGCGTTAAGCAACTCGCTAGGTTTTGGCGGACATAACGCTGTTGTCTGCTTTAAAAAGTGGGAGGAAGCTTAAATGAATATTTCTGAAGTAAAAGAACTATTGGCTCTTGTCAACGAATCAGATTTAACGGAATTTGATTTGCAAATTGATAATACCGTTTTGCATATGAGTAAAAACGATACGCCAAAACCAAACCATGTTGAATCATTAACAGCGAGTCCTGTTGTAGAAGCAAAAATTAATGAAATAGCTAAAGAAGCGACACAGTCTAATACAACAACGATTGAATCCAAACCAGAAGCAGTAGAACTAGGTGGAACACTGATTCCTTCACCAATTGTTGGCGTTGTTTATTTGACACCTTCACCTGATCAACCAGCCTTTAAAAAAGTTGGGGATACGGTAGCTGTTGGAGAAACCTTATGTATTGTAGAAGCAATGAAACTAATGAATGAAATTACTAGCGATACTGCAGGTACCATTGCAGAAGTTCTAATTGAAAACGAACAAGTCGTTGAATACAACCAACCCTTATTTAGAATCGTATAAGAAAATCTTAGGAGGCAATTAAATGAGCATTTTAAACGCAACTGAAATTATGGAGTTAATCCCAAACCGTTACCCAATTTATTTTATCGACTATGTGGATGAGTTAATCCCAGGAGAGCACGTTGTTGCAACTAAAAACGTTACAATCAACGAAGAATTTTTCCAAGGACACTTCCCTGGAAACCCAACAATGCCAGGTGTTTTAATTTTAGAAGCATTAGCACAAGCAGGTTCAATTCCATTATTGAAACTAGATCGTTTTAAGGGAGAAACAGCCTACTTAGGTGGAATGAACAAAGTAAAATTCCGTAAAAAAGTGGTTCCTGGTGACGTTTTAAAATTACATGTAGACATCATTAAATTAAAAGAATACGCAGGTATTGGAAAAGCAGTCGCATATGTAGACGGTAAAAAAGTTTGTGAAGCTGAATTAACCTTTATCATTGGTAGATAAGCCTATGTTTAATAAAATTTTAGTAGCAAATCGTGGCGAGATTGCGGTACGTATCATTCGCGCCTGCCGAGAATTAGGTATTGCAACCGTTGCGGTTTACTCAGAAGCAGATAAAGATGCCCTTCATATGCAACTAGCGGATGAAGCCATTTGTATCGGTCCCGCTAAAGCAACAGACTCTTATTTAAATATGCAAAGTATATTAAGTGCTGCTGTTGTTACAAAAGCCCAGGCAATTCATCCTGGGTTTGGCTTTTTGTCAGAAAATAGTATTTTCGCTACTATGTGTCAAGAATGCAACATTACCTTTATCGGTCCAAAAGCCGAGACCATTGATCAAATGGGAAATAAAGCCAATGCAAGAACCTTAATGCAAGCAGCGAATGTTCCAGTAATTCCAGGTAGTGATGGTTTTATCACAGATGCCAAAGATGCTGAAGAATTGGCTGAAAAGTTAGGTTATCCAGTTATGTTAAAGGCTGCAGCTGGCGGAGGCGGAAAAGGGATTCGAAAAGTGGCAAATGCTGATGAGCTTTCACCTGCATTTAACAGTGCAAGCAGTGAAGCGAAAGCCGCATTTGGTGATGATCGAATGTATCTTGAAAAAATTATCGAACATGCCAGACACATCGAGGTTCAAATTCTTGGCGATCATTTTGGTCATGTGATTCATCTTGGTGAACGTGATTGTTCTTTGCAGCGTAACAATCAAAAAGTAATCGAAGAATCTCCATCTGTTGCAATCAGTGAAGAACAGCGACAATTACTTGGAGAAACAGCTGTAAGAGCTGCAAAATACGTGAATTACCAAAATGCTGGGACTATTGAATTTCTACTGGATCAAGATGGAAAATTCTATTTTATGGAAATGAATACACGAATTCAAGTAGAGCATCCTGTTACTGAAATGGCAACCGGAATTGATATTGTTAAAGAACAATTAAAAATTGCCAGTGGTTTACCTCTAGAAATTCAACAAGAGGAAGTCACAATAACTGGACACACGATTGAATGCCGAATCAATGCTGAAAATCCAGCCTTTCATTTTGCACCATCTCCAGGGAAAATTGATTATTTATTTTTACCAAGTGGTGGACTAGGTTTACGTGTAGACAGTGCTGTTTTTGCTGGTTACGAAATTCCACCTTATTACGATGCAATGATTGCTAAAATTATTACAAAAGGTGAAAATCGAGCAGAAGCAATTGCGAAAATGAAACGTGCATTAGGCGAATTAGTGATTGATGGCATTATTACGAATCAATATTTCCAAGAAGATTTACTAGCGGATCAACGATTCGTTGAAGGCGCGTATGATACAAGTTTCCTACAAGATATTTTTCTTGATGAGTGGGAGCAGCAACAAACGAATTAATTCTATGTACTGGAATCTAAAGAGGTGAAAAAATGAAACTGTTTAAAAAAAGACCTTTTATTCCAATCGATATCAAACCTCAAAAACAAACTCAGTTGGATGAACCGATGGTGCCAGATGGAATGTGGGCACAATGTCCAAGCTGTAAAAAAGCCATTTATAACAAAGATTTAGGGAAAGAACAAATTTGCCCAAATTGCGGTTATAATTTTAGAATTGATGCTTTTGAGCGCATTGGATTGATTGTGGACGAAAATAGTTTTGAAGAGTGGGACAAAGGATTAGCGAATACCAATCCAATGGAATTTCCAGCCTATTCAGAAAAAATTGAACGTTTACAGGAAGAAACAGGTTTAGATGAAGCTGTTGTCACTGGAAGAGCTACTATCAACAAGCAAGCATGTGTATTGGCTGTAATGGACGCTCGGTTTATTATGGGCAGTATGGGAACAGTTGTTGGCGAAAAAATCACTCGTGCTTTTGAAAAAGCAACAGAACTTCAATTGCCAGTAGTTATTTTCACTGCTTCAGGCGGTGCTAGAATGCAAGAAGGGATTCTCTCCTTAATGCAAATGGCGAAAATTAGTGCAGCAGTTGCAAAACATAGTGAAGCAGGCTTGTTGTACGTCGCAGTACTAACAGATCCTACAACAGGAGGAGTTTCAGCAAGTTTTGCCATGCAAGGAGATATTATCTTAGCTGAGCCACAAGCATTGATTGGATTTGCTGGAAGAAGAGTCATTGAACAAACCATTAACGAAGAGTTGCCAGAAGATTTCCAACGAGCAGAGTCATTATTAGAACATGGCTTTATTGATAAAATTGTGCCACGTCCTGAATTAAAGACGACGCTAGGATTGATTTTAACTCTTCATGCCCCAAAACCCGCGAAGGCAGGTGGAAACAATTGATGACTGCAAGCGAAATCGTAGCCTTAGCTAGAAAAACAACGCGTTTAACAGCGTTAGAATACATGAATTTCTTGTTTAATGACTTTATTGAATTCCATGGTGATCGTTCTTATCGAGACGATAAAGCAGTTGTTGGTGGAATTGCTACCTTGCAAAATCAACCAATTACAGTTATTGGAATTCAAAAAGGGCATAATTTAGAAGAAAATATGATGCGTAATTTTGGTTCCCCTCATCCAGAAGGTTACCGAAAAGCATTACGCTTAATGAAACAAGCTGAAAAATTTGGTCGCCCGGTGGTAACCTTTATTAATACAGCTGGTGCTTATTGCGGCGTTGAAGCAGAAGAGCGCGGTCAAGGTGAAGCCATCGCACGAAACTTGATGGAAATGAGCCAATTAAAGGTCCCTATTATTGCCATTATTATTGGTGAAGGTGGTAGTGGTGGCGCATTAGCACTTGCAATGGGAAATCAGGTTTGGATGATGGAACATACCATGTATT
Source organism: Carnobacterium divergens DSM 20623 (assembly GCF_000744255.1). Classification (NCBI taxonomy): domain Bacteria; kingdom Bacillati; phylum Bacillota; class Bacilli; order Lactobacillales; family Carnobacteriaceae; genus Carnobacterium; species Carnobacterium divergens. Next base: position 1,185,839 of record NZ_JQLO01000001.1, on the reverse strand, counting down.
CCATTTTATCTCCAGAAGGTTTTTCATCCATTTTGTGGAAAGATGCCTCACGTTCTAAGGAAGCAGCAGAACTGATGAAACTAACAGCTCGTGATTTATTAGGACTTGATGTGATTGATAAAATGATTGAAGAAACAGATCAAAAAGTTCTATTAGCTCAAGAAACCATTATGCAAAATCTGAAAAATGAATTAATACTTGCTCTCCAACAATTAGGGAAACTTACGCCAGAAGAATTAGTTGAAGATCGCTACAAACGCTTTAGAAAATACTAAAAAAAGTTGTCGCAATTCATTGCGACAACTTTTTTAGTGATGAGGTGTAACTTCTGGAATTACAACCGTAGAAGATTGGTATAAGTATTTTCCATCATTGGTTTCAATTAAGATCGAGAATCTATTTTTACTTAAAAGCAATTCTCCAATTTTTTCTCTTGTATAAATTCGTCCTCTTGGAATATCATGAGGTAAGGTAATCTCAATTTTTTTCAACTCATAAAATCCACAAGCAATGGTTTCTACAAAAATTAAATTTGAGATACTTTGTAGTTCTTTTTCTTCAGCTTCAGTTAATTCATTCACATTTCCTTGATTCATCCTTATCCCCCTAAAGCAACTTAATAAAATAAGACGTAGCTAATTAATTTTACCATCAAAGATAGCGGAATGATAGTAGATAAAAAAAATCTATTTTGTTAAAAAAAACCCAAAAAATGGAATAAATTAACCATTTCTTTTTTTAGCGGCTTCCATTAATGCTTTTGCTTCACAGATAGAATCACAGCCACCACATTTTCCCTTTTTAGAATTCTTAAAGAGTTTAGTAAGTTGATAGATAGCCCAACCAAAAATAAGAATACCAATCGTCCAATTTAATAAAAATGAATAAATAGTCATGAGGTTCACTCCTTTATTTAAAAACGGAAGAGCATTCCTGTTTGGTAAATCATAAAAGAAACACCATAGGCAATTATAAAGCTTGATAGTGCAGAGTAAAATGACCAAAACCAAGAACCTGTTTCAGCCCTAATAGCCCCTAATACAGCAAAACAAGGGATGTAAAGTAAGACAAAAACCAAAAAGCTATAGGCTTGAAGAGGTGTAAAAACACTTGAAAGTTGACCGATTAAAGCAGTTTCGCCACCAACATGAAAGAGAATCAACATTGTCGAGCCAACTACTTCTTTTGCTAAAATACCGGTAATAATTGCGCTGACAGCTTGCCAACTGTAAAAACCGAGTGGAGCAAAGAAGGGAGCTAAAAAGGAGCCTATAGCTGCCATAAAGCTAGTTTCGATAGAAGAAGCTACTCCACTGAAGTTAAAGTAACTAAGGGACCAAATTAAAACAGTTCCACCAAAAATAACGGTTCCGGCTTTTTTTACAAAGCCTTTTCCTTTATCCCAAGTCCCACGCCATAGAATTGATAACTTTGGCAAATTGTATTCTGGTAAATCGACAATGAAAATTGACGAATCAGTGGTCTTAAAAATTAGGGAATAGAATTTTGCTAAAATAATTGCAACTAGTATACCTAATACATAGAGCGATAAAACAATTAAAGCCTGATTTTTTTCAAAAAATGCTGCAATAAATAAACTATAAATCGGCAATCGAGCCGAACAGCTCATAAAAGGAGAAATCAAAGTTGTGATTAAACGTTCTTTAGGTTGTTCAATTGTTCGAGCGGCCATAATTCCAGGAACATTACAGCCAAAACCAATCAATAAAGGGATAAAAGCTTTTCCATTTAGTCCCACAGATTCCATCAAACGATCCATTACTAAAGCAGCTCTAGCCATATAACCAGAATCTTCTAAAAAGGAAATGCAAGCAAATAAAACAAATATTTGAGGCATAAAGACTAAAACACCACCAACCCCTGCAATTAATCCATCAATTATTAAAGAATGGATTAACTCATTTGCTCCAATCCATGTTAGAAAAAGACTAACATTTGAAGAAAATGGGCCACTTAAAAAAGCATCGAATAAGTCAGAAAGCGGACCACCAATCCAATCAAAGGTTAACTTAAACATGAAATAAAAAATCATTAAAAATAACGGCATTCCCCAAATTGGATGGGTAGTTAGGTGATCGATTTTTTTAGTCAACGCAGTTGTTTTTTGATTTGCCTCTTTTAAAGTTGCTTTTTTTAGTAATTCTTCTATGAATTTTAAACGAACAGCGTAGACAGCATCTTCCAACGCCTGAGGATCTTTTTTCAAAGACAATAAACCTTCGTAGTGATTCGTAGCAATAAATTTTTCAATCATATTATTGCCAGCTAGGAATTGAATCATCAGCCATCGTGCAAAAATCACTTCATGTTGATAAATAGTAGTTAATAAATCTTGACCTTTACGAATGATTGCTTCAACGGGTTCTCCATAATCTAAATAAAATGATGGAGAAGTAGTAGATGAAGGTTCACCAATAAGAAATGATTTTAATTCAGCCATCCCTTTATTTGTTCGAGCATCGGTTTGAAAAATAGTAGCATGTAGTTCATTAGCTAAAACGGTTGGATTTAATTCCATATCTTGTTTTTTAACAATATCCATCATGTTTAAAACAAGTACCGTTGGTTTTCCATATTCTAAAAGTTCGATAGTGAGCAAGAGGTTGCGTTTTAACTGTGCTGCATTTAAAATATTCAGCGTTTGATCAAAAGATTCATGTAATAAAAAATGAGTAGCAACTGCTTCGTCTTTCGTTAAAGGATTTAAAGAATAAACACCAGGCAAGTCAATAATCGATACGAAAGAATGATTGATTTTCCCAATTTTTTTTTCAACCGTAACCCCGCTCCAGTTGCCCACATAAGCGTAGGAGTCAGTTAAATGATTAAAAACTGTGGTTTTACCAGTATTTGGATTTCCGAAAAGGGCAATTTTCATTGTTTGCCATCTCCTAAGAGCAGTTCTAAGGTGCGTCTGCGAATGCCAACATGTTGACCCTCACTTTCAATCGTACAAGGGCCATGAAATGGATAGCGTCGTTTAACGAAAATCACTGAACCTTCATAAATTCCAACTTCTTTTAGGCGTCGTTTCGTTAAGGCATCTAATTTTGATAAATCATAAATTGGAATCGGTTGGTTTAATTGAATTGAATGAACATTCATAGTTAAAACCTCATTTATCTAAATTTTAAGTGGAAAATACACTAATTAATTGATAGTGATTCTCATTACCATTTAGCTCATCATATCACAAATTCAAAATTTGTAAATAACTGTGAAACAAAAAAACAAGTATTCCTTTAAAAAATGCGTATGTTAAGGTAAGATAGAACAAGTTGAATTTTAATAAGAATGGTTGTGAATAAGATGGGAGAAAAAATTGATTTCCCAAAGAATTATGATTTGTATTTAAAAAAAGCGATGAGCTATTTTAAAATTGGCAATATGGAAGAAGCGATCCCATACTTTGCTAAAGCCTATCAGCTAAAAAAAGAAGATAAAATTAATACTTTTTATACAACAGCCCTTTATCAAATTGGTTCTTATCAAGAAGCAAAAGAAATAGCAGAAGAAAAATTAACCTTTTATCAAACTGAAGAGAAACTGTATGCCTTTTATACCTCCATTTTAATCAAAGCCCACTATTTTGAAGAAGCTACTAATATCATTACAAAAGAGCAACATAAAATCGGAAAACCTAAAAATCTTGAGGTTTGGGAAACACTGGCAAAGAACTGTCTAGAAGAAGGAGAAAATAAACGTTTACAAGAAGAAAAAAAACATAAACTTATTTTAAAACAATCTTTTTCGATTGGAGACAAAGCATATTCAGAACAAGCAGCCCTGATGCAGGAGTTAAAGTTGGTTCCAAAAGATATCTATATACAAGCTGCTAAAATAATGTTGTCAAATCCCTTTGTGAATGGACTTATTAAAGCCACTTTAATTGAAGGGTTAATCGCTAAAGAGTGTTCGGAAATAATTAAAATCACTTGGTTCGATGAAGAGCGTCAGATTATCCCAACTCATTTAAAACCTTTAGAAGAAAATCAAACAGTCGAAACAGTCAAGAAAATAATAGAAGAACAAGTAGCGATTCACAATCCATCGCTTTTTCAACTAATAAATGAAGAAGTTAATTTGCACGTTATTTTATTGTATCCATTTATAGAAGAAGTCATTACAATCCCTTCAATTTGGGTGAAACTCTATCAACAAAAATATGATATGGAAAAGACTATTATAATAGAAGAATCAGTCGAACAAAAAAAAATGGTTGAATGGATGAATCGATTAAATCAGCAATTATCAGAACTATTTTAAAAAGTAAAAAGCTAATGGATTTATAATAGGAAAGCAATTGAATTTATTTCAGATCCCTATATTTGATAAAATAACTTACAATTGGAAATTTATTTTGATGGATTGCTATCAATGTATTTACAAAGTTTTGCTGATAGTGTACTATTAATGAGTATGCAATAGCTAAAAAAATATGAAAACTATAGTGTTTCGGAGGGAATATACATGACTGCAAAATGGGAAAAAAAAGGCGCTAACAATGGTGTCTTAACATTTGAAATTACAGAAGAAAAAATTAAAGAAGGAATCGAGAAAGCCTTCAACAAAGTGAAAAAAAATCTTGATGTTCCAGGTTTCCGTAAAGGGAAAGTATCACGTCAAGTATTTAACAAAATGTACGGCGAAGAAGCTCTTTATGAAGATGCATTGAACGTTGTATTACCAGAAGCTTATGCTGCCGCTTTAGAAGAATCAGGTATTGATCCTGTTGACCAACCAAAAATCGATGTATTAAGCATGGAAAAAGGTCAAGCATGGGTAATCACTGCTGATGTTACTGTAAAACCTGAAGTTAAATTAGGCGAATACAAAAACTTAACAGTTGAAAAACAAGACCGTGAAGTGACAGATGCTGACGTTGAAGAAAACATCAAACAAAAACAAGCAGCACAAGCTGAACTTGTTTTAAAAGAAGAAGCTGCAGTAAACGGCGACACAGTTGTCATTGACTTTGAAGGCTTTAAAGACGGTGTTGCGTTTGACGGTGGAAAAGGAGAAAATACTTCTCTAGAATTAGGTTCAAACTCATTCATCCCAGGCTTTGAAGAACAATTAATTGGCGCAAAAGCTGGCGACGAAGTTGAAGTTAAAGTAACTTTCCCTGAAGAATATCATTCAGAAGACCTTAAAGGCGCTGAAGCAGTCTTCAATGTTAAAGTTCATGAAGTTAAAGCAAAAGAATTACCAGAATTAGATGATGAATTTGCTAAAGACATCGACGAAGAAGTTGAAACATTAGCTGAATTAAAAGAAAAAATCAAAAAAGAATTAACAGATGCTAAATTAAACGCAGCTGAAGAAGCCGTTCAAGAAGCAGCTATCCGTCAAGCAGTTGACAATGCTGAAATCGTTGAATTACCACATGTAATGGTGCATGATGAAGTTCACCGTCAAATGGACCAATTCTTAAATGATATGCAACGTCAAGGTGTATCTCCAGAAATGTACTACCAATTAACAGGTACAACAGAAGAAGATTTACACAAACAAATGGAAGCAGATGCTGATATTAGAACTCGTACAAACCTTGTTCTTGAAGCGATTGTTGCAGCTGAAGGTTTCGAACCAACTGAAGAAGAAGTTGAAAAAGAAATCAAAGAATTAGCTGAACAATACAACATGGAAGAAAAAGCTGTCCGTGCTGCTCTAAGTGTTGACATGTTAAAACATGATATCTCAATGAAAAAAGCAATTGACACTATTACTGAAACAGCAGTAGAAAAATAAGCTGACTGTTCGTTGCCCTTGCTACTACTTGTTAGTAGCAGGGCTTTTTTAGGTGAATTTTAAATTATTTATAATTTTCTAGTTAAAATTGTTGCGTTGCTGAGAGAATGACGTATACTATATAGATGTAGTCATTTGAAATTCGTTTTAAGGTGCAATAAGTAACTATAAAATGAATGAATAATCGAAGGGGGCTTTTCGTTGGCTAAAACAGATAAAGAGACAAAAAAATTAATCGAAACGGCAACACAAAAGATTATTAAAGAAAACAAACTAAAAGCAATGGTGCACATTGATATTTTAACAAATGAAGTGGCAATCCCATTTACTTTAGATGCTGAAGAAATCGATAATTTGATTCAAAAAGTAGAGGATGCTGGTGTAAGTGTTGTTGGAGACGATGGCGGCCCAACAGATCGTCAAATCCTTGCAACTGAAAAGAAACGCAAAAAAGATAAAGAAAAAGAAGAAGAATTAGCTGCACCGATTGGTGTCAATGTTGATGATCCCGTTCGTATGTATTTAAAAGAAATTGGACGCGTAAAACTACTGACAGCAGATGAAGAAGTTTCATTAGCAAAACGAATCCAAGATGGCGATCCTGAAGCAAAACAAGCTTTAGCGGAAGCAAACTTACGTTTAGTTGTAAGTATTGCAAAACGTTATGTAGGACGTGGAATGCAATTTCTTGACTTAATTCAAGAAGGTAATATCGGTTTAATGAAAGCTGTTGAAAAATTTGATTATACAAAAGGCTTTAAATTTTCAACCTATGCAACTTGGTGGATTCGTCAAGCCATTACCCGCGCAATCGCTGACCAAGCTAGAACGATTCGTATTCCTGTTCATATGATTGAAACAATCAACAAATTGATTCGTATTCAAAGACAGTTATTACAAGACTTAGGTCGTGAAGCAACGCCAGAAGAACTTGGGGCTGAAATGGATTTAACTGTTGAAAAAGTGCATGAAATTTTGAAAATTTCTCAAGAACCTGTTTCTTTAGATACGCCAATCGGTGAAGAAGATGATTCTCAATTAGGTGATTTTATTGAAGATCAAGGGGCTGCAAGTCCAGAAGAGCAAGCTTCCTATGAATTATTAAAAACTCAAATTGAAGAAGCACTTGATACATTGACAGATCGTGAGGAAAATGTGTTACGTCTTCGTTTTGGTTTAGAAGATGGCCGCATTCGTACACTAGAAGAAGTTGGTAAAGTATTTGGTGTGACGAGAGAACGTATTCGCCAAATCGAATCAAAAGCACTTCGTAAATTACGTCACCCAAGTCGTTCAAAACAATTAAAAGATTATTTATAAAAATAAGAAGAATGACCTTTTGGAATAGTTCGCTTTCCAGAAAGTCATTTTTTTCTTAATTACCATCCAAACTAGTAAAAATAAACGAAAAAAGCATAGCAAACTCACTGATAATAATGTAAAATTAAGGTTAAAGTAAGTTTGATAGTTTCAAACAAAAGTAGTTTAATTAGATAAGTTATTAAAAATTGATGAATTCTGACTAAAGTTAAAAAACCAAACAAAAATAGTTCTCATTTTTAAAGATTTGTGCTAAGATAGAGGATATTTAAAGAATCTCATTGGATTAATAGCAAAAAAGTCTGTTACTATTAAATAGATGTAAATGAGAATTGAGGTGGATGAAGCGATGTTTAACGATGAAGAAACAAAAGGCCCAGTCAATTGTTCTTTTTGTGGGAAATCACAAGATCAAGTCAAGAAAATTGTTGCTGGTCCAGGAGTATTTATATGTAATGAGTGTATTGAATTATGCAAAGAAATCATTGATGAAGAATTCAATGAAACAAGTTTAGGCGAATTTTTAGATGTACCTAAACCACAAGAAATTAGAGCGATTTTAAATGATTATGTTATTGGTCAAGATCAAGCTAAGAAAGCTTTATCTGTGGCGGTGTACAATCATTATAAACGTGTCAACCAATTGAATACAGAAGATAGCGATGTTGAACTGCAAAAAAGCAATATCTCACTAATTGGACCAACAGGTTCAGGTAAAACCTTTTTAGCACAAAGTTTAGCACGTATTTTAAATGTACCATTTGCCATTGCAGATGCAACGAGTTTAACCGAAGCAGGTTACGTAGGAGAAGATGTTGAAAATATCCTATTGAAACTAATGCAAGCGGCAGATTACGATGTAGAACGAGCTGAAAAAGGCATTATATACATTGATGAAATCGATAAAATTGCTCGTAAAAGTGAAAATGTATCGATTACCAGAGATGTAAGTGGTGAAGGGGTTCAACAAGCCTTGTTAAAAATCTTAGAAGGTACGGTTGCAAATGTTCCACCACAAGGCGGACGTAAGCATCCTCATCAAGAATTTGTCCAATTAGATACAAGCAATATTTTATTTATTGTAGGTGGAGCATTTGACGGAATCGAAGAAATCGTTAAAAATCGTATGGGAGAAAAAGTCATTGGTTTTGGTTCAAGTTCTAAAAAATTAGACGAAACTCAAAGCGTGATGCAACAAATTGTTCCCGAAGATTTACAAAAATTTGGCTTAATCCCAGAATTTATCGGACGATTGCCAGTTATGGCAGCTCTTGAAAAATTAACGGAAGACGATTTAGTTCACATTTTAACGGAACCTAAAAATTCACTAGTGAAGCAATATAAGAAATTATTTGCATTAGATGAAGTTGAATTAGAATTTAAACCTGAAGCTTTAAAAGCCATTGCTAAAAAAGCAATAGAACGCAATACCGGAGCACGTGGGCTACGTTCTATCATTGAAAGTATTATGCTTGAAATCATGTTCGATTTACCAAGTCGTCCTGAAATCAACAAATGCGTTATCACTGAAGATACCGTTTCTGGTTCAGGAAAACCTGAACTTTATAATGTTGAAGGTGTCGTTGTAGGTTCGTAAACCAAAGAAGAAGTTGACAATCGTCGACTTCTTCTTTTTTTTGATTAAATAAATAATATATGCATATAAAAAAATAAGTCTATCGAAAATAAAAAAATTCAAATTTGATGATATTTTAGTTGCGAAAAGAACAAACGTTCGGTACAATAGAAATGGAAACGCGGTTCGACAACATACCCTCAATAATACTAAGTGGTGATAAAATGGGAGAAATCATTGTAGACAAAGAAACGAGAAAGCGAGTGGATCAACTATTAAAAAAAATACCAAAGCTAACAGCCATGGCAAGGCTAGCCGAACAAATATCAGGAGATACGCTATTAAATAGCCGGTTACAAAGTGCAAAAGACGAGCTTGATAGTATCAAAGCAGTTATTGCTTCCATTCCTGATGAGGATCAAAAAGAAATTATTACCAAACGCTATTTGATTCAAAATAATTACGAAACGGATATTCAAGTTTACATGGATTTAAATATGAGTGAATCTTATTATTACCGCATGAAGAAAGAAGCATTTGAGATACTAGCATTTTTATGGGGATTATAATTAAATGAAATAAAGGATATAAAAAGAAAGTTGATTCTCTGGACTAGAATCAGCTTTCTTTTTATTTTTTGCGGTTAAAAGAATTGTGAAAGAGAAAAAAGAAAACCAACAGAAAAGAAAAAGAAATACGACAGAACGAACGTTCGTTTTCAGTCTATACTTAGGTTGTTGAAGGGCAGGAGAAATGAAGCCTAACAATATCGTTCTCGAGACGAACAACTAACTATAAACGAAAGAAGGAATAAATTATGACAGTTCAACCAATTGAAGGAAAAAAAGTCGTCTATTTAGTACAAGCAACAAATGCAGCAAAAGGAACTAAAGCATTATTACCAGGATTTCAAACAGAAGGAACTTGGACTCGTGAGCACGAAGCACTGGACGAACAAACAAAATCAGGTCGTATTTTAGGCTATGGAGCTAAAACAGAAACCTTTGAATTGACCTTATATTCTGCACCAGGTGATGGTGGTCAAGAAGTAATCACAGATGCTTATGACAACGAAGGGCAAGTTAAAGTATGGCGTGTCGAATTATCTGAGAATTCAGATGGTTCTTATCCAGCTCGCTTTGGCTATTCCATTATTCAAAGTGTCGCCATTTCAGATGCGGATAGCTTTGCAGAATTAACGGTTACCTTACCAGTAATTGGCATAACGCAACCAGGCACGCTAGCAGATATTCCGGAAGAACTATTAAATTTAGCTTTATATGGCTTTGAAAAACCAGGTGAAAAAACAGGTGAACTAGGAGCTACGCAACCAGAATAAATCTATCAGATGCTCTTTAAATAGAGCATCTACATTTCAATTCGTACATTTCATAAAAAGAGAAAAGAGGAAAAGATATGTTTACAATCGATTTAAAAAAGAAATCTTATGAAGTGAAGGGAAGTTTACGTTTTGCTCGCGATATTGAAACAAATTTATCAACACAACAAGACGGAATCAACCAATTAAATGGGATGGCGTTGCTTTACATGGGGTTGCAAAGCGACTCAATCAACGCGCTACTAAATTTTCTTTATTACGGAATTAAGGCAAGCGAGCGACCAAGCATGGATATTATTGAAGACTCTTTAGATGAAATGCTAGCAAAAGATGAAGACGCACTAGAAAACTTATTCTTAAAAGCAATTGGGGTACTTGAAACAAGCGGTTTTTTCGCAAAAATGAAAAAAATGCTGATGGAAAACTTGAAAAACGATCCCAACAACAAGGAATTAGCCAAGCAAATGGAACAAAAACGCAAGAAGGCCATTTCTCTACTCTCCCAATCATAGAAGCCTGTTTTCAGCAAGGTATTACAGATATTGAACCAATGTTGGAATTAACGCTAGTCGAGTACGAAGCCGCGTTACGAGGGATGCAGTTAAGGACCATTGATCAATATGAATTTATGGCAAAATCAGCGATGGCCAATCGCTATGCCCACCATGCAAAACATGCAAATGAGCGAAAAATTTTTGATAAAAACAAAGCTTTAAGAAGTTTGAATCATCATGGAAATCAAAAAACACCGAATAAACAGATGTTACAGCAAGCGAATAAAGCTTTAAGTGATTATCAAGTGAAATTTACGGTTGAAGATGAGGAAAATAAAGTATAGAAAGGAGGAAGGATATGACTTTAAATTTAAACGAATTATCAGGAAATTTAACAGAAATTTTACAAAATACTAAATTAGTAACGAATGATTTTTCATCCATGGCAAGTGTTGCAACAGAAATTGTAACCCCTTTTTCTCAAGTGAAAACAGCTTTAGGAGAAGTTGCAGGATTTGCTAGTTCCATTGGTGATATTTTCAGTGGAAATGTGGGAATTGTTGATGGGTTATCTCAAGCAATCGATGGTATTTCAACTAGTGCCCAAAATATTGGACAATCTGCGGATGGATTTTTAACAATGAAAGATAATCTTGTTGGATTGAAAGACATGGCAGGAGTAACGGGTTCAGACTTTATGGACCTTGGATCGAAATTAAAGAGCATTCCCACGCCTAATTTTTCAGCAATAATGCCGCTGTTTTCTGCATTGGGAACAGCTGTGATGGGAGCAGCGACGAGTGTGTGGGCGTTAATTTCACCATTTTTAGCAATCGCCTTACCAATCATCGCAGTTGTTGCAGGTATCGCCTTATTAATGAACCATCTAGGAATTTTCTCCGATATTAGTAAAGTATTTAGTGGTGACATGAGTTTGGGAGAATTTTTTGTAACTTTAAAAGATAAATTATTTGGCTTTGTATCAGGTATTGTTGAAGCCATCCCGCAAATTATTGAAAATGGGAAAAATTTAATTGTTTCGTTTATTCAAGGGATTGCTGAGAAAATACCCGAGGTTATCGCAACAGGATTAAATATGCTTGTTAGTTTTATTGGCACAATTTTAGCAGCAGTACCTGGGTTGCTTAGTGCAGGAGTAACGTTACTAATAAATTTTATTAATGGATTAATGACGATTATCCCGACTGTATTAGCCACAATAATTACACTAATGGTCTCTTTTATTGCAGCAATATTGTCCGCATTGCCTCAATTGATTTCAGCAGGAGTCTCAATTTTAATGGCTTTGATTGGAGGAATTGTGACAGTTATTGCAAAATTAATTGTAATTGGAGCTGATTTTATTCGAAATATTATTTCTGGAATTGGAGAGTTGATAGGACAATTAAAAAGTAAAGGCTCTGAAATGTTAGACAAAGTTAAAGAAGGTCTAACAGGTAAAATAGCAGATATGTTAACAATTGGTCAAAATATTATTCAAGGTTTAATTGACGGAATTGCTAAAATGAAAGATGCGGTTGTTGAAAAAGTGAAGGAAATTGGGAACAGTATTTTAGGAGGAATCAAAGGCTTATTTAAAATAAAATCGCCTTCTCGTGTAATGAAAAGCTTAGGTGCTTATATGTCAATTGGTCTTGCTAAAGGGATTGAAAGCGAAACGGATAAAGTGAAACGGGCAACGGATCACCTAGCGAATGCAGCAAAAATCGATCCAGATGATTTAAAAGCTAGCTTATCCGATATGCGGAGTATTTCAACACCATTTTCATTTTCAAATATGATTGATCCCAATAGAATGGAAGCAACTAATTCTGCTGGGTCAATTTCAAACAATCAAACTATTCAATTCAATCAACCGATTGCAAGACCTTCAGAGGTGCTACGCAAAATGCGTCAAGCGAATCAAGAAATGGGGTGGAGCATGTAATGGAGTGCGAAATATACAATAAAGCAATGCAATCAAAATTAATGATTAACGATTACGTTACGGAAATGTATCAAACAGAAGGACAGCCGAAGGGAAATTACTTTTTTATCAAATTGGATGGACTTGGTGAAGTCGAAGCTGATCGTCATACGATGGATTCAAATCGAGATGGAACGATTTTTATTGAAAGTACACTAGCAGAACGTGATATCCAAATTGAATTGATTATGATTGCCGACGAGTTTAAATCAATGGAAGAGCTGCGTCGGGAAATGAGTAAAATGCTAAATCCAAAATCAGGAACATTAGAACTTCGTTACAAAGAAGACGAACGAAGCTATCGAATTGATGTTCAAAGTGCACACGTGCCTACTTTTACAACAGATGGTTATTTAAGTAAAAAAGCACAACGTGTCACGCTTGATTTAATTGCCTCAGATCCATTTTGGTATGCTGTTGAAGATGAGATTCATTATTTATCAAATTGGGAACCAAATCTGGAATGGGAGTTAGAATTTCCGATGACGGGAGCGAGTGAGTTAGGAATTGAATTGGAACGCTTTAATGGTGATCAGCTGGTGACCTTGGTCAATGATGGCGATGAAGCCACAGGAATGGAACTTTATCTAACAGCCAGTGGAGATGTTAAAAATCCTGGAATTATTCGAGTGATGGCAGATGGTACGATGACTCAAAAAATGAAATTACTCACAACTATACACGCAGGAGACCTCATTCGCATTACAACATCTGTTGGAAACAAACGCATTGAAAAGTGGAATGACACCCAACAATTTTGGGAAAATATTTTTAATACACTTTCATTAGATAGTCAGTTTATCCAATTGGACATTGGAGAAAATTATCTGCGTTATCAAACGGAAAGTCATGCGGATCAATTAGAAATTAAAGTTCATTATCGACTTCGTTATGTGGGGGTCTGATTAAAATGATTTTATGGTTAATAGACCAACAACTTAATCGCATTAACGCAATTGAAAATTTTAACAGTCTAGTGATTACAAAACGCTACTCAGAAGTGAGCGAGTTTGAATTGCATTTGCCAATGACAAAGGAACACTTAAAATTGATCCAAAATAATGAGCTTATTTTAGGGAATATTTTAGTGAAATCGGGTGAAAAAACGGGTTATTTAATTGAAGAAATCAGTCCCAATTTCCAACGAGAAGCTAGTGAAATTGTCATTAAGGGTCGTGATTTACGGGCTTATTTAGAACGAAGAATCTTATTAGGAAATCAACATTACAAAGATACACCACAAAATTTAATCAGAAAATGGTTAGATGAATCAATTATTAATCCAGTAGATCCTGTACGTAAAATGAAACAATTTAAAATAGGTTCGATACCAGAAACAAATAATTCTATAAACATTGAAACGAATTACCAAAATTTACTGGAATTAATCAGCCTAGTTTGCAAAGAATTTCAATTGGGATTTGAGGTTCAATTAGATTTAATCAATCGTGAACTAATTTTTATATCCTATACTGGAAAAGATCGCGGAAGTGAACAACAAACGAATAGCCCGGCCATTTTTTCTCAATCTTTTGAGAATATATTACAACAAACGATTGTACTAAATGGGATAGATGCAAAAACGACAGCGATTTTGGAATATGAGCGGGAAGAAAAAAACTATATGTTAGAGGTCACTGATGGAACGTCAGATATTTCAAGAAGAGAAATCTACGTTGACGCAAAAACAATAGGCAAGCCTTCTGCTGAAAATCCAATTTCTATTGAAGAACAACAAGCGCTTGTGAAACAAAAAGGTAATGAAACGCTTTTACAATATAGCTTTATTCAATCAATGGAAGCAGATGTGGTAACAAATGGTAATTTACGTTATCAACAAGATTTTGATTTAGGAGATAAAATTACAGTTTTAGTCAATGAATTAGATTTCAAATTAGAAACACGAATTGAATGTGTAGAAGAAGTTTATGAAGAAAGTGGACTTGAAGTACGATTGACCTTTGGAAATAAAATTCCAACATTAGTGGATAAAATTAAGAGGAAAGGCAAGTGATGAACTAAATGGAACAAGGATTATTTTTCCCTTCAAAAAATGGGGATCGTAAATACAAAGCAAGTGATTTTACTGGTTATTTTTCAAAACTATTTTCAAATGGAGTTTTTAGTAATAACAGCAAAAACTTACAAGTTATTGCTTCAGCAACAAATGGATTGTCATTAATCGTTGAAGCGGGTTACGGAAATATCAATGGTTACCTGTACCAATTATCAGAGCCAAAGACGGTGGTATTTAACATTGCGGATGTTTCTGGAACGGCTAAAAAAGGTTCTGTTGTATTGCGAATGGATTTGACGGAGCGTAAGATGACTGTTGAAGCGAAGGGGACGGATGACTTAACCCGAAATGCCACTGTCTATGAATTGATGCTCGCACGTATTTTAATTCCAGGTAATGGCAAACCAATTACGCAAGGAATGATTCAAGATACCAGAGGAGACGGGAATGTTTGTGGTTTTGTGAGTTCATTAATTGATATCGATCCAACCACTTTGTGGACTCAGTTTGAGACTGATTGGAATGAATGGTTGACTGAAATTAAAGGTACCGTTGGAGATGATGCGGCGGCTAATTTGGCATTAGAAATTGAAAAGATAAAAAATGAAAAGTACAGTAAACAAGGCGGAGTTATTGAGGGAAATGTTGAAATAAAAAGTAAAGCAATCGGTTCGCTATTGACAATACGCTCAACAAATGAATCCAATTTTTCAAATACTTTTATGAGTTTTTATAAAAATTCGATTAGAAAAGGTTGGTTTGGTTTCGGAGAATCTACGAATGATACTTTAACAATTTCTAATGAAGCAGGAAGTGACATTAATTTTCAAACTACAGGAAATGGAAGGTTAATGTATAAATCGAATGAAATTGAAGTTAAAAATGATACAGGTTGGATATACAATAAAGGAATGTATTATCGTATTAAAAATTCAATTTGCTATTTAAAAGGTCTTGTTAAACTTCCAAAAGCTTCTGTTCATGCGCCAGTTCAGGTGTTTACATTGCCGGATAAGTATATTCCAGATAATAATTTATTTATTACTTTACATGAGAATGCTGGACAAAACACCGCCAGATTGCAATTTAATGGGGATGGAGGGATTTATGTAATTGGAAATGATAGTGCAACAGCTGATTATAGCTTTGATAGTGTGAGTTGGTGCTTGGATTAAACTTAGTAATTTATAAAAAAAGGAGGGAACCTATGCAGCTAATTAACCATCTATTAGAATCACTATTCGGTGGAGGCAGTCCAGTATTATCTTTATACATGTCTGCCCTGGCCATCGATTTAATTACAGGTTATTTAAAAGCTCTAAAGCAGCACAATTGGCGATCAGCTATTAATGTAGAAGGTTTATTGATTAAGTTCGTCACCTTCTTTACGATTATTTCAGCAGGAATTATCGATGATTTAGCTCCATTAATGAACATTAGCATTCCAATCAATATCGCTTTTTGGTGGACCATTATTATCACACTCTATGAATTAGGCAGCATTTTGGAAAACATCAGTGAAATGGGCGTCAACGTTGGATTTTTAAAAAAATATTTAGGCGTTTTGCAAGATCAGGTCGAATCGGATGAGGAGGGAAAAGATGAGTAAAGTCGAATTTTTTTTAAATGAAATCAAAGCAGGTGCAATTGCGGGCTGGCACAAATATGGTATTTTACCAAGTGTCACAGCGGCACAAGCTGCACTAGAAAGTGCTTGGGGAACTAGCCAATTATCATTAGCTCCAAACCACAATTTATTTGGTATTAAAGGAAGTTACCAAGGGCAATCAGTTCAATTTCCAACATGGGAAGTCATCAATGGACAAAATGTGACCGTAAATGCAACCTTTAGAAAATATCCAAGCTGGTCAGTTTCTGTTGAAGATCACGGTTCCTTTTTTCACGAAAATTCACGTTATTCAGGTATTATTGGCCTAACTGATTTTGTGGCTCAAGCTAGAGGAATTAAAGCAGCTGGTTATGCGACGGATCCACTATACGCAGACAAATTAATTGCAACGATTGAAGCCAATGGGTTAACGAGTTGGGATCGACTAGCTTTATCAGGACAAGCAGAAACGATTGAAGAAAAGCAAACAAGTTATACCGTTCAATTAGGTGACAATTTAAGTTTGATTGCAAAAAAATTTCAAACAACAACAGAGGAGTTAGTAAGAATCAATCATATTTCAAACCCTAATTTGATTTATCCAGGACAAGTTCTTCAATTAAATTCTACTATAAATAAAACATACACTGTTCAATCAGGCGATGCCTTGTCATTAATTGCTATAAAATTAGGTATTTCAATGGAGCATTTAATTCAAAAAAATAATATTGCTAATCCAGATTTAATCTATGCAGGACAAGTGTTACATTATGACTAGAGACAACGGAAGGATTCTTTAAAAAGAGTCCTTCTAGTTTATACATAAGTCAAGAAACCTCTAACGAATTTAACAAAATCCTTAGAAAGAATATCATATCTCGCGTATCTATGTTAAAATAATGAAAGAATTTAAAAAGAGATGGAGATTGAAAAAATGGATGTGCATAAAGCAGATATCGTTATAAGTGCAGTTTCACCTGCCCAATACCCAAGCACAGGACTGCCTGAAATTGCTTTAGCGGGGCGTTCAAATGTTGGGAAATCATCTTTTATTAATCGGATGATTAATCGTAAAGGGTTAGCTAGAACTTCTGGCAAACCAGGAAAAACACAAACGCTAAACTTTTATATTATTGAAGAACAATTTTACTTTGTTGATGTACCTGGCTATGGTTACGCAAAGGTCTCAAAAACAGAACGTGCTAAATGGGGTCAAATGCTTGAAACTTATTTGACACAACGAGATACTTTAAAAGCCGTTTTGTCAGTTGTTGACTTGCGTCATGCACCAAGTAGTGAAGACGTTCAAATGTATGAGTTTTTAAAATATTATGAATTGCCAGTAATCGTGGTAGCAACGAAAGCCGATAAAATCCCTCGTGGCAAATGGAACAAACATATCAAAATTGTAAAAGATACATTGAATTTTGACGAAAATGATGAATTTATTATGTTCTCATCAGAAACCGGAGAAGGCAAAGAAGAAGCCTGGAACGTCATTGAAAAATATTTAGATTTGTAAGCACTTGTTAGTTTAAAACCTGAAACAATTAAGATTTTTCTTAGTTGTTTTTTTAAATGAATTAAAATAGACTACATGATTTAAGTTAGTATAAAAAAGGACGGATTTAGTTGAAAATACTATTATACGGTGTTAGCCACCAGACGACGCCGATTGAGATAAGAGAGCGATACACAATCGAAGAAGCAGATGTTCCTCACCATTTATCAAAAATAAAAGAGTTTACTGGAGTCGAAGAAGCTGTTATTTTAACGACCTGTAATCGTACTGAATACTATTTGTACATTGATCAGACCGAATTTATGCATGGCGAAATGTTGCGGTATATTGGAGAGCATACAGGGTTTGACGTTTCAGATGTCATCTCAACAAGTTATGGAAAATCCAATAGTGACGTAGCGACTCATCTTTTTTCAGTAGCAACTGGTTTGGACTCTTTAATGGTGGGAGAAACACAAATTTTAAGCCAAGTAAAAGGGGCATTAAAAATCGCACAAGATGCTCATACTGCAGGTCCTATCTTGAGTTCGTTATTTAATAAAGCTGTTTCCTTTTCTAAAAAAGCCCATACAGAAACCTTACTGGATCAACTATCTTTCAATCCAAGTACCGCTGCAGTTAAGTTTTTTAAAGAAGAATGGACAACAATAGAAGAAAAACGATTTTTATTAGTTGGGGCTGGAAAAATGATTCGATTAGCAGCGAAATCATTGATTCAACATGGTGCTACTCACATCACCATCCTAAATCGCCATGATGACAAGGCAGAAGCACTGGCCGATGAATTAAACGAGTGGGTCCAATCCATGAAACATCCCCACCAGTTGAAGCGTTATTTTTATTCAGGAAATTACGCCAATTTAGCAATGGCGCTAGCAAGTACGGATGGTGTAATTGTTGCAACTAAGTCTTCTGAATATATCATTCACTCATTAGTGATTCAACAAATGCAACAGATTCGTCGAGGAAAAAAAGAGCTAACATTAGTTGATTTAGCCGTACCACGTAACGTTGATCCAGAAATTCAATTAGTAGAAGGAATTCATGTTTATGATATGGATCAAATAGGAACGAAGATTGATGATTTTAAAATTGAGCGAGAAAAAATCATAAAAAATATTCATTTCCAATTAGATGAAGCCGTGCTTCGCTTTAATAGCTGGTACCAAGAAAGACGTGCTGTTCCTTATATGTATCAATTACGGACTAAAACAATTGAATTAAGAGAACGTACGATGAAAAGTTTGCATCAAAAATTACCTGATTTGAATGAACGAGAATTACGAATGATTGACAAGCATTTTCAAAGTGTGATGAATCAATTATCTAAAGCGCCTATTCAGTCGATGAAAGAGCTAGCCAAAACCAACCCCAACATTGATGCGAATGATGGATTAGAAAGCTTTGTGCGAAGTTTGGGACTGTTAAAAGAAGAGGAAAAAATTGTTGTACCAGTTGAAGGCGTAAAAATCATGGAAAGTGAGGGAGACTTATGAGAAAAACAGAACTTTCAGAAAAGGCTTTTAAAGAAGCAGTTAACTTAATGCCAGGAGGGGTAAACAGCCCGGTTCGTGCGTTTAAATCAGTTGATGTTCCCCCAATTTTTATGAAAAAAGGGCAAGGAAGTCATATCGTTGATATTGATGGAAATGAGTACATTGATTATGTTTTATCATGGGGGCCACTTATTTTAGGACATGCAGAACCTCGTGTTGTGGAGGCTATTCAACAGGCAGCCGTTTCTGGTACAAGTTTTGGCACACCCACTTTAATGGAAAATAAGTTAGCCGAGTTAGTAATTGAACGCGTCCCTTCAATTGAAATGGTACGGTTTGTCAATTCAGGAACCGAAGCGACCATGAGTGCCTTACGACTTGCTAGAGGATACACAAAACGGGATAAAATTTTAAAGTTAGAAGGCAGTTACCATGGTCATGACGATGCGTTATTAGTAAAAGTAGGATCAGGTGTTGCAACTTTAGGGTTACCAGATTCACCAGGTGTCCCTAAAAAGACAACAGAAAATACATTGGTCGCACCCTACAATGATTTAAATGCAGTGATTGAAATTTTTAACCAATACGCTGGCGAAATTGCAGCCGTAATTGTTGAACCGGTAGCTGGAAATATGGGTGTTATTCCACCAGTAAAAGGCTTTTTAGAAGGTCTACGAGCAGTGACTCAACAAGATGGCGCCTTATTAATTTTTGATGAAGTTATGTCAGGTTTTCGTGTCGGTTACCATAGCGCGCAAGGATATTATAACGTTATTCCAGATTTAACTTGTCTTGGAAAAGTAATTGGTGGAGGCGTCCCTGTTGGTGCATATGGAGGGAAGCGAGAAATTATGGAAATGATGGCGCCAAGTGGTAGTGTGTATCAAGCAGGCACGTTATCAGGTAATCCAATCGCAATGGCTGCAGGTTTTGCCACACTCTCTAACTTAACAAAAGAAGCCTATCTTCATTTTGAATCGTTAGGGGATACATTAGAAAAAGGGATTCGTTCTTTAAGTAAATCACATAATATTCCGATTACTGTTAATCGGGCAGGAAGTATGATTGGAATGTTCTTTAATGAAGGTCCAGTGACAAACTACCAACAAAGTAAAGCGAGTGATACGGTCTTTTTCTCTAATTATTACCGAGAAATGGCAAATCGTGGTATTTTTTTACCGCCATCTCAATTCGAAGGCATCTTTTTATCAACAGCGCATTCTTTAGCAGATATTGAACAAACATTAGATGCAATGGAGTCCAGTTTTCAAGCGTTAAAAAATGAAGCATAAGAGTGCTTAAAAGGAGATAATTCAATGGATTTTAATGATTACCAAAAGCTTGCAAATCGTACATTATATGGAAACGAACAAGTTTTAACAAATTGTGCCTTAGGTTTAGCAGGGGAAACAGGGGAATTAATTGACTCGATTAAAAAATACACCTTTCACGGTCATGATTTAAATAAAGAAGAGCTGGTAAAAGAAATGGGAGATGTTTTGTGGTATCTTTCTCAAATAGCTGAATGGGCCGATATTCCTTTTGAAGAGGTTGCCAAACAAAATATTGAAAAATTGCAACGTCGATATCCAGATGGTTTTTCAAAAGAGGCTAGTTTAAATCGCGAAGAATCCTAATTCACTACAAAAAAAGAAGTCCAGTTAACTGGGCTTCTTTTTATTCTATCTATTACTCTTCTTTTTTATCTTTGTCGTCTTTTTCTTTTTCGTCATCATCTTCTTCACGTTTTTTTTCTTTAGGTTCAACGGCAAATTTGCTGAATAAATCATCTAAACTTGTTTCTGTTTTATGTGTAAGTCCCATAGAAAAGACCTCCTTTACTAAACTTCGTATCTTTATTTTAGCGGATTTACATAAAAAAATCCAGTTATCCGGATAAATTCAATTGACAACTAACGATTACAGTCGTAAACTAGATGTAGATATTGATTACAATTGTAAATGGAATGGAGGGATTAGGGTGAAGCAAGTAGAGCAACCAAAAATCAGCGATGCTGAATGGGAAGTAATGCGTGTGGCATGGTCAAAAAAAGAAGTCAACAGCCAAGAAATTGTCGCCGTTTTAAAAGATAAAATGGATTGGAAACCAGCAACAATCAAAACGCTGATAGGAAGATTGGTGAAAAAAGGATTGCTGTTAACGAAAGCAGAAGGAAATCGTTATATTTATTTTCCAAGTGTCAGTGAAGCAGATAGCATGATTAGTGCAACAGAGAATTTGTTTGCGCATGTTTGTAGCAAAAAAATAGGGAGCACAATTGGAACGCTTATTTCAGAAGCAACCTTAACATTCGACGATATCGCACTGCTAGAAGCGCTAATTCAAAAAAAGAAAGCAGAAGGTGTGGAATCAATTGAATGCAATTGCATTCCAGGTCAATGCGAGTGTCAAGAACATTAAATGAAAAGAGGAATAGCATTATGGCAAAAACGATTTTAAAAATAAAGGGCATGTCCTGTGAGCATTGCGTAAAAACCGTTACAGATTGTTTATCTGAACAAGATGGTGTTGAAAAAGTAAAAGTTCATTTAAAAAAAGGCGAAGCTAAAGTAATTTTTGATCACTTATTGCAAACTTCTGAAAAATTAAGTGACATTGTTACTTTAGCAGGTTATGAGTCAAGTGTCCTTAAATAAAAAGAGCAGACAAATGGTTTGCTCTTTTTTTATGCAATTTTAAATGTATGAAAACGTTAATTGTGTATATAAATAATAAAAAAAGACGAAATAACGAATTTTTATTGTATAAAAATTCGTTTTCTGTTACACTTTAAAACAAGTTACTAAATGAAAAAAGATAGATAAAAA
Organism: Carnobacterium divergens DSM 20623; assembly: GCF_000744255.1. NCBI lineage: Bacteria > Bacillati > Bacillota > Bacilli > Lactobacillales > Carnobacteriaceae > Carnobacterium > Carnobacterium divergens. The sequence goes on along the minus strand of NZ_JQLO01000001.1, from coordinate 1,163,878 downwards.
AGGATAAGAGGAGAAACGCGATGATTAAAAAGAAATTAATTCCAATAATATTTTTACTGACAATGCTTACTAGCACGTTACTTATCAGTTCAACTGCACAAGCAGAAGATACCTCGTTAACCGATATCAAAGAAAAAGGAACATTGGTGATCGGAACAAGTGCAGATTACCCTCCCTACGAATTTCATGCAAAATTAGATGGAAAAGATCAAATAGTAGGCATGGATATTCAAATTGCAGATAAAATTGCCAAAGATTTAGGCGTTAAACTTGAAATTCGTGATTTAAACTATGATGGATTGCTTTCAGCTTTAGAAGCTGGCAAAGCGGATATGATTATTGCGGGGATGAACCCAACTGACGAAAGACGTCAAAGCGTTGATTTTTCGGATATTTACTATCAAGGTGGTCAATTTATTATTATTCGTAAAGAGGATAAGGATAAATTCAAACAAAGAAGTGATTTTGAAGGGACTAAATTAGGCGTTCAAAAAGGCACGATGCAAGAAGATGTAACCAAAAATCAAATTAAAAACGTTAAAGTAACAGGTTTAGCTAAGATCCCTAACTTGATCTTAGATTTAAAAACAAAAAAAATTGATGGAATTGTTTTAGAAGAACCAAGTGCGTTAGCATATGTTTCAAATGATGATAGTTTAGCTTATATCGACGGGAAATTTGATCTTGAGGAAAATCAACAGGGTTCAGCAATTGCCTTTAAAAAAGGTTCAACCAGTTTAGTAAATGCTGTAAATGGGTCGATTTCTGAAATCAAAGAACAGGATAAAATTCCTTCATACATTAAAATAGCTGGAAAACAACTTGTTGAAGGACAGGGTGGAAACGAAGACGGTGGGAAAAAATCTATTTTTTCTTTTTGGGAATATTTTGCCAAAGGAACAGGTTATACGGTTTTTATTGCCTTTATTAGTGTGATTTTAGGAATTATCATTGGTGCTTCATTAGCTTTAATGAGACTATCGCAAAATAAATTGATTCGCATTATTGCAACAGCATATGTCGAATTTGTTCGGGGTACCCCGATGATGATTCAAGTGATGTTTATCTACTTTGCTTTAGGAGTCATTGTAAATATACCCGCATTATTAGCAGGAATTATTGCAGTTTCATTAAACAGCGGCGCTTATATTTGTGAAATTATTCGTTCGGGTTTAAACTCTGTTTCAAAAGGCCAAATGGAAGCAGCAAGAAGTTTAGGATTAGGCAAAAGAGACGCGATGCGTTACATTATTTTCCCGCAAGCATTGAAAAATATTTGGCCTGCGTTAGGCAATGAATTTATTACAGTAATTAAGGAAAGTTCAATTGTATCCATTATTGGCGTTGGCGATTTGATTTATCAAACCAACGTTGTAACGGCTGTAACATACCGTGCTGTAGCACCATTAGCGATTACAATGGTGATTTACTTTATTTTAACTTATAGTTTAACTAAATTGCTAAACTACTATGAAGGGAAGATGAATCATGATTAATGTTCAGCACTTAAAAAAAACATACGGCGAGAATGTCGTTTTAAAAGATATCAATGAAGAAATAAACAAAGGAGAGGTAGTCGTGATTATTGGACCATCGGGTTCCGGTAAAAGCACATTTCTACGCTGTTTGAATCTCTTAGAAGAACCAACTGCAGGTGATATTATTTTTGAAGAAACAACGATTACAAAGGTAGACCAAAAAAAATTAAACCAATTACGAGAAAAAATGGGAATGGTTTTTCAAAATTTCAATTTATTTCCACATATGACGGTTCTTGAAAATTTAAAAATTGCTCCAATGAAAGTCAAAGGATTATCTGAAAAAGAAGCGACAGATAAAGGGTTAGATTTATTAAAAAAAGTTGGCTTAGAAGATAAAGCAGCTGTTTATCCGGCTAGTTTATCAGGAGGACAACAACAACGGGTTGCGATTGCTCGTGCTCTAGCGATGGATCCAGATGTAATGCTCTTTGATGAACCAACGTCTGCGCTTGACCCTGAGATGGTAGGGGAAGTATTAAAGGTAATGAAGGACCTAGCTGAATCAGGGATGACGATGGTGGTCGTGACCCATGAAATGGGCTTTGCCAAAGAAGTCGCGGATCGTGTTTTATTTATGGACGGTGGCTATATCGTAGAGGATGGAACGCCGATAGAATTATTTGAAAATCCTCAAACAGAACGTGCACAAGATTTTTTAGCAAAAGTATTATAAAAAAATGGCTTAGTATCGGTTTAATCCAATACTAAGCCATTTTTAATTTTATTCAGGTAGGATAATATCACTGGGTTCAACGTGAACTTTTGTATCAAAAACATTGAAATTTTCTAATAACATTTCTTCAACTTCTTCTGTAATTTCATGACTGTGTTTAACCGTCATTTCAGGAGCAGTCCAAATGACCACATCCACAAAAGTATTTGCACCATAATTTCGTGCTTTAATTGTTCGAACACTCTCAACACCATTGATTGAAAGAACCGCTTGTTTGTATTCCTCTAGTTTCTCTTCATTAAATCCGTCAGATAAAGAAAAAGCACTTTCTCGAAAAATCTCAATTGCTGTTTTTAAAATCAAAAGAGCAACAATGACAGCAGTTAAGCCATCTAACCAAGGCATTCCAAAAGCCGAACCAAAAATTGCAATCGCCGCTCCGATACTCGTCCAAGCATCGCTTAAATTATCTTTAGCAGCAGCCATCAACGCACCACTTTTTATTTTTTTAGCTAAATTTCGATTGTAAATGTAAACAGCAACCATAACAAATGTGCTGGCAATCGCAGTATAACCAGCAATGGGATCAGGAGCAACACTTTCGCCTTCGATTAACTTCGTAATAGCAGAATACAGCACTTCAAGCCCCACTGCTAACATAATAAAGGAAGTAACCATACTTGCAACAGTTTCAGCTTTCCAATGACCATAAGGGTGGTCATCATCAGCTGGGCGACGAGCAAGTCGAAGTCCAATTAAAACAGCAATTGAAGCAATGATATCTGTCGTATTATTTAAACCATCTGCTCGTAACGCAGCAGAACCGGCTAAGTTTCCAATAAATAATTTAGCAACTGAAAGAGCTAAATAAGCTACAATACTAACGATTGCCCCACGTTCCGCAATCTTTAATTCTTGATAACGTTCCTCCATCATAAGTCCCATTTTATCCACTCCCAATTTTTACAACAATAGAAATAGTTTACTCAATTTTAGAAGTAAAATCAAACAAATTCAATCAAATTGGCTTAAAAAATTATCTGAATTTCATAGTTAAATCAGTGCTAAAACAAGAATCAAGGATGCCTAAAAATTAAGTCTAGAAATATCGATTTTGGTTTCAGCTGAGCTTAGAGTAAAATAAAGAACCTACTAAGTAAAAAAGACTTAGTAGGCTACATAATCAATATCAATCAAAGTTTTTTAAAAATAATGACAACTCTCTTAAGCCAGCAACTAAAGTATCTGTTGGTGCGCAAAAACCTAAACGCGCATGAAGAGGTGTTTCAAAACGATTGCCGGGAACAAGTAAGACCCCTTTTTCTTTCAATAAACGCAAACAAAATTCTTCTACATCGATTGGGATATCTAGTTTTATAAATGAGGTTGAAACGGATTTAGGTAAAATAAGAGATACACGAGGTTCTTTTTGAACCCAATCGTTTAAAATAGCCAAATTTGTTGCAACAATAGTTCGATTGCGTTCTAAAATCAACGCTTTATTTTTCAAGGCATGAACTGCTAAAGCATCGTCAAGAACTCCAGCACAAATCATCGTATAATCTCGGTATTTTCTAAACAAAGCAGCAATTTCATTTGATGAAGCTGTCCATCCAACTCTTAGACCGGGTAAAGAATATGTTTTTGATAAACTGTTAGTAGAAATCCCTTTTTCATATAAATCAACAATAGAAGGAATTTTTTGAGCAGGATCCAAGGATTGATACACCTCATCAACGAGAATGTACGCGTCGACTTTCCTAGCTAAGGCTACAATTTCTTTTAAAAGAGATTCATCTAATAAGGTTCCAGTTGGATTGTTCGCATTGTTTAGACAAATAAGCTTTGTGTTTGGTTGGATAAGTTCTTTTAATTCTTCTATTCTTGGCAACCATTGATTTGATTCATAGATGGACCAATAGTCAACAGTGGCACCTAATGATTTTGGGATATCGTATAATTGTTGGTAGCTTGGGTGTAGTGCAATTACATGGTCACCAGCTTCAACCAGTGCATACAAAGCTAATAGATTAGCCCCAGTAGCACCATTTGTTTGAAGAACAGCTTCGGGTGATACGGTGGTATATAGCTGACTAACTTCTTTTTTAAAGTCAGGGGACCCTTCAATCCACCCATAATTTAACGTTGTTTTTGACTGTTCTTGGAAAAAAGTTTCGATTGTAGATCCATCAAGACCAATTAATTCTTCTAAGGTAAGCGAGGCGATGGAACTTCCCGCAATATCATAAACCGCTTCTTTTTCCCACTCATTTAACCATTCTTCTACACCAAAAGGCGCAATATTCATTTTATTCCCTCACTTCTAAAGGTTTATTCTCCCTTATTAGTTTAACTGAAAAAAAACATTAAAGGTAGTACAATTAGGCTTAATTGTTAAAAAAAATTGGCAATTCAATATAGTTTCCATAATAAGCAAAAGTAGCTGTTTGAATGAAGGCAGCAATAGTTTTAATATTCAAAGAAGCATTTTCTTTGATTTGATAGTGGTGGTTTTGATAGCTAAACAAAATTTTTAAACCTTCTTTATTTTTTTTAAAAGAAAGATTGTTAAATTCGTTAACGGGTATAGAAGTGAGCGTGGGTTGATTTAGTAAAAAATGTCTTTCAAAAATCAATTGATTTTCTTTAAAGGTAACCTTAACATAGTGATATTCTAAGCCTAATAAATCAGTTACGGAGATGATGCCATACATAAAAATCATCCTTTCACAGTTTGATAGAATTAGTATAATTTATGAAACGCGTATCAGGTCAAGCGTTAAAATTAGGTTCATTAAAGTTGACAATTCATTAGTTGAAAGAGTACGCTACATTTGATTAAAGAAAAAGGGGGAATCACTATGAAAGCGATTGAAGCACTGGGATTAACCAAAATGTATCATAAAAAAGCAGCAGTTGATCACATTGACTTAATTGTTGAAGAAGGGGAGATTTATGGTTTTATTGGCCCCAATGGAGCGGGGAAGTCGACAACAATTAAAACGCTATTGAACTTTATTTATCCAACAAGTGGTTCAGCTTCAATCTTAGGATTGGATTGCGTCAAAGAGTCACAATCCATTAAGAAACAAGTGAGTTATGTATCCAGTGACGTCCGCTTTTACCCAGCAATGAATGCCATGCAAATTATGAAATATGTCGCTGATTTTCACAATCTGAAAAATGCTAAACCCATTATTAACCATTATTTTGATTATTTTGAAATTGATCCAAAGAAAAAGTTAGGAGAGATGTCTCTTGGAAATAAAAAGAAAGTGGCGGTTGTTTCAGGATTAATCGCCAATCCTCGAATGATGATTTTGGATGAACCAACAAATGGTCTTGATCCCTTAATGCAGCATCGTTTATTTGAGGTACTAAAAGAAAAAAATCAAAAAGGAATGACCCTTTTTTTATCTAGTCATGATTTAACTGAAGTACAGCGTTATTGTTCGAAGGCTGCATTTATTAAAGAGGGGAAAATCATATCGATTGAAGACATTACAGCTGATCGAATAGCTGGAAAAGTGGTGGAGTTAGTTGGGAATAATTTGCCAAAAGAAAAATTCATTGCAATTGGAGCGAAGTTAATCCAGCAGTCTGATAGACAGTTGAAATTCTTTTACAACGGCGACATGCAAATACTTTTGCCATTATTGATAAATTCTGAAATTAAAGATGTTTTAATTAAAAATCAAGAACTGGAAGATAAATTTATGACAATGTACGAAAAGGGGGCATTGCAATGACCTTAATTAAAATTGAATGGCGTAATGGAATAAAGAGCTTAATCTTATGGTCAGCTGCGGTGATGGTGATTTTAGGACTATTTATGGCAGTCTTTCCAACTATGCAAAGTTCTGGGATGAAGGATATTGTCAATACGAAGTTAGACGCGATGCCTAGTGAACTTTTGAAGATGTTTAATTTACAAGGTGGAACAAGTTTATTAGAAGTGACAGGTTACTTTGCCTATGTTTTCCAATATCTCTTTTTGGCAGCAGGAATATATGCAGTTCTATTAGGGGCAACTGCGTTAGTCAAAGAAGAAACAGATGGCACGATTGATTTTTTATACGCACAACCTCTCTCGAGAAGAGACATCGTTTTTTATAAGCAAATTGCAAATACGTTGTTGTTGGCATTATTTTGGCTGCTTACCTGGCTTTTTTCATTTGGAATCATTTATGTTTTTAAAGAAAAAGGATCCAATTGGTCAACGATTTTTTCACAAATCAATCGCGTTTTTTTAAATGAAGGCCTAGTGTTGCTTCTTTTATTAGCAATTGGTTTCTGTTTTTTACCAATCTTAAAGTCTAGTAAACAAACAACTGGAGTGGCTTTAGGATTTGTTTTTGGTACCTATATCTTAGGGGTTCTTTCTGAAATTAATAGCAAAGTAGAGTGGCTGAAGGATGTATCGCCACTTCACTATGCCGTCCCCTCAACAACTTTAAATGAAAATATGAAGGGCATTCATCTGCTCATTTGTGTGATAGGGATTATTGCATTTAGTGGTTTAAGTTATTTCTTTTATGAAAAAAAAGATTTTAAAGGATAAAAAAAGAGCCAACAAGATTAAATTCTTGTTGGCCCTTTTTTTATTTTTCGATAACAGGTTTTCTCCAAACCCCTAAAATCATTGCTGAAATGACAGTTCCTATTGCAAGAGCGAATAAGAAGAGTAGGGCATGATTTGCTAAGGTGATGACGAAAATACCACCATGGGGAGCAGGAATGCTAATACCCCAGAATTGCGTTAATCCACCGGCAATCACAGCGCCGACAACAGAAGAACCAATGACACGTAATGGATCTGCAGCAGCAAATGGAATCGCACCTTCTGTGATAAAGGATAACCCTAAAATATAATTGGTTAAACCAGATTTTCTTTCATCTGCAGTAAATTTATTTTTGAAAATAGTTGAAGCAAGAGCGATTGCAAGAGGAGGAACCATCCCACCAGCCATAACAGCCGCCATTAATTTTCCATCTCCTGTATCAGTGAAGACACCGATTGAGAAGGTATAGGCAGCTTTGTTAAAGGGACCACCCATATCAAATGCCATCATACCACCAAGTAAAGCACCAAGTAAAACAGCGTTACCAGTACCTAAATTTTCTAAGAAATCAAGCATTGCTTTGTTAATTGAACCAAAAATTGGGTCAATAATAAAGTACATTACGATTCCGATTAAAAGTAAACCAATCACTGGATAAAGTAAAATGGGTTTAATTCCTTCAAGCGTTTTAGGCAATTTACTGAATAATTTTTTCAAACCAACAATAATATAACCTGCGATAAAACCAGCTGCTAAACCGCCTAGGAAACCAGCGCCACTATTGACTGCCATTAAACCACCGACCATACCAGGCATTAATCCAGGTCGATCCCCAATACTCATAGCAATAAATCCGGCTAAGATTGGAATCAAGAAGTTAAAAGCATTTCCACCAATTGAATTTAAGAATAAGAAAGCTTCACTTTTATCGCCCATTGTATTTTCAACTAAGAAGGAGATGGCCATTAGAATTCCGCCACCAACCACGAATGGCAACATGTGAGAAACACCATTCATTAAGTCTTTATAGATTTTGCTCCAAACCGAACCTGATTTTTCATTTTCTGAAGCATCAGATTTTTCACCACTTGCATGGAAAATTGGCGCTTCGCTGTGTATGGCTTTCGTAATCAATTCTTCTGTTTTACGAATTCCATCGCTAACAGGACGCTCCAATACATGCTTGCCATCAAAACGATTCATTTCGACATTTTTATCCGCAGCGACAATAACGCCACTTGCACGTGCGATTTCTTCATCAGTTAAGCGATTTTTAACGCCTTCAGAGCCATTAGTTTCAACGCGAATGTCAACACCCATTTCAGCTGCCTTTTTCTTTAATGCGTCTTCTGCCATATAAGTGTGAGCAATTCCTGTAGGACAAGCAGTTACTGCTACGACGAAAGGCTTGTCACTTTGAACAGGCGCTTCATTACGTGCAGCTTCTTCTTTAGCTTCAGCATCTTCATGTTCTTTTTCAGCAGCAGCAAAGAGTTGTTGAACTTCCTCTGGAGTGGTTGCTTGTTTTAAAGAAGCGACAAAATCAGGATTAATTAATAAACGTGAAAGACCAGCAAGTGCTTGTAAGTGAGTATCATTTGCGCCTTCAGGAGCAGCGATCATAAAGAATAGGAAAGCCGGTTGTCCGTCTAGTGAGGCATAGTCAACTCCGGTAGTACTTTTTGCAAAAAGTACCGTTGCTTCATTTACGGCTTTATTTTTTGCGTGTGGCATAGCGATGCCATCTCCAAGACCAGTGGACGTTTGCGCTTCACGCTTCATAATGCCTTCTTTAAAGACTACAGGATCATTAATTCGCCCATGTTCGCTTAAACTTTGGATCATTTCATCAATTGCAGCTTCTTTTGTGGTTGCTTTTAAATCCATAATCATGACATCTTTGACTAATAAGTCGTTGATTTTCATACTATTTCCTCCATTTTTATGTTTTATTTTGTTTGTTTAACGTGAACATCATCAACTAAAGCAAGAATTGCTTCTTTGGTTGCTAAGTCATCTGAAAACGCCGTTGCACTTCCAGTAGCAACACCCATTTGGAAAGCTAAAAGAGGGTCTTTTGTTGCTTGGTAGGTTCCGATGAAGCCTGCAATCATGGAGTCACCAGCACCAACTGAATTTTTAACCGTTCCAACAGGGACATTACTTGTGTAAATGTGATCACCAGTAAAGAAAAGAGCACCATCACCAGCCATTGAAATTAACGCATGTTTTGCGCCCATGTCTAATAATTTTTGTCCGTAAGGCAACATAGCTTCGATTGAATCAAAGGAAACATCGAATAAATCGGCTAATTCATGATGATTTGGTTTGACTAGTAGTGGACGATGCTTAAGTGCATCCATTAAATCAGAACCAGTCGTGTCAATAACAAATTCGGCGCCTGATTTAGTAATCAAATCAATCATTGTTTGATAATAATAATGAGGCAAACTTGGTGGTTTGCTTCCTGATAAAATAACAACATCATCAGATGTTAAAGCCTGCAATTTTGTTAATAATTCTTCTGCTTCTGAAGTTGTGATTGCTGGACCTAAACCATTTACTTCAGTTTCTGAAACGGATTTTAATTTAATATTAATACGAGTATCATCATTTACATTTGTAAAATCAGTCATAACGCCTTCTTTGTTTAACCATTCGCTAATAAAATTTCCTGTAAAACCGCCTAAAAATCCTAGCGTCGTAGAAGGATAGTCTAACTGTTTTAAAACACGACTAACATTGATGCCTTTTCCACCGGGTAATTTTAAATCACTGTCCATTCGGTTCAGTTCACCTAACTGAATATTTTTTAAGTGAACGATGTAATCGATGGATGGATTAAGTGTTACTGTATAAATCATATTCTCACCTCTAAAATAGTTGTTTTTTCAAAATAAGTTGGGTATTTCTGCTGATCCAGTTTTTGCGTCACGATAGTTGCTTGATCAATCTCAGCAACCTTTGTAAAATTGACTTTATCAAATTTGGTTTCATCAAGTAATACATAAATATCAAACCCTTTTTTTAATGCTGCTGCTTTCAACGCAGCTTCCTCTGGATCAGGAGTAGTAAAGCCAAAATCTGGATGAACTCCATTCATTCCTAAGAATGTTTTACTAAATTGATAGCGTTCAATTTCTGCTAAGCTTGTTGAACCGACAATCGCTTTAGTGGAGTTTTTTAGATTTCCGCCAATTAGAATGGTGTTGATTTTATGATCGGCAAGAAGGGAGGCATGTTGAACACCATTTGTAACAACAGTAATTCCTTTTTGTGTTAAAAAGGGAATCATGGCTAAAGTAGTGGAACCAGCATCAATGTAGATGGTGTCTTTTTCTTTGACAAGACTCGCCGCTAATTGAGCAATTAAATTTTTCTCTTGAACGTTTTTGAACGTTTTTTCGTTCATGTCTTGTTCTTCATCTAAATGAAAATTTCGTTTAGCGCCACCGTGGATACGAATGAGTTCTCCAGTTTCTTCTAATAACGCTAAGTCACGTCGAATCGTTGACTCCGAACAGCTTAGTTCAGTCATTAAATCTTGAGATTTGATGACGCCATGATCAACTAAGCGCTTTAAAATTAGGGCATGTCTTTCTTCTGTTAACATTGTATCCCTCCTTCAAAAGTAGTTTAACATCAAAAACGGTCAAAATCAATCATTAAATGTCAACGTTTTCTTTTTTTTAGTAAGAATCAAAAAAAACAACGTAATGGACTTCATTACATTGTTTTTTAAGTGTTGTGTTATTTTGATTTCAATATTTTTTTAAATAAACGTTCGTGAGGTTGGCTTAAATCATTCCAGTTCAGAATTGGTGTTGCTTCACGACCGAGAGTTTGGAATAATAAATCGGCCACCGTCTGTTTTGCTAAATACTCTTTCCATAACGTATCTGCTTGATGAAAAACAGCACTTAAAACTTGATCGCCTTGATGAGCTTCAACTTGCATATCCTGAAAGACAACATCGATTAGTCCAGAATTTGGATACGTATTAATTTGGCCTTCAACGGCTTCAATAATTTCTAAAATTGAAATCTCGTTTGGAGGATTCACTAAAGTGAATCCACCGTTATTGCCTGAAACAGAAGTGACAAGCTGATGAACCACCAATTTTCGCATTAATTTTTTGATGTATGTTGGCGATCCATTTAACCGATGATTGATTACAGTTGAAGTGACTGGGATTTGATTATTTTGTGTAGCCAATAATGTAATAATACAGATGGCTTGTTCGAGGCTTTTGGTTAATTTCATCTATTTTCGCTTCTTTCTATGATATATTTCGTATGCTTCACTCGCTAAATTTCCTTACTTTTTAGTATACCATAAGCAATTTAAAAGGCGAGAATGTTTTTTTGTTATAGTTGACATATAACGATTATTGTTATAGTATGTGTATAACGAATTGGAGAGGGGGAGGGTAAAATGTATTTAAGAATTCAGCCAACAAGTGAAATTCCAATTTATACACAGCTGATTTATCAAATTAAAAAAGGGATCATAAAAAAAGAGCTGATGCCAGGTGAGTCGCTGCCAAGTGTTAGAAGTTTAGCAAGTGACATAGGTATTAATCTTCATACGGTAAACAAAGCATACAAATTACTTGTAGAAGAAGGAGTTCTAGTTCAACAAAAGAAGGGCTTTATGGTGAATCCTTCCGTCAATTTAATGATGAAGGAAGACCAATTCAAAGCATTTCGAGAAAAATTAGAAGAATTAATAATTGATGCCAGGATTTTTAATGTATCTGATGAAGTGCTAATGGATTTGAAAACAGAAATAATGAAAATATTGAAAGAGAGTGATGAAGATGATGTTGTTTAGTTGTTTTATGGCAGGGTTATTGGTTTTAATTGGAGTGATTAATGGATTGACGCCTTTTTATGGAAGAAAAACGAGTCAATTTGGTATCTCGTTACCAAATGGTTTTCAAAACAGTGGGAAAATTAGAACACTAAAATTCCGATTTTTAAGTTTAAATATTGTGGCGGTAGTCATTTTAGCACTACCATTTCTATGGTTAGGAAATTCTGCTTCAAGTGAAACGATGGCCAAATGGAGCGCTGTTTATTTAATGCTAAGTATGCTTATTTATTTTTTAATCAGCGGATTTCTTTTTTTAAGGATTCGTGGCCAAATAAAAGAATATAAAAAAAGAATCCCAAAAACAGCAGAAGTTGAGGAAGAAATTGTAGTGGATACGACTTATCGTAACCAACGTTTAGTTATTCCTGGTTCAGTTATTTTAATTACAAATCTTTTCCTAATTATCATTACCGTAGGAATCACATTTGCAAATTTTGATAAAATTCCAGCCATTATTACGACCCATTGGACGATTGGAAATGTAGCCGATGGCTTTGCTGAAAAATCGGTTAAAAGTTTATTGGCGTTGCCTGCGCTCCAAGTTATTTTAATGTTAGTGATGTATCTTAGTAATTACTCCTTCCAAAAAGCAAAACAACAAATTGACGCGAGTAAAGTGAGTGTTTCAATTAACCAAAATCGAGCTTTTCGGTTTGCCTGGTCGGTATATATGTTGCTAGTGTCAATAATGATTCAATGTTTCATAATGTTGGTTCAATTTATCAGTATTTTTGATTTGATGGATACAATGAATTTTCAAATCATCATGATTGGATTTGTTGGGATTTTAATTGGTGGCAGTCTTTTCTTAACTGTAAAATATGGACAAGGAGGAGAGCGATACCGTAAATTGGAGCCCTCACAATCTGAAAATCAAGTTGTTTCTAACTATGATGATGACAGTCATTGGAAATTGGGTATTTTTTATTTTAATCCAAATGATTCAGCGATTTGGGTTGAAAAACGATTTGGTATTGGAACAAGTATGAATTTTGCAAGATGGCAGGCATGGGGGATGATGGTTGGAGTGATCGTGCTTCCAATTGCCGTGATTTTTCTATTTTCATAATTTGTTAGTCTAAGGGGGAGAAAAAAATGGGAGATAATTGGATACTATTTGTACCACTTATTGTAATCGAATTAGGGGTGACAGTGACTGCTCTTATTCATGTACTGACCCATGATCGATATCGTTTTGGAAATAAAGGGATTTGGCTAACGATCGTTTTGTTATTTCAGTTGATTGGATCAATTGTATATTTTGTTCTTGGAAAGGAGGATAATGAATGACTATTTTAAAAATTGAACAGTTATCAAAAAAATTAGGGAACAAACAAGTTCTTAACAAAGTATCTTTTGAAGTACCAGAAAATACAATTTTGGGCTTTATTGGAGAAAATGGGGCTGGGAAAACAACGACGATGAAATTGATTTTAGGTCTCTTAAAAGTAGATTCTGGCAAAATTTTTGTTTGTGGTGAACCAGTTTGTTATGGACAAAATGACACAAATCGTTTAATTGGATATCTACCAGATGTACCGGAGTTTTATGGTTATATGACTAGTTATGAGTATTTAATGTTTTGCGGTAGGATTTCAGGTTTAACAAATCAAGACTGTCAAAGAAAAGTGGCTGAATTGCTAACTTTAGTCGGATTAAAAAAAAATCAGACAAAAATCAATGGTTTTTCGCGAGGAATGAAGCAACGATTAGGAGTTGCTCAAGCATTAATCAATGAGCCTAAACTTTTAATTTGTGATGAACCAACATCTGCACTTGATCCAATCGGTAGAAAGGATATTCTTGAGCTTTTTATAAAAATAAAAAGCCACACATCTGTTGTTTTTTCCACGCATATTTTATCTGATGTAGATTCGATTTGTGATCAAGTTATTCTTCTTCGTGATGGTGAAATTCAATTTTCAAGTGAAATTACTGAATTTAAAAAACAAACAGCACCAAAGCCTATTCGTATTACCTTTAGTAAAATAGAAGATTTAAAGGAAGTAAAAAGAAAGATGATGCAGTTTGATAATAGTTATAAATTAGATATTGAACATTTAAATCTCACAATTGAAAGCTCTAAAAATCAAGAGTTACTTCAATATTTATTTAGTGTGTTCTTAGAGACAACAATTTTCCCATTAAAAATAGAAGAAAAAAGTCAAACTTTAGATCAATTGTTTAAAAAACAAGTTAAAGAAGGTGTATCATGAATTACTACAATGCGTTTATACGAAAAGAATTTTTAGAACTTCTTCGTACGAAGAAGTGGTTAATTATTTTTATAGTATTCTTTTTTATTGGATGTCTGAGTCCTCTAATGGCAAAGATGACTCCTCAGCTTTTGGAGTCTTTTTATCCAAATAACTTGTCTTTAAGATTACCCGTTTCAAAAGCGATTGATTCTTGGCGAGAATTTTTTAAAAATGTTCCACAATTAGGCTTATCAGTGATGGTAATTGTTTTTTGTGGAACAGTTTCTAATGAAGTTTTAAAAAAGACATTAGTTAACTTTTTAACAAAAGGCTTACCACGCCAAAGTGTGATTTTAGCTAAAATATCGATGCTAATTTTAATTTGGACACTGTCTTTGGTGGGAAGTTTTAGCGTAAACTATGTATATACTATCTCCTTATGGAAGGGAGAAGCTGTTTTGACAGTTGGAGCAGCATTATTTTTACTTTGGCTGTTTGGAGTAGTTTTGCTTGGAGTAGTTATTTTAGGAAGTACCATAATGTCATCGGCTTACGGGGGATTATTGTTTGTGGGAGGATTTATTGGGGTATGTTTAATTATGAATATACTACCAAATCAACGTTATTTTAATTTTTTAGCGTTAATCTCAAATAGCTCGGCATTACTTGAGGGGACGCAGGTAGTTTCAGATTATGCCTTTTTAATTGGACTGTCTGTTGTGCACAGTGTTTGTTCCATTGTTTTTTCGATTATATTTTTCAATAAGAAGAGTATTTAATAATAAAAAGAACCCGCCAAACTTCCAAATAATTTATTTGGGTTTGGCGGGTTTCTTTAACTACTAAAATTAGTTTGCCTCTTTAATAACATTGATTTGTTGAACAGTTACTTCTTCATTTGGTTTATCATTTGCTCCAACAGGAAGCGCAGCAATTTTATCAACAATGTCCATTCCCTCAATTACTTGACCAAAAACAGTATATTGACCATCTAGGAACGGCGTACCACCTTTTTTGTAGGCTTCTACTATTTTTTCTGGCATATCGTCAGCGCTGACTTGGCTGCTTTGATCTTGGTCGTTTTGAACAATGTAAAATTGACTTCCAATTGAAATTGGGTCATTCGTTTTAGCCATCGCTAAAGCGCCACGAATATGGTAAAGTTCAGGAGTTTTTTCAACACCAAAAGGTTTGCCCCAAATACTTTCTCCACCAGTTCCATTGCCTTGCGGATCGCCCCCTTGAATCATAAATTCATTGATGACACGGTGGAAAGGAGTACCGTTGTAATAACCGTCTTTACTGTGTTTTACAAAGTTTTCTACGGCTTTTGGTGCTAGTTCTGGGAATAATTTCACTTTAATTGAACCCATTGAAGTCACGATTTCTAACTCTGTTTCATTCTCCGCTACTACATTTGAAAGTTGAGGAAGTGTTAATTTTGAAAAATCAACTTTTTCTTCTTTACTTTCACTGGTCTCAGCACTATCAGAAGTTAATGAGCTTTCATCGTTTGTTGAGGCTGTTTCATCTTTATTTTGATCGCTCATATATTTTATGCCAAAGACAATCATAACAAGAGCAACAATTAACAAAATCACGCCTAAAATTAATTTTTTGTTTTTCATTTTGGTTAAAAACACATCCTTTGATTATTTTTAGAACAACCTCTATTTTACATTAGTTTGTATGATTTGGAAATAGCTGGTCGTTTTTTTCATTTTTTTGTTTTTGGTAAAAAAAAGATTAGGTCTATACCAATTTTTTCAAAGCGAAACAATTCAGTTTAAGCACTTCTTGTAGTGGCTATCATACCAATTGAAAAGCGCTATCATAAAAGCAAAAACTTTTAAAAAGCCGCTAGATGAAAGTGTTCTCTTTTGCTATACTAAAAGAGTAAATGAATGAGGGTGGTTTTAAAAAATCATCTATTTGAAGTATGGAGGGTCTCAATCATATGGGAAAATTAGGAGTTTCAATCTATCCAGAACGTTCAACTTTTGAACAAGATAAAAAATATTTAGATTTAGCACATCAGTATGGCTACAAACGCGTTTTTACAAGTTTATTAGAAGTCGATGGTGATGGCGATGCCGTTTTAAATGGCTTTAAAAAAGTGATAGCTTACGCAAACAGTTTGGATATGGAAGTTATGGTGGATATTAATCCTGCTCTTTTTGAACAATTAAAAATATCCTACGATGATTTATCGTTTTTCCATGAAATGGGAGCATACGGCATTCGTTTAGATCTAGGTTTTACTGGTCAAGAAGAAGCACGTATGACGCGTAATCCTTATGGCATCAAAATTGAAGTAAACATGAGCTCTGGAACCAATTATATTGAAAGCATTATGAGTTACTCGCCAAATCGAGAAAACTTATTAGGGTCCCATAATTTTTATCCACATCGTTATTCTGGTTTGGAATACAATCATTTTGTATTTTGTTCAAATCAATACCGAAACCACAATCTTAACACTGCAGCCTTTGTAAATTCTCATGAGGCTACTTTTGGTCCTTGGCCAACCCAAGACGGTCTTTGTACATTAGAAGATCATCGTGATTTAGAGATTGCTACACAAGTTAAACATTATGTATTAACTGATTTGATTGATGACATCATTATCGGAAATGCTTATGCTTCTGAAGCTGAATTAAAAGCAATGGCAGAAGCGTTCAATGCCCCTTATCCATCTGTTAAGGTTGATTTAGATGCGACCATCAGTGAAGTGGAACGTAAGGTGATTCTTGATGAACTTCATAGTTATCGAGGCGATCGTTCGGCATATATTTTACGTTCAACAATGACTCGTATCAAATATAAAGACGAAGCTTTTCCACCACATGATACACGTGATATGATTAAAGGAGACTTATTAGTTGATAATGTTGATTTTGGACAATATAAAGGTGAGTGTCAAATCGCTTTGAAAGAAATGAAAAATACTGGACGTGTGAACGTTGTAGGCCGAATTAGCGAGGATGAATTATTTTTATTAGACTTCTTGAAACCATGGTCAAACTTTAAATTAATCGAAAATAAATAACGGATAGCTCATTCATCAAAGCGATGAATGAGCTCTTTATATTTTTAAATGAACAAATGTTTTTATAAAAAAATGATAAATCTAAGGAATCTTTATAGACAAAGCTTCTATTCACAAGTACAATAGAACATGGACGAATGTGGGATATACTGAACAATATCTCATTTTTAGAGGATTCGTGATGATAAAATCGCATCTTAAATTACATCTTGGAACAAATGTAACACTTAGATTATTCACAAAAGTCCAATGATAAGCATGAATTTATATATAATTAGATGAAAATCTCACAAACTCATAAAATGAGGAGGAAATAAAAGATGTCAATGTTTTTAGATCAAGTGACAATTAGTGTTAAAGCAGGTGCAGGTGGAAATGGGATGGTTGCTTTCCGTCGCGAAAAATATGTACCAGATGGTGGACCAGCCGGTGGAGATGGCGGAAATGGTGGAAACATTATTTTTGTAGTCGATGAAGGTTTGAGAACGTTAATGGACTTCCGTTTTACACGTCGTTTTAAAGCGGAAGATGGCGAAAAAGGAATGAGCAAAGGAATGCACGGTCGTGGCGCTGGGGATACGTATATTAAAGTTCCACAAGGTACGACAGTGAAGGATATGGATTCTGGTTTAGTACTAGGTGACTTAGTTCTTGATGGTCAAGAATTAGTTGTGGCAAAAGGTGGACGTGGTGGACGTGGCAATATTCGTTTTGCTTCTGCTAGAAACCCTGCTCCAGAAATCGCTGAAAATGGTGAACCAGGACAAGAACGTCATATTGAGCTTGAATTAAAAGTATTAGCTGACGTTGGACTTGTTGGATTCCCATCTGTTGGAAAATCAACTATTTTATCAATCGTTTCAAAAGCGCGCCCAAAAATCGGTGCGTATCATTTTACAACATTAGTTCCTAACTTAGGAATGGTGCAAGCAGAAGATGGACGTAGCTTTGTTATGGCCGATTTACCAGGATTGATTGAAGGAGCTTCGCAAGGAATTGGTTTAGGAACACAATTCTTACGTCATATTGAACGTACTCGTGTCATTTTACATGTTATCGATATGAGCGGGAGCGAGGGACGTGATCCGTATGAAGATTACGTTGCCATCAATAAAGAATTAGAAACGTACAACTTACGTTTGATGGAACGCCCACAATTAATTGTAGCTAATAAAATGGACATGCCAGAATCTGAAGAAAACTTGAAGAAATTCAAGGAACAACTAAAAGCTCTTAAAAAAGATGAGTTTGAAGATGATATTCCTGTTTTCCCAATTTCAGCAATTAGTCATAAAGGAACAAACAACCTACTAAGTGCGACAGCAGATGTCCTTGAAGTAACGCCTGAGTTTCCACTTTATGAATTGGTGGATGAGGACGAAACGGTTATGTACAAACATACACCAGAAGAAAAAGGCTATGAAATTTCTCGTGATAGTGACGCAGCTTGGGTTCTTAGTGGCGAAAAACTTGAGAAATTATTCAAGATGACGAACTTTGAAACCGATGAAAGTGTCATGCGTTTTGCAAGACAATTACGTGCGATGGGAATCGATGAAGAAATGCGTGAAATGGGCGCCAAAGATGGCGATCTTGTCCGCATTATGAAATATGAATTTGAGTTTGTGGAATAAAATAGCATGCTAAAAGCTGAACTCTATGTAACTTATAGAGTTCAGCTTTTTATTTAGAAGGGGACTGAAAAATGGATTATAGAAAAGCCACAAAAGAAGATTATCCGTTGATTTTAAAAATATGGGAGCAATCTGTAATAGCGACCCATCCTTTTTTATCAATTAAAGATCGCGAAGCGATTAAATTAGAAATCCCAAATTATTTCCCACATTTAGCCATTCAAATTTGGTTTGTAAATCATGCAGTTGTTGGTTTTTCAGCGCTTCAAGAAGACTATTTAGAGATGCTTTTCTTAGATGGACATTCTATCGGTAAAGGCTATGGAAAACAAATTTTAAACCAACTAATTAAAGACTTTTCAATAAAAAAAGTAGACGTCAATGAACAGAATCACAATGCAAAAAAATTCTACTTAAAAAATGGGTTTATTCAAGTTGGCCGAGATGCTGTTGACAGTGAAGGTAGAGCTTATCCAATTCTCCATTTAAAGTTAGCTTAAATAGGGGAAGGGCAAGTGAACTAAAGACTTTAATTAATTTAATTTTTATTTAAGAACTCTGAAGTTACTGATAAATAAGGCATTTGCCATCCTTATTAAAATTTTCGTTCATTCATGGCCTTTTGAAGGTCGCTTATTGCTTGAATATTTGATAAAATAATAGATGACGCACACTTACAAATAAGGGAAGTTGTTGGATGACTTTATTTATAAAAATCCATCGTGCAAAGTATTAAAGGAGTTTATTATACGAATGGAAAATAATAAAAGATTAAAAAAAAGTCGATACATGCCTGGCTTAGATGGCTTACGTGCAATCGCCGTTTTGGGTGTCATCTTTTATCACCTAACGCCGCATATCTTGCCGGGAGGTTTTTTAGGAGTTCCCATTTTTTTTGTGTTATCGGGCTACCTGATTACAGACTTACTTATTCAAGAATTTCAACAAAATAAAAAGATCAGTTTAAAACAGTTTTGGAAGAGACGGTTGAATAGGCTTTATCCAGCGTTGTTAGCTATGTTAATTTTAGTGACAGGTTGGATTACGTTATTTCAACGGGAGCTTCTGTTAAATATTAGAGGTGCCATTATTAGCAGCTTGTTGTATTTAAACAATTGGTGGCAAATTATTCAAGGGGAGTCTTATTTTGATCGCTTTGCGACACCCTCCCCCTTTGTTCACCTTTGGTCTCTTGCCTTGGAAGGTCAATTTTACTTAGTTTGGCCAGTAATTGTAGTTTTAGCAACGATTACGATTAAGAAGAATAGTCATATATTTTACTTGTTTATGGGATTGTCTATTATTTCTGCTCTTTTAATGGCTATTTTATTTGTGCCAAATGGGGACCCAAGTCGAGTTTATTATGGAACAGATACAAGAGCCTTTTCACTTTTGATTGGATCAGCCATTTCTTTTGTATGGCCAAGTACCAAATTAAAAGAGGACGTTCCATTGAAGGCGAAACTGATTTTAGAATCTGTTGGACTTGTAGCATTGGCAGTATTGATTTTTATGATGACGACGGTAATGGCAACTAATACATTTGCTTATTATGGTGGAATGTTTTTGTTTAGTTTAGTCAGTGGTGTTTTAATTGGAATTGTTGCCCATCCTGCTACCTATCTGTCTCGTTTTTTAGGCATGCAACCTTTCAAATGGCTTGGTCAAAGGAGCTATGGGTTGTATTTATGGCAATATCCAGTGATGGTTTTGTACGAAGTGAAGATTGGAGATACAAGTATCCATCCAATGAGGCATTTACTAATTCAGTTATTTTTGATTGTGCTAATGACAGAAGCTTCATATAGTTTAATTGAAATGCCTTTTAAAAAATTAAATGTCAAAGCCATTTTGAATTGGCAAGTGATTGTTGAAAAATGGCATTCTTTATTGAATGGATCAGGTCTCAGAGGATGGCTTGAAAAAGGAAGTGTTGCATTTATTTGTTTCACGTTACTAATTTCTACAGTAGGCTTTATAATGGCGCCCACAGGTGAAAATAAATCATCCACACAGCTGGCAGAAAAAATAGCTACCAATAAAGCGAAACTTGAGGAACAAAAATCAACAGCAACTAAACCGAAAGAAACCGTTCCGCTTGTAGAGGGGATAACTCCAGCAGAAATGGAAACAGCTAGTCAAATGAATGCTACATTTATTGGCGATTCTGTTATGCTAAGCGTTGTCGAGCCGTTGCAAGTGATTTTTCCAAAAGGAACAATTGATGGAGAGGTTGGGCGCCAATTGTATAATACAGCCCCAGTTATCGAACGGTTAAAAGCAGAAAGAAAATTAGGAAGTCCAGTGATATTAGAATTAGGGACAAATGGTGCTTTTACAGATAGCCAAATGGATGAACTATTAAACACAATCGATAACAATACGCCGATTTATTTGGTTAATACGCAAGTTCCTAAAAATTGGAAAAACAGTGTAAATGCTGGGTTAGTTTCAGCTAGTAAACGATTTAAAAATGTTCATTTGATTGACTGGAATCAATATAGTAAAGACAGAACGGATTGGTTTTATAACGATGGCGTCCATCCGAATGAAGAGGGCGCGAAACATTATGCTCAATTGATTGCCAAAACAGTTTTAACTGAAGAAGTAAAAAAAGCACCCACAAAATAAACAGATTAAACGTTGATTTATTAACAGATAGGATAATGACTATGGAATTATTATTTTTAGGTACTGGTGCTGGTGTACCAGCAAAGCATCGCAATGTTACTAGCATTGCCTTAAAATTATTAGAAGAACGCAATCAAGTTTGGTTAGTTGATTGCGGCGAAGGCACGCAACAGCAAATATTAAATACTACTTTAAAACCACGAAAAATCGATAAAATTTTTATCACTCATTTACATGGCGATCACATTTTTGGATTGCCAGGTTTATTGAGCAGTCGTTCGTTTCAAGGTGGCGAAAGTCCATTAACCGTATATGGACCAAAAGGAATCAAAGATTACATTTTGACTAGTTTAAAAATTTCAGGAACTCATTTGAAATATACTTTAAATTTTCATGAAATCTACGAAGAAGGGGTTCTTTTTGAAGACCAGCAATTTAAAGTAAGTTGTTTAGAATTGGATCATGGTATCCAATCATTTGGTTACCGTTTTGAAGAAGTAGATCATAAAGGAATGCTCCAAGTAGAAGAATTAAAAGCAATCGGTGTGCCTTTTGGACCATTATATGGTAGATTAAAAAAAGGGGAAACAATTACTTTAGAGAACGGTCAAGTCATTGATGGGAAAAAGTATGTCGGTAAAGATCAAAAAGGAAGAATAGTTGCTATTCTAGGAGATACTAGAAAACATCCAAATAGTGCTATTTTAGCAAAAGATGCTGATGTGTTAGTACATGAAAGTACTTTTGATGGGGAAGACAGAAAAATGGCACGCAATTATTTTCATTCAACAACTTTTGACGCTGCAGAAATTGCTAAAGAAGCGAATGCTAAACGTTTATTACTAACTCATATTAGCGCTCGCTATCTAGGAAAAGACGTAGTAGAACTTCAAAAAGAAGCGAAGACGATTTTTGATAACAGCTATGTGGTGAAAGATTTTGATGAAATTATCATTCCGTTAACAAGAACGGATAAATAATAAAGGAGATGAACGAAGCATGGGAACAAATAGAAACGATTTAACAGGAAAAGTTGTTGTCATTACAGGTGGATCGGGTGGCTTAGGGGAGCAAATCGCTTATGCGGCAGCTAGACAAAATGCAACCGTCGTCGTTTGTGCTAGAAGAATTAATTTATTAGGTAAAGTACGCCATAATTGTGAGGATTTATCCGGTGCACCGGCCTTTGCTTTTCAATTAGATGTAGCGAATCCTGAAAACATTAAAGAAGTAGTAGAACGAATTCACGATGAAGTTGGAGCAATTGATGTGTTAGTTAATAATGCAGGCTTTGGTCATTTTGAAGAAGCTCTGACTTTTGATATGGATCTTGCTGAGAAAATGTTTAGAGTGAATGTATTAGGTTTAATGTACATGACGCAATTAGTTGCCATCGAAATGGCCGATCGTGGTGCAGGGCATATCATTAATATTGCCTCTCAAGCAGCTAAAATGGCTACCCAAAAATCTTCAATTTATTCGGCAACAAAATTTGCGGTTTTAGGTTATTCAAATGCATTGCGCTTAGAATTGAAACCACTGGGTGTCTACGTAACGACGGTTAATCCAGGACCTATTGAAACGAATTTCTTTGATATTGCGGATGAAACTGGCGAATACTTAAAGAAAGTTGATTTATTAGTTTTAGATCCAACGATTGTAGCTAAACGAATTGTTGGGATTATAAATGTACCTCGTCGTGAATTGAATATGCCTAAATTAATGGAATTTGCTGGGAAAATGTATACCCTATTTCCACATGTAGGGGATTATCTAGCAGGGACTCTTTTTAACAATAAATAAAAAAGACTAAAAATCTTCTGGATTCAATTGAATCAGGAGATTTTTTTGGTTGACTCTGCCACAATGAGAAGGTTTATACTAACATAAAATAAAGAAAGAGGATGACTGTTTATGAAGTATGAATGGCGAAAAAAAGAAAAAAGTCTCTATTTACCAAAAGACACCCCGACGATAGTGGAAGTTCCTGAATTGAGTTATTTAACAATTAAAGGAGAAGGAAATCCGAATATGGCCTCTTTTTCCAACGCAGTAGCAGCTCTTTATAAGGTTTCATATACCATAAAAATGTTGCCAAAAAAAGGGGTAATTCCTGATGGATACTATGATTATACGGTTTTCCCATTAGAAGGATTTTGGGATTCTAAAATCCCTGTTACAGCAGAGCAACCATTAAACTTGGATCAGTTGATTTATAAGATAATGATTCGCCAGCCTGATTTTGTAACTACTGAATTGGTTTCTGAAATTAAAATCACACGATTAGCTTCCTTAGCTACTGAATTAGTGGACAGAATTCAATTTGAAACAATAAAGGAAGGGCGAAATCTTCAAATGATGCATGTTGGTAGCTATGCAGATGAGATTCATTCTTTTAATAAAATGGATGACTACTGTAAAGAAATGAATTTAAAAAAAGTCGGTCATCAGCATAAAGAAATTTATGTGTCTGACCCTAAAAGAGTGGCACCTGAAAAGTTAAAAACAGTCTTGCGATTCCCAATCCATTAAATAATAATTATAGAAAATCGCGTTTATTTAAATGGGTTTTTAAGTTCTTAATGAATACTATTAGACAAATTGCTCAAATAAAGTTATTCTTAAATAGAAGAATTTTTCTTTAAATTTAGTAAAAGAGGTGTAGCTGATGAAAAATCAATGGAGACTAGTTGTTGGTATTATTTTAGTACTAATCGTTGCGTTATTTGCTATTTTAAATGTTTCAGAAGTACCTGTGAATTTTGGCTTTACAAAAGTTGAGTGGCCATTAATCATGGTGATTTTAGGTTCATTATTTGTTGGTGCGATTGCAGCAGTTTTAGTTTCAACGGGATCAAGTATACAATTAAAAAAACAAGTGAAGCAACAAGGAAAAGAATTGACGACATTTGATCAAAAAGTAGCTGAGCGTACTGAAAGTTTAAAAGCGGAGTATGAAAACAAGCTTGCAGAAAAAGAAATCGCATTAGCAGAAAACAAGAAAAAAATTGATAGTTTAGAGCAAGAATTGGTTACAAAACTAACAACACCGCCAACTGAAAATACGCTTTAATTGAAAGAAGGAATTCAACTATGATTAAAGTGGTGTTTACGTATCAAACAAAAACATCTGATTTGCCAGAATTAATGGAGAAATTTCAACAATCTGCAAGTTCTGAGTTTAATGGAATTGTGAACAATCTAGGAATCAATCAATTTAAACGAAGTGAAGGAGATCAAACGATTGTCGTTCTTGATATTTATTATGAATCGCTTAGTGACTATGATGAGCGGACTACCTATGAACGCAGTCAAGTTGCATGGAATGACATTTGGTTTAATCCAACTAATAAGCATAAAGAACTTTCAGTTGAAGTTTTTGAAGTTCTAAATAAAACCTTTTAAACAAGAGCAACTTACATTAAATGTAAGTTGCTCTTTTTAGTTAAAAATGATGGAAAGATTAGTTATTTCATAAGTGTTTTGAAGGGTAAAAAAAAGAATTGACTCTTAGTAGCTTAGATGGTATTTTATACAGGTTGGCAATTTTAAATAAAGGGGAATATCATTAATGAAAAACGAGCAACATCACGTAAAACAAGTTATAATTGATCCGACAGCGATTGGATTGTTTGGTTTAGCAATGGTTACTTTAGTAGCCTCATCTCAAAAATTAGGCTGGACAGAAAACGTAAGTGGCGTGTTGCCATGGGCAATTTTCTTAGGCGGAATTGCTCAGTTGATTGCTTCTAACTATGATGCAAAACATAATAACGTATTTGGCGCAACAGCTTTTGCTGGTTACGGACTATTTTGGTTAGGAACAGGAATGAGCTGGATGATTCAAAATGGTTTGTTTGGAGAAGTGCTACAAGCTTCTTTCGATCCAAATGAATTAGGTTTTGCTTTCCTTGGCTACTTTATTTTCACAGTCTTTATGACCGTGGGAGCTTTAGAAACAAACAAGGTCTTATTCTTTATTTTCTTTTTAATTGACTTTTTATTCCTAGGATTGTTTATGTCAACTTTTGGAATTGCAACAGACTTCTTCCACATGATGGCAGCAGTTGCGGAATTTTTAATTTCAATTTTATCATTCTATGGCGCAGCAGCAGCTGTTTTGAATGGTCACTTTGGCTTTACGTTCCTACCAATCGGCAAGCCTTTTGGGATTATCAAAAAATAATTAAAGTAAAACCTTCAGTTAAGCAACGAACAAATTGCTTAACTGAAGGTTTTTTTATTTTTTAATCATATCAATATGAGGAATTTCATCTTCTAAATAAATCTCGCCATTGATTGGTTCAAAGCCAAATTGACTATAGAACTTTTGTAAATAAGCTTGTGCTTGAATTTCAACGGCTTGATTTGGAAAGCTATCATCAATTGTTTTTAAAATAATCGTTAATAACTCTTTGCCTAAGCCAGTCCCACGTTGTTCTTTCACTGTTAAAATACGGCCAAACATTAATTTTTCTTGACTTGGAATGATGCGTCCATAAGCCTGTATCTGGCCATTTTGTTCATTAAACACATGGATGCTGATTAAATCCTTATCGTCTACATCTGGATAAAAACATTCTTGCTCGACAATAAAAACGTTCACTCGAGCTTGATAGATTTGAAAAAGTTCAGTCGTTGTTAATTCATTAAATCTTTTTATTTTCCACGTCATCACATTAGCCCCTTTAGTTGATTTTATTAGTTAATCATAGTATAAAATTAAACGAAATGATTTGCAATTAGAAATAAACGGCTAAGAATTAAAAAGCGAAAAAATCAAGAGTTCAACTACTTTATTTTCTAAAAATTTGGTATACTAAATAAGTTGGGAGTGATTAGATTGTTAAAATCTCGAATGAACTGGAAATTAAATCAACCACAAACGAATGAAGCAGCGATTACAGCTTTAAGCGAAGAACTTTCGACTTCTCCGTTAGTATCGACTTTACTAGTTAATCGTGGTTTGGATACAAAAGACAAAGCACAGCATTTTTTGAAACCAGATGAAACTTGGATTCATGATCCATTTTTAATGTATGATATGGAAAAAACCGTTGAACGAATTACGCAAGCAATTGAACATGGTCAAAAAATAGTCGTTTATGGCGATTATGATGCTGATGGCGTAACAAGTACGGCTGTTTTAAAAGAAACGATTGAAATGCTTGGTGGTGAAGTAGATTTCTATATTCCAAATCGATTTACAGATGGTTATGGACCGAATGTCCAAGCTTTTGAAAGATTGATTGAAGAGGGAGCGGAATTGATTGTGACGTGTGACAATGGGGTTTCAGGTCACGAAGCAATTGCTAAAGCTAAGGAATTAGGAATTGATGTGATTGTAACGGATCACCATGAAATGCCAGAGATTTTGCCAGAGGCATATGCAATTGTTCATCCAAAACATCCACAAGGAGCGTATCCTTTTGGTGAATTAGCTGGAGTAGGTGTTGCCTTCAAACTAGCAACCGCATTATTAGGCGAGTTTCCAACTGAACTAGTAGATCTAGTAGCGATTGGAACTATTGCTGATCTAGTTTCATTGACGGATGAGAACCGAGCATTAGTGATTTTAGGGCTAGAAATGTTAAAAGTTTCTGAACGATTAGGTTTTTTAGCATTAGCAAAAGTTGCAGGAATAGAAAAAGAGACCATTACAGAAGAAACGATTGGCTTTACCATCGCGCCTCGTCTAAATGCTGTCGGTCGTTTAGGTGAAGCAGGGCCAGCAGTTGCTTTATT
The DNA here is from genome assembly GCF_000744255.1 of Carnobacterium divergens DSM 20623. Taxonomy (NCBI): domain Bacteria; kingdom Bacillati; phylum Bacillota; class Bacilli; order Lactobacillales; family Carnobacteriaceae; genus Carnobacterium; species Carnobacterium divergens. The sequence continues at coordinate 1,136,970 of NZ_JQLO01000001.1, read as the reverse complement.
AACGACCTTTGATGAAGAAGAAGCAATCGAGCTTGCAACCTTTATTAATACAAAAAATGAAGAGCGTCAAGCCTTTGTGGCAAAAATTACGGAAGAAGCCTTCCAAATGATTGCAGAAATGAAAGAAACACCGTCTGTGTATTTATTAGCGAAGTCCGATTGGCACGAAGGGGTACTTGGAATTGTTGCAAGTAAAATTGTTGGTGCCACAGGAAAACCCGCACTTGTGTTGAATATTGACACTGAAAATGGAATCGCTAAAGGTTCTGGACGGAGCATTAGCGCGTATAACTTATATGATGCAATTAATGAAGTCCGAGATTTAACCACCCATTTTGGTGGACATCATATGGCAGCAGGTCTAACACTGCCAATTGAACATATTGAGACCTTACAAACACAACTAAATCAGTATGCGTTAACGCATGATTTAGTCGGAAACTTGAATGAAGAACTAGTAATTGATGAAACGATTGAATTAACAGATATCACCGTTGCAACGATTGAAGAATTGGCTAGTTTAGCGCCATTTGGCACAGACAATCCAAAGCCTGTTTTCTTACTTGAACATGTTCAAGCAGAAGACATTCGTAAAATTGGTGGCAACAACGCTCATTTAAAACTTAAAGCAACAAAAAATAAGGTGAATTTAGACGTGATTGGCTTTCAATTAGGTGCAGTTGCTGATGAAATCAACGACAATTCTGAAGTGTCGTTAGTCGGAAAGCTTTCTATAAATGAATGGAATGGCAACCGTAAGCCTCAGTTGATGCTTGAAGATATTTCAATGGATGGACTTCAAGTTGTTGATTTGAGAGGGAGCAATTTAGCAGCAGGTCTTTGGGTACAAGGCGCAGCTTGTTATCTATTTTATAATAAGAAAAGCTACCAAACCCATAATGATAAAGTTCCAATGGGCAGTGAAAGTGTTTTGATTGAGTCCAAAGAAGATGCTGAAGCTTTTAAAACGCAACATTCAACCTTTGTATTTATCGATTGTCCAAACGAATTAGAATGGATTTCGTCAACGATTCGGGGAAATACACCAGAAAAGTTAGTTACTGCCTTTTTTAGTGAATCAGAAAGTTACCTAAATGGGATGCCAAGCCGAACACAATTTGGAGAATTATTTAAATTCGTAGCAACACACAAAGATGTTGATATTCGACATAAGCTGTCTATTTTAGCAAATTATCTAAAAATCAAAGATAACTTATTAATTTTCATGATTAACGTGTTTTTTGAACTAGGATTTGTTACAATAGACAATGGCGTAATGAACTATGTCGAAGATGCTCCAAAAAAAGAGTTGTCTGATGCAGAAAATTACCAAAAACGACTAAATCAAATAGAAGCTGAAAAAATCTTGCTGTACAGCCATTTTGCAGAATTAGAAATCTGGTTAAAACAACAAATTAATGAAGCCTCGTAAAATTTGAATGGAGGATTTATAGATGGATTTAAAACAATATATTGCAGATGTAAAAGACTTCCCTGAAAAAGGAATTATTTTCCGTGACATTTCACCCTTAATGGCAGACGGAGAAGCTTATCGTTATGCAACTAACGAAATTGCAAAATACGCAAAAGACAAAGGCGTTGAAATGATCGTTGGACCAGAAGCTCGCGGATTTATCGTAGGCTGCCCAGTGGCCTATGAATTAGGAATCGGTTTTGCTCCTGCTCGCAAAAAAGGCAAACTGCCAAGAGAAACAGTTGAAGTTAGCTATGGTTTAGAGTATGGATCAGATGTTTTACAAATTCACAAAGACGCTATCAAACCAGGTCAAAAAGTGATGGTTTGTGATGATTTACTAGCAACCGGTGGAACCATTGCAGCGACGATTCAATTAATCGAAAAATTAGGTGGAATTGTTGTAGGAACAGCTTTCTTAATCGAATTAACAGATTTAAATGGTCGTGCTCAAATTGAAGGATACGATATCTTCACTTTAATGGACTACTAAAATAAAAATCCCCCTCAAGTTAGATTGATTCTAACCTGAAGGGGATTCTTTTTATGCGATTGATTTTGGATTTTTAGGAGAGCGTCCTAGGACAAACTCGATAATCGTTAAAACAACTAAAATACCAACGATAATTGCAAACCAATTAGATGTTTGAATGCCGAAATCCCAAGTGTTATAAATCCAGATGACAATGCCACTATAAATAATTGAAAGAATATTCAAAACAGCAAATGCCCATAAATTTCCATTTTCTTTATTGCGTAAGTACATAACGGAAAGACCAACACTTAAAAGAATCCAAGCAACTTGAATCAATAAGCTAAACCAATAAAACAATAATGCAACCATTTCACTTAACCTCCTTATGTGAGAATAAAAAAAGCCTTATATACAAAGTTTAGCACAATTATTTGTAGAGACAACTAAAAAGCATTAAAAAAGAGCTTCCTAATAAAGGAAACTCTGAAAGTCTTAAAAAATGTGACTCCGGTATAATCCAACAACTTTTCCAAGAATGGTTACTTCACTAAGAATAATCGGATCCATTCCATCGTTTTCAGGTTGCAAGCGGTAATGATCTTTTTCTTTGAAGAATCGTTTACAAGTTGCTTCATCTTCACTTGTCATAGCAATCACGATATCGCCATTATCAGCATTTGATTGTTTGCGAACAATTACAGCATCGCCATCTAAAATTCCACAATTGATCATACTTTCACCACGAATAGTTAGCATGAACAACGCTTCATTTGCATATTGCAGATGAGGAGGTAGTGGGAAATAATCAGTGGCTTCTTCAACTGCTAATATCGGTTCACCAGCTGTAACGGTTCCTAGAAGGGGAATCTTATCCATTGGGACACCAAGTTTAGACAATCCAAGTGCAGTTAACTCAATAGCACGAGGTTTACTAGGATCTCGTTGAATAAAGCCGTTTTTTTCTAAACGTGATAAGTGGCCATGTACCGTTGACGTTGAAGAAAGAGATACAGCAGTACCAATCTCACGAACAGTTGGGGGATACCCTTTTAGTTGAACTTGTTCATGTATGTACTGTAATACTTCAATTTGTCTAGATTCTGGAGTTTTACGCATGATTAAATGCACCTCGTTTCTTTATCAATTTTCTTAACTATAGAATACCATAAATAATCACAGAATTCAAACAGATGTTCGGTAAAAATTAAATTTCTATTCCTAGTGTCTTGAAAGCTTTGTAAGAATAAACTAATTTTTAGGCAAATGGATATATTTTCAGCTTAATTTTTGATATAGTTAAGAGGTCAAATGAAACGAGATGGAGTGAATTAAATGCTATCTAAAGAAAAAATAGCCCGAATTAACGAGCTAGCCAATAAGTCTAAGAGCGAAACCCTCAGCTTATCAGAGCAACAAGAACAAAAAGAATTAAGAGAAGAATATTTACAAGCTTTCCGCGGTGGAATGAGAAATCATATCGAAGGAATGAAAGTTGTCGACAATGATGGGACAGACGTTACTCCTGAAAAGTTAAAGCAAATTCAAAAAGAAAAAGGATTACACGACCGCTAAAAATAAGAAGGAAATGAGACATATAAGTAGAAAACGCTTTATCAATTGTTAAAATTTGGCGTTTAATCGTTAAAATAAATACAATAATTCTATGAAAGCGTTGCGTAAAACGATTTAAAACAGTAAAATAGAGATATTAAAACTGAAAGGATGATTTAATTGTTCGATACAACTGACCAACTTGCAGTAAACACGATTAGAACACTAAGTATGGATGCGATTCAAAAAGCAAACTCAGGACACCCAGGTTTACCAATGGGGGCTGCTCCAATGGCGTACACGCTATGGACAAAACATTTAAACGTAAACCCAAGCAACTCATCATGGGTAAATCGCGATCGCTTTGTACTTTCAGCAGGACACGGTTCAATGCTATTATATAGTTTGTTACATTTATCAGGTTACAAACTATCAATGGAGGATTTGAAAAATTTCCGTCAATGGGATAGCTTAACCCCTGGTCATCCAGAAGTACATCATACAGATGGTGTTGAAGCAACAACAGGTCCTCTTGGACAAGGAATTGCAAATAGTGTCGGAATGGCAATGGCAGAAGCTCATCTAGCGGCAACGTATAATAAGGAAAATCATCAAATCGTTGATCATTATACCTATGCTTTATGTGGTGATGGAGATTTAATGGAAGGCGTATCAGCTGAAGCAGCAAGTTTAGCAGGTCATTTAGAGCTAGGCAAACTTGTGGTATTATATGATTCAAATGATATTTCATTAGATGGTCCTACTTCAAAAGCTTTTACTGAAAATGTAGGCAAACGTTTTGAAGCGTATAATTGGCAACATATTTTAGTTAAAGATGGAAATGATCTAGCTGAAATCGAAAAAGCGATTGAAGCAGCAAAAGCAGAAACTAAAAAACCAACTTTAATTGAAGTAAAAACAGTGATTGGCTTTGGTGCTCCAAATGAAGGAACATCTAAAGTTCACGGCGCACCACTTGGAATGGATGGAATCGAAGCGACTAAAAAAGCTTACGGTTGGGATTATCCAGCGTTCACTGTTCCAAATGAAGTAGCTACACGTTTTAAAGAAACAATGATTGATCAAGGAGCTAAATCAGAAAGTGAATGGAATGAATTGTTCGCTTCATATAAAGCTGAATATCCAGAATTAGCTGCTCAATTTGAATTAGCAATGTCTGGGAACTTACCAACTGATTGGGATAAAGAATTACCAGTTTACGAAGAAGGCGAAAGTGCTGCTTCTCGTGTGACAGGTAGTGAAACCATTCAAGCATTGTCAAAAGCTATTCCATTTTTCTGGGGTGGATCTGCAGATTTATCTGCTTCAAACAATACAATGGTTGCTGGTGAAAAAGATTTTGAACCAGGTCAATATGAAGGACGCAACATTTGGTACGGTGTTCGTGAATTTGGAATGTCAGCTGCAATGAACGGAATTTCATTACACGGTGGTTCAAAAACTTATGGCGGAACATTCTTTGTATTTACAGATTATTTACGTGCAGCAATTCGTTTAGCGGCTATTTCAAAAGCACCTGTAACGTATGTGTTTACACATGATTCAATCGCTGTAGGAGAAGATGGTCCGACTCATGAACCAGTAGAGCAACTATCTAGCTTACGCGGTATGCCAAACTTGTCTGTAATTCGTCCAGCTGATGGAAATGAAGTGGTTGCTGCTTGGGAACAAGCAATTACCTCAACTGACCACCCAACAGTATTAGTCTTGACTCGCCAAAACTTACCTGTCTTGCCTGGAACAAAAGAAAACGCACGTAAAAACGTTGCTAAAGGCGGTTACGTAATTTCTCCACAAGATGGTGATCAACCAACTGGAATTCTAATAGCAACAGGTTCTGAAGTTGCCTTAGCAATCGAAGCACAAAAAGAATTGAAAAAACAAGGCAAAGACGTTTCAGTAGTATCGTTACCAAGTTTTGATTTATTTGAAAAACAAGATGCAGCATACAAAGAGAGTGTCTTGCCAAAAGCAGTTAGAAAACGTATGTCAATTGAAATGGGCGCAACCTTTGGTTGGGAACGTTACGTTGGACTTGATGGCGTAATGCTAGGCATTGATAAATATGGTGCAAGTGCACCTGGAAATACAGTTATCGAACAATATGGATTTACAGTTGAAAACGTCGTAAATACATTTAACCAGTTATAAACATAAAACATCATTTATTGGACTCGAGTAGATAGTGAGTTCAATAGATGATGTTTTCTTAGTAAATGGACTAAAAAGCGATTCGTTTAAAACGAATTAAAAGTAAAGGAAGTTAAGTATTTTTTTTACTATTGAAGTACATGATTCTAAATTAAAATCACGATCGCTATTTTAATTTTCTTGAAGTTATGGTTTAATAATAAAGAACATCTGTATTTTAAAAATCAAATGCGCTATTATTAAACTAAAGGGGATTTTAAAATGGGAGTAGTCCAAAGTAATTTTAATCAAGCAAGTTCTTTAGCTACAGAATTAAGTAATGCAACACAAGCCTTCTCTCACTCTAGTTCAATTTCAAAAGCTTCAGCTACGACCGTATCTGGAAACCAAAAAGCAAGTCTGACGATTGATCAATCTCAATCATTGTTGACGAGCTTTCTAGGTGCCTTACAACGCGACAGTCAAAATATTCAAAGTGTTGCGACGGATTTTGAAGCGATGGATCAAAAACTAGAAAAATCCTTATTAAACTTAAACTAAGGTTTGGAGGAATGAGAATTGGAACAACAACCAACTATTGAAGGGCTACAAGAACAATTAAAGGTTGTAACGGAAGCTCGCTACAAGGCAGAAACGTCTCTCCACAAGCTGGAGCGAAATACAGAAGACGTCCAGTCTATTTTTCAAAAGATCCAACAGCTTTTTAATGAAATGCGCGCGACCTGGCAAGAGGGCGAAATGAGTGTCCAAATCGCAGACTTACAACAAGAAACGGTGTATCAGCAACAAGGATATCTCTATGAAAGCGAAGATGATTACGAGAAGTTACAAAAGAAAAAACATGCTCTTATGGATAAAGAAGATGAACTCTATTATCAAAAATTGAATCTGAGCCGTGAGGAGCAAACACATGAGCATTAATCTGTTTGTCGGCGAAATGAACACACAAACGAAGGCCATTAAAAGCTACTGCAACAGCGTGATTAGTGGCATGACACACGTCCAAACGGCTTTAAGTAAAATCATCTTAGAACCTTCCCTGAAGGGAAATACATATGATTCTGCGAAAGGTTATTTCCAAACGGCTTATCTCCCAGCAACACGAGGCTTTATTCTAGTTTGCGAAACAGCAATTCGTGCCAATCAGCAGTTTATCAGCGACTACAAATCCAACGTGGACGCCAATAGCCTACAAGAAGACGTTTTAATTTCTCAAATTTCACGCTTAGATTCCATGTCTAGTGCCTTAGATTAGATTGCGATTCCAAAGGTTTTCACTCAAAATATTGTTGATAATTTGCAGAATGCTAAAGAAAAAACAGCAAAAAAATTAGATAAATTGAGAGAATTCAATCACACATCTGTTTCTATTTTTGATGACTTAGAACAACAGTTACAGAACTTAGAAACGGGTGTTACAATGATTGCGGAAGGAAAAGCCTGGAATGGAACTACAGGAACCTTTTCGACAACTGGGTTAAACATGGAATGGGCGCAAGCAATTGATCAAGCTTGGGAGGAACGTCTGAAAGAACAAGCTAAAAAAGATAAACCGAAGAAGAAAAAAGCAAAAGTTCCCTGGTGGAAAAAAACAATGACTGGAGCACTAGACTTTTTACAAGGTGCTGGAATTGCAGTTGTTGAAAATAATACTGGAGAAAAAGCCAAAAAAGTAAATCAAAAGTTTCAAAACAATCAAAATTATCACTATGGAAAGCTATTTGGAACAGGATTAACAGGAATTCAATCACTTACTGAAATGTATCAAGGCGCTAATATGGCGATTAAAGGTCTTCAAGGAATAGCTGGAGCAACTGTTATGAGTGGTGGAGCTCTTGCACCTGGAGCTGGAGCAATTGCTGGAGCTGGAGCCACAGTTGGAGCTGGCGCACTGGCTCACGGTGGGCTTGTGTTCAGTAACGCGATTCAGAACGGCATGGATAACATTCAGCAAATGCAAAGTTCTGGTGGCGGAAGAGTCCAACCAGTAGGTAACATGAGTGAATTCTTTAAGAGTAAATTTGGAAAAAAACTGAAAGATTGTAGTAACAAGACAAGTAAAACGGTAGATGGGCAAAGTGTCTATACAGTCACTGAAAAAACGAAAATACCTGGATTGAATAAAGGCGATCAATTTTATTTAGATGGGCTGCATAAAGATCATCTTGAAGTATTTAATAAGCAGGGGAAATTTAAGTATGTTTTAAATTTAGATGGCAGTATAAATGCGGCTAAAACTGCAAGTGCCGAAGGAAGATTTTTACGATAAGAAGGAGATTAATATGGAAAAACAAATAGATAAGATATTTAATACATTGCTGGAATTAAACGAAGAGTTTGATAATACATTGATTGATCCAAACATAATCAAAGAAGAAACAGAAAACATTTCCGAAATCAAAGATTTAGAAGAGGTCTTAGAAAAAAGACTACAGCATTTAAAAGAAGATAAAAGAGAAAAAGTTGTTAAAAATATTGTTCTTCTCCACTCATCGTTATGTGATATCGAGTGGCAATATGACCAACTTCATGACATAATTCGCATTATGATGGGAAAACTTGCACCGCTAGCAACAAAAGAGGATGAACACATTGATTTAGAAAATGAATGAACTTCAAAATAGACTAGAAAAAAATAATCTATTAAATTTATTAGTTCAATAAAAATTAATCTACAATCTTAAAGTTATTTAATTAAGAAAATATTTGCGAATTTTTACAAGAAACGCCTGTCCCTAAAGCTTTATTTCTCAACGTTTTTAAATAGACCAATTGCTTTTCACAATCTTTGGCTGGGAATCGGTTGGGGGACGGGGGTTAATTGGGAATTATGTAAAGAATTTTAGATATAAAATAAAAGTTTAGAGAGATACACAGTAAAGTGAAATGAACCTAATGACAACCATAACTGTTAGTAGGTTTATTTTGTTGTTTTTCCATCTTTAAGTTCTCTAACAACTCAATTTTCTACTTAATGTTGCATAAAATCATATTTTTTTGAAATAATAGTCAGTATCTATTTATTTTTACCAAATAATCTAGTACAATTGATAAATGAGAAGTCTCGAAAGGAGTGAATGGAAATGTCAATCGGAATCGCTATTTTATTAATTGTACTTGCTTTAATTGCAGGTTTAGTTGGTGGGTATTTTATCGCAAGAAACTATATGATGGATTACTTTAAAAAGAATCCTCCCGTTAATGAGGATATGCTACGTATGTTGATGATGCAAATGGGTCAAAAACCGTCTGAAAAGAAAATTAAGCAGATGATGGCCTCTATGCAAGTTCAACAAGAAAAAGCGAATAAGAAAAAATAAACTCTAAATTTTTTTTGGAGTCTATGGATTCTTTCAAACGGGCAGAGGTTTTCTGTTCGTTTTTTTATTGCAATAAACCACAAATTAAATGTGTTTAGCTAAAAAGTGCAGATAGTATTATAATGAGTAAGCACTTCTCTAAGTTAAATTTGAAATAAAAGAAATAGGTAGGTGAAAGAAACGAATGGGAATCTTTAAAAAGTTAGGTTGGTTTTTTAAACAAGAAAAGAAATCATATATGATTGGGATTTTCTTTTTAATTTTAGTGGCAATCGTTCAATTGGTTCCCCCTCGGATTATTGGGGTGGTTGTTGACGAAATCGCAGCTGGAAAAATGACAGCTCAATCATTAACAAAATGGTTGATTATTTTAGTAGCAGCAGCAATTGCACAATATATTTTCCGGTATATTTGGCGAGTGAACATTTGGGGAACTGCCGCAAAATTAGAACGAACCTTACGAACGAATTTGTTTAAACATTTTACACAGATGGATCATGTTTTTTTTCAAAAATATCGTACTGGAGATTTAATGGCACATGCGACGAATGACTTATCTGCGATTCAAATGGTAGCTGGTGGTGGGATTTTAACATTGGCCGATTCAATGATTACAGGAGGCGCTACAATTGTTGCAATGGCATTATTTGTTGATTGGCGCTTAACACTGATTGCATTGATTCCTTTACCACTCCTAGCCGTAGCTTCACGTATCTTAGGACAAAAGCTACATGTTCGTTTTAGAAGTGCTCAGGCGGCGTTTTCTAGTATGAATGATAAGACGCAGGAAAGTATTAGTGGCATTAAAGTGATTAAAACATTTGGTCAAGAACAAGAAGATGTTGCCGATTTTAAAAAGCAGACAGATAATGTGGTTGGCAAGAATAAAAAAGTTTATTTAGTCGACTCGTTATTTGACCCAGCAATTACATTTATTATGGGCATATCTTATGTACTAACCATTGTTCTAGGTGGGAATTTTGTAATGAGCGGCACGATCTCAATTGGTCAATTGATTTCTTTCATCAGCTACATTGCCATGCTGATTTGGCCGATGTTTGCAATTGGTCGCTTATTTAATATCTTAGAACGAGGAAGCGCTAGTTATGACCGCGTTCAGGAGTTATTAAATGAAACTTCTGAGATTATTGAAAATCCTGATGCAATCACGACACCAGTCAATGGGAAAATTGAGTATCAAGTGGATAAATTCAACTATCCAGATGACGATTCAGTAGCTTTGAATCATCTCCATTTTGAAATTGATAAAGGCAACACTCTTGGACTTGTTGGGAAAACTGGTGCAGGTAAAACAACAATTTTTAAGTTGTTGTTAAGAGAATACGATGGATATAATGGTAGAATTCAGTTTGGGAATGCCGATATTCGTGAGTATTCATTAAATGCTTTGTTACATGGGATTGGTTATGTACCACAAGATCAATTTTTGTTTTCAACTACAATAAAAGAAAATATTCGTTTTGCTGATCCAACGCTAAGTGATGAGGAAGTTGTGAAGGCAGCGAAGTTAACAGCGATTCATGAAGATATTTTAGCAATGCCAGAAGGATACGATACTCTAGTAGGTGAACGTGGGGTTTCATTATCTGGTGGACAAAAGCAACGTATTTCAATTGCAAGAGCGCTTATTACAAATCCTGAACTCTTAATTTTAGATGATGCTTTATCCGCAGTAGATGCTAAAACAGAAGAAGCGATTTTGTCAGCTCTAAAAAAAGAACGAAGCGATCAAACGACTATTATTGCAGCTCATCGAATTAGTAGTGTGATGCATGCAGAGGAAGTGATTGTAATTGATGATGGAGAGATTGTCGAACGAGGCAATCATAGTGAATTGATACAATTAAATGGTTGGTACAAAGAAATGTATGAAAAACAACAATTAGAAGCAAAACTGGAAGGAGGGACGAACTAATGGAAAAATCAGATTGGTCCAAATCCATTCCACTTAAAGAACAATTTCAAATTGTTAAACGAATGTTTTATTATGCGAAGCCGTACAAAAAACAATTTTTTATAGCGATTTTTTGGGGTGCTTGTTTAGCAGTTATCAATGTCATGTTACCTAAAATTTTACAAGTATTTATGGATGATTACTTGACTACAAAAACGGCGACATCTCAAGTGATTTTAACCTTTGCAGCTCTTTATTTTGGAGTTACTCTAGTTAAAATTGTTGTTTGGTTCTTGCAAATGTACCTTTACCAAATGGCGACGGAAAAAACTGTTCAAAACATCCGAAATCAATTGTTTGAAAAATTGCATACGCTAGGAATGCGTTACTTCGACCAAACACCAGCAGGATCAATTGTTTCAAGAGTGACGAACGATACCGAAACAATTAAAGACTTTTGGGGTGTCTATTTAACTGTCTTACAAGGGTTGTTCGCAATTGTTTCAGCTTTTACAGCGATGTTTTTACTAAATCGGACTATTGCGTTATGGTGTTTATTGTTTTTACCAGTTTTACTAGTTATCGTATGGTATTATCAACGCTTCAGTTCAAAAGTTTATCGCGGTATGCGAGAAAAATTGAGCCAACTAAATACCAAATTAAATGAATCGATTTCTGGTATGAGTATTATTCAACAATTTAGACAAGAAAAACGATTGCAGAAAGAATTCAACGAAACTAATGAATCATATTATAGATCAAGAGTCGCAATGGTTAAAACAAATGCGCTGTTATTAGGTCCAATCATTAATTTATTGTATACTTTTTCGTTAGCGGTTGTATTAGGATTTTTTGGTTATGATGCCTTAAAAGAACCCGTTAGTGTCGGAGTGATTTACGCGTTTATTTCTTATGTTCAAAGTTTCTTTAACCCAATGACAAATATGATGGATAATTTGAGTATTTTTCAAGACGGAATGGTTTCTAGTGGACGTGTTTTAAGAATAATGGACAATCAAGAATTGAGTCCAGCTCAAAGCGAACAGGCAGCTGAAACCATTCAAGATGCTAAAATTGAATTTAAAGATGTAAGTTTTTCTTATGATGGAGAACACAATGTATTGCACCATATTAGTTTTACTGCAAATCCTGGTGAGACAGTAGCTTTAGTCGGACATACTGGAAGCGGGAAAAGTTCAATTATCAATGTAATGATGCGTTTTTACGAATTTTATGAAGGAGATATTTTAATTGATGGAAAATCAATCAAAAATTATCCTATTACAGAACTTCGTCAAAAAATGGGATTAGTGCTACAGGATTCTTTCTTATTTTATGGCAACATTAAAAATAATATTCGTTTAATGAATCCATTAATTAGTGATGCGGCGATTGAAGATGCTGCTCGTTTTGTTCAAGCAGATACATTTATTAATCAACTGCCAAATGATTACGAATCAAAAGTTATTGAACGAGGGGCAAGCTATTCTAGCGGACAAAAGCAACTAATTTCATTTGCTAGAACAATCGTGACGGATCCTAAAATTCTAGTGCTTGATGAAGCAACTGCCAATATTGACACGGAAACAGAAACTTTGATTCAAGAGGGATTAAAAAAAATGCGTAAGGGTCGTACTACGATTGCGATTGCACATCGTCTTTCAACGATTCGAGATGCAAACTTAATCCTGGTATTAGATCATGGTGAAATAGTCGAGCGAGGGAGCCATGATGAATTGATTGACCTTGGTGGTATTTATTACGATATGTATCGTCTACAAAATAGTGAAGAAAGTTAATAAAAAATAAGGAGGTTATTGGTTTTTTAGCTAATAGCTTTCTTTTTTTATAAGCTTAATAGTTAATTAAATTTACATTATTTTAGTGATATCAAATCATGGGAATTAGAAAAAAACTTCTTCAAACAAGAGCACTCCCATGCCTTCTGTTTGAAAAAGTTTTTTTATTAGTGGATAAATGAATGATTGCCATCTTTTATTGTTTCAGGGTTACCATGTTTCCAACAAATACGTCCTTTTTGACAATCATTTTCAAAAAAAGCATAATCAATAATATCGCCTTCTTTAATGAAAAAAGGTTCAGTATCCCAATCATTTAGCAAAAATTTCATCGTCTTATTTTGATGACTAATCGTAGTGTCGTCCAAAGTTGAATCGAAATAAAAACGATTGATGGTAGGATCATATTTTACAATACAATGATTTAATTGTAATCGTTTCTCTCCATCATGATTATTTGCTCGTTCAATCACTCTGTAATCATATTTATTCCGCTTAGTTTCAGGTGTTTTAAAAAGTAATGTAGCTTCAATAGAGTCGTTGTGATTTAAGCCTTGACTGCGGATAACGGATTCAGGTACATAGACGTTGTTATGGGGAGCTAGAAAACCACCTTTTAGTTGACGATTAAGTTTGCCTATATAAGTACGCCCTTGTTTTTTTCGGGGTGAATTTTTTTCTTGAATAATACTTTTAGGATTAATTGAATGTTTTGAAGAAAAGGAATTCACTTCATCGTCGTTATTAGCTAACCAAGAGAAACTTAAGTCAGTTGCTTTCTCATAGGGGGTATTTTTCAGTTCAATAATTTGTTCATGAGGCATCGTTTGAACGGCTTCTAAAGTAACATCTAAGTGGAGAGCGTGGCCGTTTTCTAAAAATCCTATATAGTGTCCCAATGATCTACATGTGCTATGTACATTCGATTCATCTAGGTTTGTAACTAGGTCTGATAATTCTTTTTTTATGGTGGAAATCAGTTCTTTACTTAACATCGCGATACTCCTTTTTTATTTGATTATAGCATATATTTAACAAACTGTAACACTAAAGGTATTTTTCTGTATTTTATTAGTTTGGAAAAATTAAAAGTATTTTAAGAATTTCATAATATCAAGGTTTCAAGGATAAATAAAGTTTTATGTCTTATAAGACATCACGATAGTAGCACTATGATTTTATAGGCGTGTTGTGTATACTGATAAAAAAGGGTAATACATATTAATTAAGGGAGTTTGCACAATGACGATGAATCAATTAGTGACAGATTTGAATGAACTAATACTTTTTTTAGCTTATCGAAACATTGATGAATTATCAAAAGAAAGTCTAGAAAAAGAATGTGGAAAAAAACAAATTAAAACACTTGTTTTAGCTGGGAATGGGTTGCCTTACACAAGTAAAGTAGTAGCTAATAGTTATCATAAAGGATTAGTAGAAAACATAATTTTAACAGGCGGAATAGGTCACACAACGGATTTACTTCGAGAATTAATGGGACAACATCCCACTTATCAAAGGATTGACTCAGCAAATAAATCAGAAGCGGAATTATTTCAAGAAATGCTTATTCATTATGAATCAATTCCAGCTGATGATATTTTTATTGAAACAAGATCAACTAATGGTGGTGAAAATGCGATAGAAGCGCTGAGGTTAATAAAAAATGTTATGGAAGTTCCAAAAGAAATTCTTTTAGTTCAAGATCCTACAATGCAAAGAAGAGCAGATGCCTGTTTTAGAAAACATTTTGCTAAAACAAAGACTAAAGTCATCAATTATGCTCCATTTATTCCTCTAGTAGAAATGAGAGGAGCAAATTTGGTTTTTAAAAAAAATGTAGTAAGCAATCAATGGGATATTTCAAGATTTATATCATTGGTTATGGGAGAATTTCCAAGACTAGCAGATACACGAGAGGGCTATGGTCCAAATGGACAAAATTTTCATGCTTATGTGACGATACCTGATTCTGTTGAAACTGCCTATAGACGGATAAAAGAGCGATATCCATCTTTGGGAAGAAAATAAAAAAAGCGTTAAATTTAGCTAACTAAGCTAGATTTAACGTTTTTAAGATGTTATTTTTTAGGTTCGTATTTAAATGATGGATCAACTTCATAATCTAATTGATCAAAAGCAGCTTGCATTTGATCTTCAATCAATTTTAAGCTTTCTTTATCTAACTTCATTTTGCGATCAATGTAAATCGAATCACCAAAATTAACCGTTACTGGTTTGCGAGAAAGCAACCCTTTAATGGTTAAAGGACCTTGGAAGACTGCTGGAACTAATGGAACCCCACTTAATTTAGCAATTGTAGCAGCGCCTCCTTTTAATTCAGAAGAGTGTCTGGTACCACTAGGGAACATAATAAGACTTAACTTTCCTTCTTTTAAAATTTTCACTGGTTTTTTAATGACGCTAGGTCCTGGATTTTCACGATTTACTGGAAAGGCGTTAGCATGAACCATAATCCAACGTAGAATCGGATTTTTAAATAACTCTTCTTTAGCCATAAATGAAAAACACTTTGGACTACCTGCCAGAGCAAAATAAATAGGGTCAAACCAGGTTCGATGAGGCCCTACTAAAATATAAGAACCTTCAGTTGGAATTCGTTCTTTGTGTTGATAACGAGAGTTTCCATTTAAAACAAATACTACAAAACGAGCCACTTGGCGAACAAAACGATAGAACAATTGCACTCAACCTTTCATAATTAAATAAAATCATTATTTAAGCAATAGTAATTTTAAAAAAGCGACCTTTTAAAAAGTCGTTTTATAGTTAATAGTATGCAAGAAAATCAAACAGATAGCAAGTGTTTAATTTGAAAGATAGTCATTTTCAAAGGAAAATAAACTCTCCGATTAAAGGGGTATTTTGGTATACTAAATAGGATAAAGACAGGAGTTAAAAATGATGAAATTTATTCACACAGCTGATTGGCATATTGGAAAAAAAATCCACGGATTTCAATTGTTAAAAGAACAAGAAGAAGTTTATCGACAATTAGTAGAAGTTGCCGTTAAAGAAAAAGTAGATGCAATCGTGATTGCTGGAGATTTATATGACCGTGCTGTTCCCCCAGCAGAAGCAGTTTTACTATTAAATAAAATGTTAATGGAATTAAATATTGTTCAAAAAATCCCCTTGCTTGTTGTATCAGGAAATCATGACAGCAGTACACGTTTAGCAACAGGAGGACCGTGGTATGAGTTTCTGAATTTTCACTTAGTTACAAAAATTGAAGATAGTTTAAAACCGATTGTTCTCGGCAATACGCAGTTCTTTTTACTGCCGTATTTTGAACCGATTGATGCGAGGCTTTATTTTGGTGACTCCAGTCTTACAACACATGAATTAGCAGCAAAACGCGTTGTTGAAGAAATGAAAAAATCTTTTGACCCAAATTATCATCAGGTGCTAGTTGCTCATTTATTTGTTGCAGGGAGTTTAAGAACAGATTCTGAAACAGAAGTAACCGTTGGGGGATTGGATCAAGTTTCAGCAAGTGTATTTAAAGATTTTGACTATGTTGCATTAGGGCATTTGCATAATCCAAATGCAAGCCGCCATGAACGGATTCAATATTCAGGAACATTATTAAAATTTTCAGTCTCAGAAGCAAATCAAGCAAAAGGATTTAAACTAATTGAGTTGACAGATGAGGGGAACTTAAAAAACACTTTCTATCCCGTTGAGTCAACAAAATCATTGCGAGTTTTAACAGGTTTTTTTGATGACCTGACAGCAAGAGATTATTATGAAACACAAAAAAAAGACGATTATTTATTTATTCAACTAAAAGATACTCAAATTATTCCTGATGCAATGAATCGGTTAAGAGAAATTTACCCAAATGTCTTAGGAATGGAACGGTTAGACAAAACAGGGTTACTTAGCAAAATGGGTCAGTTGAATAAAGAGAAAATTCAGCAAAGTTCCCCGAGGGCACTGTTTGAAAAATATTACCAAGAAGTAACAGGAGATTCTTTAAGTAAGCAACAAACAGACTTACTAACGACTATTTTTGCTCAATTAAAAATTGAAGAGGAGGATCAGACGCAATGAAACCAATTAAATTAACCTTGGAAGCCTTTGGTCCTTATTTAAATGAAACCATCGATTTCACTTCATTTTATCAAAACCATATTTTCTTGATATCAGGGAAAACGGGTGCTGGAAAGACGACGATTTTTGATGGTATGAGTTATGCGTTATTTGGAAGAACAAATGGTTTGAACCGTGAGCCAAAAGAAATGCGTTCAACCTTTGCAAAGCCTACTCAAGAAACAAAAGTAACGTTTGTTTTTACAGCTCAAAATAAAACGTATCAAATTGAAAGAGTTCCAGAACAAACATTAGCAAAGAAACGTGGAGAAGGCACACGAGAAGTGAAAGCAAAAGCGACGATTACCATATATGATGAAATGGGAGTTGAGCTAAATCATTTTTCAAAAACAACAGAAGTAAACCAAGTAATTCAAGAAGTCGTGCAACTAGAAGATGAACAATTTAGACAAATCATTATGTTGCCACAAGGTGATTTCAGACGTTTTTTAAATGCGAATAGCAACGAGAAAGAGAAGATACTTCGCAAACTTTTTGGAACAGAGCCTTATCGTTTATTTAGTGAAAAATTGAAAGAACAAAAAAAGGAAATTAGCTTAGAAATCAAAGATCAAGAAAAAGAGTTTACGTTAATTTTAAATCAAGCACAGTGGCTGGTTAAGCCTACAATCGATTTTGAAACGGGACAAGCTAAAACCCAAAAAGAATATGAAGCGTTGATTCAGCAGCAAAATCAATTGAAACAAGCCATTTTAATTACAGAAAAAGACATTGTACAGCTAAAAAAAGAAGAAGCGAGAGTGACTGAAAAATGGCAAATGAGTCAACGGATAGTGCAATTATTTACTGAAAAAGAACGATTAACAAATGAAGGTGAACAATTAAAAAATAAGGAACCTGAAATAAAACAAAAAAAAGAGCAATTGCTAGAATATAAAGAAGCAAAAAAAATAGAGTTTAACTTGTCAAAACAAGAAGAATTAATTGTTGGAAAAGATGAGTTGAAAAATAAATTAGGAGCCATAACCTCAGAAAAATTAGAAAAAGAACAACAGTTAAAAAGAGCAATGCTAGACTTAGAAAATGTTCAACGAATGGAACCGGAACAAGCAACTAAGAAAATCGAGATCAATCAATTAGAACAGCAAAAAATTACCATAGAACAACTCGATGAATTGATGCAGTTAATAAATAAAACAACAAAAGAAATCGAAGCAGAAGAAAAAGAGCTTGCTTCAATTAAACAAAAAATCATGGAATTTGAAACAGAAAAAAATAAAAAGAGTGTAAAGCTAACAGCCCTTGAAAAAATGCTTCAATCATTTAATGAGTTAGAAAAAATACGCTATCAATTAGATGCAAAGATGAGCAAGTTATTGGAGCTTAGTTCACTAGAAAACCAACAAGCTGAAAGCGAGTTGCTTGTAAAAAGAGGAATCAAGCAATTAAAAGAGTTAAATGAACGGTTGTTCCAAGACAATGAAAAGCTAAAACAAATTAAAAGTGATTGGGCAAAAATACAAATTTTACAATTAAGTGAAAGTTTAATTGATGGTGAACCTTGCCCGGTATGTGGTTCTAAGGAACATCCTATCGAAAATTTAGGAACGCTCCCTCAAAAAACAAGTCAAGAATTAACCCAAGAGCTAGAAATTGCTGAAGCAAAAGTTGCCCAACGAACTGAAGAAAAAATAGCGATTGAGGCCACTTTGAAATTACAAAACAGTCAAATAATAAAAATAAAAGATGCCTTACAGAAAGCAACAGATAGTTATTTTTCAGCTGAGCCACCACAGGAAATAAACAGGGAACTAGCTTTGATTCAACAGCAATTATTAGCAATTAACGACAAACTGGAAACTAAAAAGGATGTTTTAAAAGAGCATCAACAAATAGAAAAACAGTTAACAACACTTACGGATACCCTACTAACGACTCAGACAAAAAAAGAAACATTGCTCCAAACAACCCAATCTTCGAAATTAAATCTTCAACAATTAATCGGTGAAGAAAAGAGTTTAAGAAAATCAATTTCAACAGATTATCAAACGGTTGTAGATATCGAAACAGCCCTTATAAAACTCACTACAGAAGTTAAAAATTGGGATACGACCTATCAAGAAAAAATGCGACAAAAAGCCGAAACGGAGCAATTGTTCCAAAAATTAACATATGAAGAAAAGCATCTTAACGAAGCTGTGAAACAAAATGAAATTCGTATTAATGAATTATCTGAACAAATTCAAAAGCAACTAAATGAATCTATTTTTGTTCAGTTAAACGACGTCAAAGAGCTTTTAAGCGAGTCAATTGATAGCGATCAATTAGAAAAAGAAATTCAAGATTTTGAAAAAGAACATTACCGTATTTCAAAAAGCTTACAAGAAGTTCAAGAGCAATTAAAAAATCAAGAAAAACCTGAATTAGAGTTAATTGAAAAAGTTTTAGATGAACTAGAAGAACAACTTGAAAAACAAGAGCATCATAAAATAGTGCAAGAACAAATGAAAAAAGCCAATCAGTCCATTATTGAATCCGCACAAAAAATAATAGCAAGCACTGCTGAAAAGTGGCAGTTATTGACAGAAATCACGAACCTTTCAGCCGTTGCCAGTGGTGATGGAGATCAGAGTAAAATGGGATTTGAACGTTATGTACTGACCTATTTCTTGGAAGAAGTCTTGATAGTAGCTAATGAACGCTTGCAGCAATTAACGAATAATCGGTATTTATTTGATTTGAATCGGGAAGAAGGTAGTCGTAAAACGGATACCGGTTTAGAAATTAATATCTATGATGATAATGCAGGCGGAATTCGAAATGTTCGAACGTTATCTGGTGGAGAAAGTTTTATTGCGGCGCTATCCTTATCGCTTTCTTTATCAGAAGTTGTTCAACAACACGCAGGAGGCATCCAAATCGAAACGATGTTTATCGATGAAGGATTTGGTTCATTAGATGAAGATGCTTTAGAAGAAGCGATGGATGCACTTATGAATATCGAAGGCAGTGGCCGTTTAGTAGGGATTATCAGTCATGTCAAAGAACTAAAAGATCGTATACCAGATCAGTTACAAGTAATCTCGTCTGGAACAGGAAAAAGTCAGATTAAGAGTATTCATATAAATTAATTTATAATTTTTAGATAAAAAAAGAGCCAAAATAAACTTATTTTGGCTTTTTTTGACGTTATTTTATAACGAGTTGATTAACTGAACCCGAGAAAGTATCGTCAGAACTTGAAAATTCTAAAGAATTTTCACCAACTTGATGCCATTGGACATAGTTTGTCTTTAATGGATGACTAGTTGAAATTTCCCCAGGAGTATTAAAATTGATAGTTGAAGGGAAATTATTATCTTTATCTAAAAGATTTAGAATCGTTTTTTGCCCTAAAGCAACTTGAGGAAGTCTAATTTGTTGATTTTTTGCACTGTAAGTTTCAATTTTAGTTTGTCCAATTTTTGAAATATCAGAAACGGAGTGACCATCTATTGCTAATAACGTTAGCGCAGGGAAATCAGTTAAAAAATCTAAAGAAGATATTTTTGAATCATCAGCCAAGTTTTTAGTATTTGAAACAGCTAGTAGTTGTAACTGGTTCAAACTTCCTAATTGCGCGAGTTTAGCTGGAGTTACGTTTGAGTCGTTTGCCAATAATTGAATCAATTTGTTAGCAGATGATATTGGAGAAAAATCTATAATAGTTGGATTTTCTTGTATCACGAGACGTAATAAATTTGGTAAGGATTTAACAGCTGAAATATCTTTCAATTGATTAGAGAGTAAATTAAGTTGAGTTAAATTTGTTGCTTTTTCTAAACCATCTAATGTTACTAATTTATTAGAACGTAACGACAAGTTAGATAAATACGGAGCTGAGATGATATGAACTGAATCGATTTGATTGTTATCTAAATTAGCTTGCTGTAAAAATGGAGCATTTAAATCATTTAAGGTAGTGATTTTATTTGAATTTGCACTCAAGCCTTTCAATGTAGGTCGATTGATGATTGAAGTTAATTCGTTATTGTCAATGAGAATACTTTGAATTTGAGAGATATTTTTAACATGATCTAGAGAGGTAATATTATTATTGTTTACAAATAATTTAGTTAAAAAATCACTATCTAGTTTATCAATAGTTGTCAAATGATTATTGTCTAAATGAATTTCTTTTAAAACATGCATGGTTTCAACAAAATCAATGTTGGATAAATTAGAGTTATTTAACCAAAGATTTCTCATTTCAGAATAAACAGAAAGTTTTGAAAAATCTTTCATATTTGGATTGTTCGATAGATTAAGTTCAGTTAAATTTGGTAACGCCAAAACGTCATCTAGTGTCAATTTTGGATTGTTTTCAAGTCCCACACTGGATAATAATTCTAGTTTTTCTAAAGGTTTTAATGAGTCAATTTGGTTGTCATTAAATGTAATCAGCATTAAATTTTTTGCATACTCTAATCCTGTTAAGTCGCTAATTCCTGATCCACTTGAAACTAGTTTTCGTAAATTCAGAATATTAACTGTTGTTACATGTTCATTTTCAGTTAAATTCAATTCTTTTTTTACTTCATTTTCTAAAGTAGAGTCTTTAAATGTGATATCAGTTTCTTCGCCTTCATTGGTAAACAATTTAGCTTTTTCGATAGAATCAACTTGTTCCTCTTGGAATGTTGAATCTAGTTGTGCAGTAATAGAAGAAGTTCCTTCATTGTCTGTTGAAGTTGCTGCTTGATACTCCCCGCCAAGTCCTAAACTACCAAATAAACAAATTCCCATAAATACTAGCTTTTTTGTTTGCATTTTACATCCACCTTTATTTTATTTTTTAATACGTTCATAAGGTTACAAGTATAATTTTTGTTATTCAACCGTTTTATCTTAATCGTCAATTAAAATTTCTTATTCGTTTTTATAACATTTGAAATACCTTATGTGAAATAATAAAAAATTATTTGTTTATCTTCATTCAAATTAATAAAAATAATTTAATATAAAAAATGAGTTTAAGCGATTTTTAAGGTTATTTCTCATATTAGTGTAGGCTCTGTAATCTTTTTTTGATATAATAAATTTCAGTCATAGAAAAAATTGAAAATTAATAGAAAAAAATAAATCAACAGAAAAGTAGGGGGAAAAGACCATCGAGATTAAACTAAATGTTGCGATCACAAAAAACGCTACTACGATTCAATTCAGCAATCACCAATCTGTAATTGAGATCCAAGACGTCAAGGAGAAAGAAGTAACTGTTGCTCAGCCTGTTATCTATTTTTTATTGAAAGATAGAACAGTTCTTTCAATCGGAAAAGCAGAACAAGTCATTACTATTGAAAATAGTACGATCAACAAATTGATTTTATTAACACCTCCTTGGGAAATTGAGCTTGCCTATTTAGAAAAAAATTTGATTACAGAAGCAATTAAAAATGGCTTGAAGTTAGAAAATACCGAAACAGAACAACTTACAATTCCTACTAGTCATAAAAAAAATACAACAAACTACAAAGATGAACTATTAATAGTACTCGAGCGATTTGGCTACAATTTACAACCAAGTGCAGATTCAGAAAAACCAGCTAAAACAAAGTCTGCAAAAACGAGACATAAATGGACGAAAGAAATCAGTCAAATCGAGTTCTTTGTCGATACCAGAGAAAGCAAAGCGACTGTTTTGTGGCAAAAAAGAAATGAAATGCTTTTAAAAGCAGGTGCTAAATTAATGCCCATAGCGCCACTAAATAAAGATGGATCAGTGGGTTTTTCTGCAAAAATGGGAGAAAAACTACGGTTAGATTATCAAGATAAAATAAAGGATTTTGTAACAACAGAAGACATTGTGTTAAAAAGTGTGAATGAAGTAGGGTTATTATTGTATTTTGCTGGTACAAATAGTTGGCTTGAATTATTGGATAGTGATGGAAAAAGTATTGATGAATGGACGAAGATTGAGGCATAGAACCAAAAGTAGAACCGCTGTTAATTCAGTGGTTCTTTTTTAGTTTTGTGTAGTAAGTAATGTTTACTAATCCATTAATTGTTGTTATTAAAAAACAAAAAAGAGCTTAGAAAACAATTGACAATGAGAATCATTCTCAATATAATGAAATGGCTATCATTAAGATGCAAATAAAAGGTTAGAGATTTTTTTTTACTTATCTAGTGAGAATGATTCTCAACAAAAAGGAGGAGTACAATGAGCAAGAGATTTTTAGTATTGGTTTCTGTGATGTTTTTCACGTTCATCTCATTTTCAGCACCTAAAAAAGCTCAAGCAGCTTTAGCAGACGGAACTTATTCCGTTAACTATACGGTACTACAAGGAGACAGTGATTCCGTTTCAATGGCCAATGACTATTTCGATAAACCAGCAACATTGATCGTTTCTGGAGGGAAACAATCAATTGAGCTGACCGTCAATCATAGCACTTGGATTACTGGATTATGGGTAAATTCAGGAAGTGGATTGCAAACCGAACAAGTGATTCAAACAGATGCAGCAAGTGATTCAAGAAAGGCCCGATTTGCTGTGAATGACTTAGCTTCCCCGGTGAATGCAAAAATAAAAGTCGATATTGATAACGAAAGTTTGAACTATCATCACGAGTATAAAATTACGTTGCAATTTGCAATGGATAGTGCGGCTTTGATATCTGGCGGCTCTAAAGTGGATGCACCAGCTACATCAGAAGCAACAGCTGATGCTAATAAAAGCAAGACTCCTGTAAATGAGCAAGCAACGACTGCTAAAGTAGCGAATCCAAAATCAGGTGATACAGCTTCCATCACATTATATATTGGACTATTTATCATAGCATTAATCGGATTATTTACGATTAAAAAAACAAAAAAAGCGAACTAGGAGGAAGCAAATGACAACTAAAATAAAAAAAATCAGCAGTCTCTTATTGATTGGATTGCTATTTATTAATTTATTCCCAACAACGATTGTCAAAGCCGACAGTGTGTTAAAAGATGGTGGCGAATATAAAATTCAAGTCAACTTTTTTAAAGACAATACTGGCAATCGTACAAAAGAATCTTCTGCAGCCAATGGTTATATTCAGCAAGAAGCGACCATTAAAGTTGAAAGTGGTCAACCCTATCTATATGTAACGCTTAAGAACAGCAATTGGTGGAAAAATTTTGCAACAAGTAAAAGTGGCGAACATCCAGTAGCGCCTAGTCCTGTAGAAAATTATCAAGATGCGTATCAAGATGTCGAATACAGCACGCCTAATAATGGAGAGCGAGTTGCAAAAATCAAAATCAATTCAATAGACAATGTGGTTTATTCCTCTATGCATATTAAAGTTGAAGGAATTCCAGGATTTGACTATGACAACTGGTACCAAGTGGACTTAACAATGAATCCAAGTTCATTAACTGTAGTGTCAGAGCCTAGTAAACCAGTGGAACCAGAAACTCCAGTGACGACAGAACCGACAAATCCAACAGAACCAACAGAACCAACTGATCCGGTTACAGTAACACCTTTAGCAGATGGACTTTATACAATCCCATTCTCAGCTAAACATGCAACTCAAGATAAAGCGAGTAGCATGCAAGGCTATTTTGATAATCCAGCTTGGTTAAAAGTTGAAAATGGTCATAACTTTGTTGCCCTTCGAATCAATAAATCAGAAACAGTAACAAGTTTGCAAACAACTTTAGGATCTTCTTTAACGGATGCTACAGTGCTATCAACAGATGAAGGTTCAAACAGTCGAATCGTACAGTTTGAAGTGAGCGACTTAAATCAAGAATTATTATCTCACGTGACGTATCAAGCACCGATGGGAAATGGGACAATTTATCAAGGAAAAGCGGACTTTCGTTTTATCTTTGATGGAACAAAAGCAATACCAACTTCGGAATATCCAACAGCAACTCCGAAGAAACTGACAGATGGCTTATATACTATTCCGTTCACAGCTAAACATGCTACTCAAGATAAAGCTAGCAGTATGCAGGGCTACTTTGATAATCCAGCTTGGTTAAAAGTTGAAAACGGCCACAATTTTGTAGCTGTTCGAATCAATAAATCAGAAACGGTGACAAGCTTACAAACAACTTTAGGCACTGGTTTAACGAATGCTACCGTACTTTCAACGGATGAAAAAACCAATAGTCGCATCGTACAATTTGAAGTAACGGATTTAAATCAAGAGCTAGCATCTCACGTAACGTATCAAGCACCAATGGGAAATGGAACGATTTATCAAGGAAAAGCGGATTTTCGTTTTATTTTTGAAACAGCGGCGGCAAAATCAGCTACAGAATACCCAACAGCTGAAAAACCAATAGAAAAACCAGATCCAACGCCAACGCCAGATCCAATCCCTGACCCAACACCAGAAAAACCAGTGGAAACAAAAAAATTAATAAATGGACACCAATACAGCATTCAATTTCAAGTGAATCAAGAAAATTCATCGGAAAAATCAATGATGGATGGCTATTTGTTAAAACCAGGAATCATCAAGGTAGAAAACAACCAGCCGTACCTTTATTTAACAATGAAAGACAGTGATTGGATCAAAACATTTGACCATTTAGAAAATGGTGTATGGCAAGCTGCTGAACTAGTAAAAACAGATAGTGTAGCGAATACACGAACAGTTAAATACAAAATTTCAGATGAAACAGCAGAAACGCAAGTTAAAACACATGTGAAAATAGAGAATGTACAAGGCTTTGAATACGATCATGACTATTTAGTTTCTGTAAAATTAGATCAAAGTACCTTACAAGATGTAACGGGACAAGAAATTATACCGACACAAATAACGCCAACTCCAGCTATTCCTAATGCAAGCTTAGTAGATTCAGCTCTTGCAAATCAAACAGCAGCTAAATTAGGGAAACCTGATTTTAGCACAGATGGAACAGTGAAAACGCTGGCTAAAAAACAAGAAAATCAAACACAAAATCCAAAAACAATGGACACGGCATCAATCGGCTTATACGGAACATTGTTTACAATAGCGACATTTTATTTTTTACGTCGTTACCAAGCAGCAAAAAAATAAAGAAAACGAGCCTTAGCAATTGCTAAGGCTCAATTTTCATAAATAAGGGAGGATTAAAATGAAGAAAATAACAACAATGTTTCTGATACTTATGTTGTTACTAGTTGGAGGTTGCGGATATGCGGCAAAGGAAGACCCTAATGACTCCGTAAAAAAAGCACATACACCTAAAATTATTGCAACGACTGTTGCTAGCACCGAAATTATGGATCAGCTTGATTTACCACTTATTGGTGTTCCGACAACAACTAAAGAACTACCAAGTCGTTATCAAAAAGTTGAAGCTGTTGGCTCGCCAATGGGGCCTGATTTAGAATTGATGCGTACCCTACAGCCAGATTTAATTTTATCGACGAAAACGCTAGAAGCCGATTTAGCAGAAAGGCTGACAAATGCAAATCTTAAAACTAAATTCTTAGATTTTCGCAGTATTGCTAAAATGGAACAAGAAATTTCAGCTTTAGGGAATGAATTTGATCGTAAACAGCAAGCGACAACATTAAATCAATCGATAGAAAAACAAATTAAAGACGTTCAAAAAAAATATGAGGGCAAAGAACAACCAACCGTTTTAATTTTAATGGGTATTCCTGGAAGTTATTTAGTCGTCACTGAAAATGCTTATTTAGGTGATTTAGTTAAAAGAGCGGGAGGAAAAAATATCATAGAAGGTCAAAAACAAGAATATTTAGCTTCGAATACTGAATTTTTACAACAAGCAAATCCTGATATTATCATTCGTGCCGCTCACGGAATGCCAAAGGAAGTTGTTGAAATGTTTGATGCTGAATTTAAAAAAAATGATATTTGGCAACATTTTAATGCAGTAAAAAATAAACGAGTTTATGATTTAGATGAAAATTTATTCGGTATGACTGCGTCATTAAATGCACCAAAAGCACTGGCTCAGTTAGCGGAGATTCTATATGAAAAATAAACTTCTTCTTTTTATTATTTTTAGCTTATTACTTATTGGAACTTGTTTTTGGGCGATTCAGTCTGGAAGCTTACAACTTTCGTTTAGCGAATTGATTCAAGGAACGAGTGAAAAAGCAACCATTGTGAAAGATCTTCGTTTACCGCGAATTGTGTTAGCTATATTAGCAGGTGCAGCCTTATCAGTAGCTGGATTGTTATTTCAAGCAGTTTTAAGAAATCCATTGGCGGATGCAGGAATTATTGGAATCTCAGCGGGTGCGCAATTTTTTTCATTAGCTATTTTATTATTTTTCCCAAAATTTTATTTTTGGACTCCGCTTTTTGCCTTTATTGGTGGGAGCATTGCCTGTTTACTAGTATTCAGTTTTAGTTATTCATCGGGGTTAAAACCGTTGCAATTGATTGTTACTGGAGTAGCCATCAATGCTATTTTTAGTGGGTTAAATGAAATTTTCGCCAATCAAATCACACAAGTTTCTAGTCAAATAGTGGGTAAATCCATCGGCTTTGGCATGAAATCGTGGGGAGATGTTCGTTTCTTATTTGTTTACGTTGCAATTGGATTAGCATTGGCATTTTTTTCGGCTAGATGGTGCAATTTACTAGCCTTATCTGATAAAAATCTAACAAGTTTAGGTTTATCTTTAAATAAAACACGCATCATTATTGCTGGGATAGCAGTATTACTAACAGCGATTACGACAGCGATTGTCGGCGTTATTGCATTTATCGGTTTACTTGTGCCTCACATTGCTAGAGGACTGCTGAAAACTAGTGATTATCGTTTGCTGATTCCTTTTTCTAGTTTACTTGGTGCTTTAATACTACTAGTTGCGGATACGCTAGGAAGAAGTATATTCCAAATGATGGAAATTCCAGCAGCAACAGTAATGATGCTGATCGGTGGACCTTGTCTAATTTTCTTACTTTGGAAAGGAGGAAAGATGGATGGAAATCAATAACTTGAGATACGCATATCCAAAACAAGCGCCTGTTCTAAATCGGATTAATTTAACTATTGAGGCAGGGAAAATCACAACAATTATCGGACCAAATGGTAGTGGAAAATCAACATTACTCAGTATTTTAACGCGTCATTTACAAGTGAAAAAAGGAACGATTATTCTTGACAAACAAGAGTTACATCAATTTAGTAAGCAAGATTTTGCAAGGAAATTAGCCGCTTTACAACAAGAAAATATAGCACCAGGTGACTATACAGTTAAACAATTGGTGATGTATGGACGTCTGCCTCACCAGCATTTTTTAAGAAAGACTACTAAAGATGAAAAAATTGTTCAGCAGGCATTGCAACAAATGAAATTAGTAGAAAAACAAGAGAGTCTATTGGCTGAATTATCTGGAGGAGAACGACAAAGAGCATGGCTCGCGATGGCACTCGCTCAAGAAACAGAGTATTTAATTTTAGATGAACCAACAACCTATTTGGATTTAACCTATCAAATTGAGTTGCTTAAATTAATTCAAACATTAAATCAAACTCAAAAGCTAACGATTATTATGGTGTTACACGATCTTAACCAAGCCAGTCAATATAGCGACGAAATTATCATCATGCATCATGGTGAAATTAGCGCTAAAGGAACGCCCAATGAGGTTATTACGCCAAGGATGCTTCAAGATGTTTATGGTATTTCGGGGGAGCTTATTCAACATCCTTCAGGAAGACCTTATATTTTGCCTTACTAGAAGGAGTGAAACAAATGAAACGAAAACTACTCAGTGGCATGATGCTGATTGTATTGCTTTTTTCAGGTTGGAAAATTCTTACGATTTTAACAGAAAACCAGCACAATCAGCGAATATTAGCAGATGTTCAAAAGGTTTATCAAAAACAAGCTCAACAAACAAGGTCAGTAACGAGTACAAAACCAGCATTTGTCGAATTAAAAAAAATCAATCCAGATATTAAAGGCTGGATTTCAATTCCTGATACAGCCATTGACTATCCGATTTTACAATCTTCAGATAATGATTTTTATTTAAAGCACAATTATCAAAAAGAAATAGCCAGAGCGGGCAGCGTTTTTAAAGATTTTCGCAATCAGTCCGAGTCTGAATTCAATACGATTTTATATGGTCACAATATGAAGGATGGCTCGATGTTTGCTGATTTACAAAACTATTTAGATGAAGATTTTTTCAATAAACATCCAACGTTTGATTACGAAACGGAAACCAAAAGCTATCAAGTAGAGGTTTTTGCTGCCTATGAAACGACAACTGATTTTTATTACATTGAGACAGATTTTAGTCAGCCTCAAGCTTATTCAAATTATTTAACAACAATCAAGCAACAGTCAAAATTTAAAACCAATGTCACCGTCACGGATCAAGATCAGATAATAACGTTGTCCACCTGTGATACAGGTTTTGATTATGAAAAAGGGCGATTTGTTATTCAAGGGAAGTTAATTGAAAAGTAAACAAATTCTTTTTGCTATCAAAATAATGATTAAGCAAAGAGAATTTTTTATTAAACTTGATTTTTAATATAATTACATAATACAAACGCAACAAAAAACAAAGAAACTTGTGTATTTTTCCAGTTAAATAGCGTACAATGAAGAGATAGAAAAAAGCGAAGTTGAACTTAAAAAGCTGACTATTGATAGAAGAAAGTAGGAGAATTTCAAATGAAGTGGAGCATACCTGAACGAATCATTGAACAAGGCAGAGTGTATGTAAATGAAAAACGCATACTTTCCATCACTCCTTTTTTAGAAAAGAAGATGTGGACTGCAGATGTGATGGGGAGTGAAATCTATCATGTGGAATTAGATGGAACTACTAGAGAAGAAGATTTTTGTGAATGTCCTTATTGGAAGGATCATGGGTATTGCAAGCATACGGTTGCTGTTGAATTGGCATTAAAAGAACAAGGAGTCAGTCGCATTATAACAGCAGAAAGTGCAAAGGCTGTTGCTAGTGAGTTGCCAGAGCCGGGCCATGAACTAACGGAATCGTTTTCCCGAGTTTTTTTAAATGAAAATCGAGAAACCATGACTGCAAAATCAGTCAAATCAGAATTATCTATTGAATATAAAATTGAAATAAAGTCTAAACAGGCAACAATTATTCGTAACAATGAAGAAGTTTTAGTATTAAGTATTCGAGCAGGTATTGATAAACTTTATATTGTGAAAGACGTCAATCAATTTTTAGAATGTGCTGTTAATCAAGGGAGAATTGAGCTGAAAAGTGGTATGGCTCTTGACTTTAAGCAAGTAAATCTTACAAGTGGGGATCAATTAATATTAATGTATTTATACAAACAAGCCGTATCAAACCAAATGATGGGGGTGGGAAGTAAAGAACCAAAATCTATCTATACAAATCATCGTTATCTGGTACTATCCCCAGTTTTGGCAGAAGACACGATTAGGTTGATTCAAGAAGCTGGAAAACTTCAATTTTATGTAAATGACCATAAATATAAAGAAGTTCTTTTTGTCGAAGGACAATTGCCATTTTCTTTTGAATTATTCCAACATGAAAAAAATATTACACTATACATTGATAACCAAATTGATGCTCAACTAAAAAATTACCAATGGTTTGTAGCAAAACAGGTTATTTTTCAACCTTCTAAGGAACAATTACGTGCTTTTCAACCATTACAAAATTTTCTACAACGTTATGATGGAAAAGAAGTTAAAATCGATTCAATCGATATGCCTGACTTTACAAGCTATGTAATGCCCTTACTAGCTAAAATTGGCGAGGTTTCGATTGATGATGATTTAAAAGAATCCTTTATTCAAGAGCCGTTAAAAACAGCTATTTATTTTTCATACCAAAAAGACAATGTTCAAGCGGTTGTTGATTTTAATTATGATCATTTAACGCTTTCTACAGACCCTTCCCATAATCGATTAGCAAAAGATAACACCCAAGTAATTAGGGACAGTCAAACGGAGATGCGTATTTTAAATGTGCTAAAGGAATTTGATTATCATCGGCTTGAAACGAGCTATTCAAAACGATTGGTGAGGGACGATGACTTTTATACATTATTTACTAAAGAGATTCCAACCCTTGAAATGGATGCAGAGGTTTTTGTTGATGATGTCTTAGATCAACTATTTCTAGATCAAATTGATCCAGAAACATCCATTGATGTACAAAATGATGGTTCACTTCTTGATGTTAAATTTGATATTAAAGGCATTACTCCAACTGAAATTGATCAAGTTTTACGTAGTTTAGTTGAAAAAAAATCATTTCATAAGTTAGACAACGGAATGATCCTTTCCTTAGAAACAGAAGGATTTAAACAAGTAAGTGAGATTTTAAACGAATTACGAATTACTAAAAATTTTCAACAAGGAAAAGTCGAATTGCCAAGTTATAGAGGTCTTGAAATTCAAGAAAAACTAGGATTAGAAGATGCGAATCGTCGTAAGTTGTCAAGAAAATTCAGAACCCTTGTGGAAGATTTGAACCATCCTGATTTATTTGAAGTGGCCGTACCTAAGACTTTGAATGCCAGTTTAAGACCTTATCAGATAACAGGTTTCAAATGGCTTAAAATGCTGTCGAAATATGGATTTGGTGGGATTCTAGCAGATGATATGGGATTGGGGAAAACCATCCAAGTAATCACTTTTATCCTTTCAGAAATTGAAGAAAATAAAACCAATGATCCCTTTTTAATCGTTGCGCCAGCTTCATTAAGTTACAATTGGCAACACGAACTTAAAAAATTTGCTCCTTCAATTGAAAGCGTCGTTGTTGTGGGGTCAGCAGAAGAGCGTAAAGAACTGATTGGAAATGCACAACCCAATCAAGTTTTGATTACTTCTTATCCAAGTTTTAGACAAGACGTTGAGCACTATAAAAAACAAACCTTTGGCACCTTAGTGTTAGATGAATCTCAAATGGTGAAAAATTACCACACAAAAACAGCCCAAGCTTTAAGAGAATTAACTACAAAAAAACGCTTTGCTTTAAGTGGAACGCCAATTGAAAATAAAATTGAAGAGCTTTGGGGGATTTTTCAATTGATTATGCCTGGATTTTTCCCAGGGATCAAACAATTTAAAACCTTACCGTACCCGCAAGTTGCTAAAATGATCCAACCATTTGTGCTAAGAAGGATTAAAAAAGATGTGTTAAAAGACTTACCAGATAAAATTGAAACAGACTTATATAGTACCTTGACGAAAGAGCAAAAAACCGTTTATTTAGCTTATTTACAGCGAATTCAAGATAGCATTTCAGGAATGAGTCAAGATGAATTTAAGCGAAACCGTATTGAAATATTAGCAGGATTAACTAGATTACGACAAATTTGCTGTGACCCCCGCTTATTTATTGATAATTACGAAGGTCAATCGGGAAAATTAGAGCAGTTGAAAGAAATGTTGCAAACTGCAAAAGAAAATGGACAACGAGTGCTACTATTTTCACAATTTACGTCCATGCTTTCAATTATTGAAAAAGAACTAGCTGAGTCAGGATTTGAAACATTCTATTTAAATGGCCAAACAAAACCAAAAGAACGCTTAGAAATGGTGAATCGTTTTAATGAAGGAGAAAAAGAAGTCTTCTTGATTTCATTAAAAGCCGGTGGAACTGGTCTTAACCTAACAGGTGCGGATACGGTTATTTTATATGATTTATGGTGGAATCCAGCTGTTGAAGAACAAGCTACCGGTCGAGCGCATCGCCTTGGTCAAAAAAAGGTTGTTCAAGTTTGGCGCTTGATTGCAGAAGGTACAATTGAAGAAAAAATCAATTCGTTACAACAAGAAAAGAAAGCGTTGTTTGATCAAGTCATTACAGCAGACGGATCACCAGATCAACAATTAAACCAATTAACAGAATCGGATATCCGAGAAATTTTAAGTATTGGCGAAAATTTTTAGATGATAAAATAAAAAAAGATAGCAATTATGTATGAACTCTCAAAAAAATGATTTTTGGAGTAGTACATTAATTGCTATCTTTTTTGTTGATTAAGATTCAATAAGTTCATCAATTAGGTTAGGAAGTTCAGTGAAGCAAGTGATTTCATAATCACAATCCCATCTGCTGATAGGTTTTAGACGTTTGCGATGATTGAACCAAAGTGCATTCCAACCAGCAGCTTTTGCACCATTCACGTCATTGTCAAAATTATCACCAACATACAATGTCTTTGTAGCATCAAAATGAAATTCTTTTGTTGCAAGATGAAAAATCTGTGGGTCTGGTTTAGCATACCCAGAACTTTCTGAAATAATCATATTTTCGATTGGAATCCATTTTTCAAGTTGCAACTGTTTGATTTTTCGTAATTGATGATCAGTAGGACCATTCGTAATAATTCCTAAGTCTACTTCTTTATTTCCAGCTAGCTTAGTTAAAACAGCTTCAGCTTCTGGTAAAAGTTGAATGCGATCCAATTCGATCTCGTAAACTTCCTGAAAGGATAAACCTTCTTCTTCTGTAATGGTAAAACCATTTTCTTTTAAGACTTGAGCAATCCGATTAAAACGCATAAAAGATAAAGTCCATTCTCCAGCAATATACTTACAGAAGGTCTCATCGCTGTAAAAACGGAAGCGAATATACGCACGGTGTAAATCGATTTTTTTGGAAGCCTCCGGAAAACAAATTTTCAAAGCGTTATTAAAAGGGGCTTGTTGATCATATAGTGTATCATCAACATCAAAAACAATTGCATTAATCAAAATTAGACAAATCCTTCCATCAAGTTACTTTTTTCACACGATTATTAGTATAGCAAAATAAACAGTATAAAAACACAGTGTTTTGTATAAAATAAAATTGAAAACGATTTTAATTAAAAGTAACTGAGAAACGTATTAGTTTTTCAGTTGTTCATAAAAATAATAAGTTACTTGTTAGAAAAAAAACTCTTGCAACAAATTCATTGATATAGTACAATTATAGACGGTGTAAAACACCAATTAATTTCACACCTTAAAGGATGTAAAGGAATGGTGCTTGAGTATCTCAAGTCTCCTTACAGTTGAATTTGAGGGAGGAAAATAAAAAACCATATTGGAGGAAATTTATCATGGCAGTAATCTCAATGAAACAATTGCTTGAAGCCGGTGTACATTTTGGTCACCAAACACGTCGTTGGAACCCAAAAATGAAACGCTACATTTTCACAGAAAGAAACGGAATCTACATTATTGATTTACAAAAAACTGTTAAATTAGTAGACGAAGCTTACAACTACATGAAAAATGTTGCTGAAGACGGCGGAATCGCTTTATTCGTAGGAACTAAAAAACAAGCTCAAGAAGCTGTTAAAGACGAAGCGATTCGTTCAGGTCAATACTTTGTAAACCACCGTTGGTTAGGTGGAACATTAACTAACTGGGATACAATCCAAAAACGTATCAAACGTTTGAAAGAAATCAACAAAATGGAAGCAGACGGAACTTTTGAAGTCCTTCCTAAAAAAGAAGTTGGAATCTTAAACAAACAACGCGAACGTTTAGAAAAATTCTTAGGCGGTATCCAAGATATGCCAAGAATTCCAGATGTAATGTTTATTGTTGATCCTCGTAAAGAACGTATTGCTGTTCAAGAAGCTCACAAATTAAACATTCCTATCGTAGGTATTGTTGATACAAACTGTGATCCTGATGAGATTGATGTTGTAATTCCAGCGAATGATGACGCAATCCGTGCCGTTAAATTATTGACAGCTAAAATGGCTGACGCAATGATCGAAGGACGTCAAGGTGAAGATGAAATCGTTGAAGAAACTTTTGTTGCTGAAACAAAAGAAGCTAGCACTGAAACTGCATCAATCGAAGAAATCGTTGAAGTAGTTGAAGGCGACAACGCTGAATAATCAACCAATATAAAAATCTTTAGGCTGTCTCCAGTAAAAGAGAAGTGAGTAGCGACTTTTTACGAAGCGGCGTCATTTCCTTTTCAAGAGGCGGCCTATTTTTTCTGTATAGGATAAAACCTACTGAAAAACTAAAGACAACTACACCTAAACCTAGGAGGAAAATAAAATGACACAAGTAACTGCACAATTAGTAAAAAAATTACGTGATATGACCGGCGTTGGTATGATGGATGCTAAAAAAGCTTTAGTAGCTGTAGAAGGTGACATCGATAAAGCGGTCGATCACTTAAGAGAAAATGGAATGGCGAAAGCTGCTAAAAAAGCAGACCGCGTTGCAGCTGAAGGTTTAGCTAGCGTTTATGTTGAAGGAAACAATGCAGCAATCGTTGAAATTAACTCAGAAACAGATTTCGTTTCAAAAAATGAACAATTCCAAACACTAGTAGCAGAAGTAACTCGCCAAGTAGTTGAAGCAAACCCAGCTAACATGGAAGAAGCGTTAGAAATCAAAACTGCTAACGGAACAATTGGTTCAGAAATCATGGAAGCAAACACTGTTATCGGTGAAAAAATCAGCTTCCGTCGTTTTGAACGTGTAACCAAAGAAGATAATGCTGCATTTGGCGCTTATTTACACATGGGTGGACGTATTGCTGTTTTAGTTCTTTTAGATGGAACAACAGACGAAGAAGTTGCTCGTGATGTTGCTATGCATATCGCTGCAATCAATCCTAAGTATGTTTCTCGTGATCAAGTTTCTCAAGAAGAAATTGCTCATGAAACAAAAGTTTTAACTGAACAAGCACTTAACGAAGGCAAACCAGCTAACATTGTTGAAAAAATGATTCAAGGTCGTTTAAACAAATATCTTGCTGAAATCAGCTTAGTAGATCAATCATTTGTTAAAAATCCAGATCAAACTGTTGGTGAATTTGTAGCTTCAAAAGGTGCTACAGTGAAATCATTTGTACGTTTTGAAGTTGGAGAAGGTATTGAAAAACGTGAAGATAACTTTGTTGATGAAGTTATGAGTCAAGTGAATAAATAAACCTTAGACACATTATGTAAAAGGGAACGCATCAGTTAATGAGCGCTCCCTTTTTTCTTGCAGTTATGGTAAAATGAGTATAGAGTAGTAAAGTTAATGGAGGGAATTAAAATATGGATCAACCAAAATATAAGCGCGTAGTATTAAAAGTTAGTGGAGAAGCACTTGCTGGCGAAGAAGGTTTTGGAATAAAACCTCCAACCATCAAAGAGATTGCAAAAGAAATCAAAGAAGTACATGACTTAGGTGTTGAAATTGCAATCGTTGTAGGTGGGGGAAACATTTGGCGTGGACAAGTTGGTTCTCAAATGGGAATGGAACGTGCACAAGCAGATTACATGGGAATGCTTGCCACAGTGATGAATGCATTAGCGTTACAAGACAATCTTGAAAATGTTGGTGTTCCGACAAGAGTTCAAACATCTATTGAAATGCGTCAAATTGCTGAACCATACATCAGAAGAAAAGCAGTTCGTCATTTAGAAAAAGGGCGTGTTGTCATTTTTGCTGGTGGAACGGGGAATCCATATTTTTCTACCGATACAACTGCAGCATTACGAGCGGCTGAAATTGATGCAGACGTTATTTTAATGGCGAAAAACAATGTAGACGGCGTGTACTCTGCTGATCCAAAATTGGATACAACTGCTGTCAAATTTGAAGAATTAACACATTTAGAAATTATCAACAAAGGCTTGCAAGTAATGGATACAACGGCAAGTTCGTTAAGCATGGACAATGACATTCCTTTAGTTGTCTTCAATTTAAATGAAGCAGGCAATATTAAACGTGTTGCACTAGGCGAATGCATTGGAACTACAGTAAGGGGGAAGTAAAACATGAGTGAAGCAATTTTACAAGCGACAAAAGAAAAAATGACAAAAACTGAACAATCATTACAACGTGAATTAGGTACTATTCGTGCAGGTCGTGCGAATGCTAGTATCTTAGACCGTATTCAAGTTGATTATTATGGTGCTCCAACACCATTAAACCAAATGGCTTCTATCACGATTCCAGAAGCTCGTGTATTAATGATTACACCTTTTGATAAAACCATTATTCAAGATATTGAAAAATCGTTGATGCAAAGCGATATTGGAATTAGCCCAGCAAATGACGGAAATGTGATTCGTTTAGTTATTCCAATGCTAACAGAAGAACGCCGCAAAGAATTAGCAAAACGCGTTAAAAAAGAAGCTGAAGGTGCAAAAGTAATCACTCGTAACATTCGTCGTGATGCAATTGAAGACTTGAAAAAAGCTGAAAAAAACAAAGAAATGACTGAAGATGATTTACGTAATTACGAAACTAAAGTACAAAAATTAACAGACGAAAGCGTTAAAAATATTGATGCAATCGCTGCTGAAAAA
Organism: Carnobacterium divergens DSM 20623; assembly: GCF_000744255.1. Classification (NCBI taxonomy): domain Bacteria; kingdom Bacillati; phylum Bacillota; class Bacilli; order Lactobacillales; family Carnobacteriaceae; genus Carnobacterium; species Carnobacterium divergens. Next base: position 1,099,946 of record NZ_JQLO01000001.1, on the reverse strand, counting down.
GAAAAAGAAATTTTAGAAGGTTAATTAAATATAGAAAAAACAGAGAGAAATCATTTCTTTCTGTTTTTTTTTATTAAAAAACAGATAAATAGTTATGCTGCTAAATAACTTTTTTTGGGCATGATTTTATTGTTAAAAAAAGTAGCAATTAAAGAATAAGTGGGATAAAAACCGATTTATTATCATAAATATGCAAAGAAAATCTTTATTTTTCGCAAAATTAATAGGAAAGTTCCCAACTTTTTGCTACAATAGATAGAGCTAAAGAAAGAAATTGGAGGGAACTGCTTGAGAAGTTTATTTAATAGAAAAGGAAGAAAAGATTCTCCAACAAATGAAGCTCCTTTTCAACCAAGTGAAGCAATCCCAAATCATATTGCAATTATTATGGATGGGAATGGACGTTGGGCTCAAAAAAAATTCTTACCGCGAGTTGCAGGACACCGTGAAGGAATGAATACTGTAAAAAAAATAACAAAACATGCCAGTAAATTAGGGGTAAAAGTATTAACGCTTTATGCTTTTTCTACTGAAAATTGGAAAAGACCAAATGATGAAGTGAATTTTTTAATGCAACTTCCAGTTGATTTTTTTGATACATTTGTTCCTGATTTAATCGAAGAAAATGTGCAAGTAAATGTGATGGGTTTTATTGATGAATTGCCACCACATACAAAAAAAGCAGTTGAAAATGCCATTCGAGATACAAAAGACAATACAGGTATGATTTTAAATTTTGCATTAAATTATGGTAGCCGTAGTGAGCTTTTAGAAGCGACAAAAAAAATGGCGAAAAAAGTACAACAAAACGAATTAACTCTTGAAGAAATTGATGAAGAAACATTTGAAAAAGAATTAATGACCGCGTCTTTAGGTGAATTTCAAGAACCCGATTTATTAGTTCGAACTAGTGGGGAAGAGCGAATCAGTAATTTTTTACTATGGCAAATTGCTTATAGTGAATTTTATTTTACTAGAATACTATGGCCTGATTTTAGTGAAGAAGTTTTAGAAAATGCGATTGGAATTTATCAAAAACGTAATCGACGTTTTGGTGGTTTGTAATTTGAGGAGGAAATTTTTGTGAAGCAACGTGTAATTACAGCAATTGTGGCGTTGATTTTCTTTATCCCAGTTTTATATATTGGTTCTTGGGTATTAGAAATCGTTGCCGTTTTAATGGGATTAGTTGGGATGTATGAATTATTAAAAATGAAGGGCATTTCTATTTTTTCGATTGAGGGAATAATCGCTTCAATCGGGATGATGTTAATCTTGGTTCCAAAACAGTATTTATCTTTCATTCCCCTATCTCTTTCAACTCTTTTTTTATTCTATATATGTGGTATTTTATTGTTAGTTTGTACAGTTTTTTCGAAAAATTCATTCACAATCGATGATGCAGGCGTTGCTACGTTAGGTGCCTTATATATTGGAACAGGATTTCATTACTTTATTGAAACAAGAGCTGCAGGGTTGCCATTGCTGATGTTCGTTCTTTTTGTTGTTTGGGCAACGGACATAGGAGCATATATGTTTGGCCGTAAAATTGGGAAAACAAAGTTAGCACCAGCTATTAGTCCAAACAAAACAATTGAAGGATCAATTGGTGGAATGGTTTCTGCCATCGTTGTAGCAGCAATTTATTTATACTTTTTCCCACAAGCTTTTTCAATGGGTATAATGTTAGCTTTAACTGTCTTATTCTCGATTGCTGGACAGTTAGGAGATTTAGTAGAATCAGCTTTTAAACGTCATTACGACGTGAAAGATTCAGGAACGATTTTACCAGGACATGGTGGTATTTTAGACCGCTTTGACAGTTTGTTATTTGTATTGCCAATCGTTCATCTGGTAACTTTAATCTAATGTTGAAGGGAAGTGTACAAGTAGTTATCGATTGTGATGACTACTTTTGTTCTATATGAAAAATATTTGTTTGCTTGGAGCAACAGGCTCTGTAGGAGAAAACACAGTTAATGTCGTCTTGGCTCACCCTGAAAAATTTACGATTCATACGTTTTCTTTTTTTAATAATATTCAGCGGGGACGTCAGTTGATTCAGCTTTTAAAGCCTAAAATGGTTGCTGTAGGAACAAAGGAAATAGCAGATTACTTACGATCAGAATTTCCTTTTATAACATTTACTTATGGAGTAGAGGGACTTTCTGAAATTGTTGCATTAGAATCAATTGATCTCGTGTTAACAGCGGTGTCTGGTAGTGTGGGTCTACTGCCAACATTGACTGCTATTAGGGAAAGAAAGCAAGTTGCGATTGCCAATAAAGAAACGCTAGTAATGGCTGGCCAGCTTGTGACAGATTTAGCTACACAATATGGAGTTCAGTTGCTTCCTGTTGATAGTGAGCATTCAGCAATTTTTCAATGTTTAAATGGCGAAAAAATAGTTGAAGTAGATCATTTGTTAATTACAGCATCCGGAGGAAGCTTCAGAAATAAAACACGACAAGAGCTAGTTGATGTAACGCTTGAAGATGCGCTAAATCACCCAAATTGGTCTATGGGTCAAAAAATCACAATTGATTCTGCAACGATGATGAATAAAGGTTTAGAAGTGATTGAGGCCCATTGGTTATTTGGGCTAGATTATGATAAAATAAAAGTTGTTTTACACAAAGAGAGCATTGTCCATTCAATGGTTGGTTTTATTGATGGAGCTGTGATGGCTCAATTAGGAGCAAGTGATATGCGAGAGCCAATTCAGTATGCTCTTTCTTACCCACATCGAATTAAAATGAAGGAACCTAAGCCCTTTCATTTAGCAGAAATTGGCGCTTTACATTTTGAGGAAATGGATTTTAATCGATTTCCGTTGTTACAATTAGCTTATACGGTTGGGAAAATGGGTGGAACTGCACCGACGATGATGAATGCAGCTAATGAAGTTGCTGTTGCTGCCTTTCTTGAAAAGAAAATTTCATTTTTAGCCATTGAAGAGCTTGTTGAAAAAGCCATTCAAGAAAAGCATTATATCAAACAGCCAGATTTAACTACTTTAATGGAAGTGGATAAAGAAACAAGAAAACTAGTCGCAAGTTGGCTAACATAGAAGGAGAGTGTCAAATGATTACAACCATTATCACGTTTATTATTGTCTTCAGTATTTTAGTTGTTGTCCATGAATTTGGACATTACTACTTTGCTAAGAAATCTGGGATTTTAGTTCGAGAATTTGCGATTGGTTTTGGTCCTAAAATTTTTTCATACCGAAAAAATGGAACAACCTATACGTTACGTATATTACCAATAGGTGGATATGTTCGAATGGCAGGATTTGGAGAAGAAGAAACTGAAATTAAGCCAGGAATGCCAGTAGGACTAGTTATTAATTCTGACAATATCATTACAACAATCAATACATCAAAAAAAACGCACTTATTAAATGCTGTCCCAATGGAAGTTGTTGCATTGGATTTAGAAAAAGAATTGTTTATTGAAGGATACTTAGCGGGGAATGAAGACGAGTTAGTTCGTTATTCAGTACTACGCGAAGCAACAGTGATTGAAGAAGATGGTACTGAAGTACAAATTGCACCAATCGATGTTCAATTTCAATCAGCGAGCCTTCCAAAACGTATGATGACAAATTTTGCTGGACCAATGAATAATTTTATTCTAGCAATTATTGCCTTTACGATTATGGCTTTTATGCAAGGTGGGGTTGTTTCTCATGAAAATCAATTAGGAGAAATTATGCCAAACAGTATAGCAGCTAAAGCTGGGTTAAAAGAAGGCGATAAAGTTTTAGAGGTTGCAGGTAAGAAAACGACAACTTGGGTTGAAATAGCGCAAGAAATCCAAAAATATCCAGCAAAAAAAATTAACTTAAAAGTAGAATCTGAAAAAGGAGAAACAAAAGTCATTTCCTTAACGCCAGAAAAGCAAGATACAAAAGACGGCAAGAAAGTCGGCATGATTGGAATAAAAGCGGCGATGGATACTTCTTTTACAGCTAAAATTAGCTACGGATTTACGCAAACATGGTTTGTAATTGTCCAAATTTTAACAATTTTAGGATCTATGTTTACTAAAGGATTTTCAATTAATATGTTTTCTGGTCCCGTTGGAATTTACGCAACAACGCAACAAGTTGTCCAAACAGGATTTTACGGTGTTTTCAATTGGTTAGCTTTCCTAAGTGTCAATTTAGGAATCGTCAACTTATTACCAATTCCAGCGTTAGATGGTGGGAAATTACTATTAAATATTATTGAAGGCATTAGACGTAAACCACTGGATCCTGAAAAAGAAGGAATTATTACAATGGTTGGCTTTGGTTTATTAATGTTATTAATGGTCTTAGTGACTTGGAATGACATTCAGCGCTACTTTTTTAATTAAAATGACAAAGTAAATTTCAAATGAAAAATCATTGGTTTTTCATTTTTATAAAAGGAGAAAAATAATGAAACAGTCAAAACTATTCGTACCTACATTAAGAGAAGTTCCAAACGATGCTGAGGTAATCAGCCATCAAATGCTATTGCGAGCTGGTTACATCAGACAAGTATCAAGTGGGGTGTATAGTTATTTACCGCTAGCAAATCTAGTGTTAGAAAAATTAAAAACCATCATTCGCGAAGAATTTGAGAAAATTGATGCGGTAGAGATGCTAATGCCATCCTTATTACCACGTGAACTTTGGGAAGAGTCTGGACGTTATGAAACCTATGGCCCAAATCTAATGAAACTAAAAGATCGTAGTCAGCGGGATTTCTTATTAGGTCCTACTCATGAAGAAGCTTTTACAGCCTTGATTCGTGATGAAATCAATTCATATAAACGTTTGCCGTTATCACTTTATCAAATTCAAACAAAATTTAGAGATGAAAAACGCCCTCGTTTTGGCTTATTAAGAGGCCGTGAATTTATCATGAATGATGCCTATTCATTCCACGATAGTGACGAAAGCCTAGACACAGGGTACCGTCAATTTGAACAAGCCTACAACCGTATATTTGAACGCTGTGGTTTAGAGTTCCGTAGCATCATTGGTGATGGTGGCGCGATGGGTGGAAAAGATTCAAAAGAATTCATGGCGATTTCTGATATTGGTGAAGATACGATTTGTTATTCAGATGCTAGTGATTATGCGGCGAACTTAGAAATGGCCACTAATTTCTATATGCGCAAAAAATCTCATGAAATCGAAAAAGAATTAGAAAAAGTAGCAACACCAAATGCGGGTTCTGTCGAAGAAGTAGCAACATTATTAGAAGTTGAAACAAGTCGTGTGATAAAGAGCCTATTGTTTATTGCGGATGAAAAACCTATTTTAGTGGTGGTTCGTGGTGATCACGAAGTCAATGACGTGAAATTAAAAAACTTTCTTGGAGCAGATTTCTTAGATTTAGCGACGGATGAAGAAGCCATCAAATGGATTGGAGCTGACTTCGGTTCAGTTGGTCCAATTAATATCAATGAAGAGATTCGTGTGATTGCTGATCGTTATGTCCAAGACTTAGCAAATGCAGTTTGTGGTGCTAACGAGACAGGCTTCCACTACGTAAATGTAAATCCAGAACGTGATCTCAAAATTGAAAGTTATGAGGACTTGCGCTTCGTTATGGAAGGTGAACTTTCGCCAGACGGACAAGGTGTTATTCAGTTTACAAAAGGAATTGAAATTGGCCATATCTTTAAACTAGGCACTCGTTATAGTGAATCAATGAATGCAACTATTTTAGATGAAAATGGACGTTCAGTTCCAGTAATCATGGGTTGTTACGGAATTGGAGTGAGCCGTCTACTTTCAGCTATTGTTGAACAACAAGCAGATGAAAAAGGAATCAATTGGCCACGTAATATTGCGCCATACGAAGTTCATTTGGTTCCTGTTAATATGAAGGCAGAAGAACAAGTTAACTTAAGTGTAGAACTTTACACAAGTCTAGAAAATGCTGGTTTATCTGTTTTAATGGATGATCGTAATGAACGCGTCGGTGTGAAATTTGCTGATTCTGATTTAATTGGAATTCCAGTTCGAATCACAGTGGGTAAAAAAGCGAGCGAAGGCATCGTAGAAATTAAATTACGTAAAACAGGCGAAACAATTGAAGTTAAAAAAGAAGAATTAACCGATACATTGAATATTCTTTTAAACACCATTTAAACAAATAAAAGCAAAATGAAGAGTCTTCATTTTGCTTTTATTTTTAATTTTAGTAAAATGAAATATCGTTTCGCCTCGAAATTTGGTACAATGATAAACGTAGCTATCAAAGATGGCAAACAGATACAAGTCAGTGTTTGCATGTATATATATAGGAAGGGGTATCCCATGAGTTTAAATCAACAAGAATTGTTTCAAAAATTACTGGAACAAGTAGACCTACATCATGAAGCAGGCTACCGCCCTTATTTTGAAAATGGAAGTATCAAGAAAGTGACTGTCCATAAGCAATCTAAAATATGGCATTTTGACTTTTTATTTAAAGACATATTGCCATTTGAAGTGTATCAAAATTTATCAGAGCGTTTGCAAATTTCATTTCGAACTATTGCAGATGTCACATTTTCAATAGAGGCAGAAAATCCACAGTTAACGATTGAAAAATTAGAACATTATTGGCCAGAGGCTGTTAAAAAAAGTGGCGTATCTTCACCTCTAATCAATAACTTATTTGCGCAACAATTACCTATCATGAATTTAAAAAAAGTTCAACTTTTTGTTGAAAATGAAGTCGTTAAAAGTCATCTACTAAATGAGTATTTGCCTCCAGTAGAAGCAGAATACCAAAGACTAGGGTTTCCTCGCTTCAAAATTGAACCGATTATTGATGAAGTTGCCAATGCTGAAAAATTAGCTCAATTCCAAGCAAAAAAAGAAGAAGCAGATGCATTATTAGCAATGCGTGCTTCTGAAAATTTGCAAAAAGCTGAAGAAGAGAAGAAACGCAATAAAGATCAAAAACTGGTGAATTTGCCAAAAGGACCGATCGTTTTAGGGCGCCAGATTAATGCTAAAGAAGAAGTCAAACAAATGAGTGAAATTATTGAAGAAGAACGTCGAGTAACGATTGAAGGGTATGTATTTGATAAAGAAATTCGTGTACTACGTTCTGAACGACAAATTATGATTTTAAAAATTACAGATTATACTTCTTCTTTTTCAGTTAAAATGTTTTCCAATTCGCCAGAAGACGAAGCTGCCTTTGCTGCCTTGCAAAAAGGCATGTGGGTCCGAGCAAGAGGAAGCGTTCAGGAAGATAGCTTTATGCGTGATTTAGTCATGAGTGCTCGTGATGTAACCGAATGGAAGCATGAGGCTCGTAAGGATACAGCTGCTGAAGGCGATAAACGGGTTGAATTACATTTACACTCCAATATGAGTCAAATGGACGCGACAAATAACATTACTGATTTAGTTGCACAAGCTGCTAAATGGGGGCAACCTGCTATAGCAATTACCGATCATGGAGGCGCACAATCTTTCCCAGATGCTTTTCATGCAGGTCAAAAACACGGTGTGAAAATTTTATATGGAATTGAAGCTAACATCGTTGATGACGGTGTTCCCATTGCCTATAATCCAGATCACATTGAGTTAGCCGATGCAACCTATGTCGTTTTCGATGTGGAAACAACGGGATTATCAGCTGTATATGATACGATTATTGAATTAGCAGCAGTTAAAATGTATAAAGGAAATGTGATAGAAACATTTGAGCAATTTATCGACCCTGGTCATCCACTATCTCAAACAACCATTAACTTGACTGGGATTACAGACGACATGGTGAAAGGCTCTAAGTCAGAAGAAGATGTGTTAAAACTCTTCAAAGAATTTTCAGAGAATCATATTTTAGTAGCTCATAACGCTAGCTTTGATATGGGTTTCTTAAATACAAGTTATGGTAAATATGATATTCCAGAAGCAGCTAATCCCGTAATTGATACATTGGAATTATCCCGATTCTTACATCCACAATTAAAGAGCCATCGTTTGAATACTTTATCAAAAAAATATGGTGTTAATTTGGAACAACACCATCGCGCTATTTATGATTCTGAGTCAACTGGGCAGCTATGTTGGATTTTTCTAAAAGAAGCAAAAGAAGAACATAATATGCACTATCACGATGAATTAAATCTGCATATTGGTGAAGGGGATTCTTATAAACGAGCAAGACCTTTCCACGCGACAATTATCGCGACCACCCAAGCAGGGTTGAAGAATTTATTTAAACTGGTTTCTATGTCAATGGTGGATTATTTTTACCGTGTGCCTCGAATTCCAAGGTCAAAATTAAATGAGTTACGAGAAGGTTTAATCATCGGATCGGCATGTAGTCAAGGTGAAGTTTTTGAAGCCATGATGCAAAAAGGCTATGACGAAGCTAAAAATAAAGCCAAATTTTATGATTATCTAGAAGTTATGCCAAAACCAGTTTATGCGCATTTATTGGCGCAAGAATTAGTTAAAAGTGAATCTGACTTAGAAGAGATTTTGCGCAATATGGTAAAAATGGGGGATGAACTAGATAAACCCGTTGTTGCAACTGGAAATGTTCACTATTTGAATGAAGAAGATGCAATTTACCGTAAAATTTTGATTCATTCTCAAGGCGGGGCTAATCCTTTAAATCGTAGCATTTTACCCGAAGTTCATTTTAGAACAACAAATGAAATGCTTCATGAATTTAACTTTTTAGGCAAAGAAACCGCTCATCGAATTGTTGTAGAAAATACCCAAAAAATAGCTGATATGGTAGAAGAAATGACACCCGTGAAAACGGACTTATATACACCTAAGATTGAAGGATCAGAAGAAGAAATTCGAAAACTGAGTTATGATGAAGCGAAAAGACTTTACGGAGATCCTCTTCCTGAAATCGTTGAAAAAAGAATTGAAAAAGAATTAAATAGTATTATTGGAAATGGTTTCTCGGTTATCTATTTAATTTCTCAAAAACTAGTGCATAAAAGTTTAAATGACGGTTATTTAGTTGGTTCACGTGGCTCTGTTGGTTCAAGTTTTGTTGCAACCATGACAGGAATTACCGAGGTTAATCCGATGCCTCCACACTATCGTTGCCCAGATTGTCAATATTCTGAATTCTTTGATGATGGTTCAGTGGGTTCAGGCTTTGACTTACCAGAAAAACCTTGCCCAAAATGTGGGGCAAGATTGTTTAAAGACGGACATGATATTCCATTTGAAACCTTCCTAGGATTCCATGGCGATAAAGTACCTGATATTGATTTGAACTTTTCTGGAGATTACCAACCTCAAGCACATAACTATACTAAAGTTCTTTTTGGAGATGAATATGTTTTTCGAGCAGGAACAATTGGTACGGTAGCAGATCGTACCGCCTATGGTTTTGTAAAAGGCTACGAACGGGATATGAATTTGAATTTTAGAGCAGCAGAAATTGACCGATTAGCCAAAGGGTCTACTGGAGTGAAAAGAACAACTGGACAACATCCGGGAGGAATTATCGTTATTCCAGATTATATGGATGTTTATGACTTTACTCCAATTCAATTTCCAGCGGATGCTCAAGATTCTGAATGGAAAACGACACACTTTGATTTCCATTCTATTCATGACAATGTTTTAAAATTAGATATACTAGGGCATGATGATCCTACCGTCATTAGAATGCTGCAAGATTTATCTGGAATTGATCCAAAGACCATCCCGACAGATGATCCTGAAGTAATGAAAATATTTGGCGGACCTGAAATACTTGGCGTTACTAGTGAACAAATTGAATCCAATACAGGAACGCTAGGAATTCCAGAATTTGGAACACGCTTTGTCCGAGGAATGTTGGAACAAACCAAACCAACAACGTTTACAGAACTGTTACAAATTTCTGGATTATCTCATGGAACCGATGTGTGGTTAGGAAATGCTGAAGAGTTGATTCGAACCCAAAATATTCCGCTTTCACAAGTAATTGGTTGTCGGGATGATATCATGGTTTACCTTATTCACAATGGATTAGATGATGGATTGGCCTTTAAAATTATGGAAAGCGTTCGTAAAGGAAAAGGTATCCCAGATGATTGGCAAAAATCAATGCGTGATGAAAAAATACCTGAATGGTATATTGATTCCTGTTTGAAAATCAAGTATATGTTTCCTAAAGCCCATGCTGCGGCCTATGTTTTAATGGCACTGCGCGTAGCTTATTATAAAGTCCATTTTCCAATTCTTTACTATGCAGCATACTTTTCTGTCCGAGCAGATGATTTTGATTTAGTGGCAATGAGCCAAGGAAAAGATGCAATCAAAGCAAAAATGAAAGAAATTATGGATAAAGGATTAGATGCATCAACAAAAGAAAAAAACCTGTTAACGGTTTTAGAATTATGTAATGAGATGGTTGAACGAGGTTTTGAATTTAAAATGATTGATTTGTATAAGTCAGATGCAAATGATTTTGTCATTGATGGAAACTCTTTAATAGCACCGTTTAGAGCCGTTCCGAGTTTGGGAGCTAATGTGGCGAAACAAATTTGTATTGCAAGAGAAGAAAAGAAATTTCTTTCTAAAGAAGACTTAGCAACAAGAGGAAAAGTTTCAAAAACTCTGATTGAATATATGACTGAGAATAAAGTTTTAAAAGATTTACCAGATGAAAATCAATTATCATTGTTTGACATGCTTTAAAATAGATAGTCCAATTTGAAAAATTACGTTATAAAAAAGCGGTTTTAACTAGTCCTATAGTTGCATTTGACGCGAATTCATGTTACTATAGTACTGTATTTAGATATCCTGTTGAGAGTGAGCGGCGACGCTCACTCTTTTTCGGCAGTCAGGTGAAAAGTGTCTAAAGGAGGCGATGGATTTGAGTAATGTGGTTGATACGGTTAAGAATATTGTTCAACCAATCGTTGACGAATTTCAGTTTGAATTAGTTGACGTAGAGTTTGTAAAAGAAGGTAAAAATTGGTTTTTAAGAACCTATATCGATAAGCCAGGTGGCATTGATATCGAAGAATGTGCATTAGTTAGCGAAAAAATTAGTGAACGAATGGATCAAATTGATCCAGATCCAATCCCACAAGCATACTTCCTTGAAGTATCAAGTCCTGGAGCGGAACGACCATTAAAGAAAGAAGCAGACTATCAAAATGCAATTGGCTCTTATATCAATATTTCATTATATGAACCAGTTGAAGGTCAAAAAGTATATGAAGGCACGTTAAAAGACTTAACAGAAGGAACATTAACATTGACCATTCGTATCAAAACAAGAGAAAAAGAAATAGAATTTGATCGTAAAAAAATTGCAAAAGCTCGATTAGCAATTAAGTTCTAAACTTATTGATAATGAGAGAAGATAGGAGAGAAATCACAAATGAGCAAAGAAATGTTAAATGCTCTTGATGCTTTAGAGACCGAAAAAGGAATTGCTAAAGAAATCGTCATTGACGCACTAGAAGCTGCTTTAGTTTCTGCATATAAACGTAATTATGGTCAAGCCCAAAACGTGGAAGTTGAATTTGATATGAAAAAAGGAAACATTCACGTATATGCTGTAAAAGAAGTCGTTGATGTCGTTTTTGACTCTCGCTTAGAAGTGAGTATTCAAGACGCAATGGAAGTAAATGCCGCTTATGAAGTTGGCGACCATATTCGCTTTGAAGTAACCCCTAAAGACTTCGGTCGTATTGCAGCTCAAACTGCGAAGCAAGTAATTATGCAACGCGTTCGAGAAGCAGAAAGAAGCATTATCTATAATGAATTTGTTGCTTACGAAAATGATATTATGCAAGGAATCGTAGAACGTCAAGATAATCGTTATATTTACGTAAATCTTGGAAAAATCGAAGCGGTTCTTTCAAAACAAGAGCAAATCCCGAATGAAGTTTACAAACCGCATGATCGCATTAAAGTTTATGTGACCAAAGTAGAAAATACTTCAAAAGGACCTCAAATTTTTGTAAGTCGTAGCCACCCAGATTTATTAAAACGCTTGTTTGAACAAGAAGTACCTGAAATTTACGATGGAACTGTTGAAATTGTTTCAATTGCAAGAGAAGCTGGCGACCGTGCAAAAGTTGCCGTGATGTCTCGTGAAGAAAACATTGACCCAGTAGGCACATGTGTAGGTCCTAAAGGACAACGTGTCCAAGCAATCGTAAATGAATTAAAAGGCGAAAATATGGATATCGTTGAATACAATGAAGATCCAGCGGTTTATATCGCGAATGCGTTAAACCCAGCACAAGTCGTTAGTGTAACTTTCAATGAAGCAGCAGGTAGTTGCGTTGTTGTAGTTCCTGACTATCAATTGTCGTTAGCTATTGGTAAACGTGGGCAAAATGCTCGTTTAGCAGCTAAATTGACAGGCTTTAAAATTGATATCAAATCAGAATCAGATATGAAAGCTTTAGAACTTGCAAAAGAAGAAGCTGGATTAGAAGAAGCCGCAGATTATGCAGAAGCAGTTGAAGCAGTTGACCAAGATATGGAAGCTGTGGATGTTGAAGAAGTGATTGAAAATATCGAAGATTTAGATGGAATCGAAGAAATCTCTGAATTAGATTCAGAAGTGGAAGAAAATATTTTAAATCCAGAAGATGCTGAAAGCATGATTGAATTGGGTGAAGAGCGAGCTGGACACGAAGAATAAAAAGAGGTGATTAGATGCAAAAGCGAAAAATTCCAATGCGCAAATGTGTTGTAACAAACGAAATGAAACCTAAGAAAGAAATGATTCGGATTGTTAGAAACAAAGAAGGACTAGTTTCCATTGATCCAACTGGGAAACTGCCTGGCCGTGGTGCTTATGTTTCTATTGAGCCAACTGTTGTTCAAAAGGCTTGGGATAAACGAGTGTTAGATCGACAAATCAATGCAACGATTACAGATGAGTTCTATCAAGAATTACTTGATTATGTTACTCATCAGAAAGCACGGATGAGCCTATGATAGCAAATGATCAAAAAATCTTAAATCTTTTAGGAATGGCTCAACGAGCTGGAAAACTTGTTACCGGAGAAGATTTAAGTTTGAAAGAGATTCGAAACGAACAAGCGAAATTAGTAATTGTGGCAACTGACGCCAGTGAAAACACAATCAAAAAAATATCAGATAAATGTCAGTACTATAAGGTTCCAGTTGCAGTGCGATTTACAAAAGCTGAAATTAGCCACGCAATTGGTAAAGAACGGACAATTTCGACCATTATGGATAATGGTTTTGCCAAAAAATTTCGTGAATTACTATCAATTTAATTGGAGGGTGATTACATGGGGAAAAAACGTGTCTACGAATACGCCAAGGAACATGACGTGTCAAGTAAACGTGTGATTGAAAAAGCAAAAGAATTAGGCTTTGACTACAACAGTCATATGTCTTCTATGGAAGACAGTCAAGTTCAAAAATTAAACCAAAGTTTTGCTTCTAAAAAAGAGCATGTAGCTCCTAAAAGCAGTCAAAATGAAGTTAAACAAAAAACAAATCGTTCACCTAAAAGTGACGTAGGAGGTACTACTACGAACTCAAAAGACAATAAACAGCAACGTCCAGCAACAACAAATGGACCGAAGACTGGAAATCAAACAACACAAGCAAAATCAACGAATCGCCCAGCGACTCAAAGTAAACCTGGACAATCAACAGCAGCTCGTCCAGCACAAAATAATACAGCAAACCGTTCGCAAAGCAACGGAACAACAGCTAACGCTCGTCCACAAACGACTGGCACAGGAAATACACGTCCACAATCAAACGGGCCTGCAGCAAGTAACAATCGCGGTGGTCAAAGTAGCAACAATCGTGGTGGTCAAGGCGGAAACCGTGGCGGCTATAATAGCTACAACAACCGTAATAATTTCAGAAAACGTAAAGGGAAACGTGGCGAAACTAAACCAGTAGCACCACCAGTACCTCGTAAATTTAAAGAATTACCAGAAGTTCTTGTTTATTCAGATGGAATGACAGTGGCAGACTTATCTAAAAAAATCTACCGTGAACCAGCTGAAATTATTAAAAAATTATTCTTGCTAGGCGTAATGGCAACATTAAACCAAGCTTTAAGTAAAGATGCAATCGAATTACTAGCTGCTGATTACGGAATTGAAGCAGAAGAAAAAATCGAATTAGATGTTTCTGATTTAGATGTCTACTTTGACCAAGAGGTAAATGAAGAAGCTCTAGTAACGCGTCCTCCAGTAGTTACTATCATGGGTCACGTTGACCACGGTAAAACAACCTTATTAGATTCACTAAGAAATTCAAAAGTAAGCTTAGGTGAGGCAGGCGGAATCACGCAACATATCGGAGCTTATCAAATTGATTTTGACGGCAAACCAATTACTTTCTTAGATACACCAGGACATGCGGCATTTACAACAATGCGAGCTCGTGGAGCGGGTATTACAGATATTACCGTACTAGTAGTAGCTGCAGATGATGGCGTTATGCCACAAACAATTGAAGCTATCAACCATGCTAAAGCAGCTGAAGTTCCAATTATTGTTGCAGTAAACAAAATTGATAAACCAGCAGCAAATGCTGAAAAAGTGATGCAAGAATTAACTGAATATGGTTTAATTCCTGAAGCATGGGGTGGCGATACGATTTTCGTTGAGATTTCAGCTAAATTTGGTCAAAATATCAATGAATTGTTAGAAATGATCCTGTTAGTAGCAGAAGTTCAAGAATTAAAAGCTGATCCAACTCGTTTAGCACTTGGAACAGTAATTGAAGCTCGTCTAGATAAGAGCAAAGGACCAGTTGCAACATTATTAGTTCAAGAAGGAACGTTGCATGTTGGAGACCCAATCGTAGTAGGAAACACATTTGGTCGTGTCCGCGTAATGGCTAATGAAATTGGTCGCCGTGTGAAAACAGCAGGACCAGCTTCACCAGTTGAAATTACAGGTTTAAATAACGCACCTCAAGCAGGAGATCGCTTTGTTGTCTTTGAAGATGAGAAGACTGCTCGTGCAGCAGGTGAGGAACGTGCAAAACGTGCAATGGTTGAACAACGTTCATCAACGAACCGTGTAACACTTGATAATTTATTCTCAAGTTTACAAGAGGGTGAATTGAAAGACGTTAATGTTATCATCAAAGCCGATGTACAAGGTTCAGTTGAAGCTTTGGCAGCCAGCTTACAAAAAATCGAAGTTGAAGGTGTCCGTGTTAAAATTATCCATACAGCCGTTGGAGCAATTAATGAGAGCGATATTACATTGGCTGCAGCAAGTAACGCTATTGTCATTGGATTTAACGTTCGCCCAACAACACAAGCAAAACAACAAGCAGAGCAAGAAGAAGTGGATATTCGTTTACACCGTATTATCTACAACGCAATTGATGAAATTGAAACAGCGATGAAAGGGATGTTAGATCCTGAATACGAAGAAGAAATCACTGGACAAGCAGTTGTTCGTGAAACTTTCAAAGTATCTAAAGTCGGTGTTATTGCTGGGGGTTATGTAACTGATGGTTTCATTACTCGTAACAGCAGTGTTCGTTTAATTCGTGATAGCATTGTTATTTTTGAAGGCGAATTGGCAAGTTTGAAACGCTTTAAAGATGATGCAAAAGAAGTTAAATTAGGATATGAATGTGGCTTTATGATTAAAGATTTCAATGATTTAAGAGTAGACGATGTAGTGGAAGCTTATCGTATGGTGGAAATCAAACGTAAATAATCAAATAGCTTCATTCATCAGAAAGAAGGGCTATTATGGCAAATTTTAGAGTTGGTCGTGTTACCCAAGAAGTACAACGTGAGGTAAATGATATCTTAAAGAAAAAAGTGAGAGACCCTCGCGTTCAAGATGTTACCATTACGGATGTACGTGTAACTGGGGATTTACAACAAGCAACCATTTATTACAGCATCTTATCTGATAAAGCAAGTGATCTTGAAAAAGCACAATTGGGGCTTGAAAAAGCTTCTGGCTTAATCAGAAAAGAATTAGGGCATCGTTTAACATTGTATAAAACACCAGAAATCATGTTTGAACGTGATGAATCAGTGGCATATGGCAATCGCATCGATGAACTCTTGCGTAATTTAAATAAAGACTAAAAAAAACTAAGATTAGTTTAGGCTAATCTTAGTTTTTTTACTGTTTAAGATTTGCTATAATAGCAGTACAATAACAATCAAAAGGAGCAAAAATAATGAATTTAGTTTCGTATTTAGGTACAAATACGCCTTTAACTCTTTCAAATACTGGAAATCAAGAAGTGGTTGCAATGATTGCCAGAGACACACTAGAAGCGGGTGTAACCGATGAAATGGTTTTAGATTATTTAAAAGAAGAAACGCAAAATCCAGAACTACTAATGAAGCAAATTTTATTCTATGACACGGAAGCCGAAATTATGGGAGGCTTTGAAATTTTGAGAGAAGTGGAAGATCAAGATCTTTTGAAGCATTTTTCAACGTCATATGTATACGAGACAACGGATTTTCCAGTTTGGGAACCTATCGAAGACGATCCTGATTTAGAAAGTTATCCGCAAGAACAGATTGTACAATATAAACAAATGATGGATGAAGCAAGGGCAGTTAATAAGGCACAGCAAGAGGGCTTTTTGAAAATCCTCACTACGTGTTTAACTGAAACAGATAAAGTCGAATTATATACATGTGATTTAACAAAAGCTAAAGAACGAGAAAAAAATCGTCGTTTAGAAAAATGGGCGACGATTCAACAAAATAAACGCTTATTAGATAGTCAAGAGCAAGAATTTTTACTAATTGAAAAAGATTAATAGAAGACAATCAAAAGGTCAAGTTATAGGAGAAATTCCTTAACTTGACCTTTTAATGGATTCAATTAGACTGTTTCATACATAATCGAAAAAGCATCTTGTCCTGCATGAGTCATAATACTCGGGCTAGCATAGTTGATAGAGTAGTTTGCATTTGGAAAATGTAGTTTTAAGGTTTCAATTAAACTTACCGTAAAAGGCGTCAAACCAATATGTGTAATGCCAATAGCTTTTATACCAGCAGTTTGTTTCATTTCATCGATTAACTTATCCATACGTTTTTGAATAGAGCGCATACCTCGTCCTTTTGTGTCTGGCTCTAATCCAGTATCAGTTAAACGCAGCAACAGTTTCATATTTAAAAAACTTGATATTTTTCCAACAGTTGGACTAATTCGACCACCTTTTATGAGGTTCTCAAGGTTTACCACACAAATATATAAAACTGTTTTATGTTTAATGGCTTCAATTTTTTCAAGAATGGTTTCCATTTTTGCACCTTCTTGCGCTAATTTAGCAGCAGCTAAGACTTGGAAGGCCATTGCCCGGTCAATAAATTGGCAATCAACGACAGTAACATCCGTGTGGGATAAATGTGAGGCTTGGTGAGCAGCTTGAACAGTGCCACTTAAATGTTCCGTTAAATGAATTGATAAGACTTGACTGTCATCTTCTCCTAGTTCATTATATGTGTCAACAAATCGTCCTATCGGGGGCTGTGACGTTTTTGGAAGGGTTGGACTTTCATTCATTTTCTCTAAAAATTCTGATTTTGTAATTGTTTCACCATCAATGTATACAACGCTATCAATCATAGCGGACAATGGCACTACAGTAATATTATAGGTTTCAATTTCTTCTTTTGATAGTTGAACTGTAGAGTCCGTTACAATCTTAATGTTTTTCATTTAGTTGCCTCCTTAAATAGAGTAGCTTTTATGAAAATGCTACCATCTTAAGAATACCAAATTTCACTTTAAAAAGACATCCATTTTGAAAAAAATGTAGAAACCTTATGAATAACTAAAGAAAAATCAAGAATAGTAGATTCTTTTATTTTCTTAACTATGTTATAATAGCGTGGTTATGAAACAAGAAAGTTGGGTTGCAAATGGACGGAATTCTTCCACTTTGGAAAGAGCGTGGCATGACAAGCCATGATTGCGTTTTTAAATTAAGAAAAATTTTAAATACAAAAAAAATAGGACACACTGGAACCCTAGATCCAGATGTAGACGGCGTTTTACCTATTTGTGTAGGGAAAGCAACAAAAGTCGTTGAATATATGATGGAAACTGGAAAAGCTTATATAGGTGAAATTACCTTAGGTTATTCCACAACAACTGAAGATGCAAGTGGTGAAGTTGTTGAATCAAAAAAAGTTTCCGTTGCTCCGACAATTGAAGAAATTGATGAGCAAATGAAACAATTGGAAGGAACGATTATCCAAATTCCACCAATGTTTTCGGCGGTTAAGGTGAATGGTAAACGGTTATATGAATATGCAAGAAACGGGGAAACTGTAGAACGACCTCAAAGAAAAGCTGAAATTAGTTCATTCATTCGAACTAGTGAGCCTATATTTAATGAAGAGCAAGGAACCGTTAAATGGCGTTTTGAAGTAACTTGTGGGAAAGGAACGTATGTCAGAACATTAGCAGTTGATTTAGGTAATGCTTTAGGCTATCCAGCGCATATGTCAGATTTGACACGAGTATTAAGTGGAACATTTAAAGCGAGCGATTGCTTGACTTTAGATCAAGTTGCTAAAGCGATGACAGATGAAAGTATTCAAGATAAACTTTTTCCATTAGAATTTGGTTTAAAAGAGTTTGAAACAATGGAAGTTACGGAAGAACTTTGGCCAAAAGTAAAAAATGGTGTGCCATTGCCG
This sequence comes from Carnobacterium divergens DSM 20623, assembly GCF_000744255.1. Lineage (NCBI taxonomy): Bacteria > Bacillati > Bacillota > Bacilli > Lactobacillales > Carnobacteriaceae > Carnobacterium > Carnobacterium divergens. The sequence goes on along the minus strand of NZ_JQLO01000001.1, from coordinate 1,081,326 downwards.
AGAAGCTTATTTAAAGCATACGAAAGCTACCCAGTTGTAATGATGTACCAAGGAGTAGCTACTAGTTTATATGCCATTCATCCAACAAAACCACAATTAGTAAAACCAACAAAAGTCTTAAGAAATCAATAGATTAAAGGGGTTCTTTTTTATGAAAGTTGTCAATATCCATCATCCATATCAAGCCAATCAAATTCCAACTGATAATGTTGTTTTAGCCTTGGGTTTTTTTGACGGAGTTCATTTAGGTCATCAAGAAGTCATTGCAACAGCAAAAAAAATTGCAAATGAAAAGAATCTAAAGCTAGCTCTAATGACATTTAACCAACACCCATCCATCGTATTTCAAAAAATCGATCCAGATCAAATGAAATATTTATCAACAATTAAAAGAAAAGAAGAATTAATGGAAGCGCAAGGTGTTGATATCCTTTATGTGATTGAATTCACCTCAGCTTTTGCAAGTTTATCGCCAATTGAATTTGTGAACCAATATATGGTGGATCTGCACGCTCAAGTAGTGGTTGCAGGCTTTGATTACACTTATGGACCAAAAGATGTAGCTAATATGGAGCAATTGCCACGTTTCGCCGACAATCGCTTTGAAGTTGTAACAGTTGCTAAGCAGGAGTCAGATGACGAAAAAATCAGTTCAACACGCATTCGTAAAGAACTAGCAGATGGAAATATGGAAGTAGCTAATGAATTGTTAGGCTATGCCTATGAAATTCCTGGCAGAGTCGTTCACGGAGATGCTAGAGGTCGATTGTTAGGTTTTCCAACAGCTAATATTGAAGTAGATGCAGGAGTACGGTTGCCACGAGTAGGTGTTTATGCTGTGAAAATTAAGGTAGGCAATCAGTGGCATTTAGGGATGGCTTCAATTGGCTATAACGTAACCTTTGGAGATAACCGGGATATGACTGTTGAAGTGTATATTTTAGATTTTAAGGAAGATATCTACGGCGAGCGCGTTGCGGTTTCTTGGCACCACTATTTGCGAGAAGAGTTGAAATTTGATTCTGTAGTAGATTTAATCGCACAATTAAAGCAAGATGAACTGGATACGGCAGCTTATTTTAAGAATGAAAAGTAAGGAAAGGAACGTGAACTCATGACAGCAACTTATATTCATATTCCTTTTTGTGAACATATTTGTTTCTACTGTGACTTTAATAAAGTCTTTTTAGAAGGGCAACCAGTAGATGAATATGTTGAAATGCTTTTAAGAGAAATGCAATTGACAATGGCTCAAACGCCAGATGAAAAAATTGAGACGATCTATGTTGGTGGAGGTACACCAACTACCTTAAATGAAAAACAATTAGATCGATTGCTAACTGGAATGAAAGAAATTCTTCCCTTTCAAATGGGAAACGAATTTACTTTTGAAGCCAATCCAGGAGATTTGTCAGTTGATAAATTGAAAGTTCTACATGATCATGGTGTCAATCGTCTAAGTATGGGGGTTCAGTCTTTCAATGACGATTTACTCAAAAAAATAGGACGTATTCATAAAGTGAAGGATGTCTATCAGTCCATTGCGAACGCACGACAAGTAGGATTTGAAAATATTAGTATTGATTTAATTTATCGTCTGCCAGGCCAAACAGAAGCTGATTTTAACAATAGCCTAGTAAAAGCTTTAGAATTAGAATTGCCACATTACTCTACGTACTCATTGATTTTAGAAAATAAAACGATTTTTTACAATTTGATGCGACAAGGGAAATTGCCGTTGCCAACTGAAGATGAAGAGGCGAACATGTATCAGATGGCGATTGATTTAATGGCTGAAAAAGGGCGTAAACAGTATGAAATCAGTAACTATGCATTACCTGGATATGAATCTCAGCACAATTTAATTTATTGGAAAAATGAAAAATATTATGGGTTTGGTGCAGGTGCTCATGGTTATTTAGGAGGGCACCGTTATCAAAATAACGGGCCGATTCAACAGTATTTAGAGCCCCTTAGAAAAAATCGGTTGCCTATCTTAAGAACCCAACAATTATCGATTGAAGAAAAAATTGAAGAAGAAATGTTTTTAGGATTGAGAAAACTAGAAGGCGTTTCAATTCAACACTTTTTTGATAAATTTCAGGTGTCCGTTTTTGAAGTCTATCAAGAGGTTATCGACAGTCTTGTAGCAGATGGGTTGCTTGAAGTTACCCTTGATAAAATTCGATTAACAGAAAAAGGGAAATTTTTAGGAAATGAAGTTTTCCAAGCTTTTTTACTAAGCAGCCCTAAATAAAAATAACGACTAAAACTTACCTGAATCAGGGAGTTTTAGTTTTTTTTTGTCTCAGAGTATCAACTCATTAAAAAATGTCAATTCTTGTTATTTCTATTTTAACGAGTTAAGATAAGGAAGAATCTATGAGTAGGGGGGCTTAAGAATGAAAACAACAATTGAACTTCAATTTGTGTTTAATATCGGGAACAATTTACCATTGCTTCATTGTGGAAAGACGAATCTCCTTTGAGATGAGTTATTCGATAAAAGCAATAAATAATCATCGGCTTGCTCATCTCTAGTCATTTAAAAACAATTAACTAGGAGATGAACAAATGTTAGTACAATTAAATTCTGTAACAAAATATTTCGATGGCAACACGATTTTAAATAAAATCAACTTTAAAATTGAGGAAGGCGAAAAAATTGGATTAGTTGGAGTCAACGGTTCAGGCAAATCAACTTTATTAAGTTTATTAATGAATGAGATGGAAATAAGTGAAGGATCAATTTATCGGAATCCACACCGTAAAATTGGTTTTGTTAAGCAGATGTCAGATTTGACTATGACAAATACAATCAAAGAAGAATTAACGACGGTTTTTAGTGGATTGATTCAATTGCAACAGGAAATACAGCGGCTTGAAGTTCAAATGAGCCAATCAGAAACACAAGATTTAGAGACCCTTTTAACTCAATACGGTCAAATAACGGAATCCTTTGCAATGCTTGGTGGATATGAATTTGAAGCTAAAATTGATTCTATTATTTCAGGAATGGGATTCAATTCTTTAAAAGAAACTAAAATCCAACAATTAAGTGGCGGACAAAAGACTAAATTGTCTTTAGCCAAACAATTACTAGAAGAGCCTGATCTATTGGTTTTAGATGAACCAACCAATCATTTGGATTTAGAAGCCATTTTATGGCTGGAGAATTTCCTGTTTCAATATCGCGGTGCTATTTTAGTAGTATCACACGACCGCTATTTCTTAGATAAATTTATCCAATCGGTTGTTGAGTTGGAAAGACACCAAATCACTCGTTACAAAGGGAATTATTCGAGCTATGTCAGTCAAAAAGAAAAAAATGAACAACTTCAGTGGTCAAGATTTAAGCAACAAGAAAAAGAAGTGAAACGTCTTGAGACATACGTTGAAAAGCATATAGTTCGAGCAACCTCAGCTAAAAGTGCTAAAAATAAACAAAAACAACTAAATCGAATCGATCGTATCGATGCCCCACTAGCTTCTTTAAAAAGTGCTTATTTAAATTTTGAAATGGAGTACCCTTCTCATAAAGCTGTTCTAGCACTTGAAGATGTTGCACTATCAGTTAAACCAAATGAGTTATTACTAGAAAATGTTCAATTTAAAATAGAGCGAGGCGATCGGGTTGCTTTATTAGGTAGTAATGGAGTCGGCAAATCAACCTTGTTAAAATCAATTATTAAGGAGTTGCCCTATGCTGAAGGCTCAATAAAATGGGGAGGCAATACTAAAATAGGGTACTATGACCAAGAATTTCAATCATTAACCCCTGAGTTAACTGTATTGGAAGAAATGCGTCAAACATTTCCCGAGGAAGATGATTTAACAGTTAGACAAACATTGGCTAGCCTGTTATTTACGCAAGAAAATGTTGAAAAACGAATCAAAGATTTAAGCGGTGGTGAAAAAGGGAAATTAATTTTTGCTAAATTGATGTTAGCCAAACCAAATGTTTTAATTTTAGATGAACCAACCAATCATTTAGATTTAGCAACTAAAGATATGTTGGAAAAATCATTAATTAACTTTGAAGGAACTATTTTCTTTGTATCTCATGATCGCTATTTTATCAATAAATTGGCAACTCATGTATTAGAGTTGACCCCCAAAAAAACAACAATGTATCTTGGTGATTATCAGGATTATCTTGCTAAAAAAGATTGAAATTAAATCTAAAATATTGCTTACTAAAAAAAGTTTTTGTTCTTAAGGAGCAAGAGCTTTTTTTATGTTGACAACCGAATAGTAAAGAGTTATATTATAAGTGTAATTACTATGTTCGTTAGGAGGATATAAAATGAAATTTTCATTTGAGTTAATCACTACAAAAACACCAGAAAAAATTTGGCCATTTTATTCAGAAGTTACTAATTGGTTTAAATGGGAAGATAATTTAAGTGCAATTGAATTAAAAGGAGCTTTTGAACAAGGAACAACTGGAATCATGACGTTAGAAGGTCAACAACCAATGGAATTTGAGCTTGTGGAAGTAACGGGAAATCAGAGCTTTTGTGACAAGACTGAGATACCTAATTTAGGTTCTTTATATTTTAATCATGAATTGATTCCTATTGAGGGAAAAACGATTGTTCGACACTCCGTTGAATTTGCTAGTTTAACAGGAAAAGAAAACAAAGAAGCATTAGCATTTTTATCTCAAGTATTTTCAGATGTTCCAGCATCTGTTTTTAGTTTATCCGAGGTAATTTAAATGAAGCAATTTAATTCTAACTTTAAAGAAGACTCTTCCCAATCAATTGGATTATCCTTTATTAAGGCTTACAATAATTGGCATAAGAAAATTAAAACAGAGTTAGCAGCAATTGGAATTACCCATCCTCAATTTGTTGTTTTAGCATCATTAGGCTATTTGGAACAGTCAAAAAATGAAATCAAGCAAATTGAAATTTCTAAAAAATCAGATATAGATGTGATGACCGTTTCGACAATTCTAAAAAATTTAGAAAAACAACAGTTGATACAACGAAGTCATTCTAAAATTGATACAAGAGCCAAAGTTGTCATGCTTACTTCAATTGGAAGGAGTAAACTTAACAAGGCTTTAAAAATAGTTGAACAGATTGATAAGTTATTTTTTTCAAAACTTGGAGCTAATGAAGAACAATTTAATGCGCTCCTGCATCTTCTTACAGAGGAGGGAAATAATGACTAACTATTGGATTGGAGTAGCTTCGAAAAACCATGTTTTATTAGGAATTCAAGATGGATTTTGTCAACTATGTCATGGTAAAAAAGCCCCTTTAATAAAAATGAAAAAAGGGGATCGAATTCTCTATTATTCACCTAAGTTGGATAGGAATGACACACAACCGTACCAAAAAATTATTGCAGTTGGAACGGTGGTAGATGAAGAAGTCTATTCTTTTGAAATGGCACCAGGTTTTGTCCCCTTTAGAAGAAATGTAGTTTATGAAGAAGGTCTTAAAGAAGTGACATTGGTAGCATTAAATCAATTAACTGAATGGACAACCCAACGATCGAAGTTAAGATTTGGACATTTTGAAATTCCAGTTTCCCTGTATCAATCAATCTACCATTTAATGAAAGAAGAGAATTAGTTTCTCTTCTTTTTTATTTCTAATTACATAAAATACGATATAATAGAAGTTAATGAACTACTATATAATCGTTAACTTAAAAGATGAAAGAAGGCATATTTATGCAATGGTACACATTATGTTTTTTAAAACAGGGCACCAAAGTCCTGCTACTTAATCGACAAAAAAATCCATGGATGGGGCGGTGGAATGGAGTTGGCGGAAAAATTGAAGTGGGAGAAACGCCATTAAATTCTGCGATTCGAGAAATAAAAGAAGAAACAACAATTGACGTAAGTGAACTTTTTTATGGCGGCAAACTTCTTTGGACCGTAGATCACGAAATCACAGGTGGTCTACACCTGTTTCTAACGGAGTTACCAGAAAAAGAATATTTTTCAACACCACTCGCTACGAGAGAAGGAATTTTAGACTTTAAAGAAATTGATTGGATTTTTGATTCTAAAAATCAAGGAATGCCAGATAATATTCCATTTGTACTGAAGGATCTTTTACTCAATCCTCAAGAAAATTGCTACATGTGTTACTTTGAAAACAATCAATTTTTAAAAGTCGAAAAACAGTAAGCAAAGAGTGACAATGCTTATCCTGCTTAGTACGTAGAGCTTTCTAGGTACTAAGTAGGATTTTAACTATTTTTGGGAAAAACTCGTAAAAAAATAAGGGAATATTGTTGACAAAGTCTGACTAATTTGTTAAATTAATAAATGTATTAGCACTCGTTGTTGTTAAGTGCTAAAAAGAGGTGAACCAAATGTTAACAGAAAGACAGATCCTGATTCTCAAATCAATTATTCGATTGTATACAGATTTTGGAAATCCTGTTGGGTCTAAAACTTTGATGAATGAGGCAGGACTAGATTTTAGTTCAGCGACGATCCGTAATGAGATGGGGCGCTTAGAAGAGCTTGGTTACATTGAAAAAACACATTCTTCTTCTGGACGGATTCCGTCAATAAAAGGCTATCGTTTCTATGTGGATCATTTAGTACACCCAGACAAAGTCAATTCAAAAGATCTTGCAACCATCAAGTCATCCTTCAATTCACCTTTTCACGAATTAGATGAAATCGTTGCACAATCTGCTGAAGTTTTGTCAAACCTAACCAGTTACACGGCAATTACGTTAGGTCCTGAGCTGAAAGACAGTAAATTAACTGGTTTTCGCTTAGTTCCATTAAGTAATTTCCAAGTAATGGCCATCTTGGTAACAGATAAAGGGCACGTTGAAAATCAAATTTTTAATTTGCCAAAAAACATCAATAGTTACGAATTAGAAAAGATTGTTGCAATCTTTAATGATGAATTGATTGGATATCCTCTGGTTCTAGTTTATCAAAAACTAAAAACAGAAATTCCACAGCTGATTCAAAAGTATGTTCGTACGCCATCTGGAATTCTAGATGTATTTGATGACATCATCATGAAAGCCGCTAAAGAACGAGTCTTTGTTGGAGGTCGCATGAATATCTTAGATTTTTCAAATGCACTTGATGTCGAAAAATTTAAGTCGATCTATACACTGATGGAAAAAGATTCAGGTTTAGCCTCGCTGATTACCCAAAATCAAGAAGGAATCGAAGTCAGGATTGGGCAAGAGCTAGAGAATACCTTGTTTCAAGATTTTAGTTTAATTACAGCAACTTATAGTGTAATGGGACATGGAACGGGAACGATTGCTCTGTTAGGACCAACGAGTATGCCGTATTCAAGAATGATTGGATTAGTCGATGCTTTTAGAAATGAGCTTTCACAGAAAATGATGGATTATTACCAAGGAATGGAAAAATAATTTAAAAAGGAGATTTTGTCGTGTCTAACAAGAAAAATGAAAGTTTCCAAGAAGAAAAATTAGATGAAGAAATCAAAGCAAGCATGGATGAAATAGATGAAGTAACTTCCGTTGAAGAACCAGAAAAGGACGAGCAAGAAACAGCTCCAGTGGATGAATTAACTGAAGCAAAAGCAGCCTTTAGTGACATGGAAGATCGCTATCTACGCATTCAAGCAGAAATGGCAAACATGCGCAAGCGTAATCAAAAAGAACGCGAAGACGCAGCGAAATACCGTTCACAAGACATTGCCAAAGAATTGTTACCAGTGATTGATAACTTGGAACGCGCGATGGCAATAGAAGTGAGTGATGAACAAGGAGAAAGCTTGAAAAAAGGCTTAGAAATGGTCATGAATACCTTTAGAACAGCCTTGAAAAGTGAAGGAATTGAAGAGATTAACCCAGTTGGTGAAAGCTTTGATCCAAATTTCCATCAAGCAGTACAGACAGTGCCGGCAGAAGACGGTCAAGCCACAGATACTGTCGTAAACGTTCTACAAAAAGGGTATATCTTGAAGGATCGCGTATTGCGTCCTGCAATGGTTATTGTGTCACAATAAGTTTTAACTAAAAAACGGATAAGCTGATTTTTATCAGCGAACAAACTAAAAAATAACTAGTAAAGAGGGAATTTAAAATGAGTAAAATTATCGGAATCGATTTAGGAACAACAAACTCAGCAGTAGCAGTATTAGAAGGCGGAGAAGCAAAAATTATTGCGAATCCAGAAGGAAACCGCACAACACCTTCAGTAGTATCATTTAAAAACGGAGAAATCCAAGTAGGTGAAGTTGCAAAACGTCAAGCAGTAACAAACCCAAATACAATTGCTTCTATTAAACGCCATATTGGTGAAGACGGTTATACAGTTGAAGTTGAAGGTAAAAAATATACACCACAAGAAATTTCAGCTATGACGTTACAATATTTAAAAGGATTTGCTGAAGAATATCTAGGTGAAAAAGTTGATAAAGCTGTTATTACAGTTCCAGCTTACTTCAATGATGCACAACGTCAAGCAACAAAAGACGCTGGTAAAATCGCTGGTTTAGAAGTAGAGCGTATTGTTAACGAACCAACTGCAGCAGCATTAGCTTACGGTTTAGATAAAACAGACAAAGATGAAAAAGTATTAGTATTTGACTTAGGTGGCGGTACTTTTGACGTATCTATCCTTGAATTAGGTGACGGCGTGTTTGACGTATTGTCAACAGCTGGTGACAACAAACTAGGTGGAGATGACTTTGATAACAAAATCATCGATTACATGGTTGCAGAATTCAAAAAAGAAAACGGCATTGATTTATCAAACGACAAAATGGCCGTTCAACGTTTGAAAGATGCAGCTGAAAAAGCGAAAAAAGATTTATCAGGTGTAACTTCAACTCAAATCAGCTTACCATTTATCACAGCAGGCGAAGCAGGCCCATTACACTTAGAAATGAACTTAACTCGTGCTAAATTTGATGAATTAACACATGACTTAGTAGATCGTACGAAAGGTCCAGTTCGTCAAGCTCTTAAAGATGCTGGTTTATCAGCAAGCGAAATTGATGAAGTGATCTTAGTTGGTGGATCAACTCGTATTCCAGCAGTTGTTGAAGCTGTTAAAAAAGAAACAAATCAAGAACCAAATAAATCAGTTAACCCAGATGAAGTTGTAGCGATGGGTGCAGCAATCCAAGGTGGCGTTATCACAGGTGACGTTAAAGATATCGTGTTACTTGACGTAACTCCATTATCACTTGGTATTGAAACAATGGGTGGCGTGTTCACTAAATTAATTGACCGTAACACAACAATCCCAACTTCAAAATCTCAAGTATTCTCAACTGCAGCAGATAACCAACCAGCAGTAGATGTACACGTATTACAAGGTGAACGTCCAATGGCAGCAGATAACAAAACATTAGGTCGTTTCCAATTAACAGATATTCCAGCAGCACCACGTGGCGTTCCACAAATCGAAGTATCTTTTGATATCGATAAAAATGGTATCGTAAACGTACGTGCAAAAGACATGGGGACTGGTAAAGAACAAACAATTACAATCAAATCTTCATCAGGCTTATCAGACGACGAAATCGATCGTATGGTAAAAGACGCGGAAGCAAATGCTGAAGCAGATAAAGCTCGTAAAGAAGAAGTTGATTTACGTAATGATGTAGACCAATTGTTATTCTCAGTTGATAAAACATTAACTGAATTAGAAGGCAAAGTAGATGCTGACGAAGTTAAAAAAGCAGAAGAAGCACGCGATGAATTAAAAGCGGCTGTTGAAGCAAACGACATCGAAGCAATGAAAACAAAACGCGATGCTCTTAACGAAATCGTTCAAGCATTAACAGTTAAACTATATGAACAAGCTGCACAACAACAAGCAGAAGAAAACCCAGAAGCTGCTCAAGGTGGCGCTGATGATGTAGTCGATGCTGATTTTGAAGAAGTAGACGACAACAAATAATTTAATACAGATTAAAGAAGAAAAAGCCAAGGCAAAATGCTTTTGGCTTTTTCTTCTAGATGTGTTATGATTTTAAACGATAGTCGGACGTATCAGTCTATTCAATCAAAAGATTATGTTTACGTAACGATGGAGGGAAAGCAATGGCAAAGAGAGATTATTATGAAGTGTTAGGTGTTGCAAAAGACGCAACTGATGCAGATATTAAAAAAGCATATCGTAAATTATCAAAACAATTTCATCCAGATATCAACCAAGAAGCTGGAGCAGAAGATAAGTTTAAGGAAATCGCAGAAGCCTATGAAGTATTAAGTGATGCGGATAAACGTGCAGCCTATGATCAATATGGACATGCAAGTACAGATCCTAACTTTGGTGCTGGCGGAGGCTTTGGTGGCGGTTTTGGCGGAAGTGGTTTCGGTGGTGGCTTTGGCGGAGGCGGATTTGAAGATATCTTCGAATCATTCTTTGGCGGAGGTGGTCGTCAATCCAATCCAAATGCGCCAAGACAAGGTGAAGATTTACAATACACGATGAATTTAAAATTTGAAGAGGCGATTTTTGGAAAAGAATCTACCATCAAATACAATCGTGAAGATGAATGTGGAACATGTCACGGAAACGGTGCAAAACCAGGGACAGAACCCGTAACTTGTTCGAAATGTCATGGAGCCGGTTCAATTAATGTAGAACGGAATACACCACTTGGACGCGTTATGACACGTCAAACCTGTGATGTGTGTCATGGTTCAGGAAAAGAAATCAAAGAAAAATGTCCGACATGTCATGGTTCAGGCCATGTTAAAGAAGCGCATAGCGTAAAAGTTACTGTACCAGCAGGTGTGGAAGACGGTCAACAAATGCGTTTACAAGGTCAAGGGGAAGCCGGTATCAATGGTGGACCTCATGGGGATCTTTATGTTGTCTTCCGTGTTGAAGAAAGCGACTTATTTGATCGTGATGGATCTGAAATTTTCTATGACTTGCCAATTAGCTTTGTACAAGCAGCCCTTGGCGACGAAATTGAAGTCCCAACCGTTCACGGGAAAATTAAATTAAAAGTCCCAGCAGGAACTCAAACAGGAACAAACTTCCGCCTAAAAGGTAAGGGTGCGCCTAAATTGAGAGGAACCGGTACTGGAGACCAACACGTGAAAGTTCAAGTCATTACACCGAAAAACCTATCTGAGCAACAAGTTCAAGCAATGCGAGAATTTGCCAAAGCGAGTGGAATTGAAGTGAGTGAACAAGAAACCAATATTTTTGATAAAGTCAAAGATGCCTTTAAATCAGAAGGCAAGAAAAAAAGAAAATAAGAAAATGAGCTAGCCTGTTCCCTTAAGTAGTGACAGGCTGGCTTTTTTTGAAGAAAAACGTAGCTCCAATTTGAACTTTTCTTGTATTTACTGTGTTTCATTGGTATAATTTACAATGACACTTTTTGGAATAAATAATGAAAGTAGGCACTAAATAGAATGAATAGAGATGAAATGAAACAGCGCCAATCGCAAATTCGAAATTTTTCCATCATCGCTCATATTGACCATGGGAAATCGACTTTAGCCGATCGAATTTTAGAAAAAACAAACACCGTAGCGGATCGAGACATGCAAGCGCAACTACTAGATTCAATGGATTTAGAAAGAGAACGCGGGATTACAATCAAATTAAACGCAGTTGAACTTAAATATACAGCTAAGGATGGAAACGAATATACTTTTCATCTAATAGATACACCAGGACATGTGGATTTTACTTATGAAGTTTCACGCAGTTTAGCGGCATGTGAAGGAGCCGTATTAGTAGTTGATGCTGCACAAGGGATTGAAGCTCAAACGTTGGCTAACGTCTATTTAGCCTTAGATAACGACTTAGAAATTATCCCAGTCATCAATAAAATTGATTTACCCGCAGCTGATCCAGAACGAGTTCGTGGTGAAATTGAAGACGTAATTGGAATTGATGCAAGTGAAGCTGTTTTAGCTAGCGCAAAAGCAGGCATTGGAATCGAAGATATTCTTGAACAAATTGTAGAAAAAGTTCCTGCACCAACAGGTGATTTAGACGCACCCTTAAAAGCGCTAATTTTTGATTCAGTATATGACTCTTATCGTGGCGTTATTTTAAACGTAAGAATTGTAGATGGTACTGTAAAACCTGGAGATAAAATCAAAATGATGAGCAATGGCGCAACATTTGAAGTTGCTGAAGTGGGTATTTTTTCACCAAAAACCATCAAACGTGACTTTTTAATGGTAGGAGATGTTGGCTATATTACAGCCAGTATCAAAACAGTTAAAGACACTCAAGTTGGAGATACCATTACTTCTGTAGTAAATCCTGCAACGGAAGCTTTACCTGGCTATCGTAAAATGAATCCAATGGTTTACTGTGGCCTGTATCCAATTGATTCTTCCCGCTACAATGATTTACGTGAAGCTTTAGAACGTTTGCAATTAAACGATGCAGCCTTACAATTTGAAGCAGAAACATCACAAGCATTAGGCTTTGGTTTCCGTTGTGGTTTCTTAGGCTTGCTTCATATGGATGTTATTCAAGAACGTTTAGAGCGTGAATTTGATTTAGATTTAATTACAACTGCACCATCCGTTATTTATCAAGTAAACTTAACAGACGGTTCGACTCTGATCGTGGATAACCCAGCAGACATGCCAGAACCAGGTGTGATTGAAACCGTTGAAGAACCTTATGTAAAAGCAAGTATTATGGTACCAAATGAATTTGTTGGAGCCGTTATGGAAATTTCTCAACGCAAACGTGGCGAGTTTATGACCATGGATTATTTAGATGAGTACCGTGTAAATGTTGTTTACGAAATTCCTTTATCAGAGATTGTTTATGATTTCTTTGATAAATTAAAATCAAGTACCAAGGGCTATGCTTCGTTAGATTACGATTTAATTGGCTACCGTCCAAGCAAACTTGTTAAGATGGATATTATGTTAAACACTGAAAAAGTCGATGCATTAAGCTTTATCGTCCATCGTGACTTTGCTTATGAACGTGGAAAAATCATTGTTGAAAAATTAAAAGCCTTGATTCCACGTCAACAATTTGAAGTACCGATTCAAGCAGCTGTGGGACAAAAAATTCTGTCTCGTACCAATATAAAAGCCTTACGTAAAAATGTTTTAGCCAAATGTTACGGCGGAGATATTTCACGTAAACGTAAGCTCTTGGAAAAACAAAAAGAAGGTAAGAAACGAATGAAACAAATCGGATCTGTCGAAGTTCCACAAGAAGCCTTCATGGCAGTTCTTAAAATGGACGAAGATCAACCTAAGAAATAGCAAGGGTATTCTTGAAAATTGATTGATAATAAAGTCACATTAGTTAAATGTGAAACAAAAACTAAATTTTAATAGTATGACTAGAAAACTAGAGGATACTTTAACAACGTAGTAATACGTTTGTTGAGGTGTCTTTTTTGCATTTAAAAGGAGGAATACACACATTCAAATCAACTATATGGAATTTTTAGGAGAGATTAGGTAGTAAAAACTGACAATATATCCCGTGATATTCTCTTTTTTGGTAATGTTTGGTAAAATTATATTATCAAATTAAAGAGAGGTAATTGTATGGAAAATCAAAACAAACTTTATAACAAAATGGAAGCTATTAGTAAAAGTTATTTTAAATTAATAATTGGAGGTATTTCTGGAGTATTTACTTCAATTTCAATTCTGTTTATTTTAAAATGGACAATTAAATATCAAGAAACTATGAATTCTGCTCCGCCTAGTCAACCCTATGATAAAATCGCTATAATATCCGGCTCTATGTTTTTGGCAAGTTTATTATTAGTTCAAGCGGGATTTTCAATAAGCGTTGAGTCCAGAGGTTTACTTTCTAAAGTTAATTGGTTGGGTATGGTTGCTGGTATCGTAGGGATGGTTCTCATGATAATGGTTATGGGGGATGCAGGGTATAGTAGTATTAATTGGATTATGCTCTCGGCAATGTTATTAATTACTTGGTTTGTCGTAATTATGGATATTTATTACGCTTGCATCTTTTTATTCGATAAATTTAATAAACTTGGAGACACCGAAAAACTTAATATTATTATTCCAGTCATAACATTAATAATAGGAGCAATGTTAGGGAACAGATAAAAACAACACAAATAAGGAGGTGGGATGATGTATCATGGAGGATATCAAGAAATTAGCTAAGCAAGATTATTTGAACGGATTGAAACAAAAAGATATTTGCCAAAAATATGACGTCCCACTTAATACCTTAAAAAGTTGGATTCAACGTGGGAAGTGGGCGCAAGAAAAGAATGCACCTAAAAAGAATAAGGGCGCACCTGTTGGAAATCAGAATGCAAAAGGGTTTGGCGCTCCTAAAGGCAATAAAAATGCGTTAAATAATGACGGGGGTGCACCTCGAAATAATAAAAATGTGCTCCGAACTGGAGAGCATGAAACCATAATGTGGGACTTCTTATCAGATGATGAGAGGTCTCTTTTTGGTTCTATGGATGATGAATTAAAAGGGAACGCTCCCTTAAAAAACAATAAAATGCTATAACACATGGTTTATTTTCTAAAGGGCTACCAAAGGAAACTGTGGAGTAGTTCTACTTAATAATCTAGTATTTAAAAAGACTTTTGAAAGAACTTAGTTAGAATATTAAAAGATTCTAGATAGGAAGAGTATCCCTAAAAAAGATATGATTGAGTCAGTAAGAAAATAGTACAAACGATCGTTAGTTTTCTTATAAAAATTAATTGGAGGGAAAAACAATGGTAGAAAATGCAACAGAGAACGCAAAAGCAATTTATTTATTTTTTAGAAATAAGGGATGGACAGCACAGGCCATTTCTGGATTACTTGGGAACATGCAAGGAGAATCAGGTATTATTGCAGATAAAGACGAACTAGGCGGTGGGGGTGGCTATGGTCTTGTACAATGGACACCGAAATCAAATTTAGTTAACTGGGCGAATAGCAATGGACTCAATTATCGTACGGTAGAAACACAATGTAAAAGAATTCAGTGGGAACTTGAAAATGGGCAACAATTTTATGCGACGACTGCTTACCCACTAAATTTTAGACAATTTACTCAAAGTACGCAAAGTCCAACCTATTTAGCAAGTGTCTTTATTCATAATTATGAGCGTCCAGCAAATCCAGATCAACCACAAAGAGGAATTTGGGCAGAAGAATGGTTCCGTTTATTGTCAGGAAATGATGGTGGAACTGTTGAAAAACCTCACTTATATCGTGCGGCGATTCGAAATCTTTCTCCTCAAGCTGCAGAAATTTTAAAAACAAGATTTACCCAAGAGATGGCAGAAAATGGCAAAAGAATTTGCCAATCTAGTGATATCACAATTAATTATAGAGACAACGGTTCATCTGCCATTGTGATGATTAATGGCATTGCAGAAGGTGTTGCAAATTGGTTGCAATCAATCTGGATCAATCAATATGTTAATATTGAACATTTAGTAAATGCAGAGAGTATATATGTAGAAAAAACAATTCAAGAAGTCTATAAGGTTGAATTTAGAGGATTGAATTTAAATGATGCTCGAAATATTCGGAATGAATTACGTAGAGATTATGGAAATGCAGGTGTACGTTACATGAATAATCCCGAATTTATTACAGATGGGGATGGTAAAGTAACTATTTTTAATATTTCATTATATAATGCAGCTCAATTAGTTCCAATTTTTCAAGATGATTATGCTTTAAAACGTAAATTGCTACCAGCTGAAAATATCCAAGGTGTTAAAATCAGTTAGATTGAAATTTCAAAAATTAAAATAGAGCAAAGAGGGTTACAATACTCTCTTTGCTCTATTTTATTATTAATGAATTTAATAACAAAACTTACAAGGCGTTAATCCACGATTTTGTGCTTCTTCAAGAGTAGCTGAACGGGTAGAATTAGCATTGTTCAGACCACGACAATTAGGCGAAGCATGATAGCGATGTCCAGTAGTTGTAACGTATACAGTATTCCCAACGGGTGTTTGGGCTGCTTGAGCCGCTTGAGCTTGTTCGTTAGCAATACGATTTGCTTCAGCAATTTGTGCCTGCTCTGCTGCGATTCGTGCAGCTTCTTTTTGTTCACTAGCAACGCGGTCAGCCTCAGCTTTTTCGGCTGCTAGTCGATCTTCTTCAGCTTTCTTTTCAGCAGCAAGACGGTCAGATTCAGCTTTTTCGCTAGCTAGAATAGTAGTGTTTACGGTTGTTAGACGATCAGATAGACCTTTATTCTTTTGACTTAATGATGCTACCAACGTATTGGCTTTATCATAATTTTCTCTGGTAGGTGTTGCTTCTGCAAGCTCAACAGCTTTTACAGCTGCTTCAAGTTGTTCTTTGGCAATTTTTTCCGCTTTAGCCTTTTTCTTTGCTGCTGCTTTTGCAACTTTTTGTTCGTTTATTAATTTTTCATTTTTACTTTGTTGTTTAACGGCTACTTGTTTTTTTCCCTTTTGGACAGTCAGCTTTTCTGCATAGGTTCCAGTTCCTTTGTAAACAAATTTCCCAGTTAAATTAGAACCATTCTTTCCTAATTTCTTTTGAACACTGCTGGGTTGTTTTTTTACTACTTGAGTAGCATACGTGATTTTATAGGTACCGTATTTTTTTCCTTTAAATTCTTGTTTGACAAAACCTTTTTTGTCGACTTTTAAGTTAAATTTTTCTTTAAAATCTTTTGGACCCTCAACAGTCGTTTGAATTTTAGTATCCTTTGGTAAATTCGTTTTAACTGCTAAATCCACGTTCTTTTTAGTTGCTGATGAAGTTGATTTAAACGTTAAATCCAAAGTGTCTTTTGCTAGAGCTGGAGTTGCAAGGGTAAAGAGCGTTGCAATCGTCACCAACTGTAAAATCATTTTTTTCACGTTTTATTCCTCCAAAGTTCATGTTATGATAAGACTTAACCATTAAAGAATTTGAGTTATCATCTTATATAATATATGTTATCATAATTAAGTTTCAGAAACTATTGCATTTCCTATCAAAAAGGACAGAAAAAGAGACGTTTATGACAAAGTCAGCTAGAAGGGTTGTGGAAATATTGGGAAATAAAGCACTTATTTTACAAAATTTAATTGAACACCATCAAAAAATCGTTTTTTTTGGCGGTGCAGGGGTTTCAACTGAAAGCGGCATTCCAGACTTTAGATCTGCAGATGGACTCTTTAACCAAGAATTAAAGACTAAAGTGACACCAGAAGAGATTGTCAGTCATTCTTTTTTGAAAAAGCATCCTCAGTTGTTTTTTGATTATTACTTTAAGCATTTAATTTATCCATCCGCTAAACCAAATCCAGCACATGCTTATTTAGCGGCTTTGGAACAGCAAGACAAATCAGTGACAGTAATTACTCAAAATATTGATGGCTTGCATCAAGTAGCAGGCAGTCAAAAAGTATTGGAATTACACGGAAGTGTTCAGCATAATCATTGTGAGTTATGTCAAAAAAAATATTCTTTAAATGAGTTAATGCGTGATGAAAATGGGATTCCTCGTTGTGATGCGGATAATGGCATTGTGCGACCAGATGTTGTTCTTTATGGAGAGGCATTAGAGGATGTTGTCATTGATCAAAGTATCCAAGCAATTAAAGAGGCTGATTTATTAATTATTGCGGGTACGTCCCTTTCAGTCTATCCTTCTAGTGGCTTGATTGACTTCTATCAAGGAGAAGACTTAGTTTTAATTAATAAAAGTAGTTTATCTGCTGAAAGCCAAGCGACATTGGTAATTCATCAAGCAGTAGGGGAGTTATTTCAACAGCTTAACTAATAAAAAACAAGACTAAGCAGGGATAAACTGAATAGTCTTGTTTTTTTAATTAAATGTTTGAATCACAGTGGCGTGTCCATTTGAATAGCTTACTTCAAGATAGGCACCATTAATAAACGTTAACTGTGGAGGAACATGACCACAATCAATGTCGTAAAGAATGGGAATCTGTAATTCCTCCGCAAGTATTTGATAGACATCTATAAAATGATAATCCTCAAAAACCTCATTGGCATTGCTACGACCAAATAAAATTCCAGTGCAATGCTTAAACCAGCCTGCATAGTGCATTTGAAGCAAGTTTCTTCTCAAATCAGCACTATTGAGTTCACAGTTTTCAAGTACCCAAAGCACAGGTTCATCAGGAATATGTTCTTGCCAAAAAGCTTCTACATCTCCAAAAGGGGTACCAATCAAATGGCGAATAATGTCAATACAGCCACAAAGAACACGTCCTTCTAAATGCTGACTAGTTATTGTGGGATCAATATGACGCCATTTTGTAGGCGTATCGAGATAAAATGGACTATTATTGGTTTTTTCAAAGTCCCATTTTGATTGATAAAAAGAAGAAGACTGTTGCGTGACACTTTTATAGGGTAATGTAGTTAATACCTTTTGGTAACTTGCCGTTGTGTCATCCATTGTTGTTCCACGTAAATCAATAAAATTTGTTCCATGAGCGGTTGCGATACCTGTTTTTAAAGTAATAGCTAATAACAAGCCACTAATATCGGAATACCCCAATAGCCATTTTGTTGGAAATGAATTGAAGTCGATTAACGGCAACATTTCCAATAATAATTCACCACCCCAAGGCGGAATGATTAAGCTAATTTCTTGATTTGTAAGTAGCGCGTTTAATTCGTTGTTTCGCACATAAGCTGAACTGGAAACGACTTTTTCTTGCGTCCAAACGTTAGGTGTTACGATGACTTCTTGCCCTTGATTTTTAAAATAGTTAATAGCCATCCAAAGCATGGGTTGCAACTCTTTTTGAACGCCACTTGATGGTGCTGTGACACCGATTTTTTTCTGACGATCCCAAATTGGATAACGAATCATGAAAAATCCCCCTCTCTTACGATTGTTCTTCTTATTATATTGAAATAATTAAGCTCGTTTGTCAAGAAAGCTTAATTTATAGTAACAGAATAAAGGATTTTCATGTATACTATAATGGAGGAAATGAAAGGAATCGTATCGTGATATGAAGCCATGGTTAGATAGCAGTAAAACAACTGAAGAAATTGCAAAATCTTTGTTAGGCAGATTGCTTGTAAAAGAAACACCTGAGGGCACTGTTAGTGGATGGATTGTTGAAACCGAAGCTTATTTAGGTGTAATCGATGAAGCAGCTCACAGTTTTAATGGGAAAAACACTCCCCGTTTAAAATCCATGTACGAAGAAGCAGGTACAATTTACGTCTATCAAATGCATACTCATCAAATGTTAAATTTAGTCGTAAAAGAAGAGGGGAATCCGGAAGCTGTATTAATTCGTGGCATCGAGCCTCTTATGGGACTTGAATTAATGGAGACTAGACGAGGCAAAACAGGCATAGAAGTTTCTAATGGGCCTGGTAAATTAACAAAAGCCTTTGCAATTAATCAAACGGATGATGGTAGTAAGATTTATGAAAAGCCTTTGTATATAGCTAAAGAAAAAAGAAAAATCCCAGTGTCTATTGATGTATCACCACGAATCGGTATTCCTAATAAAGGTAAATGGACAGAGGCACCCTTGCGTTATAGTGTTGCAGGAAATCCTTATGTCTCTAAACGTAGAGGAAAAATAGACGGAAATAATGGTTGGTTAGAAAATAATCGATGAAAAGAGGAATAGAAATGGCAAAATTAGATTGTGTAACGTATATTGAGGAAGTAATGGACGAGGCTCATTTAGAATTTGATTGGATGGTACAATGGAATAAACGCCAAACAGCAGTTGAAATTTTTTGTTCTATCTTTGCAGAAGTTGACTTAGCTGAGACGGTTATCGAAGATGTAGAAGGCACCGTTACGGAAAATGATATTATTGAATTTGAAGATGCTATCATTTTCTATGACCCTAAAAAAACGACATTGGATTTAGCAGACTACTTAGTAGCTATTCCATTTGATAGTAAAAAGGGGATAGAAAAAGGATTAATTGATGCTGTGATTAAACAATTACGCATTGTGATGACAGAAGGACAATCAGACTTATTAGATTTTGCAACAGATCCAACAATCGAAACATTTGAATTGAACTGGAATGAGGCAGACTTTAAGGGAACCCTTGAAACGTATCGTGAAACAGGACGATACAACACTGAATTGGCAGCATATCCTAAATTTTAAAAAGCGTTGGAGGAATGAAACATGAAATGGACAGAAGTGAGTGTATTAACATCAAGCGAAGCGGTTGAAGCCGTTTCGAATATATTAGTGGAAGCAGGAACAAGCGGTGTATCAATTGAAGATCTTTCTGATTTTGAAAATACACCAGACGATGGATTTGGTCAAATTTGGGCATTAGATGAAGCGGACTACTCAAAAGAAGGGGTCGTCATTAAAGCCTATTTTCCAGAAACGATTTTCTTACCAGAAATTTTACCAAGCATTCAACAACGAATTCTAGAGTTGAAAACCTTTGGCCTAGATATTGGACCAAATGAAGTTAAAACAAGTGAAGTCAGCGATACAAGCTGGGCAACGGCTTGGAAAAAATACTATCATCCATTGCAAGTAACGCGTTTTATGACAGTTGTTCCAAGTTGGGAAGAATACACACCTAAGTTTTCTGACGAACGCATTATTCGCCTTGATCCAGGTTTAGCCTTTGGAACAGGAACACATCCTACCACACGTTTATCGATGCAAGCATTAGAAACGTCGATTGTCGGTGGCGAAACGATTTTAGATGTGGGGACTGGTTCTGGTGTTTTAAGCATTGCCAGTAAAGCGTTAGGAGCAGGAGACGTCTATGCTTATGATTTAGATGAGGTAGCCGTTAGAGCAGCAAAAGAAAATATGGATTTAAATGACTATGCAAAAGAAGTTCAAGTTGCAGCGAATGATTTACTTAAAGGTATTTCAATTGAAGCAGATATTGTTATGGCGAATATTTTAGCTGAAATTATTTTATTATTAATTGAAGATGCATGGCGCGTGTTAAAACCAAATGGGTTGTTTATTACTTCAGGAATTATCGATAGTAAAAAAGAT
Source organism: Carnobacterium divergens DSM 20623 (assembly GCF_000744255.1). Taxonomy (NCBI): domain Bacteria; kingdom Bacillati; phylum Bacillota; class Bacilli; order Lactobacillales; family Carnobacteriaceae; genus Carnobacterium; species Carnobacterium divergens. The sequence goes on along the minus strand of NZ_JQLO01000001.1, from coordinate 1,060,423 downwards.
ACGGTATTAGAGCAGTTATTAGCTCAAGGATTTGAAATTGAACAAGTTCAACAAATGAAAGATTGGTTTGCTATCATTGCTAGAAAACAGTTGGAGGAAGACTAAATGCAACGTTACTTTCTTGAAGAATCTCTTTCCGATTACCAAACACAGCCAATTGAGATAGAGGGAGAACAATACCATCATATGGTGCGAGTAATGAGGATGAAAGAAGGGGAGACTGTTTTTCTAGTCTTACCTAAAGGTCCATCCTTTATTGCAGAAATTAAAGGAATTGAATCGGATAAAGTCATTTGTAAATGGCTTTACGATGAAGAGCAAACAAAGGAATTGCCAGTTGAAGTCGCAATCGTTAGTGGCTTGCCAAAAGGTGATAAGCTAGAATTGATTGTCCAAAAGGGGACTGAGCTTGGAGCAAGTGAATTTATTCCTTTTGCAGCAACCTACTCCATTTCAAAGTGGGAGCCTAAAAAAGTTAGCAAAAAAATTCAACGCTTAGAAAAAATCGCCTTAGAAGCAGCAGAACAATCTCATCGAACGCAAGTCCCAGTCATTTCAACTGTTCTTTCTTTAACAGAGTTGATCGTTAAAAGTCGTTCATATGATGTCTGTTTAGTGGCATACGAAGAAAGTGCCAAACAAAATGAAGGTAGTCAGTTTGCAACAGCATTAAAAAAATTAAAGCCTGGTGAAAAAGTTCTTCTTGTTTTTGGACCAGAAGGTGGGTTATCTGAAAAAGAGGTTACCAAACTTAGCGAAGCAGGATTTGTTTTATGCGCATTAGGACCACGTATTTTACGAACAGAAACGGCTCCTTTATACGCACTTTCTGCAATTTCTTATCAATTAGAATTGAATCACTAAGAGTTGATAAGCGCATACAGGTTCAAGTATACTAATACTATAAACTAACAGAAAGTAGGAATCGATATGATAGAAAAATTAAACAAGTACATTGATCATACCTTACTAAAACCAGAGGCTACGGAAGAACAAATCAAGCTTCTTTGTGAAGAAGCAGTACAATACGATTTTATGTCTGTCTGCGTGAATCCAACTTGGGTAAAAAAAGCAACAGCTTTTTTAGAAGGTAGTCAAGTGAAAGTCTGTACAGTTATTGGGTTCCCACTTGGAGCAAACACCCCAGAAACAAAGGCATATGAAGCTAATGATGCGATTCGTAATGGTGCAACAGAAGTTGATATGGTAATTAATATCGGTGCACTAAAAGATCATGACGATGAACTTGTATTACATGATATAAAAGGCGTTGTGGATGCTGCCAAAGACCAAGCACTGTCAAAAGTGATTATTGAAACAGCACTTTTGACGGAGGAAGAAAAAGTAAGATCATGTGAACTTGCTAAAAAAGCAGGAGCAGATTTTGTTAAAACCTCAACTGGCTTTTCAACTGGAGGCGCCACTGTTGCTGATATTCGTCTAATGCGTGGAACCGTTGGACCAGAAATGGGTGTCAAAGCAAGTGGTGGAGTTCGTAGTTTGGAAGATGCAACAGCTCTTATAGAAGCTGGTGCAACTCGCTTAGGCGCTTCAAGTGGTGTGGCAATCATGGAAGGACAAGTAGCGGCAACCGATTATTAAGAATACAGAAGGACTCTTTTAAAACACATTTTTAAAAGAGTTTTTTTCTTTGGAAAAATGTTAAAAGTTATTATTCTGTTTGAATTTAAGAGAAATTAAAGTTATAATTAATAAAAGTGTAAAAAGTAAAGAAGCGCTCTTTTTGAGCGCTTCTTTTTACAACAAGCCTAACGATAAGTCGTTGAAGGCCTACTTACAAAAAGAGGAAAAGAAGGTGACGTTATGCCCAAAAATAAAGATTATTCAGCTGGTGAAGTAATCGCATTGACCACAACTTATATGAACAGTAGCCATGTGGCATTTGTCAAAAAAGCATGTGATTATGCGACTCATGCTCATGAAGGACAGTTTAGAAAATCAGGAGAGCCTTACATTATTCATCCAATCCAAGTTGCCGGGATTTTAGCAGAATTAAAAATGGATCCTGCAACAATTGCAACTGGTTTTTTACATGACGTTGTAGAAGATACCGACATGACCTTAGAAGATATTTCAAGAGAATTTTCACCAGAAGTAGCCATGTTAGTAGACGGGGTTACTAAATTAGGGAAAATAAAATATAAATCTCATGAAGAGCAACAAGCCGAAAATCACCGTAAAATGTTGTTAGCAATGGCGCAAGATTTACGCGTTATCATGGTGAAATTAGCCGACCGATTGCATAATTTGCGTACCTTAAAACACCACCGTCCAGATAAGCAACGAAGAATTGCTAATGAGACACTTGAAATATACGCACCATTAGCACATCGTTTAGGGATTAGTCGTATCAAGTGGGAGCTAGAGGATACTTCTTTACGTTATTTAAATCCACAACAGTATTACCGAATTGTTCATCTAATGAATTCTAAACGGGAGGAACGAGAAGCCTATATTGCAGACTCTATTTCAAAAATTCAAGAATCAGTTGATGAGTTAAATATGAAAGCTGAAATTTATGGGCGTCCAAAACATATCTATTCCATTTATCGTAAAATGAAAGATCAAAAGAAACAATTTAATGAGATCTATGATTTACTTGCAATTCGGGTAATGGTGGATTCTATCAAAGATTGTTACGCTGTGTTAGGGGCAATCCACACACGTTGGAAACCGATGCCAGGGCGTTTCAAGGATTATATTGCCATGCCAAAGGCTAATATGTACCAGTCACTACACACCACTGTAATTGGACCTAATGGTAATCCTGTTGAAGTTCAAATTAGAACCTTTGAAATGCATCAAGTAGCCGAGTTTGGGGTAGCCGCGCATTGGGCGTATAAAGAAGGTATCACTAAAAAAGTCGACAATGATCCAGTTGGAACGAAGTTAAGTTGGTTTAGAGACATTATTGAGTTACAAGATGAAGCTAATGATGCAAGTGACTTTATGGAAAGTGTAAAAGAGGATATCTTTAAAGATAAGGTATATGTCTTTACACCAAAGGGCGATGTTAGTGAATTGCCATCAGGAGCAGGTCCATTAGATTTTGCTTACAATATTCACACTGAAATTGGCAATAAAACGATTGGAGCTAAGGTTAATAGTAAAATTGTTCCCCTAAATTACAAGCTCAAAAATGGCGATATCGTTGAAGTGATGACGTCACCAAATTCATTCGGTCCAAGTCGAGACTGGGTTAATTTAGTATCCACAAGTAAGGCGAAAAATAAAATAAAACGTTTCTTCAAATTACAAGACCGAGAAGTGAATATCGACAAGGGTCGCGACATGGTGGAAAAACAATTACAAGAAATGCAATTTACACCAAAAGACTTTCTAACAAAACAACACATCAAAGAACTTTTAGAACGGTTTAATTTTACAAGTGAAGACGATTTATTTGCAGCAGTAGGCTATGGAGAATTAACGGCCTTAATTATCGCAAATCGTTTAACTGAAAAAGAACGTCGTGAACGTGACCTTGAAAAGCAAACTCAAACCATGAATCAAATGGATAAAAAGATCAAAAAAGAGCCAGAAAAAATGAAAGTTCGTCACGAAGGTGGCATTGTTATTCAAGGCGTCGATAACTTATTAGTTCGAATTAGTCGCTGTTGTAGCCCCGTACCAGGAGATAAAATCGTTGGATATATTACTAAGGGTCGAGGTGTTTCAATCCACCGTGCAGACTGTCCTAATATCAAAGGTGCGGATGATATCGAGAATCGATTAATCGATGTGGAATGGGAAGATGCGGCTTCAAAAGGACATGATTATGATGCGGAACTTCAAGTAGAAGGCTATAATAGAACAGGCTTATTAAATGAGGTTCTGCAAGTTGTAAATAGCATGACGAGAAATTTAACAAGTGTCAATGGGAAAATCGATAACAACAAAATGGCAACAATTACGTTGACGATTGGCATTCAAAACTTAAATCAATTACAAAAAATTGTAGATAAAATTAAAACGATTCCAGATGTATACAGTGTTAGACGGATGACATCTTAAAAGTGGAGGCGATGAGTTGAGAGTTGTAATTCAACGAAGTAAAAAAGCAGAAGTTGCCATTGAGGGTATGGTAGTAGGAGCGATATCAAAAGGATTAGTCTTATTAGTTGGCATTAACGAAGAGGATACTCAAGAAGATGTGGACTATTTAGTAGGGAAAATAACAAAGATGCGTATTTTTGAAGATGAAAATGAAAAAATGAATTTAGCTATTACCGATGTAGCTGGCGAAATTTTATCAATTTCACAATTTACATTGTTTGCTGATACAAAAAAAGGCAATCGACCAAGTTTTATAAAATCAGCAAGACCAGAACAAGCAATTCCTTTATATGAAGCTTTTAATCAAGGGTTAAAAGACATGGGGATATCGGTTGCAACAGGTGAATTTGGCGCCGATATGCAAGTCTCGTTAATAAATGACGGTCCAGTTACAATCATAATAGACAGCCAATCAAAATAAAAAATAGGATTTGATCCACGGATCAAATCCTATTTTTTATTATTTTTTAAAGTATTGATTTAAAGATTGAACAATAGTATTTGAAATTTTTTCTCGATAACTGTCTGTATTAATCATTGAACTATCCGTCGTATTATTCACATAACCAAGCTCTAACAATAGAGCAGGTTGCGTATTTTCTCTTGTTACTTGGAAATCACCAAAACGCACACCGTTATTAGGCAACGGACCATTAGCCAGTCCATCATTCACTATTTTTGCAAGTGCTTTGTCACGTTCGTGGTAATAATACGTGGTTGTTCCGCTTCCATCATTCGCATTTTCCGTTGAATCATAATGAATACTGATAAAGACGTCAGCTTTAGCTTGGTTACTGATAGCTGGACGTTGGCGAAGACTAACGCTCTTATCTGAATCACGCGTTAAAATAACATTCGCACCGACAGCTTTTAGTTTAGCTGCTAATGTTTGAGCGGTTTTTAACGTCGCTTCTTTTTCGTAAAAGGTAGATGCTTCTGCGCCTGGATCATCCCCACCATGTCCTGCGTCAATGACGACAGTCGCTTCTGCTAACGATGAAACATTAGCCAGTGGTGCAGAAGAAGTATCAGCAGATAAATCAACTAACCAGCTAGCGACATACCCATCAATACCAGCATCATTTCGAATATGGTACCAATCGCCACTTGTTCCAACATAGTCAAAATTTTGACCTTTAGTAGCGGTTGTTACTAAACTAGACGTTGTACCTGGTGCACTTCGAATATTAGCTTCTTCATTTCGAATTGTAATGGTCTTGATTGAAGCTGATTTCTCATCAGTTGTACTAACAGTCGTCGGAGCTTCTTGTTGAACAGAAGCTGGTTTTACATCGATAAATTTTGAACTAATCCAAGCTACTTGTTGATTGTATTGAATTTGAGTCCAACCATTTTCTTGATACAACACAGTTAATTCTGTTCCCTTTGTAACAGAACCAATGATTGCTGCTTGATCGTTGCTTTCACTGCGAATGTTAATTTTTTCTCCGGTAACAGTTCCCATGGTATTTGTAGCAGCACTGATTTCAGTATTATTTACGAGCCAGCTCGCAACCCAACCAATTTTGTCATTGCTTAAACGCACTTTGTACCAGTTGTTTTTTTCTTCTAAAATATTGACTCGATCTCCTGCACCGATTTGGGTCATCGTATCATAAGATAAACCCGGTCCAGTTCGAACATTTACTACAGCGGCGTCAATTTTAATCGTACTATAATTTGCTAAAGCCATTGTAGCAAAAGCAGTAAGGCTAATTAATAGAATGAAAAAAAGTAAAAAAGTCTTTTTATGATTCCTCGGTATTGTTGTCTGTTCCATTCATTTATCCACTACTTTCTACTTATCCAAATAAATCAAATTTCAAAAAAATGATTTCTCTTTAATTATAGCAATATTTCCTAGTAATTAGCAATTTTTTTAATTGAAAAATAACAAAAATTTAGCGAATTCTCAAAAAAGTTCGAAAGAATTGTAGATAATCTCTTGACAAGGGAAGGTGTTTCTTGTAATCTTGTTATAATCTAATAAGTTACCTGATGAAAGAAAAAGTAAACAAAATTAGCGAGTATAAAGAGAGGATCTTCGATGGCTGAAAAAGATTCCCGTAATTTTGATTGAAAGACACTCTGGAGGGTTAACAGTGCAAAGCTGTTACGTTTACGAGCGTTAATCGTTGAGGAAAGCATCCATTGCTTTCAAAAAAAGGTGGTACCACGGTCTAATTCATTTCGCTCGTCCTTATTCTATATAGAATAAGGGCGGGCTTTTTTTATTTTACAAATAGCATTATTCAACTAATTATTATCTAAGGAGTGTTTTAAAATGGCAATTCAAAGACCAAAAGGCACAGCAGATTTATTACCAGGAAATTCAAAAAAATGGCAATATGTGGAAGAAATTGCACGTATGATTATGAGAGATTACCAATTTCATGAAATGAGAACGCCAATTTTTGAAAGTTATGATTTGTTCTCACGTGGTGTAGGAGAAACCAGTGATATTGTTTCTAAAGAAATGTATGACTTTATGGATAAAAAGAATCGTCATATGGCACTTCGTCCAGAAGGGACAGCAGCGATTGTTCGTGCATTTGTTGAAAATAAATTATTCGGACCGGAATTTGCTAAGCCGTATAAAGTATATTACATGGGACCAATGTTTCGCTATGAACGTCCACAAGGCGGACGTATGCGTCAATTCCACCAATTAGGCGCCGAAGTATTTGGTAGCGATAATCCAGCAACAGATGTTGAAACAATGGCATTGGCAATGGATATTTTTAATCAGCTAGGATTAAAAAATATTAAATTGGTTATTAATACATTAGGGGATAAAGAAAGTCGTGATGCCTATCGCGCGGCATTGATTGCATTTTTAGAACCTCATTTTGATGAATTAAGCCATGACTCACAAGTTCGCTTACACAAAAATCCTTTACGTGTCTTGGATAGTAAAGATCCAAAAGATAAGGAAATTGTTGCAAATGCTCCATCTATTTTGGATTACTTAAATGAAGTATCCGCAACTTATTTCAATTCCGTTAAACTTCTTTTAGAAGCGTTGGAGATTCCTTACGAAATTGATTCGAATATGGTACGTGGATTGGACTATTACAATCACACTATTTTTGAAATTATGAGTGATGCTAAGAGCTTTGGAGCTATTACAACGCTATGTGCAGGCGGACGTTACAATGGTTTAGTCGAAGAAGTTGGCGGACCTGAAACACCGGGCTTTGGTTTTGGAATGGGCTTGGAACGATTAATGTTAGCTTTAGAAGCTGAACAAATTGAAATTCCAGATCTGGATGAGTTAGATGTATACGTGGTCGGACTAGGAGAAGAAACTAATATTGAAACCTTAAAATTAGTTCAAACCATTCGTGAATCAGGTTTTTCAGCAGAGCGTGATTACCTAAATCGAAAAATAAAGGCTCAATTTAAAACAGCTGATAAATTAGGTGCAAAAGTTGTAATTACTATTGGAGAAGAAGAACTTGCAAATGGTGAAGTGAATTTCAAAGTGATGAAAACAGGAAAACAAGAAAAAGTGTCATTAAAAAATATTTACCGCGATTTTGATAAAGTCTATAATTTACAAACAACAGATATGACAGCATTTAATGAATTTTTTAACAAAGACTAAAACCAACTAAAAAGGAGCAACTCAAATGGCAAAACGTACAGTTTATTGTGGAAAAGTTTCAGAAGATTTATTAGGAGAAGTAATTACAGTTAAAGGTTGGGTGCAAAAACGTAGAGATTTGGGTGGTTTAATCTTTATCGATTTACGTGACCGTGAAGGCATTATACAAGTTGTTTTCAATCCAGATTTTTCAAAAGAAGCACTAGAAATTGCCGAAAATGTTCGAAGTGAATATGTACTTGAAATTACAGGTAAAGTTGTAAATAGAGATGCTTCAGTAATTAACAAAAATATTGCAACAGGAATGTTAGAAATCGAAGCAAACGAAATTACGATTTTAAATAAAGCAAAAACGACACCATTCTACATTGAAGACGGCGTCAGCGTTTCAGACGATAAAAGAATGCAATACCGTTATTTAGACCTACGTCGTCCAGAAATGACTAAGAGCTTTATTTTACGTCATGAAATTACTAAATCAATTCGTAACTACCTTGATAACACTGGGTTTATTGATATTGAAACGCCCTATTTAACAAAATCAACTCCCGAAGGTGCAAGAGATTACTTAGTCCCTTCTAGAGTACACCCAGGTCATTTCTACGCATTGCCACAATCCCCGCAATTATTTAAACAGTTGTTGATGGGAGCTGGATTTGATCGTTATTATCAAGTCGTTCGCTGTTTTAGAGATGAAGATTTACGTGGTGACCGTCAGCCTGAATTTACGCAAATTGACATTGAAACAAGTTTCTTAGAAGCTGATGAAATTCAAGGTTTTACAGAAGAATTATTGAGAAAAGTAATGAAAGAAACAAAAGGTATTGATATTTCATTGCCCCTTCCACAAATGAGTTACGATGAAGCGATGAGCCGATACGGTTCAGATAAACCAGATATCCGTTTTGACTTAGAATTAATCCAATTAAACGAGATAGTAAAAGATTCTAGCTTTAAAGTCTTTAGTGGAGCTATCGAAAATGGCGGCGAAGTAAAAGCAATTAATGCAAAAGGTGCAGCTAACAAGTATTCAAGAAAAGACATTGACGGCTTAGGAGAATTTGTTGGCAGATACGGTGCGAAAGGTTTGGCTTGGCTAAAAATGGAAGAGGATGGCTTAAAAGGGCCAATTGCTAAATTCTTTACTGAGGACGCAGAACGCTTAATCGCTGCAACGAATGCAGAACCAGGTGACTTATTATTATTTGTAGCAGATAAAAAATCAATTGTAGCCGACGCTTTAGGAGCATTGAGAAATAAATTAGGAAAAGAATTAGAATTAATCGATGAAACTAGATTTGCTTTTCTTTGGATCATTGACTGGCCTTTATTGGAATACGATGAAGAAAATGGACGCTATACTGCAGCTCATCATCCATTTACAATGCCAAAAGAGAGTGACATTGATAAATTAACAACGAGTCCTGGAGAAGTTTACGCGCAAGCCTATGATATCGTTTTAAATGGGTATGAATTAGGTGGTGGATCTCTTCGTATCCACACAAGAGAATTACAAGAAAAAATGTTTGCAGCATTAGGATTCTCAAAAGAAGAAGCAGAAGAACAATTTGGTTTCTTATTAGAAGCATTAGATTATGGATTCCCACCACACGGCGGAATTGCACTTGGTTTAGACCGCTTAGCAATGCTATTAGCAGGCAAAGAAAATATTCGGGAAGTGATTGCTTTCCCTAAAAATGGGCGTGCATCAGATCCATTAACGTCAGCACCAAGTGTTGTCAGTGAAGCACAATTAGATGAGTTGTCACTTGCAACAACAAGAATTGAAGAAGAAACAACCGAAGAAGAATAAGAGAAAAAGTCTTGTGAGAAATGGAAGAATTCTTACAAGACTTTCTTTCGTTAAGTGGAGCCATTTTAGGATAAAGCTTGTAATGCGTCATAAAATTTGTCAAAATAAAGATAAGAAGAATTTAAATTAGCATTGGAGGAATAAAAAGTGAATAAAAAAAGATGGATTGCAATTGTTTCAGCAATAATATTATTTGTAGCATCAATTGTTGCTACAGGAGTTATGGAGATTTCAAAAAAGAATGCCAGCTCAACAAACTCAATTAATGAGTTATTAGGTGGAGAGGATTCACTTTCAGAGAATGTCATTGAAGCTGGAAAAGCTAATCAACGAATCGTTTTGTTAACGATTGAAGGAACCATTTTATCTGGTGGTACGTCGGGTATGTTTAATACAGCAAGTTACGACCATCAACTATTTATGAGTGAATTGCAAAAAATCGAAGAAGACGACACTATTAAAGGAATTGTTTTATCCGTCAATTCTCCAGGTGGTGGGACGTATGAAAGTGCTCAAATCAAAGATAAATTAGTCGAAATTAAAGAAAAAACTAAGAAACCACTTTATGTATCAATGAAGAATATGGCTGCCAGTGGGGGCTATTATGTGTCAGCAAATGCTGAGAAAATTTTTGCAACAGATGAAACCATGACTGGTTCAATTGGTGTGATTATGTCAGGCTCAAATTACAGTGGTTTATTTGAAAAGCTAGGCATTAGTGATACAACCATTAAAAGTGGAGAATTTAAGGATATTGGCTCAGCTAGTCGCCCAATGACAGAAGAGGACCGTGCTATTTTACAACAAATGATCGATGATTCTTATGGCCGTTTTGTAAATGTCGTTGCAACAGGTCGTCACATGGATGAGTCTCGTGTGAGAGAATTAGCAGATGGGCGAATTTACGATGGCGCACAAGCAAAAGCAGCGGGTTTAGTAGATGAAATCGGCTACCAAGAAGATGTAATCAAAGCGATGAGAAAAGATTACTCCTTAAAAGAAGCAGAATTATTTGAATATCAAGCAGCTAGTCCAAGTCTATCGAGTTTATTTACATCAAAAGCAAGTCAAATGATTTCACCTAAAAATTCGGTATTAAGTGAATTGGATGGTATGATGAGTAAATTTGGAACAACGAATTCTCCTAAAATGATGTATCTGTACGGAGGTGAGTAAAATGTCAAATGATTTCTTAGATAAAAAAATTGATGGAGAAATTGACGAAACAAAACAATTTGATTTAAATGATTTTCAAAAGGAAATAGAAATGGAAGAATTTACTCAAGCCTTAGATCAAGCTGTCGTTGAAAAAGAAATAAGCGATGAGAATGATACAGAGGATACAAAGCTAAGATATGAAGAGAAACTCAATGATATAGAAAATAAAGAAGCTAAAGAAAAAGAATTAGCTTTAAGTCGTGAAATTAGAAGACGTTATTTACATGAAAAACAAGTGGAAGAAGATTTAGCTGAAAAACCGTATCACCGTTATCCAAATTATTTTTATGCAGGATTTTGGTTGCGATTCTTTGCTTATCTAGTCGATTTAATTGTCGTGGGAAGCATCGGTAGAATTATAGTGGATCCTATTTTTTCAGCTTTTCAAATAGAAAAATCGACTGTTCCTTATTCACCTTATGCTTTAGCACACTTAGCAGTTTTTCTACTGTATTTTGTTTTAATGACAAAATTAAGCAATGGGCAAACGATTGGGAAAATGATTTTTGGCTTACGGGTAGTTTGTTTTAGAGAAGAAAATTTAAGTTGGGGAACCGTTATTGTAAGAGAAGGCTTCGGGCGCTACTTAATGCAAGTTTGGTTCTTTATGTATGCATTGTACTTGATTTTATTTTTTAATGAGCGCAAACAGCAAGCAGCAGATTTATTTTGCGATACCAGTGTAGTAACAGAAAACCTAGTGAAAGCGAGTCAGGTAACGATTGTCAATTGATAATAAAGCGTGTCTTTAATTAAGACACGCTTTATTTTTTATTCCTAAAAAATAGAGTGTAACAAAAGAAAATAAATAATTTGTACTTTTAAGAAATATCACATACAATGATTAAGAGGAAAATGGGAAAAAGGGAGAAGTGAAAAAATGGTTTTATTAGGAAGTCATGTTTCAATGAGTGGAAAAAAAATGTTGCTAGGATCAGCTGAAGAAGCAGCAAGTTACCAAGCAAATACGTTTATGATTTATACAGGAGCCCCGCAAAATACTAGACGAAAACCAATTGAAGAAATGAATATTCCACTTGGTCAAGAATATATGAAGGAGCATCACTTATCGAATATAGTGGTCCATGCCCCGTATATCATCAATTTAGGAAATACAATTAAACCAGAGAATTTTGGTTTTGCAACAGAATTTTTACGCCAAGAAATTGTTCGAGCGGAAGCACTAGGCGCAACTCAAATTACCTTGCATCCAGGAGCTCATGTTGGAGCGGGGGTAGATGCTGGACTTGCCCAAATAGTTAAGGGGCTTAACGAAGTTTTACACAAAGACCAAGTAGCTCAAATCGCTCTGGAAACAATGGCTGGAAAAGGAACAGAAATAGGTCGTTCCTTTGATGAATTGGCTCGAATTATGGATGGCGTAACATTAAATGATAAATTATCTGTCACATTTGATACTTGCCACACGAATGATGCAGGCTACAATGTCCGAGAAGATTTTGACGGAGTTTTGACAGAATTTGATAAAATTATTGGATTAGATCGCTTAAAAGTGATGCACATCAACGACTCAAAAAATCCACAAGGTAGTCACAAAGACCGACATGCCAATATTGGATTTGGTACAATTGGCTTTGATGCGCTAAATAAAATTGTGCATCATCCAGAATTAAAAGGACTAGCTAAAATTCTAGAAACACCTTATGTTGGCGAAGATAAAAAAGACAAAAAAGCACCATATGGCTATGAAATTAAAATGCTACGGGAACAAAAATTTAATCCTAATTTATTAGAAGACATTCTTAATCAAGTTGGATTTTAAATCACTAAAGACTCTGATTAAGAGTCTTTTTTTATCCCTAAAATTCGTATAGTTTGACTACCGAAAAAACAACATCTGTGTCATAATGTAACTAAGGAGTCAATGAAAAATGGAGGGAAAAAAATGAAAAAATATATAGTTGGTTTAATTCTAATCATTGGAATAGGGCTAAGTTTTCCGAATAATGTAAATGCAGAACGTTCTTACTCAATTGATCAATACAATGTCGATATTCAGCTGCAAAAAGATGGTAGCGCAAACTATGAAGAGCGAATGTTGTATCAGTTTGACGGAACGTTTAATGGTGTATTTTACGATTTAAATTTAACTGGACGACGAAATGATTCATCCATTTCAGATATTGAAATTCGAACACAACCGTTTGGAGGAAAAGAAACAGCGCCATACACAGAGGATAATTCAGGGAAAAATAACACGTATCAACTAACAAAAAATAATGGAATAGCTAAGTTTAAAGTGTTCAATCAAGTAACAAATGAAAAGCAAGCCGTTATTTATCGTTATCATTTAAAAAATGTGGTGACAAACTATGAAGATATTGCAGAATTAAATCAAATTGTTATTGGTGAAGAGTGGCAAGATACGCTAAATGATGTCCATATAACAATTCATTTACCTAAGGGAACAAAAAGTGACGAGTTACGCGCATGGGCACACGGCTCCTTAAATGGTAGCATAAAATTAGCGAATGAGAATACGGTTCAATTAACAATCAAAAAAAATCCAGCGAATAGTCCAATTGAAGCAAGAGTCATTTTTCCGACTACTATTACTAGTGAAAATCAAAACAAAGTAAATACTAAGCAATTAAACAAGATTCTTAAATCAGAAAAAATAGCTGCAGAAAAAGCAACTAAAGAACGTAAAATGGTAATGGGCATAAGCTATGGTTTTGCAGTTTTATCCGTTATTATTTTAATTTTTGGTTCACTACATGTTCGAAAAGTAGCAGGCAAAAAAAAATTCTCAATTGGAGTTCCAGAGCATCTGTATGATATTCCAGCAGATATTACCCCAGCTGTAATGTACCACGCGACGACGAATCAGTTACCGAGAACAACGGACTTAACAGCAACCATTATGGATTTAGTTCGTAAAGGTCAACTTACAATCGAAGAAATTGAGATTGAAATACCAATTAAAAGAAAAAATAAAAAAATTGAAAAAACTTTTTTAATTGAGAAAGTGATTCCATCAAAACCCGCTCATTTACTTGAGCATGAAATTTATTTACAGACATGGTTGATTGAGAAAATTGGAGATGGCCAAAAAGTAACCTTAAAACAAATTGAGGATTACGGAAAAAAAGATGTGAAAAAAGCAGAAATATTTACAAAAAAATATTTAAATTGGCAACAAAAAGTAAAAAAAGCTTCAACGAACTTAGGCTACATCAAATCAAGTAGCCAAAAAGCTTTCACACTTGCAATGATTTATGGGGGAACTTTAACCTTGATCGGAGTAAGTACGATCATGACTATGTTGATGTTAAATGGCTTTTATCCAATAGTTGCAGTTATTGTAGTTTTAGCAGCAACGATTGGTTTCATTCAATGGATCGGCTATTTTCCAGTTCGCAATTTGGAAGGTGAGACCGCACTTAAGCAGTGGGCGTCTTTTAAACAGATGTTACAAGACGTTAGCAATTTGAAAATGGCAGATGTTGGTTCGCTAATTTTATGGGATCATTTCCTAGTGTATGCCATTTCTCTTGGGGTTTCAAAAGAAGTCATTAAAGCTTTAGCAGTCCAATTTCCACAAGCAGATTTGGGGACGATGAATGTAGGACATTACTACCTGTATGGAGCAGCGTGGAACATGGGGGCAAATGGTGCCTTTAATAGTGCTTTTGAAAGTAGTTTTACGAACGCAATGGGAAGTGCTATTTCAAATTCAAGTAATGCCGGCGGAACTGGTGGTGGATTTAGTGGTGGATCTTCAGGAGGTTTTGGAGGCGGAGGCGGAGGTGCCTTTTAGTCAATAACTAGTATAAAAGAAGAGGCTATCCCAAATTTTTAAACGAAGTCTCTGCTTTAACTTATTTTTATTATGTGTTATTTTAGAAAATCATTTTATCCACTAGTATGCTTTACAAACTAGTGGATTTATTTTATACTGTAATTGACTAGTATGTAAAGCATACTAGAGAGGAGGGAGTGACTTGAAAGAAACTCAATTATTAAAGGGTGTATTGGAAGGCTGTGTGTTGTCAATTATTGCAGACCGTGAAGTTTATGGTTATGAACTTGTTCAAATTTTAAAAAGTTATGGATTTACTACTATTGTTGCAGGAACGGTTTATCCTCTTTTACAAAAACTTGAGAAGCAACAGTTCATAGAAAGTAAAATACTTCCTTCCCATGATGGTCCTGACCGTAAATATTTTTTCTTAACTAAAGAAGGTCAATTGTATCTGCAAGAATTTGACAACCAGTGGAATGGTTTGGTAAAGAAAGTCAATCATTTATTAACCTCAGAAAGGATGTATCCAGATGAATAATCAGAAAAATGATACCAATCAATGGATTGTAAAAAATAATTTATTGCGAGATAAATTAGAGGATGCCAATAAGGACTACTATGAAAACTATTAATTTATATTCGAAGCGTTGAATTTTTTTATGATGAAGATGAAACTGAGAGCTTGTTATATGCTATTTTAAGCGATATAGTATTGGCACAAGAACATGGTGAAGCAGCAGCCGACTATTTAGGAAGAGATCCTAAAAAAATGGCAGATTCTTTAATTTCAAAACTAGAAAAACCTAAATTTCAAACAAAATTGAAATTATCAGGATATATAGTTGGAATTAGTTCATTTTTTAGCTTACTTGGAGAATTGGCAGCCCCTGAATTCAATTTTAATCCGATTCTTCTTTTATTAAAGGGTATTTTAAGTTTTATTATAGTTTATTTAACTTTTTTCTATGTACATAAAAATGTGTATTCACATAGTACTCCCACTAAAATAAAGCGTTTATTGGGATATTTTTACTTATGGTTAATTAGTTCTTGTGTCATGGGTACTTTTATTTTGATTGATTTATTCACACCTAAAAATTTAGATTTTAGGATCCCTAATCCTTTTGATTTGATTTTTATCGGAATCCTAATGATTGCTGTATTAGGCTATGATTTTTTGAAAAATCCAGATAAATTGTATGCTTTTTTGCCAATTACATTTATTATAGGTATGGTTGGTATATACTCAAAATTAGCATTTGGAAAATCTTTGTTTAATAGTACGAAGGGCAGATGTTTATTTGTAGTAGCCATGATAGTTGGTTACCTTGTTTTTAGCGTTTTAAACCGTATTATTTTTAAAACTCAATCAGATAAATAAATAAAAAAAGAGCTAATCAATAATGTAAATTTTACACTATTAATTAAGCTCAAATAAGGTGTTCAATTATATCAAAACTTATTAAAGAACGAAGAAATTATGCTTCCATAGTTTATGAATTGCTAATAAATTTTTAGAGTAGCGACTCTTTTGTACACTATCTGATTTAGTCATTACTCTTCATTCATTTTAAACCCTATTCCCCAAACAGTATCAATATAAGTCATTTCCGAGTTTGCTTTTAATAACTTCGCACGTAAATGGCTAATATGTACATTAATTGTTCCTTCTGTACCAACAAAAGAATGGACTTTCCAAACATAACAAAAAATTTCTTTTTTAGTAAATACCTTTTTAGGATTGGACATTAAAAACGATAAAATATCAAATTCAGAATTAGTTAAATGAATTTCTTTATCTTGAATATACAAGCTACGATTTTCAGGGTAAATTATCAAATCTTTATGTTGAATCATCGTTTCTTTTTTTTCAAAAATAATGGGCTGTGTTCTTCTCAAAGCAACTTCTATTCGTGCTAATGAAAGTTCGATATCGAAAGGATCTGCAATAAAATCATCAGCCCCATCCTTTAAAATTCTAATTTTAGATTGTTTGTCCCAAGAATCCGAAATCACAATGACGGGTATTTGATCGATGCTATGAATTAAATGAATGCTTTCTTTTACTTGTGCTGAGGAAGATAGGTTCATTAAAACTAAATCAAATTCAATTTGTTCAATAAATAATTTCAGTTGATCACAGCTAGACGTATTTTTTACTAAATATCCTGCGCTTTTTAATTGATCAAGTAACCGATTATTTGTATTCAGTGATTCTTCAACGATTAAAATCTTTTTCATGTAAACCTCCTATGTGAATCTAAGTATCTTCTTATAGTATACTTTATTTAGAAGTATTTTTATGGAGATACTACCTTTTTTTTATTCTTTTTTTTCCGTTAATTGAATAGAAATTAAAAAAGTATTATTATCACTCGAATTAAAGAAATAAATTTTTCTTTTTTTTTTTTCCTAAAACGGTTATTATGTAATAGAAGCAGAAAATTAGCTGATCAATTTAAATAGGAAAGAGATGATAATCATGGAACATGAACAAAATAAGCTAACACTTAAAATTGCAAAAGGCTTGAGATTTATCTTGAACATCTCATTGTCCATCTTAGGCTTAGTCCTTGCTTACTGCATTGCAAAGGAAGTAGTGTATATCTTTTTGATGATCGCAAAATCTGGATTTAATGATTATTATGTTTTAATCCAAGAAGTCCTCGTCTTTTTCTTGTATTTCGAGTTTATTTCATTAGTGGTAAAGTATTTTGAATCAAATTACCATTTTCCGTTAGATTACTTTATTTATATTGGAATCACAGCGATTGTCCGTATTATTATTACAGATCATGGTAGCCCGTGGGATACATTGATTTTAGCTTGTGCGATTGTGGTATTGCTAATTGCGTTAGTGATTGTTAATCGTCATAGTTTAGATGATAAAAGCTAACTGCATAAAAATAGGACTTTGGATGGATTTATTTCACATGGAAGTAGTGTAAAATCAACAATAGTAACAGTAATTACAAAAGATAACACTTAAAATAGAAAGAAGGAATTGGAATGAAAAATTGGATGAAAATAGCTATTGGAATTGTTGTGGCGATTGTAATATTGGTAGTGCCATTTGCTAGTTCTTATAATGGTTTAGTTAGTGCAGAAAGTGAAGTAGATGCACAGTGGGCAAAAGTTGAGTCAAAATTACAACGTCGTTATGACTTGATTCCTAATCTTGTAAACTCTGTTAAAGGAAGCATGACCCAAGAAAAAGAAGTTTTTGGAAAGATTGCAGATGCTCGTTCAAAATTAAGCAATGCATCAACCACGGATGATAAAGTTCAAGCAAATAATGAATTAGATTCAGCAGTGTCTCGCTTGTTAGTAGTCGTTGAAAATTATCCAGATCTTAAATCAGATAAAAATGTTCAAGCCTTGATGGACGAGTTAGCAGGAACTGAAAACCGTATTTCAACTGAACGCGACCGTTACAACGATGCTGTTAAAACTTATAATAATAAAGTTAAAAGATTCCCTGGATCAATTGTTGCTAAAATGAGTGTATTTGATTCTAAAACTTACTTTAAAGCAGTTGAAGGAGCTCAAAATGCTCCAAGTGTCAATTTTGATACGAAATAATCGTTCAAAGAGAAAGGAGCTGTTTAATCTTGAAGAATGGGTCTAAAAAATTAAGTCTCTATTTTCTAGTAATGGCAATGGCCTCTTTTTGTTTGATACTGTTTCCCAGAATAAGTCAGGCAGCAGTCACTTATCCAGAAGCATCCAAAGCATTTTATGTGTATGATGAAGCCTCTATTTTATCACAAACAACCAATAAATTTATTGTTGATGTGAATAAACATTATGAAGAAACTAAAGAAAAACCTCAAATTGTTGTAGCAACAGTTAATAATTTACAAGGTTTGACGATAGAAGAGTATGCCTCTCATTTATTTGAGAAATGGAAAATTGGAAACAAGACAGATGATAATGGAGTATTAATCTTATTTTCCAAAGAAGACCGAAAAATTCGGTTTGAAGTGGGTTATGGGTTAGAAGGCGCTCTAACAGATAGTGGAACTGGGCAAATTTTAGATCGTAATATCGATTTATTAAAAAAGGATCAATTTGATGAGGCATTAAAACAAATTTTTACTGAAACAGCACTAAAAGTCAATAAAGAATACGGCTATAAAGATGATACGATTTTTTCGGGCTATGCTGTAGACCCTTCTGATTATAAACAAGAGGATAGTAAAGATTCTCCAGTTTCTATTTTTACAATTCTGTTCATTGTTATTCTAGCTATTTTTTTCTTTGGTGGCGGTGGAAATAGTGGCGGCCCTGGTGGAAGAAGAAGGGGAAGCAATGTAAGTACAGCGCTACTTTATGGATTGTCTAGTGGCATTTTCAGAGGTGGCGGCGGATCATCTGGTGGTGGTTTTGGCGGCGGCGGTTCTTTCGGAGGCGGAGGAAGCTCTGGCGGAGGTGGCTCTAGTCGAGGATTCTAAAAATGCTAAAAAGCGAGCTAAACATTTGTTTAGCTCGCTTTTTTAATTGTCGTAACTCATGTCATTTAGTTGTAAAGTATTTAAAATAATCGCTGCTGTTTCTTCAATTGAACGGTTTGAAACATTAATAACAAGACAATCCAATTTATTATATAAATTTTGCGCAAATGCTAGTTCATCATCAATACGCTTCATATCGGAATACGCAGTATCTGGATTTAATCCATAGGCAATCATTCTTTCACGACGAATCGAATTTAAAATTTTTGGATCGTTTGTTAACCCAACGATTTTTTTAGGATTTACTTTCCATAATTGATCAGGAATGTGTGCTTCAGGAACAAGTGGCAAATTAGCTACCTTTAAATTTTTATTGGCTAAAAACATACTTAGAGGGGTCTTTGAAGTTCTAGAAACACCTAGTAAAACAATGTCAGCTTCAAGGAAGCCTTTAGGATCCTTCCCGTCATCATACTTTACAGCGAATTCAATTGCACTGATTCGATGGAAGTAATTATCGTTTAGTTGATGTAGAGCACCAGCTTCTTTTGTAGGAATAGCGCCAGTTCGTTTTTCAATTTCTTCAATAACAGGGTTTAATAAATCAAAACAGTATAAGTTATTTTCTTTACAAAATTGATTTGCAGCAGAACTCAATCCGTTTGTGATTAGCGTATGAAGTATCATGGCGTTATCTTCTTTAGCTTTTTCTAAAATTGAAATAAGTGTGTCTTCTCCTCGAACAAATGGATAGCGGGAAACATCCACTTCTAAATCGGGAAATTGTGCTAAGGCTGCTTGAATCAGTTTATTTGCTGTTTCTCCAACAGAATCAGAAATAATGTATACATATTGCTCTTTTTTACTCATAATGAACTCCTTTGTTAAAAAGTAATGTGATACTTTATTATACCTTATTTAAACGAACTTTAAAATAAAAGAAAAGACCTATCCTGAGGTAGAATAGGTCAATTAAAGTGACATAAAATTGAGGTTTTTTATGTCTATGAGGTATATATATTGTACTCCAAGTGGAGGGACAAACAAATTAAGTTAAGGCACAAATCAATGCGGCGGTTTCTTCAATCGCACGATGTTCGACATCAATGACTTGAATGCCTAATTTTTGATAAAGTTCATTTGCAAAAGCGAGTTCTTCTTCGATTCGTGTTTCGCTTGAATAACTTGCATCTTCATTTAAACCAAGCGTACGCAATCTTGATTTTCGTATTTTCATCAAAGAATGGGCGCTACTGGTTAAACCAATAATTTTTGTAGGATCTATTTCAAATAATTCTTTTGGCAATGTAGCTTCTGGAATAATTGGAAGATTTGCTACTTTAAAATTATTGTTTGCTAGATACATACTTAAAGGAGTTTTTGAGGTTCGTGAAACGCCTAGCAAGACAAAATCTGCTAATAAGAAGCTTCGCGGATCTTTGCCATCATCATACTTTACTGCAAATTCAATCGCTGACACTCGACTAAAATAATGCTCGTCTAATTTATGAAGCGCACCAGGTTCTTCCAAAGGAGATATTCCTGTTTTAGCATGTAAGACACTAGTTAGTGGACTCATCACATCAATATAAGATAATCCTGTTTCTTTGCAAAAATTCATTACAAGACTTACAAATTTTTTTGAGACTAACGTGTGGACAATCACACCATTTTCTTTCAATACTTCATTCAAAATATCAAGTAGCATGCGCTCATCTTCAATGAAAGGATAGCGTCGAATGTCTGTTAATTTAAGTTCTGGAAACTGAACCAATACGGCAGAAACAACTTTTTGAGCAGTTTCACCAATGGAATCAGATAAAATGTAAATAATTGGTTTTTTATTCATAATAGCGAACTCCTTCGAGGATACGTTTTATTTCTTCAAGTGCATGGCTTCGTCTATAAAATGCTTTAAGACAACAGTTTTAGAAACTTTTCCGATTACTAAAGCGGGGTTATCTTTACTTATAACTGGTAGAGAATCGATTTGATGTTGAATAATTTTATATCCAGCGTCTAAAATCCGTTCGTCTTCTTGAAGGGTCACGACATTGGGCATTCTTGTCATAATCATCGCAACTGGAACTTTATTTATTGAGGTGTTGGAAATCGTACTACGCAATAAGTCTTTTCTTGAAATAATTCCAAGTAATACTTGATTTTCTGTTACGTAAAGGGTTCCAACATCATGCATAAACAACATAGTCACGGCGTCATTAATAGTTGCCTCTTTTTTTATCACAACAGGTGGAACCATAATTTCGGAAATGCTTTTTTCATATAAATCCTCAAATAGCAGAGGTTCAAAATTTTGACCTGCAAAGAAATAACCGACTTTAGGTCTAGCATCAAGGATTCCTGTCATGGTTAAAATGGTTAAATCTGTTCGCAAAGTAGGTTTTGATAAATAGAGATGTTTTGCAATATTATCGGCACTAATGGGCTCGTTTTCTTTCACGATTTGAATAATCCTTTTTTGACGTTCTGTTAGCTCCATTGTGCACCTCAGTTCTTATGTGTTGATCATGTATCTTAATTATATAGTAGGTCACAAATAAAATCAATAAGACGTCTTAATGAATCGAATAAACAAATAAATAGCGTTATTGAAAATTCCGAAAACTATTCTCTGCTTCTTTTAAGTAAGCAAATTTGCTAATTGAAGATAAAATAGGGTATAATAACTAAGAGAAATGTAGATGGGAGGCAGAAAAAATGCATGAAACTGCTGTTAAAAGAGCAATTGATATTTTAAAAGATAATGGCTATAAGTATACGGATAAACGCGAAGGTATGTTATTGCTTTTTGCGAATGAAAATCGTTATTTGACTGCTAAAGATGTACAAAGTGGATTGAAAGAAAGTTTTCCAAATTTAAGTTATGATACTATTTATCGAAATTTATATACATTTGTTGAAGTAAATGTTTTAGAAGAAACCGAATTAAATGGTGAAAAAATGTTTCGTTTTGCTTGTGTTCATGAAGGCCACCATCATCATTTTATTTGTACAATTTGTGGCAATACAAAAGAAATTCATATGTGTCCAATGAATTTCTTTGAAGAACAACTAACTGGTTGTGAGATTGAAAGCCACCGATTTGAAATTTTTGGTAAGTGTGAAAAATGCTCTCTATTATAAAAAAACTTGCTATGACAGCTTTAAGAACTGATTTAGTGGGATTTTTAGTAGAATCGCCTTGTTTTATTATTTTTTCATTACGAAAATCTAAAAATAATTTCACTTTTTTTAAAAGAATTTCCAATGTCTTATTGACGTAATTTTATTCATTCGATATAATGAAGAAGGACAGTTATTATTTATGTAGTAGATTGTTAGTTGCATAATAAAAAACGGTTACTTTTATAAGCTCGGAGGGAGGGAATTTAATATGTCAAAAACAGTCGTTCGTAAAAACGAATCTCTTGATGATGCTCTTCGTCGCTTCAAACGTACCGTATCTAAAACAGGTACTTTGCAAGAAGCTCGCAAACGCGAATTCTATGAAAAACCAAGTGTGAAGCGTAAGAAAAAATCTGAAGCTGCTAGAAAACGTAAATTCTAATCAGTTGCTTTTTAATGAGGGTGGATAATATGTCTCTTCTAACTACGTTAAATGAAGACATGAAAACAGCGATGAAAGCCAAAGATAAAGAAACTTTGACGGTTATTCGTATGTTGAAAGCTTCATTACAAAACGAACAAATTAAAACAGGCAAAGAGTTAAGCGAAGATGAAGAATTAACGATTCTTGCTCGTGAGATGAAACAACGTCGTGATTCTTTAGCAGAGTTTAAGAATGCTGATCGAGAAGATTTAGTTGAAAAAACACAAGCTGAGATTGTGATTGTTGAAAAATATTTGCCTAAACAACTTTCTGAAACTGAGATTAAAGCAATAGTCACTGAAGCAATTGCAACAGTTGAAGCCTCTTCTATGAAGGACTTTGGCAAAGTAATGGGTGCAGTAATGCCTAAAACTAAGGGAATTGCGGATGGGAATGTTGTTAATCGTATTGTGAAAGAATCGTTAAGTTAAGATTTGAAGAACATTATTGGAGTGTAAATTCTAATAGTGTTCTTTTTTATTTCTAATTCTTAATCTTAGTGTGTGTGGAGTACATAAAAAAGAATGTAATGGCTTTTATTGTAGTAATAGAATACTTCTTTTTGTTGAAAAAATATGCTATCATTTCATTAAAGCCTATTCTAAAAACTAAAGGAGTGTCAGTCGTTTGACCAAACTAAAGGATGTAACGCGAGAACTACAATTAAAAAATGAAGATTTAGCCATCGCCTTATTTGGCAATCATGATAAAAATTTGTTATTATTAGAAGAATCAATGGAAGTCACAATCAATAGTCGTGGCGAAAAAATTGAGTTAATAGGAGAAGAAAGCCAAGTTCAATTAGTTGAAGAAATTTTAGTTAAGCTACAAGAACTTATTAAAAGAGGCATTCGAATAGGACAAGCAGATGTTCTAAGCGCTGTAAAAATGGCTGAAAAAGGTAGTTTAGACTATTTTGTTAGTCTATATGAAGAAGAGATTGGAAAAGACTTCAGTGGGAAACCAATTCGTGCTAAAAATAGTGGTCAACGTGAGTATGTTCAATCAGTAAAAAAGAACGATATCGTTTTTGGAATTGGACCTGCAGGAACAGGGAAAACTTATTTGGCAGTTGTAATGGCTATTTCAGCGTTAAAAAATGGTGACGTTAAGAAGATTATTTTAACTCGTCCTGCTGTTGAAGCTGGGGAAAGTCTTGGTTTCTTGCCAGGTGATTTAAAAGAGAAGGTAGATCCTTATTTACGACCTATCTATGATGCGTTAAATAGCGTCTTTGGTACAGAACACACCACTCGTTTAATGGAACGAGGAGTGATTGAAATTGCGCCTCTAGCTTATATGCGCGGGCGTACATTGGAAGATGCATTTATCATTCTTGATGAGGCACAAAATGCTACAGCTGCTCAAATGAAAATGTTTCTAACCAGACTGGGTTTTGGTTCGAAAATGATTGTAAATGGAGATAAGACTCAAATCGATTTGCCAAGAGGGGCAAATAGTGGGTTAATTCATGCGGAAAAAACACTACAAGGAATCAAAGGCATTCGTTTTGTTCGGTTTGATTCAAGTGATGTGGTTCGTCATCCTGTTGTAGCAAGTATTATTGAGGCCTATGATAAAGAATCAAAAGATGAACTAAAAAATAGCAGAAACACAAAAGAATAGGATGTGTAAGAATGAAGCGAATAATAGTTAGCATACAAAAGAAAATGGGGAAATTTTACATTCCATTTGTACTTGCACTATTTTCCCTCATTCTTTTTTTCATTATTTTTGATAGCGTTAAACCAAAATCATTGGACTTGAGATTGTATCAAGTAGCCGACGAAACAATCCGTTCCAATGCTACTATTGAGGATAAAGAAAAAACGAAAGAGAATCAAAAAGCAGCGTCGGAGAGTGTTCAACCGGTTTATCAATTAAATAGTAATCTCGTGAATACTCAATTATCTAAAATCGAAATTTTATTTGCTACAATTGATGATATCCGTACACAATTTCAAGATAAAACTAAAAAAATAGAAGAAACAACTGAGAGTAAAGAAAGTTCGATTGATACATTAAATAAAGAAAAAACAGCAGCTTTTCGTGAAAGAATGAAAGCAGCCACAGATCAAGCTAATGATTTTTCAAACGATTTGCCAGATTGGGCAATAGTCCAATTGTTAAATATGGATAGTTCAACTTTAAAATCCGTTAAAGAAAATACATGGAAAATTGTTAAAGAAAAGATGTCTAAAGCTATCAGAGATACAGATTTAACTGAGGTAAAACAAGAAGCAAAAGATAAATTAGAATATAGCAATCTAACTGGGAATAACTTAAGAACTGCCAATTTAATTTTAGAAAATAGTATTGTTGCAAACGATATTTTAAATGAAAAAGCAACTGAAGAACAAAGGCAAATGGCAGTAGAACGCGTTCAACCAGCCATGATTTTACAAGGGCAAGTATTGGTTCAAGAGGGACATATCATTGATAGCAATGCGATGAATCAAATTGAATTATTAGGACTATTAGATAAAACGGCATCATACAGACCCATCTACGCATTGATTTTAGTATTAATTACACAAATGCTCATTCTATATTATATGGAAATGAATAGAAAAAATCGTTTGATTGAACGAGGGCAACATATTACTCTATACACTTTTGTTATGGTATTTGGTGTAATATTAATGAAAGGATTGCAATTAATTCAATCATCAGGGGCTAATTTTTTAGCCATGTTATATCCAGCTGCATTAATTCCTCTACTAGTTACGGTTTTTGTTTCTAGAAGATTTGGGAATATTGCAAATGGTTTTTTAGCAGCCTTTTCTATTTTTATATTTATTGGAGAAGCTGGAACGAGTTTTAGTCTAGTAGTAACGTTATTCTATCTGTTGAGTGGAATGATGGGAACGATGTTAAGCAGAGCTAGAATCAATCGCCAGTTATGGCCAACCTTTATTTGGATAACTATTTTTAATAGCTTATTCGTAATTGCTTTTGTTCTTTATTTAAATATGCAACCTTTTTCAAGCGATGGGTTGCTCATTTTACTTTATGGAATTTTAAGTGGATTAGCTTCTTATATCTTAGCAATTGTTTTAAACCCTTATATCGAAGTGCTTTTTGAAGATAATGCTGTTTTAACATTGACAGAATTAGCTAATCCAAACCAACCATTGTTGAAAGAACTTTTAACGAAAGCAGCGGGGACCTATCATCATAGTTTGATGGTTGCTAATTTAAGTGCGAATGCAGTTGAAGCAATTGGAGGAGACTCAATGTTTGCAAGAGTTGCTTGTTATTATCACGACGTTGGAAAAATCAAGCATCCGTTCTTTTTTGTTGAAAATTTACCACAAGGTATGGAAAATCCTCATAATATGTTAAAACCTGAAGAGAGCAAAGAAATTATCTTTAATCATGTAACAGAAGGTGTTAAAATGTTAGAGGAAGCGAAGTTGCCAAAAGGAATCATTGATATTTGTGCGCAACATCATGGAACAACTTTAATGAAGTTTTTCTATGTTAAAGCTAAAGAAGCAGATCCTAATGTGCTAGAAAGTGATTTTCGTTATCCAGGTCCAAAACCTCAAACAAAAGAAGCAGCTGTTATTAATATTGCAGATAGCTGTGAGGCAGCAGTGCGAGCGATGTCTCAACCTACGACTGAAAAAATCGCGACATTTGTTCACGATTTAGTAAATGGACGTATTATAGATGGACAGTTTGATGAATGTAATATTACCTTAAAGGAATTGCATCAAGTTGAATTGTCAATTTGTGAAGGCTTGAATGGTACATTCCATTCAAGAATTGAGTATCCAACGCTAACGAAAAACAATGCTACAAATGAAAGGAAGTCCTAATATGGAACTTGATTTATATGATGAAACAGCGAAAGTAACTGACGAACAACAAAAACTAGTAGAATCGTTATTAGAGTTTGCAGGAAGTCACTTGAATTTACCAGAAGATACAGAAATGTCGGTTACTTTTACAGACAATGAAGGAATTCAAGTAATTAATCGTGACTATCGTGGTAAAGATCAGCCAACAGATGTAATTAGTTTTGCTCTAGAAGATGAAGTTGAAGGAGAAGAGGCAATCAATTTCGATTTACTTGATGAGAAAATGCCTCGCAACATAGGTGATATTATTATCTCCATTGATAAAACCGCAGAACAAGCAGCTGATTACGGTCATTCTTTTGATCGAGAATTAGGATTTCTAGCACTTCATGGTTTCCTTCATTTAAATGGTTACGATCATATGGAGCTTGCTGATGAAAAAGAGATGTTTGATTTGCAGAAAGTGATATTAGATGCGTATGGATTGGGAAGATAATAAAAATTGCGGAAAAAACAAACATTTTTTAGATTCTTTTAGGCATGCCTTTGAAGGAGTAATCACAGTTTTTAAAGAAGAGCGAAATATGCGTACTCATGTATTATTAGGCATATTTGTTTTGATTTGTTGTTGGTTTTTCAAGGTTAGCTGGTCTGAATGGCTATGGATGATTTTAAGTATTTTTCTTGTAATCGTCATGGAAGTGTGGAATACTGTCATAGAAAATGTCGTTGATTTAATAACAAATCATGACTATTACCCATTAGCTAAAAAAGCAAAAGATATGGCAGCAGCGGCTGTATTAATGACGGCTGGATTTGCAGTGATAGTGGCAATAGTTATTTTTTTACCAAAAGTAATTAAATTATTTTTTTAAAGGAGAATCCCTGTTGAAAAAACATGTAGAAGATAGTCAAAAATGGATTGATGCAGCTAATGGTATGTTAGAAAAAGCCTATGTTCCTTATTCTAAATTTCCAGTTGGAGCAGCTTTGGTTACTAAAGAAGGTCTTGTTTATACAGGATGTAATATTGAAAATGCTTCATATGGGTTAACTAATTGTGCCGAACGTACAGCCTTTTTTAAAGCTGTTTCAGAAGGTCATAAGGAATTTAGTTACCTTGTCATTACAGGAGATACAGAAGGTCCAATTGCGCCTTGTGGGGCATGTAGACAAGTTATGGCAGAGTTCTGTGATAAAGAGATGCCTGTATTATTAACAAATAAAAAAGGAGATCAGTTTGAGACAACGATTGAACGTCTTTTACCTGGGGCCTTTACACCGGAGGATTTAACATAATGAGTGAGTACAAATCAGGCTTTGTTGCCATTGTTGGCAGACCAAATGTAGGGAAATCAACCCTATTAAATCGTGTTGTAGGTCAAAAAATCGCGATTATGAGCGATAAAGCACAAACAACTAGAAATAAAATCCAAGGAATCCATACAACTGATGATTCTCAAATCATTTTTATCGATACACCTGGAATTCACAAACCTAAACATCGTCTAGGTGATTTCATGGTAGATTCAGCTTTAAGTAGTCTTAGAGGTGTTGATGTCATTTTATTAATGGTGAATGCTGAAGAGAAACGTGGACCTGGTGATAATTTTATCATTGATAAATTAAAAGAAAATAAAACCCCAATTTTTTTGATTATTAATAAAATTGACAAAATTCATCCAGAAAAATTATTAGAAATTATGAACGATTATCAAAGCCAATTAGAGTTTGCAGAAATTATTCCAATTTCTGCAACTGAAGGAAATAATGTGGAGACGTTATTAACTGAAATTACGAAACGTTTACCTGAAGGTCCACAATATTATCCAGAAGATCAAGTAACGGACCATCCAGAGTATTTTATTGTTTCAGAATTAATTCGTGAGAAAGTGTTAGAATTAACGCGTGAAGAAATTCCGCATTCTGTTGCGGTAGTAGTAGAAAGTATGAAACGCAATGAAAATGATAAAGTTCAAGTTCAAGCTACTATTATCGTTGAACGTTCTTCGCAAAAAGGTATTATCATTGGTAAAGGTGGAAAAATGCTAAAAGATATTGGCATCAAGGCTAGAAAAGATATCGAAATTATGCTAGGCGATAAAATTTATCTAGAACTTTGGGTCAAAGTACAAAAAGATTGGCGCGACAAACAAAATTATTTAACTGACTATGGTTATAAAAAAGACGATTATTGATAGAAACTGGACCTTAAAAGAATTTTCTTTTAAGGTCTGCTTTTGTATTTATTGTAAGGGAGGGTAATTATGGGACCGCTTGAAGAGATTGAAGGGATAGTCTTATCTGTTCGCAATCATCGTGAAAATGATCAACTAGTTAAAATCTTTACCAATCGGTTTGGCAAACGAATGTTTTTTGTGAAAGGTACAAGAAAAGCAAATAGTAAAATAAAATCAGCCGTTTTGCCTTTTACGAAAGCATCTTACATTGCAGATATTCGTGATTCAGGGTTGTGTTTTTTACGAGATGCAAAAGAAGTGACACATTTCAATGCGATGCAGACAGATATCTTTTTAAACGCCTATGCGACTTATGTTTTAAATTTAGCGGATGCAGCCTTAGAGGATGGTGTCGTAGACCCTGTTTTATTTAATAAAGTAGAAATGACGTTAACGGATATTGATGAAGGCTATGATCCAGAAATTATGGTGAATATTTTTGAAGTCCAATTATTGCCTTACTTTGGTGTGGCCCCTGAATTACGAGGTTGTAAGGTTTGTGGTGAAATGGACGGAAATTTTGATTACTCTGATAGTTATGGCGGATTGTTATGTCAAAAGCATTGGAGTTTAGATGAACATCGCTACCACGCAAGCCCAAGAGCCATTTATTTTTTACAAATTTTTTCAAGGATTTCATTGGACAAATTAGGAACAATTACCGTAAAAGAAGAGACAAAAAAAGAGTTGCGACATTTAATTGACATGAT
Source organism: Carnobacterium divergens DSM 20623 (assembly GCF_000744255.1). NCBI lineage: Bacteria > Bacillati > Bacillota > Bacilli > Lactobacillales > Carnobacteriaceae > Carnobacterium > Carnobacterium divergens. The sequence goes on along the minus strand of NZ_JQLO01000001.1, from coordinate 1,031,122 downwards.
TTATGATGAATCAGTAGGTATTAAATTGAAAAGTAAGTCCTTTATTGATCAAATGTATACTTGGGGCGATATGCTCTTAAAGAAAGATAAAAATTCACTAAATTAAAAAACGTCAATCATTCATTAGAAAAACGGTTGACGTTTTTTTGTTTGTGATTGAATACTTTAAAATCTTTTCCTAGTATGAACATTAAGTATAATTAATAAAGCGGTCACAAAAGCGTCATAAAGTGAAATTAATTAAATTCTAGGTGTTTTTCAATATAGTAAAAAAACGACTGATTTGTTAAAATTTAAATAGTGCAAAATAAATTTAATTGCGATTTTTTTGTACATATTTATTTTTTAGGGGGAGAACAAGAATTATGACAAATTTTAAAAAGCGTTTAATCAAAGGAGTAGTAGCAAGTTCTTTTATTTTAGGGGTAGGATTTAGTTCAACAAGTGGCTTATTAAGCAACAATGAAGTTCAAGCGGCACCGAAAAATGTTCATACTATTACAAAACCAAACGGTGTGCAACGCATTGATCCAGGCTATACGCAAGTAGTTCATATAGGAAATGGACTTTCGCTAAGCGTTACAATGACAGATGAAGTAAATTTTACATGGGAATTATTTTCAGATGAAGAACCAGAAGCAGTTTTGGCTACAGGAGTAGCTCAATTAAATGATGAGTTTGAAATCACGTATCAAGATCCAGTGACGGGTGAAGAGGTAACAATTGTTGAAACACTTGTTGAAAACAAACCGGAAGAACCACAAGAATCTGGTCAAAACATTGCAGACTTCTCATTTATGTACAATGGAAAAGCAGTTTCAGAAAATAATTTTGCTACTTCTTATGTAGGCGAGGTTTTTGATCCCTTAAAAGGAATTACTTTTGTAGATGCATCAGGTAAAGCATTTGATGGAACAATTACTGCAGATGTTTCACAAGTAGATACAACAAAAATTGGTGTTTATCCAGTTAAATACACCATCACTGAAAATATAACGTCAGACGAACAAAGAGCAATGATTGAACCACAAGTAATGGAATTTCAATCAGCTGTTGCAATCATCAATGCTTCGATGGTAGAAAAAATTGTGGAAGAAACAACATTAACGATTAATAAAACAACAAATACAGAAGCAAATAAAGCGACCCACACATCAAAAGATGGTTTGTTAAAATTTGATGTGTGGTATATTTCAGGAACAAATTATGGACTAAGAGTAACTAATTTAGAGACTGGTGAAGTGGTACAAGATGAAACAATTTCTTCTACCATTTATAAAGGTCTTAGATTTACTGTTGAAATGCCTTTGCTAAATGCTAAAAACGTTTATATGGTTAATTTCAACTTTACAGAAGGTGGAACAGGTTCAGATGTATTGAGTCAAACAGTTTCAACTGACGCTCCAACAGGCAATCCAGCGCCTGCTAAATCAGCACCAGCAGCAAAACCAACTAAATTAGCACAAACAAATGCAGGTCTAGGTTTTATGCCAGCATTCAGTAGCTTTGGTTTATTAGGTGGTTCAATTGCAGCATTTCTTAGAAGTCGTAAAAAATAAGCACTGTAAATTGAATAAAAATGAGTGTCAGTAATCTGATACTCATTTTTATTCGTTTTGGAGGAGAACATCTAATTGGGGAATATAGACAAAAAACAAAAAATAAATACTGTTGAAAAAACTAATTTTATTCTGATTAATTATCAAGTACCGTCAAAAAAAGAACGACCTAATTATGAGTTGATTATTCAACCAACTAGTTTAATAAAAAGAAAAAAAACACCTAATAAATGGCGCTACATAAGTATATTTTTAGCTGCATTAGCTCTTTTCGTTGCGTTAGGAAGCCAATTTTACTATAAAAAGCAAGCTGAAAAAACAAATGAACAGATTGCAATAGTAAAGGAAGAATTAGAAAAAAAACAGCAGGAGAAAAAAAGAATAGCTGATACAACACAAAAAAATAGTCAATCGAGCATTGAATTTACGTACCAACCTAAAGAGACATTTTTAGACGATTCAGATGATGAAGTTTATTTAGGTCAAGTATCGATACCTGAGGTTCACCTTCAATTGCCAGTTGTAAAAGGTGTTGGGGAAAAAAATCTTTATCGAGGGGCAGCTACTAATAAAATTGGACAGCTAATGGGGAAGGGAAATTATCCAATGGCCGCTCATAAAGTTCCTGGAGATGATACCTCTTTATTTGGTCCTTTATTTAATGTAAAAAAAGGCAATCGTATTTATTTACAAGATGATCAGTTTATTTACACGTATAAAGTCAACAACATAGAAATAGTGGCACCAGATAGAGTTGATATTTTAGATGATAGGCAAAATGAGACAATGATTACAATGTATACATGTAGCACAGATGCTGGTGTAGAGCGATTAGTTGTCCAAGGAGAATTTGAAAAAAAGACAGAACTATCAAAAGTATCAAAAAAAGAGCAAGCAGCTTTTAGTGATAATAACTAATTTTTTTACACAAAGGCAATAAAAGATTGACAAATAGACTTGTTTAGCGCTATTATTAACATAACTTAATACGAAGCGTTGAGAGAAAAAAGTAGGGATTTTTAGCTAGCAAAGCGATTCTGGGAGAGTGAGAGCCAGAACTAGAGGAAATTGTGAAAGGCATTCTTGAGCTTGTTCAATGAAGATGCTAGCGATTGTGCTAGAATTAGGGTGGAACCGCGATATTAAATCGTCCCTATGTTAACAGAAAGTCTTGTTAACATAGGGACTTTTTTGTTGTATTTTTTTTTAAAGGAGTTGAAAAGTACTTTTTAATTAAAAAAACTAAGTAAAACATCAATTAAAGATTTTTATGACTATAAACTATTAAAGGAGCACATCATTTATGAGTAAAAAATTAACAATCCAAGAGATGATTTTGACATTACAAAAATTTTGGTCTGAGCAAGGCTGTATGTTGATGCAATCGTATGATACTGAAAAAGGGGCAGGTACTATGAGCCCTTATACCTTTCTACGTGCTATTGGACCAGAACCATGGAACGCGGCCTATGTAGAGCCTTCAAGAAGACCAGCAGATGGTCGTTATGGAGAAAATCCTAATCGTCTATTTCAACATCATCAATTTCAAGTCGTAATGAAACCTTCCCCAGAAAATATTCAAGAATTGTATTTAGAAAGTTTGCAATTATTAGGAATTGATCCATTGGAACACGATATTCGTTTTGTTGAAGATAACTGGGAAAACCCATCAATGGGGTGTGCAGGTTTAGGCTGGGAAGTTTGGTTAGACGGAATGGAAATCACGCAATTCACTTATTTCCAACAAGTTGGCGGATTGGAATGCAAACCTGTCACTAGTGAAATCACATACGGAATCGAACGTTTAGCTTCGTACATTCAAGAAGTAGATAGTGTGTATGACTTAGAGTGGACTAACGGTGTAAAATATGGGGAAATTTTTATCGAACCAGAATATGAACATTCTAAATATGCTTTTGAAACGAGTAATCAAGAATTACTATTGAGTTTATTCGATGCATACGAAAAAGAAGCACAAGTCCAAATTGAAAATGGCTTGGTGCATCCAGCCTATGATTATGTTTTAAAATGTAGTCATACCTTTAACCTTTTAGATGCACGTGGAGCAGTCTCTGTAACAGAACGTGCGGGTTACTTGGCTCGTATTCGTAAAATGGCGCGTGCTTTAGCTAAAGCCTTTGTAGCAGAGCGTGAAAAATTAGGGTTCCCATTACTTCAAAAAGAAACAACAAAGGAGGCTAATTAAGATGGCGAAAGATTTATTACTAGAAATTGGATTAGAAGAGATGCCTGCTCAATATGTGTCTCCAAGCAGTGAGCAATTAGCAAAACGAGTGGCGGATTTTTTAACTGAAAACAAATTAGAATTCACTGAAATTAAACGTTTTTCAACACCTAGAAGATTAGCTGTAATTGTTAAAGATGTTGCAGATAAGCAAAAAGATATTAGCGAAGTTGTCAAAGGACCTGCTAAAAAAATTGCTCTTGATAGTGAAGGAAATTGGAGTAAGGCCGCGATGGGATTTGTTAAAGGACAAGGGTTATCCGTGGAAGATATTACGTTTAAAGAACTTAATGGCGTCGAATATGTTCATGTGGATAAATTTACAGCAGGCAAACCAGCAAAAGAAATTTTGGCCGGAATAGAAAAGGTCATTACTTCTATGACGTTTCCTGTAAGTATGCATTGGGCAAATCATAGTTTTAAATACATTCGTCCGATTCATTGGATTACAGTGATGCTAGACAATGAAATTATTCCATTTAAACTATTAGATATTGAAACAAGCAACACAAGCCGTGGTCATCGCTTTTTAGGAGATACAACGTCTTTTAATGGCGCTACTGACTATGAAGAAAAATTAAAAGAGCAATTTGTTGTTGCAAATAGTTCAACTCGTAAAGAAATGATTATGAAACAAATTGAAGAGATTGCGAAAGAAAAACAATGGCAAGTTAGTTTAGACAAAGAATTGTTAGAAGAAGTAACCAATTTAGTTGAGTATCCAACGGCTTTTTCTGGGCACTTTGATGAAAAATATCTAGCAATTCCAGAAGAAGTGCTAGTGACTTCAATGAAAGAACATCAACGTTACTTTGAAGTGCGTGATTTAGCTGGGAATTTACTTCCTCACTTTATTTCAGTTCGCAATGGAAATAGCAGTCATATTGAAAATGTCGCTAAAGGCAATGAAAAAGTGTTAACTGCTCGTTTAGATGATGGCGCCTTTTTCTATGAGGAAGACCAACAAATGATGATCAAAGATGCCGTTGAACGATTGAAAACAGTGACATTCCACGAAAAAATCGGAACCATGTTTGAAAAAATGGAACGTGTAGGCTATTTTGCTGAAATAATTGGGAAAATTGTCGGACTTACCCAGCAAGAATTAACTGAGTTAAAAAGAGCTAGTGAAATTTACAAATTTGATTTAGTCACAAACATGGTGGGTGAATTTCCTGAGTTGCAAGGAATTATGGGTGAAAAATATGCGTTGATGCAAGGCGAAGAACCTGCAGTTGCGACAGCGATTAGAGAGCATTATTTACCAATTTCAAGTGAAGGCGAGCTGCCACAATCTAATGTTGGTGCAGTTCTTGCGATTGCTGATAAATTAGATAGTGTTATGAGTTTCTTTGCAGTAGGTATGATTCCAACCGGGTCAAATGATCCTTATGCATTAAGAAGACAAGCCTATGGCGTGGTGCGGATTGTTGAAAATAAAGGCTGGTATTTCCCAATTGAAACCATCCGTTCAGAAATGATTACAGCTGCTACTCAGCACAAAGAAGAATTAAGCAAACGATTAGCTGAAAGTGCTCCTGAGGTAATTGATTTTATTAAAGCTAGAATGCGTCAGCATTTAATCGGATTGAATATGCGCCATGATGTAATTGAAGCAGTTTTAACTTCAAATCAAGAAGATTTAATTAAAATCACAGAAGCAGCTGCTGTTTTAGAAAAACATTTAACAGAACCAACGTTTAAACCAACTATTGAAGCGATGACTCGTGTGATGAATTTAGCGAAAAAAGGCAAAGAATTAGTTGCTCAAAAACACTTACAGATAGATCCAGCTTTATTTGAGACAGCATCAGAAACGACTCTTTTCAATGCTCTAAAAGAAGCTGAAGCGGCTTTTGAAGATAGTAATATGGAAGTAGACTATCAAACATTAGAATCATTACGTGCTAAAATTGAAGCATTCTTTGATGAAAATATGGTTATGGCAGATAATGAAGCGATTCGTAATAACCGTTTAGTTTTACTAATGAGTTTAGCAAATTTAGCCTTGTCATTTGCTAATGTAGATGAATTGATTGTAAAATAACACAAAAAAAGTAACGCAATTGCGTTACTTTTTTTTGTTTGAGCAGTAGACATTAAGCAATTTTTCGAATTTGAAAGAAAAGCAGAACTGCAAAGAGTAAGCTGAATGCGGACCAAATAACTAAATCTTTGTAGCTACCTGCTCCAATTAATCCTAATAAACCACCTAATAGATAGAAGACCATACTAAAAGTCAGCATGCCTTTTGCTCCTTTAGAAGCTAAAACTACGACACCTGCTGTTAACAAGATAAAAGACAGCAAAATGCCTACTGAACCACCTGTTTCTCCATTGTCAGAAAGTGTATTCGCAAGTCCAGCCATCAAAGATTGAAACCCGACGATAACACTGATAATAATGGATAAAATGCCAATTGTTTTTTTCAATTTTTACCCCTCGCTTACTGTAATGTAAATTCTTTTTTTAAGATATCTTTGCCGATGCCAAATGATTGTTTAACTTCAACACTAACTGGTGTCGTAGTATCTTGTAATTTATACGGAACTTTTACTACGATTGTAGCACCAGGTTGAATGTCGGTTGATTGATCGTTATAACCGTCTTCAGACATAATCGCACTTTCTAGAGCAATACCATTTTGAAAGACTTTTGCCTGAGTTGCTACCATAAACATGGCATTTTTATCACTATTATTTTTAAATTCATATTGAACAATTCCTACATCTGCTCCATTGTAATCTTGAGCTAGCGTAAAATCTTGAATAGCAACATAATACTTTCCTAAATCACCATTATCTGTTGGCCCCGTTGCTTCTTTTTTTGTAACTTGTTCAGTAGTAGGTTTTTCTTTTTCTTCTTTTTTAGTATCCGTTTTGGATGAGGAATCGCCACAAGCGACTGCAATTACTGCAACTCCTGCTACCATTAACCCAACAAGCACCTTTTTATTTTTTTTCATTTCGATCGACTCCTTTGTTATTTAGTCCGTCTGACAAGAACTATTATGCAAAAAAAAAAAACGAAAGTCTTATGCAAAAAGCATAGGCCGTCGTTTTATTTTGTTTGTGCTCTTGTTTCTAAGTATTCAGGTGAGTGAAAAGGTGTTGCAATTGATGTGAAGGCACTGTATAGTAAAATCCAAATAATAATAGCTAATAGAAATCCAGGTATTTTATGATAAATCTTTTTTGAGGATAAAAAAGGGATTTGACTTTGAATATCCATAAAATTAGTTGCAATGATTGTTGGCAAGACTACTAAAATATTTGTATCAATGGTAGCTAAAACTTTATCAAACCAAGTACCTGATGTCCAAGAAGAGACAATCGCTAACAGAACAATGAGTTACCAAACAATTGCAATAATACTTTTCCAATAATATCCTGTTCTAAAGCCAGGTACAACACTTAAAAATTTTGATAAAAAAGAAGGAGTAGCAGAGTTTTTTTTATCTTTAAATTGAGTAGTGTATTTTTTTACTGAAGGTGTCTTTTGTATTGAATTAGTCGAGTCATTTAGGTGGTTTAATTGATTTACAATAACAGTGCGCATTTCAGAAGCTGTTTGATAGCGATTTTGTGGATCCATTTTAGTGGCTTTAATTACCAATTCCTTTAAAAAGGGATTAGTTGTTAATTGTTCTTTTGGGAAAGCCTTTACGCTACAGACATTTAACACAACACCAAGGGAATAAAGGTCGCTGCGTTTATCTGTTTCAGCAAAACCATATTGTTCTGGTGAGGCGAAACCAATTGTTCCTAAGTGAGTGGTATCGTTTTCCTTAGAACCATCATAGAAACGGATGGCATCGAAATCTACTAATTTAACAAGGCCATCGTTTGTAACCATAATATTAGAGGGTTTTATATCACGATGAATGATCTTTTTCTCATGCAAAATCATTAAGGCTTCTGTCACAGCCTTACCTAACTCTAAAATTAATTGGGTATCGGTTAATTGATTTTGTAACAGCAATTCATTTACGTTTTTTCCATGAATGTATTCTTCGTAAAGCCATAAATCTTGCTCTTTAGTGACAATTTCAAAAATTCTAGGTAAATTCGGATGATTAATTTCTTTCAATCGTTCTAAATTGGTTAATAGGCTGATATCATATTTTTTTTTAACTAAAAATTCTTTGGTGGCAATATTTCGCACTAAAATCGGGCTATTTTCTTTATGAGTCAAGGGTTCTAATTCTTTATAGTGAACCACGGAAGGTTCTTCATTCAGCATAATGTATGTCCGCTCCTTTAAATTCGGCAGTTCTCTTTTCTATTATAGCAAAAATTAACTGAATAAAAAGTCCTCTTTGCCATTTAAGTATTGTATACTAGTAGGAGGAAAGTTATAAAAAATGTGGAGTGATTGATTTGTTGGAAAAAGACACGGATCAGCTGATTCATTCATTGAAAAAAGCTGCTAATTTTAAAGTTGTCCTAAATGAACAGCAAGAGTATTTAATTGCAGAAGACATTAAAACGCACTTAAATGAATGTTTAATTTTAAAAAATAAAAGCAAAGCAGCTGTCTTAAGAAGAGCTGAAATTACTGAAGCTACAGGCTATCAATATTTTGATGGGAAGCGCAAACCTTCCCGTGAAAAAATGATAGCTTTGGCGATTGGAATGGAACTTACGCTAGATGAAACAGACTTATTGATGAAAAAAACAGGTTACGCAAAACTTTATCCTAAACATCAGTGGGATGCGGCAATTATTTATGGAATCACTCATCATTTATCAATCCAACAATTAGATGAGTTGCTTTTTGAGGAAAATTTAAGTACCTTCTTATAAACAAGTTTACATAATAAAAAACTTGTAAACAGAGAAGCTTTAGCGCAAGGTAAACTTATTTTTGATAAGTTTTTTATTATGTATTTAGATAGTTTTAGTAATTATAAAGAGTGAGATTTAAATTGAAATTTAAATTTTAAACGTTGTTATAAAGGCTTTTTTATGCTACAATTAATTTCTTGTAGTAATATTTAAGAAGAATAAAAACAAGTCGTTTAAGTTAGTTATTTAATCGAAATAATAGAAGCGACTTTTAATAGTATATTTTTATCATGTAAACGAGGTGAACTACATGGCGATGATGATTCCTGATGAAGTAGTCAATCGAGTAAGGCAAGAAACAAATATTGTGGATGTTGTCAGTCAATATGTCCAATTAAAAAAAAGTGGTAAGAATTTATTTGGTTTCTGTCCATTCCATGATGAAAAGACACCTTCTTTTTCAGTTGCAGAAGAAAAGCAAATCTTTCATTGTTTTAGTTGTGGTAGAGGCGGTAATGTCTTTACTTTTTTAATGGAAGTAGAAGGATTATCTTTTCCTGAATCAGTATTTAAAACGGCTGAATTAAGTCATGTTAAGTTGGATGAAAGTTTAACAGCCCATAATTTTGGTGAACAAAAAACAGATTCCAAAAAAGAAAAACTAATTAAAGTCCATGTAGATACAGCTGAACTTTTTCATCATGTATTGCTGAATACTAAAGTCGGTGAAGAGGCTTTGCAATACTTGTTAGATCGAGGCTTAACTAGAGAGTTAATAGAGACCTTTAATATTGGTTTTGCACCTGCTGAAAGAACCATGCTGTATCAGTATTTGTCTGGAAAAGAATACGATCAGACTTTGTTAAGTGAAACAGGTTTGTTTGTCGAACGGGATAACGGCGAATTATTAGATCGTTTTTACAATCGAATTATGTTTCCTATTCGAAATCAACAAGGTAAAACAATTGCTTTTTCTGGTCGGATTTTCAAAGTAGAGCCAACTGACGGGAAGGCAGCACCCAAATATTTGAATAGTCCAGAGACTTATTTATTTAATAAACGAAATGTGCTTTTTAACTATGATTTAGCGCGTGCGAATATTCGACGTGAAAAAGAAGTCATATTGTTTGAAGGTTTTATGGATGTTATTGCTTCCTGGGATGCAGGTGTTAAAAATGGCGTGGCTTCGATGGGAACCAGTTTGACTAATGAACAGATTCATATGCTGGATCGAGTAACAGACCATGTATTAATTGCGTATGATGGCGATAATGCAGGAATTGAAGCGACTAAAAGAGCAGTTGATTTATTATCAGAAGAGACCCATTTTGATTTAGATGTTCTCAGTTTAAATGAAGGACTTGATCCAGATGAATTTATTCATAAATATGGTGCAGCATCCTATAAAGAAATGCTGGCTCATGGGCGAGATACAGTTTTTGCTTTTAAAATGCGTTATTACCGAAAAGGGATTAATTTGCAAAATGAAAGCGAGCGATTAGCTTATATTGAAGTAATTTTAAATGAATTACTTACGATTACGTCAGCTGTTGAACGAGAAGTCTATTTAAAACAGCTCTCAGTAGAATTTGACATTTCATTAGATTCATTAAATACTCAGTACCATCAATTATACGAGCAAAAAAGAGCGAAAAAAAAGGTTGATAAAAAAGAGTATTACCCAGAACCACCAATGGAAATGGTTCATGGTTATCAAGAAGAGTATCCAGAACCGCCTTTACAAGTTCAATTGCACACTCAAAAACGTAAATTAAATGTGGTTGAAGTAGCTGAACGAAATTTATTGAATCGCTTATTTCATCACGAGGAAGCTTGGATTCGAGTACAAACTCAAAAAACAACGTTCAATTTTGTACATGAAGATTATGAAATGCTGTTTATTTTATTTGAAAATTTTAAAGAGACAGTTGATAACGATGTTACAATTGAAGCTTTTATTGATTTTGTGAAGGAACCCCACTTAAAAAATCTTTTAGTTGAAATTGAACTAATGGAATTAAGTGAAGAAGTTTCGACTGGAGAAATTGAAGATTATCTTGATATGATTGGACGGAAATCTTCCCTACAAGAACAAATTGCAAATAAAAATGTTGAACTGATTGAAGCTAGTCGGATGGGCGATTCTGATAAAGCAAAACAATTATTAATGGAAATAACAAATCTGTCGCGATTATTAAAGCAGTAAACTTGAGTTATCATGTTGGATTTTAATTAGGAGGCTTTCGATGGCTAATGAAGAAGGAACAAAAAAACAAGAATTAAAAAAAGAAATCAAGTTATTAATCAAAGAAAATAAATTAAAGGGTTCAATACACTATGATGAGTTAGCAAAACAAATTGCATTGCCTTATAAATTAACTGTCACGCAAATCGACGACCTAATTATGGAAGTAGAAGATGGTGGCGTGAGTGTTGTTGGAGACGATGGTGGACCAACGGATCGACAATTGTTAGTCAGAGAAAAGAATAAAAAAGATGCTGAAATAAAAGATGATTTAATGGCGCCTCCAGGAGTGCAAATTAATGATCCTGTTCGGATGTATTTAAAAGAAATCGGTCGCGTGAAGCTACTTAGTGGGCAAGAAGAAGTTGATTTGGCTATCTTAATTGAAGAAGGAGACCAGGAAGCAAAACAGCGTTTAGCAGAAGCTAACTTGCGTCTAGTAGTTAGTATTGCCAAGCGTTATGTTGGAAGAGGAATGCAATTCTTAGATTTAATCCAAGAAGGAAATATGGGATTAATGAAAGCTGTTGAAAAATTTGACTATCAAAAAGGATTTAAATTTTCAACTTATGCTACTTGGTGGATTCGTCAGGCCATTACACGAGCGATTGCAGATCAAGCTAGAACCATTCGTATTCCAGTTCATATGGTAGAAACAATCAATAAATTAGTTCGCATTCAACGTCAATTGCATCAAGATTTAGGTCGTGAACCAACGCCAGAAGAAATTGGTGCCGAACTAGATTTGCCGACAGATAAAGTACGTGAAATTTTAAAAATTGCTCAGGAGCCAGTTTCGCTAGAAACGCCTATTGGTGCAGAAGATGATTCACATCTAGGGGATTTCATTGAAGATCAAGACGCTACAAGTCCAGCAGCACATACCGATTTTGAACATCTTAAAGCGCAACTTGAAGATGTATTAGATACATTAACAGATCGTGAAGAAAATGTTCTGAGATTGCGTTTTGGACTTGATGATGGACGCACAAGAACACTAGAAGAAGTTGGGAAAGTATTTGGTGTTACAAGAGAACGAATTCGTCAAATTGAAGCAAAAGCATTACGCAAATTACGTCATCCAAGTCGTTCAAAACAATTAAAAGACTTTTTAGAATAATTATACAAAATCTATCTAAGAAAATTTAGATAGGTTTTTTTTACCTTGTGAGTTGCATTTTTGTGTAATCTTTAAGATACTAGAGAAGAGAGAATGAGTTGGAGGGATAAAGATGAAAAAAATAAAAATAGCCGTATTCCTAACAGTTGCTATATTAGCGTTAACAGGATGTAAGCAAGCAACGAATGAATCAGAATCAAAAAAAAAGGAGTCCTCAACAACAGAGACAAAAAAAGAATCAATCGTCTATACGGCAGTTGTTAAAGAAGACGGCGCTGCTGAAAAGGGAGGAATTTTAGTAAAAGATATTACACCCGTAGATTCAAAAAATACGACACCTCCGGTTTTAACAAATGACGTTATATTGATTACAGATGGTACAAATCTGTTGAATGCAAAAACAAAAGAAAAAGTGGATATGATTGATGTTAAGAGTGGAATGACCGTGAAAATAACATTAGCTAAAGAACCTGTTTCAACGATGTCATTGCCTCCTCAAATTCCAGGAAAAGATGTTTATAAAATAGTAGTAGTTGAGTGATAGTATGATTGTAAAGGTGGGAAAAAGGATGACACACTGTTTAGTCACATTAAGTAATAATGAAAAAGTAACATTAATGATGTCTGAAAAAGAATTTTTTGAAAAAGTTTCAAATGGTGACGGTACACTCCATAGTCGATTAATTCGTTTTTATAATAATGAAGCACAGATTATTTATTTAAATCCAAGTCAGATTGTAAAGATTTCTTTTACCTCTAAAGAAGATACAAGTGCTTATAAAATTGATTTATCAAACTCATGAGAGGTGGGAAGAAAAATGGATAAAAAAGATCAACAATGTTTTGTTTGTCATAAAAAATATGCTTTAAATGAAGGAACTAAAATTCAAAACGTTGAAGAAAAACTTAAAAAATTTATTCTAAAAGAGCACCCCACATTAACAGAAAAAGATTTTATATGTTATCATGATTTAGTGGAATATCGATTAAGTTCAATAGAAAAAATGATTCAAAATGATTCAAAAGAAATGGATTTATTAAATAGCAAAGTATTAACTAGCATTAAGGAAGGTCAAACAGTTTCAGAAAATATTAATCAGCAACTAAGTAGCAAATTAACTTTGGGACAAAGAGTAGCAGATTCGATTGCGAAATTTGGTGGTAGTTGGATTTTTATTTTTTCTTTTATTGGCGTTTTAGTTGTCTGGATTTTAATAAATTCAATCGCGCTATTCAAGCCAACCTTTGATCCCTACCCCTTTATATTGTTAAATCTAGTCTTATCTTGTTTAGCTGCAATTCAAGCGCCTGTTATTATGATGAGTCAAAATCGACAAGAGTCTCGTGATCGAGCACAATCAAATAGTGATTACCAAGTCAATTTAAAATCAGAAATAGAGATCCGACTTTTGCATGAAAAAATGGATTATATGCTAAACGAACAATGGCAACACTTACTTGAAATTCAAACTGTACAAGTAGATCTTTTAAACGAATTACATGACAGAATAGATGAACTTGAAAAATTTAAACCTCACAAACCTAAATAAACTTATTTTAGGTTTTTTTTTACGTTCAAAAGCGAAAAAATAAGAATAGAGATAATGTTCATTTTTTAAGGAATTATGGTATAATAAAGAAGGTATAATTTATAGGAATCATTAAAATAACTAACATTTCCATATCTTCGTGAATAAAAAAAAGGTACATAAAATTATATAAAACCTATGCTATAGAGTTTGTTAAAGGGAGTGGATAGTTAATATGCCAGATTTCTCGACAGATAAAATAACGCAATTAGAAAAAGAAAATCGCAAGGTAAGACGACAGTTAAAAAACGTCAACGAAAAATACAAATCTTTAAAATTAAAAAAAAATTAAATTGAAGCAGATAGTTACAAAGAAAAAGCCTTACCTGCACATTATCAAACGATTGAACAAGATTATTTAGAACTTCAAAAATTTGTTCAGCAGTTAACTCAAGAAAATCGTCAATTAAAAGAACAAAGTCATCTAACAAAGCATTCTAATACTATAGATTTAGAAAAAGAGCTTGAATTAAGCAAACAAAAAATTCAAGAACTTGAAAAACAAAATCAAAAAATGTACGAAGACTTAAGAAATTCAAAGGCTGAGATTGCGGAAGTGTTGATTGATGCAAAGAAAAGAGTAGGATGGAGTAGTTTTGATATAGAAAAAAAGCCTAACCAGTTGGAAGAACGGTTAAAAAAAGAGTTGTCAGATTTAACAGGAGAACTATTAAAATCAAAAGAACAGATAGATTCTTTAGTAACAAAGATGACAACAGCAATTGAATCAACATTACACTAGGTCGAACGTACTAATTAATAGGGGGAAGTAAAATGAAAAGTAGAAAAACAAGAATTTTAAAAGAAAAAAAAGAACAACAATTAAAAATAATCAAAAAAAGTTCTGGATTATTGAATACATCAATTGTTGTTGCTTCACTTGCATTGCCAAGTTTCTCGGTCTTAGCTAGTGCTGAAGAGAATGCATCCACAAGTCATCGAGCGATTGAAGAGATGATAGATCAATCAGCGTCATCACAATTAAACTCTTCTGATGAAAAAAATAGTCTAGAAAAGGATATGCCTGAAATTTCAGAATCAGAACCAGAAACAACGGAACCAGTAGTCCCACCAGTTGAAGAACGGACTACTGAAAATCCTCAACCAAAACCTGTTGAACCTATTTCACCACCAGTTGAAGAAGTTCCACCAGTTGTAGTGACGCCAGCTCCAGCACCAAAAACAGAAGTTGAAACGACACGCCCATTCACAAAAGAAGAAGTTGTAAGTCAAAATATTATTGAAGTTCAAGCTCCGGAAGCAAATCGTGAAGAAGCTGAAAAAATTATGTTTGTTAAAAATCAATCAACTCAAGAATTTATTGATAAAATTTCAGAATCTGCTTCTGAAATTGGAGTAGAACAAGATTTATACGCTTCAGTAATGATTGCACAAGCTATTTTAGAAAGTGGTTCAGGAAATAGTTCACTCTCTAGTGAACCAAACCACAATTTATTTGGAATCAAGGGCACTTTTGAATCAGATTCTGTTGCAATGTTGACGTTAGAAGATGATGGCTCTGGTAATTACTACCAAATTACCGGTCAATTCAGAAAATACCCTTCTTATAAGGAATCATTAGAAGATTACGCTAAACTTCTAAAAGGGGGAACTTCATACAACGAAACTTTTTATGCAGGAACTTGGAAATCAAATACAACTTCTTATCGTGAGGCTACCCAATTTTTAACAGGAAAATATGCGACGGATACTCGTTATGCAGAGAAATTAAATCAATTAATTGAAACGTATGATTTAACTCAATTTGATGAGGGTGTAGTTAAAAAATCAGTTGAAAAAGAAGCTGACTTGATGCATACAATTGTCAAAGGCGATACATTGTGGGACATAGCTAATACTTATAATGTTTCTGTTGCAGAATTGATGGAATGGAATCAGTTAACATCAGATATTATATTTGTGAATCAAGAAATTATTGCTAAAAAAGGTGAGATGACTGAGGTACCTGTTGAACCAACAGAAGATGTAATAAATAAGGATGTCTCTAAATCAACTTCAGTTGAGGAAACGACTAAATTTCAACAAATTCAACAAGGTTCACTAGCATTTGATGAAACAGCATCATCTTTACGTTCTGACAAAAAAAGTGAAGCAACGGCAACTATCAATTATCAAGTAGTTGAGGGAGATTCTCTTCATAGTATTGCATTAAAACATCATGTTTCTCCAATTGAAATAAAAAAATGGAACGGAATGAAACAAAATCTATTATTTATCGGTCAACAATTAACCATTCATACTGTTTAAGTTGATTTAAATAAAATGAAATTCGTTACTAAAAGGCAAAGAAACTTACTTCTTTGTCTTTTTTTGTTGTATAACGATACTACAAGAGATGCAGACTCGGTAAGGATAAAAGAGTTCCTTCTAATTAGTAGCATCGGACTTTTAAAGTTATCTAAAAATTGTTAAATCAAATGATAAGTCAAAATAATCAAAAGCATTAAAACATACCCGTTGAAAGATCTCATTAAAGACGCGTAGAGAAAAATGAGACCAATTCTTTATTTCTTGCAAAAACTTCTCACTTAAACTAGAAGAAAAATAAGTCAATTTGTTGTATAATGGAAAAGAAGCCTGAAAGGAATGATAGCGAATTTATGGATGAAAAACAATTATCGATGCGGTTAGCAAAAGCCGCTTCTTATGTACCTAAAAAAGCGAGATTAGCAGATATTGGTTCGGATCATGCCTATTTACCTTGCGCATTGACTTTAAATCAACAGATTGAGTTTGCCATTGCCGGAGAAGTTGTAATCGGACCGTTTCAAACAGCCAAAGATCAAGTAGAACGATTAAATTTAACAAATAAAATAGATGTACGCTTAGGGAATGGCTTAGACGTATTAACGATAGAAGATGAAATTACGGCTATTACCATTTGTGGAATGGGAGGCTCATTAATTGCCTCTATTTTAGAAAATGGAGTTCAAAAAAACCAACTTTCAGGAAAAGAACGCTTAATTTTACAACCGAATATTGGGGAATACACTCTAAGAAACTGGTTGATGCATCATAGTTATCAAATTATTGCTGAAGAGTTAATTGAAGAAGATCAAAAAAAATATGAAATTATTGTTGCTGAAAAAAGTGAAAAAAAACAGAATTATAGTAATCAAGATTTAAAATACGGTGTCTTTTTAAAAAATACTCCTTCAGCTATTTTTATTGAAAAATGGAAGAGTGAATTAAAGAAGAGTCGGACAATTTTAGCAAGTTTAAAAAAATCATCAACGGACCAAAGTGAAAAAATTCAGCAAGTCGAAAGAGAAATCAAAGAAATCGAGGAGTTGATCCAATGAGCATAGTGACGGGAAAAGAATTTATAGCAAAATTTGAAGAATTTGCACCTATGGAATTAGCTGAAGCTGGAGATCCGGTAGGGTTACAAATTGGAACGTTAGATAAGCCAATCAAAAAAATACTGGTGACGTTAGACATCCGCCCAGAAGTAGTTGAAGAAGCTATTGAAAAAGGGGTTGATTTGATTTTTGCTCATCACCCCATTATGTTCAGAGCAGCTAAAAATTTAATTACAGACAATCCCCAAAATAAAATGTATGCAGATTTATTGAAACACAATATC
This sequence comes from Carnobacterium divergens DSM 20623, assembly GCF_000744255.1. Taxonomy (NCBI): domain Bacteria; kingdom Bacillati; phylum Bacillota; class Bacilli; order Lactobacillales; family Carnobacteriaceae; genus Carnobacterium; species Carnobacterium divergens. The sequence goes on along the minus strand of NZ_JQLO01000001.1, from coordinate 1,013,970 downwards.
GCAGTATATGGCGCTCATACCAATCTAGATGTAGCAACAAATGGATTAAATGACTGGTTGGGACAAGCAATTGGAATTAAAAATACAGAAATTATGCATATTACCAATCAAACAGGTTATAAAAAATTAGCTGTTTATGTTCCTAAGTCGGATGAAGAAAAAGTACGAGTGGCTTTAACTAAAGCAGGAGCAGGGAAAATTGGTCCTAATTACGAAAATTGTAGCTATACACTTGAAGGAACTGGAAGATTTACACCCATTAATGGTGCAATGCCGACAATTGGAACGTTAAATCAAACGGAAGAAGTTGAAGAAGCTCGAATTGAAGTGATTTTTCCTGAACATAAAACAGCTAAAATTGAACGAGCTTTATTTGAGAGCCATCCATACGAAGAACCAGGATATGATTTGTATACAATTGAAAATTTTGTAGATGCCTATGGATTAGGAAGAGTTGGAGATTTACCAGAACCTATTTCAGTGAATGATTTTTCAGAAAAAGTAAAAGCTATTTTTCAATTAGAGGGGTTACGACTTGTTACGACAGATCCTTCAAAAATGATTCAACGGGTGGCTATTTGTGGAGGAGACGCAGGCAAGTACTATCCAAGCGCTTTAAAAAAACAAGCAGATGTTTATATTACGGGAGATGTTTATTACCATACTGCTCATGATATGTTAGCTGATGGTTTGACAGTGATTGATCCAGGACATCATATTGAAAGCATTTGTAAAGAAGGATTAGCTGATCTATTTACTCAATGGAAAGTTAGCGAATCCTGGGAAATCGAAATTATTCAATCCAACTTAAATACCGATCCGTACCGTTTTAAATAAACCAAATTTGAGAGGAAGTTTTCTTATGTATAAAAATTTAGTGCCACGTTTTATAAGTTATGTTCAAACCGAAACTCGTTCAGATGAAACAAGTTCAACTGTCCCTTCAACTCAAACACAAGTAGAATTTGCAAAAGTTTTAGCAAAAGAGTTAAAAGAACTTGGCATGAGTGATGTTGCTTACAATGAGCAAAATGGTTTTGTAACAGCGACACTTCCAAGTAATAGCGAAAAAGAAGTCCCAACCATTGGATTTATTGCTCATATGGATACAGCAGACTTTAATGCTGAAAATGTTTCGCCACAATTTCATGAAAATTACGACGGTTCTGAAATTATTTTAAATGAGGTTGAAAACATTGTTCTTTCGCCAGTTGATTTTCCTAATTTAAAAAATTATCTTGGTCAAACATTGATTACAACAGATGGAACAACCCTACTAGGCGCTGATGATAAAGCAGGTATTGCTGAAATTATGACAGCAATGGAAATTTTAATCAAGGATCCTTCAATTCCACATGGTACAATTCGCGTGGCTTTTGGTCCAGATGAAGAAATAGGTATTGGAGCAGATCGTTTTGATGTTGCTGGTTTTAATGCAGACTTTGCGTATACGATGGATGGCGGTCCAGTTGGTGAATTGGAATATGAAAGTTTTAATGCTGCACAAGCAATTGTGAAGATTCAAGGTAAAAATGTTCATCCAGGAACAGCTAAAAACACAATGGTTAATGCATTAAAAATTGCATTAGAATTTGATGCAGCGTTACCACAAAATGAAGTTCCTGAACAAACGGATGGGAGTGAAGGTTTCTATCATCTGTATGATTTAAATGGGGAAGTTGAAGAGGCCAAAATGGTCTACATTATTCGTGACCACGATCATGATAAATTTATAGCTCGTAAAGAAATGATTCAAAAAATAGCAGCGAAACTAAATGAGAAGTACAAGACAGAACGTGTAACAGTAGAGTTAAAAGATCAGTATTATAATATGAAAGATATTATTGAAAAAGATTTATCGATTGTTACTTTAGCGAAAACAGCAATGGAAAATCTTTCTATTAAACCAATTATTGAACCTATTCGTGGTGGAACAGATGGGTCAAAATTATCCTTTATGGGACTGCCAACACCAAATATTTTTGCAGGTGGCGAAAATTTCCACGGCCGATATGAATTTGTTGCGGTTGAAAGCATGGAGAAAGCGACAAATGTAATTGTTGAAATCGCTAAGTTAAATGCCCAATGATGATGGAAGATCGTTTAATCGCACTTCTCTATTTTGGATCGGTCAATGCAATTTTATTTGTTTTAATGGGCATTGATAAATACCGTGCAAAGAAAAAAATGTGGCGTATTCCTGAAAAAACATTGCTTTCATTTGGTATTTTAGGCGGCGGTTTAGGCGGTATTTTAGGAATGGTTCTCTTCCATCATAAAATCCGAGTGACAAAATTTAAAGTTATTTATTTATTAGGGTTAGTCCTAATGTTAGGTATGCTTTATTTTTTATTTAACCGTCCAATTTTTAGATAAGGGCTTTTGATTGAGTTTAAGGATGTGTTTTTTTGGAGAATTATGTCGTTTTATTACGAGGAATCAATGTCGGGAAAGCTCATCAGCTTAAAATGAGCGATTTAAAAAAGATCCTTGAAATGCTGGGGTTCCAATCTGTGAAAACAGTTTTACGTAGCGGTAACGCAGTGATGAAAGGCGCGCCACAAGATGTAAATTTAATTGCTACAAAAATTGAAGAAAAATTAAAAACAATTGTTGATTTTCCTATTCCAGTTATTGTAATAACGGGAGAAACATTTATTCAGAATTTAGAAAAATGTTCCCTTTTTAAAGCAGAATTACAAGAACAGAAAGAAATTCTTATTGTTTATAAAAAATCAGCTTTCGTTACGAGTGAGTTAGTCAATTTTAACTTTCCAAATGAACAATGGGAAATGATCAAAAATTGTTTAGTTATTCAAATTTATGGCAATCAGTTGTCTTCGCCCTTGTTAAAACAATTAACACCATATTTAAAAAAAGAACAAGCAACCATTCGCAACTGGCGAACTGTGACAAAATTAAGTGGATTACTGATTGAGTTAAAGACGTAGAATTTGTTTAGGATAAAAGGAAACGAGTGACTAATTTCCTTTTATCCTCTTTTTTAGATAGGACATTTTTAAAGAAAGGATGTGACCATCACGATGCGTTTGCAATTTGTTTTGGGAAGAGGAAATACAGCTAAACAAAACTATTTATTAGATGAAATTGGTCAAACTTTAACAGAGGATTCCACAGCTAAGCTATTTTATTTAATTCCAGAGCATATGTCTTTTCAAACAGAAATGTCTGTACTTGAAGGATTAGGTAAAATGCCTAATTTTCAAAATCAAAAATTAATAGGAATGATGAATTTACAAGTTTTTAGTTTTAGACGTTTAGCCTGGTATTTTTTACAAGACTCATCTCTGTACCACAAGCCTCAATTGACAAATACAGGATTAACGATGCTTGTCCGAAAGTTATTGTTGCAATATGAAAATGAGTTAACCATTTATCGTGGAGAAGTCAAAAAAAGTGGTTTTGTAGAAAAATTAACTGAATTATTTTTGGAATTACGAAGTGGAAAAATTACGGAATCTGATTTACAAGAGTTGTTAAAACAGCAAGGAGATTCACCAAAAGAAGCGGATTTAAAATTAAAATTGCAGGATATTGTGTTACTGTATCATGCTTTTGAGAATGCTCTATTGGGAAAATACTTGGAAAAAGAAGATATTTTAACGGCTTTAGCGACTAAAATTGAAACTGTTGATTTATCAAATACAACCATTTATATTGATGGCTATACAAGATTTAATGCTCAAGAGCAAGCATTAATAGTAGCTTTAATGAAAGCTTCTAAAAAAGTGACCATCGCTTTGACTTTAGATAAAGGTTATCCAACTGAAAAACCGTCTATGTTTGAACTTTTTCAAGCAACGGGAGAAACTTACTATCAACTTTATCAAGCAGCCAGAGGAGATGGGATTCAAGTAGAACACGATAAGATTTTAAAAGAGTCAGATGCCCGTTACAGTGAAGAAATCAATCAATTAGAAGATTTTTGGGTTGAAACAAGTAAACTCTTACCGATAGATTACCGAAAAAAACAAGAACGAATTCCAATGTCTAATTGTGTGGAGGTTTGGCAAGCAAGTAACAAGCAAGTTGAAGTGACACATGTTGCTAAAGAAATCCGTCGCTTGATTGCTTCAAAAGAATATCGTTATCAGGATATATTAGTATTGGCTAGAGATATGAGTGAATACCAATCTATTTTGGAACCTATTTTTAAAGAAAATGAATTAGAAGTATTTACGGATGATGCAGCGGTGATGAGTCATCACCCTTTAGCTGAATTTTTAGTAGCCATGCTAGCAATTAAGAAAAATAATTGGCGATACCAAGACGTGATGCGTTTACTTCGAACCGAACTATTGTTGCCACTTCAACAAGTAGAAGAATCAGTGGACCGTACAACTAGGGTATTGATGAAACAAAACCACATAAACAACTTTCGAAATAAGATTGATATTACTGAAAATGTGGTTTTAATGTATGGTTACGAAGGTTTTTATTGGACGCAAAAAAAACCATGGCATTATAGTCGCTTTGTACAAGAAGAAACAGCAGGACAAACGACGGAAGATCAACGAATTGAAGGCATTGCCAATGAAGTCAGAGATTTTTTACAAAAAACCTTATTGCCGTTTTTTAAAAAATTGGATCAAGCAACGAATGGCTTAAGCTTTGCTAAAGAGCTTTATGAATTTTTAGAAAAAAGTGGCGTTAGCCAACAGCTCTCTTTTTGGCGTGACCAAGAAATTGAAAAAAATAATTTAGAAGTAGCCAAACAGCATGAGCAAACATGGGATGTTTTACTACAATTATTAGATGAATACGTTGAAATTTTAGGTACTGAATCTGTCGATTTAGATGCCTTTAATGACATTTTAATTGCAGGATTTGAGGGAGCAAGTTATCATTTAGTCCCCCCTACAATTGACCAAATCATGTTCTCTCCTTTTGATACAACCAGAAGAAATGCAACCAAAATCACCTTTATTTTAGGAATGACAGATACGAATTTACCAGCAAAAATTGAGAACAAAAGTGTTTTGACGCAAGAAGATCGCACTTATTTTTCTGAATTTTTACCAGAAGATAAATTTTTAGCACCATCGGTTGAGTCTTTAACAGCAACAGAACCGCTGCAAGCTTATCTTGCCTTTCTTTCATCAACAGAGCGCTTGATTTTTTCTTATTCAAAAAATGACGATTCAAAACAGAGTGCGCAACTGTCTTCTTATATTCAACGAATTGTCACAGGCCTAGACATTCCAATTCAAACTAAAGTAGAAGATAGTACAACTATTTTAGAAGAGCAAGAGGAAGCTTTAGCGTTTATTGGTTCAAAAAGAAGTACCTTAAGTCAGTTGTTAGTTGTTTTAAGAAAATCTCAAGAAGAAAATAGCCCTTTAAATCATTTTTGGTATGGCATCTATCAATATTTAACGGGATCTGGAGGAATGAAAGAGCTAACCAAACAAGTTTTAAAAAGTTTAACGTATAAAAATGTTCCTAAACCGTTAAAGCCAGAAATTGTCTCGGAGTTATACGGAAAAGAGCTCTATACATCTGTTTCACGAATGGAAAATTTTTATTCTTGTCACTATAAACATTTTGTCACCTACGGATTAGGTTTAAAAGAACGTGAAGTCTTCGGACTCTCGCCAGCAGGTACTGGGGAATTTTTCCATGATGCGTTAGACCAACTTTTTAAATCCCTTCATAGTCAAAACATATTGTTAAGTGAATTAACAGAAGAAACCCTAAGTAAAGTTACCGATGATGTGTTGCAAGTGATTTATGGAAAACCAAAATTTTCGATTTTAACTGTTTCTAACCGAATGAATTACATTCGATACCAACTAAGCCAAACGATTCAACGAGTAGCGTGGGCATTATCCAATCAAAGTCGAAAGACCGGTATGTCTACAATTGAAACGGAAGTTTTATTTGGTCAGATTGCCAGTCAAAAAGGAATTGAAGGATTAGAAATACCACTAAAAAATGATGGGAAACTTCATGTACGTGGGAAAATTGATCGAGTTGATGGAATGGAAGTCGATGGAAGTCATTATTTAAGCATTGTTGATTATAAATCAAGTGCACACACATTTGATTACCGTGATGCGTATTATGGTTTAGCAATGCAAATGATTACGTATTTAGATACTGCATTAATGAATTCAGTGAGTTTAGTCGGTCATGAAGCAAAACCAGCCGGTGCTTTTTATTTACATGTAAAAAATCCTTTTATTAATGATGAAGACGCAAGCGATGAAGAGCATTATCAGGATTCTCTTTTAAAAAACTTTAAGCTAGATGGGATTTTATTAGAAGATGATCCGATGTTGCGAAAATTAGATCAATCATTAGAACCAACGAATAGCTCTCTTGTTTATCCTTACCGAGAATTAAAAGATGAAACCTTAAAATCAGCGAAGTTCGTAACGAATGATGAAATGGCAGCTTTAAGAAATCATAATAATCGTTTGTTTAAAAAAGCAGGAGATAAAATTATTAGTGGAGATACGGATTTAAATCCCTATTACAAAGACAAACAACGAATTGCATGTGGGATGTGCCCGTTCCGTTCGATTTGTGAATTTGATGTGATGTTGCCAGAAAATAACTACCACCGTGTCGATCCTCTAAGTCAAAAAGATGTTTTAGAGCGAATGTTAAAAGAAGAAGGTGAAAAAGATGAGTCATAATTTACCTGTTAAGCCACTTAATAGTCGTTTTACCGATGGCCAATGGCAAGCTGTCTATGAAGAGGGACACAATATTTTAGTTTCGGCTTCTGCTGGCTCAGGAAAAACCACTGTCTTAGTGCAACGAGTAATTGAAAAAATTAAAAGTGGAGTGAATGTAGATGAACTTTTAATTGTTACCTATACGGAAAGTGCTGCAAGAGAAATGAAAGAACGTATTCAAGTAGCGATTCAAAAAGCCATTACACAAGAAGGGGAAGCGGAATCAAAACGTCACTTGGTTAAACAGGTTTCCTTACTTTCACAGGCTTCTATCAGCACACTACATGCTTTTTGTCTACAAGTGATTAGACGTTATTACTATCTAATTGATTTAGATCCGGTGTTTCGTTTGCTAACGGATGAAACAGAAATGTTGTTATTGAAGGAAGATGTTTGGGAAGAACTTAGAGAAGAACTTTATGGAGAAGAAAAAAATGCTTTTTATGAGCTAACAGCGAATTATTCTGGAGATCGAAATGATGATGGGTTAACAAAGTTGATTTTTTCTTTATATGAATTTTCAAGAGCAAATCCAAACCCAGCTTTATGGTTAACTCAATTATCTGATTTGTATCGCATCACTTCAACTGACATCGGAAAATCTAAACTTTTTTTAGAATTACTAAAACCACAAATTCTTGAAATTCTTAAAAGCTTGATTCAAGTAAGCCGTTCGGCCGTTGTTTTAGCCGATGGAACGGAAGAATTAAAAAAACATTACGACTTAGTAGCAAGTGAAGCAGTCTTTTTTGAAGAGTTAGTTGAATTAGTTGATACCAATAACTATAATGCTGCGTTTCAATTTATCTCTGACTTTAGTTTTGGTCGTATTCCTACCGTTAAAAAATCGGCGGATGAAGCGGTTAAAGAAGCTGGAAAAGAGATAAAAATGTTACGGGATCAATATAAAAAAAGGTTTGGTGAATTAAAAGATAGCTATTTTTACACAAAACCGATTAATATGTTAGAGATTATGGCAAGTGCAGCACCGTTAGTTGATGAAATGGCACGAGTAACCCAACGCTTTACAGATGCCTATCGTAAGGAGAAAGCGAGACGAAACGTACTGGATTTCAATGATTTGGAGCATTTAACACATCAAATTTTAGCGACATATACGGATGAACAGTGGTTAGGAACAACGGCTTCTGATTATTACCGTGAAAAATTTCAAGAAGTCTTAGTAGATGAATATCAAGATGTCAATAAGCTACAAGAAAGCATTGTTTATTGGTTGACGAAGCACGGTGAGGAAGAAAAGGGCAATTTATTTATGGTAGGAGACGTTAAACAATCGATTTATTCCTTCCGTTTAGCAGATCCATCCTTGTTTTTAACTAAATATGAACAGTTTGGGGAACATCGAAATGGAGAGCGGATTATTCTGGCAGAAAATTTCCGTTCACGAGGAGAAGTATTGCACTTTACCAATTTAATTTTCCAACAATTAATGGATAAAACCGTTGGTCAAATGGCTTACGATGAAGCTGCAAAATTGATTCACGGCTTTCCTAATTTTCCAGAAAGTACTCTTCATCAACCGGAAATATTAATTTATGAAAAAGGTACGAGTGTATCAGAAGAAGAGGAAACAGAAGTTGAATCTCTTGAATGGAATATGCGAATTGATGATAAAACAGAAGGGGAATTATTAATGGTTGGGCAAAAAATTCAGCAATTAATTGCCAGTGAATTTCCAATCTATGATAAAGAGTTAAAACAAAATCGTCCAATTCACTATCAAGATATTGTACTACTAACTCCGACAAAAAAAAATAATTTAGTATTACTAGATATTTTTAAGCGTTTGGAGATTCCTATTCATGTCAATGATACACAAAATTATTTTCAAACGACTGAAATCAAAATTATGATGTCTTTACTAAAAGTGATTGACAATCCTTATCAAGATATTCCATTAGCGGCTGTTTTAAGATCACCAATTGTGGGTTTAGATGAAAATGAATTGGCATCCATCCGGATTACTAAGAAAACAGGAGAATATTATGAAGCATTAGAATCTTTTTATCATCAGTACGAAGGTCGAGATAAAGCTAGTCATTTTACGACTGCACTTTATGAAAAAATTGCGAAGTTTCGTAGCCAATTGCTAAGCTGGCGAGAGATGGCGAGACGAGAAGAATTGGTTCGCTTAATTTGGCGTATTTATGAAGAAACTGGCTTTTTAGATTACGTTGGTGGGATGAGTGCCGGAAAACAAAGACAAGCCAATCTTCATGCTTTGTATGAGCGCGCAAGTCGTTATGAGGCAAGTAGTTTTAAAGGTCTCTTTCAATTTGTCCGTTTTATTGAAAAAATGCAAGAAAAAGATAAAGATTTAGCAGAGCCGACTGCCGTTGCACCGGATGAAAAAGCAGTTCGCGTGATGACGATTCATGCAAGTAAAGGTTTAGAATTTCCCGTTGTATTTATCTTAGACTTAACAAAACGATTTAATTTACAAGATACAAGAAGCGCATATGTATTCAATGAGGAATATGGTGTGGGAACGAATTATAAAGATTTAGAAAAGCGAATTACCTATCGAACCTTACCAGAAATCGCTTTGAAAATAGAGAAAAAGAAAAAACTTTTAGCAGAAGAAATGCGTAAGTTATATGTAGCCTTAACAAGAGCTGAAGAAAAATTATTTCTAGTAGGTTCTTATGAGAGTCAAGAAGCTGCTTGGAAGGAATGGGGAAGCGTTAGCAACCATAAAGAAGTTGTTTTACCAAGTGATATGCGATTAACAGCCAGTCATATGATGAAATGGATTGGTTCAACGCTTGTTCGTCATCCAAGTAGTCAAAACGATTATGTGACAGAAATTGCTCCAATTGGTGAAATTTGTCAACATCCAGCCTCTTTTTCGATTGAATTCAAAAATGAAGAGGAAATACAAGAGTCAATGAAGCTGGTTACAAGTCAAACAGAACGAAATATTTTAGTTGAGTTAGCTGAACAAACCTATGATGTTCAAGAAGTTGAAGCGAATCAAAAACTTCAAAAAGCAATCCAATTAATGGATTTCACCTATCCTTACGAGGGGGCAACACGAACAACAAGTTATCAATCGGTTTCAGAAATCAAACGTCTATTTGAAGAACCAGAAGATACACGGATGGTAAAAATTGATATCAATCAACCAAGAAATCGATTTGTTGAACAAAAATTAGCTCGCCCTAAATTTATGCAAGAATTAACTGAACCAACAGCTGCAGAAATTGGAACAGCGACTCATTTGGTCATGCAATCAATTGATTTAAAAGAAAAACCAACTTTTCAATCACTGGAAAAATTAATCAAAAAGTTAGTTGAAGAAGAGTTAGTGACTCCTCAAATTGAAAAAAAACTATCACTCAATCAGATGCTGCAATTTTTCGAAACGGAACTAGGGAATCAATTAGTTAACTATCATTCGTTAGTGCGTCGAGAGCAACCTTTTTCATTATTAATGAGGGCGGAAGATATTTTCCATGATATGGCTGAGCAGACAGAAGATAAAATTTTAATTCACGGAATCGTAGATGGGTTTATTGAATTTGATGACTATATTATATTGTATGATTTTAAAACAGATTATGTTCCTAAAAATGGAACTGAAAAAATTATTCAAAAATATCGAGGTCAATTAAATTTGTATCAGGAAGCATTATCCTCAATTTTAGGAAAACCCGTCAAAAAAAGCTATATTTGTTTGTTATCAATTGGAGAAGTTTTTCAGATGAACGCTAGCGTTTAAATTTGCTGATTTCCAGTTTGACGATTCATAGTAAGGAAAGAACAATTGATAATCTTACCAATGAATAAAAACTGAATAAATAAAAAAAGCTAAAATCAACTAGGTTGATTTTAGCTTTTTTGTTTATAGATTAAAGTAAACAGCTTGGCTGCCCATTTGTTCATAGGTCTCTTCAAATGTATCGCGATCCATTGAAGAATCTTTTTCGCCATATGGATCATTAAAATAGACCATTTCACTATCATAACCAGTAATTGCAACGCTGTGCATACTATAAGTAACATCTATTTCACCGTCAGTTGTATCCCATGTTACAAAATCATCAACTGGGCTAAAAGTAGCAGTAGTAATCGTCCAAACAGGGTGACCACTTGATAAGGCTGCAAGAACTTCGTTAAAATCACTGCCAGTAAGATCAATTACTTTATTTTTTGAAACATATTTTTGCGCAAGTTTTACAATTGGCTCATGGTAGACGCCTAAACCAGGTTCTTCACCACTAATGCTTCCAACAAAGCCCTTGTGAGGGTTCCCATATTCGTCGTCCTCATTTAATAAAGGAACTGTTTTTATTTCATCAGCCAATTCATTTTTTGTCACTTCAATATCGTAATAATTTAAAATCATTGCTAACGAAGTAACTTCACATCCGTTATAAAGACTAGGTTCATCAAATTGGTACAATAAAGGGACATCAAGTTGAGAAGATTCTTTTATTGGAACAGACAAAGCTTTTTTCTCTGTTTGATGAGGTGATTGATTTCCAATCGTGTCGTTCTTTTGATCGGCTTTAATGTAACGCTCATTAATAAATAAAATTCCAATGATGAACGTTGTTACGAGCAAACCAAATTTAATCCATTTTCTATTAGGCGACATATTTATTCCTGACTTTCTATAGCTATTTTTGTTAACTATAACATGCTCTAAAAGTAAAAAGGTCGAATGGTCAAAACTTTAATCTTTTATTAACGGAACTGTTACTTTGTAATGATTACATAATTAAATTATGGTTAACTTATTAGCTAGCATAAAAAAAAGATCCTTTTAAAGGATCTCTTTTTGTTTAATTTAAACCACGCATTAACGTTTTAATTCTTGGATTCATAAAGGATAGCAATAATCCAACTACTACAGTAAAGCCACCAACAGCTGCAAAGTAGACAATTTCATTGTTTGGATTATATAATGAAACGATTTGAGCATTAATTGCTTGAGCTGCAGCATCTCCAAGGAACCACATGCTCATCATTTGAGATTGGAAAGCACGAGGAGCTAATTTAGTAGTAACACTTAAACCGACAGGAGAAAGGCACATTTCCCCGATAATAACTAAGAAGAAGCTTAAAACTAACCACATTGGATTTACACGTGTATCAACGCCATGCATCATGGCAGGAATCACCATAACGACGAATGAAAGTCCGGCAAAAACAATCCCTACTGAAAATTTAATTGTAGTAGAAGGTTGACGTCTACCCAACTTAGTCCATAACCATGCGAAGATAGGTGACATTAAAATAACAAATAATGGATTTAACGATTGGAACCAGCTTGACATTAAGTGAACACCCATAAAGTCTAAGTTCGTACGTTTATCTGCATAAATTGCTAAAATAACTGAGCCTTGTTCTTCAATTGACCAAAAGAAAATACTGGCAATGAAAAGTGGGATATAAGCCCAAATTCTTGAACGCTCTGTATCGTCAACATCTTTACTACGAATCATCTTCGTAAAGTAAAAGACAGGTAAAGCAACACCCATAATACTTAGTAATAAAATAACGAATTCAATTGTAAGTTGTCCCATTAAGAACGCTATAAGAAAGACTGCAACTACAACAATTGCACCAATAATAAGATTTTTTAAAAGTTGTTTCTTTTCGTTTTCATTGATAGGATTTGTTGGTTTCATTCCTAACTCACCAAGATATTTTTTCCCTTGGAAATGGAATTGAATTAATCCTACAAACATTCCGACTGCAGCAATGGAAAAACCAAGATGATAATTATAAGTTTGACCGATTGTTCCTACAATATAAGGAGCTAAAAATGACCCAATATTGATTCCCATTACAAAGATACTAAAACCTGCATCGCGGCGATTGTCTTTTTTATCGTAAAGACCTCCAACAATTTCTGAAACATTTGGTTTTAACATTCCGGTTCCAAGAACAATAATGGCTATTGAGGCAAACAAAGCACCGGCACCAAATGGCGTTGCTAAGACAATATGACCAACCATAATTAACACACCACCATAGAAGATGGTTTTACGGCTACCTAGAAGCCGATCACTTACCCAACCTCCAATTACACTGGACATATAAACTAACGACCCATAAATGGCCATAATCGAAGCAGCTAGTGTTTGAGAAAAACCTAGTCCACCATTTGCAACAGTATCGTAAATATAATAGATTAAAATTGCGCGCATGCCATAATAACTAAATCGTTCCCACATTTCAGTAAAGAAGAGAGTGGATAATCCTCTTGGTTGACCAAAGAAGGTCTTTTCTTTTTTCACTTGAATTCATCCTCCAATATCGCTTGAATTTGAAATATTCTAACAATTTAGCTTTATCAAATTTAAGCGTTCTATAAAGTAAGATTATACTCTAAAATTTCAATAATTGAATAGTAAAATAAACATTGATAGCGTTTTTCACATAAGAAGTTAATAAAACCGGAAAAATTTAATTTTTTTTTAATTTAAAGTATTAAATTTACCTCAAGATTTTCTTAAATTGGTAAGGTAGTGTCATTAGAGATGTTATACTTAAAAAGATTTGGAATGCAATGTTAGGAGTTGTTTTATTTTGAAAACAGATTTAAATGTGAGCCAATTTTCAACTGCCACTTTTAAAATACGAAAAATTGAATCAATAAACGAAGAAGTAATGAAAATGCGTGTTAATTTTTATCATAAAAGTATTGTAGATGAGAACAATGAAGGAAGTGTAAGATTGACGATTCCTATAGATTATTTAGAAGAGATAGAAGAAATTGCCGTCGATCAATTAATAGATTGTTATTTTGAAGCAGGCCCATTGCTAACGACGCGGTCTTATCCTTGCCAAGTGATTAATAAACTGATTGGTGTTAAATTACAAGATTGATTTTATAAAAAAACTTGCTAATCAAAAATATGCGTGTTACTATAGTTGTGTAATCGGTTACATGTTTGGTAGGAAGGAGAATCCATTGAATGACAACCATTAAAGATGTTGCTAAATTAGCAGGTGTCTCTGTTGCGACAGTATCAAGAGCCATCAATCAAAGTGGCTATGTAGGTGTTGACTCTGCACAAAAAATTGAAAAAGCCATCAAAAAATTGGATTTTCATCCAAGCGAAGTGGCTCGGTCTCTCTATCAAAAAAAATCGAAATTAGTAGGTTTACTGTTGCCTGATATTTCCAATCCTTTTTTTCCTCTATTAGCAAAAGGGGTAGAGGATAAAATGAATGAAGCAGGTTATCATTTAATTCTAGGAAATGTACAAGAAGATATGGCAAAAGAGCAAGATTATTTAAAAGCATTTATGCAAAACAATGTTGCTGGAATACTATCTGCTGTGGATGGTGGAACCAGTAATTTAAAAGAAATCCCTTTTGTTTTACTAGATCGCGTGGCAACAAAAAAAGAATACGCCGTTCATGGCAATGATTTTGAAGGTGGAATACTTGCAGCTAAAACGATTGCTGAGGGAAGCCCAAAAGAAATTGTTTTGTTAGTAGGACCAAAATCAATTAAAGGTTCTGTGGAACGTTTAAAAGGTAGTGTCTCTGTTTTTAAAGAGGAAAACTTAACGTATCAGCTGCTTCAAACGGATTCTTTTCAATTTGATTCAGCAAAGAAAGCTTCCTTAGAATTATTTGAACAGTTTCCAAAAGTGGATAGCGTAATTGCTTCAAATGACGTACACGGGTTAGCTATTTTAAAAGAAGCCTTACGTCGAGGAATTAAGGTTCCAGAAGAGCTTCAAATCATTGGATATGATGACATTCCATTTAGTCAAATGGTCTATCCTAGTTTAGCGACGATAGCTCAGCCAGCCTATGAGATGGGGTATAAAGGAGCAGAATTATTATGTCGCATCATGGAAAACCAACCTATTGATAAAAAAATAATTCAACTACCCGTTCTATTAAAACAAAGAGAAACTTTAAGAAAGAAGGAGTAATCATGAACCAAATTATTGTGATTGGAAGTGCATCAACAGATTTTGTTGTAAAAACTGAAAAGCGCCCTAAAAAAGGTGAGACCTTAATAGGCCAAGATTTTCAAACAACCTTTGGAGGAAAAGGCGCCAATCAAGCTGTTGCTGCGGTAAGATTAGGAGCAAAGGTAAAAATGATTGGAGCTGTTGGCAAGGATTTTTATGGGGATGAAATTATCGAGAATTTATCAAAAGAAAAGATTGATGTAACAAATGTGGAACGGGTTCCACATATAGGGACAGGATCAGCTCACATTACACTATCTGAAGGGGATAATAGTATTATAGTGATACCAGGAGCTAATAACGCGATAAATAAAAAAAAGATTAAGCCGTTACTAACAACCTTAAATAAGGAAGATTTTGTTATATTACAACAAGAAATTCCAAGTGAAACAGTAGAAATCATTATTGATTATTGTTTTGAACATGGGATTCAAACCGTTTTAAACCCGGCTCCAGCGCGTCAAATTGCTAAAAAAACAATCGATAAAGTAACCTACCTTACACCTAATGAACATGAATTTGAGTTGTTGTTTCCTAATCATTCGCTTGAATCTGGCTTAGCGATGTACCCCAATAAATTACTAGTTACATTAGGGAGTAAAGGGGTTGTATACCACAATGGTCAAGAACAACTGATTATTTCAGGATATCAAGTTAATCCAACAGACACAACTGGTGCTGGAGATACTTTCAACGGAGCATTTGTGGTGGGATTGATGAATCAATTGTCTCTCAAAGAAAGCATTCGCTTTGGAAATTTAGCTGCCTCTTTATCAATTCAAAAATTTGGTGCACAAGGTGGAATGCCTACTCTAGAAGAGTTGAAAGGAAGTGATCACTATGAAAAAGAATGGGATTTTAAATAGCGAGATTGCCAAAGTATTAGCCGATTTAGGACATACCGATCAAATTGTGATTGCCGATGCAGGACTTCCGATTCCTAAAGGGGTTGCTAAAATAGACTTAGCTCTTAGTCTACAAGATCCTCCTTTTCAAAAAATATTGGCGCTTCTTCTTCAAGAAATGGAGGTGGAATCAGCTATTTTAGCAGATGAGATTCAACAAATGAATGTGCCACAGTTAAAGTCGATCCATGCTTTAATGTTAGACCGACCACTGACATTTGTAAGCCATGAAGCTTTTAAAGAACAAACTAAAGAAGCAAAAGTCATTATCAGAACTGGTGAAGCCACACCATATTCCAATATCATACTAGAAGCTGGGGTTATTTTTTAGGAGGAATCAGAATGAATATTTTATTACAAGGAATATCAAAAGCATTTGGAGAAAATAAGGTACTTGTCAACGTTGATTTTGACTGTGTTGGCGGAGAAGTCCATGCGCTGATGGGAGAAAATGGTGCAGGGAAATCCACATTAATGAATATTCTAACAGGACTGCATAAAAAAGATCAAGGCACTATTTTTATAGATGGCAAGGAGCGTTACTTTAGTAATCCTAAAGAAGCAGAGGAATACGGCATTAGTTTTATCCATCAAGAGATGAACACATGGTCAGAGATGACCGTTTTAGAAAATCTTTTTATTGGAAAAGAATTAAAAAATAAATTTGGAATCATTCAAAACAAAAAAATGGAAGCGTTAGCAAAATCTATTTTTGAAGAATTAACCATCGAATTAGATTTGTCAGCGAATGTCAGCGATTTATCTGTCGGTCAACAGCAAATGATTGAAATTGCTAAGGCCTTAATGACAGATGCTAAAGTACTCATTATGGATGAGCCAACTGCTGCTTTAACGGAACGAGAGATTCTTGCTTTATTTAAAATTATTGAGCTACTAAAACAAAAAAATGTCGCAATTGTTTATATTTCTCATAGAATGGAAGAAATTTTTCAAATTAGTGATCGCATCACAGTTATGCGAGATGGATTGACAGTTGGCACAATGAAAGTGGCAGAAACAGACGTTGACGATGTGGTACGCAAAATGGTTGGTCGTGAGTTAAGTGACTATTATCCAAAAAAAACTGCACGAATTGGCGAAGTTCGATTTGAAGTCAAAAATATTTCTAGTAAAGGAAAATTCAATCAAGTTTCTTTTGCTGTTCGCTCAGGTGAAATAGTAGGGTTTTCTGGTTTAATGGGAGCAGGACGAACCGAAATTATGCGAGCTATATTTGGGATTGATCCCATCGACTCAGGAAAAATTTACATTGAGAAAAAAGAAGTTGTATTGAAAAATCCAAGCACGGCTATTTTAAATGGGGTTGGCTTTTTAACAGAAGATCGTAAATCAGAAGGGTTAATTTTAGATTTTTCAATAGAAGACAATATTAGTTTACCAAGTATTGACGGCTTTACGGTGAAGGGAATTATTGACGAAAAAGCTGAAGATGAATTTGCAGAGTTACTAATGAAGCGTTTAACGGTAAAAGCACAAAATAAAGACATATCTGTAGGAAGTTTATCTGGTGGGAATCAACAAAAAGTTGTTTTAGCAAAATGGATTGGCATTGGTCCTAAAATATTGATTTTAGATGAACCTACTCGTGGCGTGGATGTGGGAGCTAAACGTGAGATTTATCAGTTAATGAATGAACTAGCAGAACGTGGTGTTGCCATTGTGATGGTGTCCAGTGATTTACCTGAAATACTTGGTGTAAGTGATCGGATTATTGTGATTCATGAAGGAAAAATTGCCGGAGAATACCCAAAATCAGAAGCCACTCAAGAAAATATTATGAAACTTGCAACTGGAGGCTATTAAAATGGAAAATTCAATGAAAAAAAATCAGTTAAAAGAGTTGTTAGGAAAATTAGGCCCAGTTCTTGCACTACTTGTTTTAATGGTCATAGTTACCATTTTAAATCCAAATTTTATAGCACCCATTAACTTGTTGAATTTATTACGACAAGTATCGGTAAATGCATTGATTGCCTTCGGGATGACCTTTGTTATTTTGACAGGAGGGATTGATTTATCTGTTGGGTCAACATTAGCATTAAGTGGAGCATTAGTGGCTGGAATGATTGCAAGCGGTTTAGATCCAATTTTAGCAATGATTATTGGTGTGGTCATCGGTGGCGTTTTAGGTGCAGTCAATGGCTTGTTAATTACTAAAGGCAAAATGGCACCTTTTATTGCAACGTTAGCAACAATGACGATTTACCGTGGGGCAACACTAGTCTATACCGACGGAAACCCGATTACGGGAATTGGCGATAGCTTTATTTTCAAATTTGTTGGACGTGGCTATTTATTCAATATACCGGTTCCAGTTATTTTAATGGTAATGGCTTTTGTTTTATTATATGTTTTATTACACAAAATGACATTTGGACGTAAAACTTACGCAATTGGGGGAAATGAAAAAGCTTCTTATATTGCAGGAATTAAGATTGATAAAGTTAAAACATTGATCTATGCATTATCAGGAATGATGGCTTCAGTTGCCGGAATTATTATCACTTCACGCTTAAACTCAGCCCAACCTACAGCAGGACAAGCGTATGAAATGGATGCAATTGCTGCAGTGGTATTAGGAGGAACGAGTCTTTCTGGTGGGAAGGGACGTATTTTTGGGACATTGATTGGTGCATTGATTATTGGAACCTTAAATAATGGATTAAACTTGCTAGGTGTTTCTAGCTTTTACCAACAAATTGTTAAAGGTATTGTGATTATTATCGCTGTTTTATTGGATAGAAAGAAAAAATAACGGAGGGATAACAAATGAAAAAAACAATCGCATTATTCCTTGTCAGTATGCTGGTTTTGTCAGGTTGTAAAATAGCGACATTAGAAGGCGAAAATGTGAAGGAGCTTAAACCTGAAAAAAAAGCTGAAAATCAATTGGTTGTGGGCGTTTCTTTATCAACTTTGAATAATCCATTCTTCGTCTCTGTTAAAGAAGGGATTAGTGACTTGGCAAAGGAACATGATACGACAGTAAAAATAGTCGATGCGCAAGATGACTCAGTTAAACAAAGTAACGATATCACCGATTTGATTCAACAAAATGTAGATGTCCTTTTGATTAATCCCGTAGATTCTTTTGCAATCGCTCCTGCCGTTGAATCTGCGAATCAAGCCAATATTCCTGTCATTGCTATTGATCGAAGCAGTGAATCAGGCAAGTTGTTAAGTCTTGTGGCTTCGAATAATAGTGAAGGCGGAAAGATGGCTGGAGAGTATCTTGAAAGAGTGAGTGGAAAAAAGGCATTAGTTGGAGAATTGCAGGGCGTGCCAGGAGCTTCGGCTACCAGAGAGCGCGGTAAAGGATTTGAAGATTATGCAAAAGAACATTTAACCGTTGTTGCCAAACAAACAGCCAACTTTGACCGAGCAAAAGGATTAACGGTTATGGAAAATATGCTCCAATCAAATCCTGAAGTAACGGCTATTTTTGCTCAAAATGATGAAATGGCGCTAGGAGCAATTGAAGCCATTGAAGCAGCAGGTAAAAAAGAGATTAAAGTGATTGGTTTTGATGGAACGGAAGATGGCTTAAAAGCGATTAAATCAGGGAAATTAGATGCGACCGTCGCTCAAAAACCAACTGAAATGGGACGTCTTGCCTTGCAAACGGCCTATGATTTCTTTAATTTAAAAGACGTTCAAGCAAAAGTAGATTCACCGCTTGAATTAATTGAAAAAAATAAATAAGATTCAAAAGGATTCTATTCAGTTAGAATCCTTTTTTATTTCATGAGAGGTTAACCATTGAATCAACTGATGATAAACTGCTAATGCTTTTGGATTTTTAGGATTTTTATCAAAATCATGAGGCTCATTTTCAACAGATACAAATTGATTTATTGGGATTTTTTTAGCTAAGGATTCTCCAATCTCATAAGGAACATCCTCGTCAGTAGTACTTTGAGCTAAAAAGGTCGGAGGCAATGACAGAAGATCCGTATCGGTTAGAGAATATTTTGTTGCTTGTAAAATAGCAGGCAGCACCATGTCTAGCCAGTGACCAGATTGCCTTGCGTACATATAGATGCCATAACGCTCTTCAATTGCTCCGGAAGCAAGAGGTTTATTTCCAATAATTGCATTTTTAAGTTCCACTGAAACCTTAGGGAAGCGTAAATAATAGTGGCTTGGTTTTGAGTAAAAAGAAGCATTGATCGCTTCATATCCGTAAAAGCTAATTAAACTTTTAGGCTGAGGAAGTGTTTGATCTTTGCAAACTAAAAAAGCTAGATAAGCACCTGCTGAACGGCCAAATAAATGAAAATCCGAAGAAGAAAGGTTTAACTCTGAAGTCGCAACCTTATGAAACCATTGAATCCCTTGTTTGATAGAGGCTACTATTTCAGGTAAAGTGGTTTCAGGTGCCAATGGATAGTCAAAAGTTAAAAAATTGTATCCAGCTTTATGAAAAAGGTCGATATAATCAGCAGGCAAATCCTTGCGACTGCCCCAAACAAGGCCACCACCATGAATGTAAAGAATAGTGCGACTGCCTTCGGAATGTGTTGATGGATAAAAAGTAGCCATTAAAGGAAGTCCTTGTAAGGTACTATACGTAAATTCTTGATAATCCATTTATTTTCCTCCTTAAGAATAATTCTATCTTCATTGTAAAGGATGATAGAAAAAGAATGATATAGCAACAGTATCTAAAAAAAAGAAGATAATTGTTTGTTATGAACAAAAAGATATAAGACTATTTAGCGTGTTTATACAATGCAATTCCATTGATAAGCGCTTACAATAAGAAGTGTAGTAAGAAAGCTTATAAAAGAAAGGACAGATGATACATGATGGATTTAACAAAAGAAGTGGCAGAAAATGTTAAATGGCTTTCAAATATAGGGGCAGATCCAACCGGAGGAACCACTCGCTTGTTGTATTCTGATTTCTGGTTAGAAGCTCAAAATGGTGTGAAACAAAGGCTTTCTGATATTGGAATGGTCACAAGTTTTGATGCAATAGGCAATCTTTTCGGTCGTTTGGAAGGAAGCAAGTATCCAACTGAAACCATTTTAACAGGATCACATATTGACACTGTGGTAAATGGTGGGAAATTAGATGGACAATTTGGTGTTATTTCTTCTTATCTGGCAGTTAAGTATTTAAAAGAACAATACGGAACACCTCTTCGTTCGCTTGAAGTAATTTCAATGGCAGAAGAAGAAGGAAGCCGTTTTCCATTTGCTTTTTGGGGAAGTAAAAATTTGATGGGTCTTGCAAAAAAAGAAGACGTATCTGAAATAGCCGATTTTAATGGAGTGAAATTTGTTGATGCTATGAGAAACGCTGGTTTTGATTTTAAAGATGAAGAAGAAACGCTTCGTAAAGATATTAAAGCCTTCTTGGAAATTCATATCGAACAAGGAAATGTATTAGAATTAGAAAATAAATCAGTCGGCGTGGTGACAAGTATCGTTGGTCAAAAGCGCTATACAATGATTTTAAAAGGTCAAGCAAATCACGCAGGAACAACTCCAATGAAGTATCGAAAAGACGCGATTTATGGATTTAGTAAAATCTGTTCCCAATCCATTGATAAAGCACGATTAGTTGGAGAACCATTGGTACTGACTTTTGGAAAAGTAGAGCCAAAACCCAATACTGTGAATGTTGTTCCTGGAGAAGTTTTGTTCACAATGGATTGTCGTCATACAGATCAAAACATTCTAAATGACTTTACAGCGGAGATTGAAGAAGATATGCATCAAATTGCTGATGAATTAGGTTTAGAGTTAACCGTGGATTTATGGATGGACGAAACACCGATTCCAATGGATAAAAAAATGATTGAGGTTATTAAAAATGTGGCTGAAAAAGAAGGCATTAATTATCGTATGATGCATAGTGGCGCAGGTCATGATTCTCAAATTATTGCCCCTCAAATACCAACAGGTATGATTTTTGTCCCAAGTATTGATGGCATTAGTCACAATCCAGCAGAAGACACGAAATTAGAAGATTTAGTTGAAGGTGTTAAAACAATGGCGTTAGTCTTGTATGAGCTAGCATACGTAGATTAAAAGGAGTGAAGGGTATGGAGAATAGTCAAGCAATCAAACAAAAAGGTATGGAATACTGGAAACAAATCATTGTCATGTTGTGTTTAGGGTGGGCCATTATTTGGGTGTATCGTTCAGCACTATCCCCAATTTTCCCAGAATTAAATGCTTCATTAGGTGGTGGAATTAGTGATGCTTCACTAGGAGCCATCTCAAGTTTTTATTTCTTTGGCTATACAGGAATGCAAATTCCAGCCGGGATTTTAGTTGATAAATTTGGTAAGAAAATGGTATTGATTCCAGGATTTACTTTGTTTGCATTAGCAGCAGTTTTGATTGCCAATGCAAATGGGATTACGATGGTTTACGCAGGTAGTTTGTTAGCAGGTATTGGTTGTGGCTCTTATTATGGTTCAGCATACTCGCTATCATCTGAAAGTATCCCCGCCGAACGTCGTGGGCTTTCAACCGCAATTATTAATAGTGGTTCAGCAATCGGAATGGGAATTGGCTTGATTTTATCAAGCTTACTAGTAAAACAATTGCATCTACCGTGGCAAATTATGATGTATTTAGTGGCTGGTTTAGTTATTTTAATTATGATTGCCTTTGTTAAAGTCATTCGTTCAACACCAGATGAGGTGGTTCAAAAAGGTTCTAAAACAAAAATTGAGCACGCACCTGAAGATAAAGTTTCAATGAAACGTTTATTTGCTCCTAATATGATTGCTTCTTATATTTTATATTTTGCAACTTGTTATGGCTACTATATGGTCGTTACTTGGCTGCCTTCCTTCTTACAACAAGAGCGCGGATTCCAAGGCGTTGCAATTGGTTTTTCAGCAGCATTAGTTGCTTTTTCAGCAATTCCAGGAGCGCTATTCTTTAGTCGACTATCAGATAAATTTCAATCTAAAAAAATTCATTTTATCGTTGTGTTGGAACTACTAGCAGCTGTTATGTTAGTTTTAACTGTTTTAGCGCCAACATCAGGAATTTTATTAGTTGGCTTAATTTTGTATGGATTACTTGGAAAATTAGCTGTAGAACCCATTATTATTTCGTATATTGCGGATACAGCACCTAAAAAAGGCTATGGAACAACTTTTGGCGTCTTCAACTTCTTCGGAATGAGTTCATCTGTACTAGCTCCTTGGGTAACAGGATTGATTTCGGATGCTACTGGATCTAAAGTAAATGGATTTTATTTATCAGCCTTAATTATGGTTGTAGGAACTGTTTTATTCTTAGTAGCTAATTTAATGATGCGTAATAAAGAAAATGCTTAACTGGAATGGATGACTAAAAATAGTCATCCATTTCCTAATCAAAAAATAATAAAGTGAGGTTTTTAAAGTGGGTTATAAAAATAATCGTATTGGTTATAGTGATGAATTATTATCATCACGTTCAATTATTAGAAGAGGAAATTTTGCATTGATTCCACCAGACGGACTAGTAAAAAATACAGTTCCTGGTTTTGAAGACTGTGAGTTATCTATCCTTTCAACACCAAAATTAGGAGCAACCTTCGTAGACTATATTGTAACAATGCTGCCAAATGGTAGAAATGAACTAGGATTTGGAGAAGAAGGTGTTGAAACCTTTGTTTACGTGTTAGATGGAAAAGTTAAAATAAGCGATGGTGAAACCGAATACATTCATACAACTGGTGGTTATGTTTATCTACCAGCGGGTAAAAAAATGTATTTAGAAAACGTAAATGGAGCAAATACTGAATTATTCTTATATAAAAAGCGTTACGAAGCGATTGCTGGTCATACCGCCCATGTGGTGAGTGGCAACACAAATGAAATGGCAGCAGAACATTATGAAGGAATGTCAGATGTTTTATTAACGGATTTATTGCCAAAAGAGTTAGGTTTTGATATGAATTTCCATATTCTTTCGTTTAAACCAGGAGCAAGTCATGGTTATATTGAAACGCATGTTCAAGAACATGGCGCATATATGTTATCAGGTTCAGGTGTTTATGTACTGGATAATGAATGGATTCCAATTCAAAAAGGTGATTATTTATTTATGGGCGCATACGTACCACAAGCAACATATGCAGTAGGACGTGACGAAAGCTTTAGTTATTTATACTCAAAAGATTGCAATCGTGATGCACAAATTTAATTAAAGAAGGCGGATTTTTGACATGGCAGAATTAGAAATGGTAAAAATAACAAAAGAGGAACTTCACCAGTTGATTCAAAAAAAATTAGAAAAAGCAGGCTTATCCAGTATTCATGCTGATACTGTAGCAGATACACTAGCTTTCGCGGATTCAAGAGGTATCCATTCTCATGGAGCAGTTCGTGTCGATTATTATGCAGAACGCATTGCAAAAGGTGGCACAAATTTAGCACCTAAATTTAAATTTAATCAAACGGGACCAAGTGTCGGTATTTTTGAAGCAGATAATGGAGTCGGTCATTTTGCAGCAAATGAAGCTTTAAAAGAAGCGATTACACTTGCAAAAGAAACGGGTATAGGAGTTGTCGGTGTTCATCAAATGGGACATAGTGGGGCCTTAGCTTATTTTGTTAAACAAGCTGCTGAACAAGACATGATTGCCCTATCTGTTTGTCAATCCGATCCGATGGTGGTTCCTTTTGGCGGGGCAGAGCCGTATTTTGGAACAAATCCGATTGCGTTTGCAGCGCCGCGCTTTGGTCATTCGCCCGTCGTATTTGATATGGCGACAACCGTTCAAGCATGGGGTAAAATTTTAGATGCTCGTTCAAGAAATGTTGATATTCCAGATACGTGGGCAGTGGACGGTGAAGGAAATGCGACAACAAATCCACATGAAGTGAAAGCGCTATTGCCAATTGCTGGTCCAAAGGGTTATGGTTTGATGATGATGGTGGATATTTTATCGGGTACATTATTAGGTTTGCCATTTGGGAAACATGTTTCGTCTATGTATACCGATATTACCGCGGGTAGAAACTTAGGTCAACTCCATATTGTAATCAATCCAAGCTTTTTCACTGACTTAGAGCAATTTAAAAAAGACATTAATCAAATGGTGGAAGAACTTCACGAATCAAAACCAGCTAATGGTTTTGATCAAGTGCTTTATCCAGGTGAATTGTCAGAAATTATTGAAGCTAAATATGAAAAAGAAGGCATTCCAATCGTTAAGTCGATTTATGATTATTTACAAAGTGATACGATTCATTTTGATCAATACAACAAAGCAAGTGCTTTTGGTGAAAAAGTCCAATAAAAGGACTAAAGGAGGGTTTCTTTGAAACTATCAAAAAAAGAACTACATCAATTGATTCAAACTAAAATTCAACGAGCGGGTTTAAGTAAAGAACAGGCTGAAATTGTTAGTGATGTTTTAACCTTTGCAGATGCTAGAGGCATTCATTCTCATGGCGCAGTTCGGGTGGAATATTATGCGGAACGCATTGCAAAAGGTGGGATTACCAATCAACCTCATTTTGAATTCAAAAAAACAGCTCCGAGTTGTGGGATTTTTGAAGCAGACAACGGTTCAGGTCATGTAGCTGCTACTAAAGCAATGAGTGAAGCAATGAAGATGGCAAAAGAAACTGGCATAGGTGCAGTCGGTATTCGCAATATGTCTCATAGTGGGGCCTTGGCTTACTTTGTTGAAATGGCGGCTCAAGAAGATTTAGTTGCTTTGTCAGTCTGTCAGTCAGATCCAATGGTGGTTCCTTTTGGTGGTAGTGAAGCCTACTACGGGACTAATCCTATTGCATTTGCAGCACCATCAGCCGATGAACGGATGATTACTTTTGATATGGCAACAACGGTTCAAGCATGGGGAAAAGTGTTACATGCTCGATCTAAAAAAGAACCGATACCCAATACGTGGGCAGTAGATGAAAATGGCGAACCAACCACAGATCCAACCAAAGTTAATGCTTTGCTTCCAATTGCTGGTCCAAAAGGATCAGGCTTAATGATGATGGTAGATATTTTATCAGGTGTTTTATTGGGTTTACCTTTTGGCAAACATGTTTCATCAATGTATCATGACTTATCCAACGGGCGTGAATTAGGACAACTGCATATAGTGTTCAATCCAGCATTTTTTACTGATTTAACAGAATTTAAGCAAAATATCTCACAGATGTTAGATGAATTAAAAGAAATCACTCCTGCTAATGGCTTTACTGAGGTAAATTTCCCAGGAGAACGTGGTCGTTTAAGAGAAACGCGCTATGAAGAATTGGGAATTGAATTAGTAGATGATATTTACACTTATTTAATCAGTGACACAATCCATGAGAATAAATACGACCATAAAAATAAATTTGCTGAGTAACTCACTCAATTAAAATGATAAGATTGCGAGGAAATAAGATATGTTACACACAATAATTAAAGAAAATGCTTATCAAGATTCAGTTGTATTAATGCTATTAACAAATAAAATCAACACAATGGACGGAATCAACCGTGTGTCCATTATGATGGCAACACCAGCGAATAAAGATATTTTTGGTGGTAGCGGTCTTAGAACCCCTGAATTAGAAGCAGCATCGGCTAACGATATGGCAATTGTATTAGACATTGAAAGTGAAGAAATTGTTCCTACTGTTTTAGAGGAAATCGATGCCTTCCTACTTTCTCAAGCAACTTCAAGCAATGAGGCTGCAGAAGAAACGATTCATACATGGGATAAAGCCATGAAAATTGGTAAGGATGCAAATATCGCAATGCTTTCTATTCCTGGAACCTATGCTGCGCTTGAAGCAGAAACAGCTCTTGATGAAGGACTAAACGTTTTTATTTTCAGTGATAATGTATCGATTGAAGATGAATTGCATTTAAAACAAAAAGCCCATGAAAAAGACCTACTTGTTATGGGTCCAGATTGTGGTACAGGAATTATCAATGGTGTACCAATGGCATTTACAAATATTGTTCGACCAGGGAAAATCGGGATTGTTGGTGCTTCAGGAACAGGTATACAAGAAGTATCTACTTTAATTGATAAATTAGGTGCAGGTGTTACAAATGCAATCGGAACAGGTGGACGCGATTTATCAGAAAAAATTGGCGGCATTACGATGTTAGATAGTATTGCAGCTTTAGAAAAAGATGCAAATACTGAAGTAATCGTAGTCATTTCAAAGCCACCTGCAAAAGCCGTTCGTGATAAAGTTTTAGCAGCCCTTCGTAATGTAACAAAGCCTGTTGTAACGATTTTCTTAGGTGAAAAACCAACGTATCATGAAGAAAATTTATATCATGCTTATACATTAGAAGAGACCGCAAGAATTGCTGTGGACCTCTTAAATCATCAACCAATCGAAGTGATGTCTGAAGAAATTGAAATTCCAACGGTTCACTTACAGGATAGTCAAAAACACATTAAAGGGTATTATTCAGGTGGAACATTGGCTAGTGAAACCGCAATGTTGATTGCAGATGCAATGAAATTAGAAGATGGCTTAATTAAAAAAGATGGTTTTGTATTAAAAACGGATGGAAATGAAGTCATTGATTTAGGCGATGATATGTACACTCAAGGGAAACCTCATCCAATGATTGATCCAGAAAAACGAATTGAAATGATTCAGCAAGCAGCCGATGATGAAACAACTGCGATTATTTTACTGGATGTTGTTTTAGGGTATGGTGCACATGACGATATGGCGACAGCCTTAGCACCAACTATTAAAGAAACAATTGCAAAGGCGAAAGCAAAAGGTAGAGAATTAATTGTAATTGGTACCGTTGTGGGTACTACAAGTGATCCACAAAATTTCTTCCATCAAAAACAACTCTTAGAAGAAGCTGGTGTTTTGGTATGTGATAGCAACAATCAAGCTGTTCGTACGGCACTTGGTATCTTAGGCTTAAAAATTAATGATAGTCATAAAGAAATAAAAACAATAGAAAAAGAAACAACAAGTGAAGAAAATACGCCTTCTGAAAGAGTGTTAGACATGTTATCTGAAAAACCATATGTTATCAACTTAGGTTTAAAGAGCTTTTCAGATGCAATTCGTGAAACAGGTGGGAAAGCACTTCAATTTAATTGGAAACCAGTTGCTGGTGGCGATCTTAAATTACAAAAAGTATTATACTTCTTAAATCATTACCATGCATAAGAAAAAGAAACAATCAAAAATGAATCTAGGTTAAATTATTTAGGAGGTAAAGGATATTATGACTTATCAAACAATTGACGAAGCAAATAAAGCTGTTGCAGCAAAAGTAGTGGCATCTTCTCCCTTTTTATTAGATGTGGTGCCAGCAAAAGAAGTGATTCCAGTATTAAATGGAAAAGTTTTACTACATGCAGGTCCTCCAATTAAATGGGAAAATATGCCAGACCCAATGAAAGGCTCTTGTATCGGAGCTGTTTTATTTGAAGAATGGGAAACGACAGAAGAGGACGCACGTACGTTACTAGAACAGGGTCACATTGAATTTATTCCGTGTCACCATGTTGATGCTGTTGGACCAATGGGGGGAATTACCTCTGGAAATATGCCCGTTTTTGTTGTAGAAAATAAAACAGATCACAATGTAGCTTACTGTACAATGAACGAAGGAATTGGAGCGGTACTACGTTTTGGAGCTTACTCAGATGAAGTTATTACCCGCTTACGTTGGATGCGTGATGTTTTAGGACCAGTATTAGGAAAAGCTATCCGTACTATTGAAAATGGGATGAACTTAAATGTTTTAATTGCAAAAGCAATTGCAATGGGAGATGAATTCCACCAACGTAATATTGCAGCATCCCTTGCATTCCTTAAAGAAATGGCACCGATTATTGTCGGTTTAGATATTGATGAAAAAGAACGTCAAGAAGTCATCAAATTTTTAGCAGATACGGATCAATTCTTCTTAAATATTATGATGGCAGCAAGTAAAGCTATTATGGACGGCGCCCGTATGATTCAAGAAGGAACAATTGTAACCGCAATGTGCCGGAATGGAGAAAATTTTGGTATCCGAATTAGTGGAATGGGGGACGAATGGTTTACAGGTCCTGTTAATACTCCGCAAGGTTTGTACTTTACTGGTTTTTCAGGGGAAGATGCTAGTCCAGACATGGGAGATAGTGCCATTACTGAAACTTTTGGAGTTGGAGGAATGGCGATGATTGCGGCTCCTGCCGTGACTCGTTTTGTTGGGACAGGCGGTTTTAATGATGCTCTAGCAATCAGCAATGAAATGTTGGAAATCGTGATTGATCAAAATCCAAATTTCCCAGTTCCTACATGGGATTTCCAAGGTATTTGTCTTGGAATTGATGCTAGAAAAGTAGTTGAAACAGGAATTACTCCAGTAATCAATACTGGAATTGCTAATATTAAAGCTGGAGCAGGACAAATTGGGGCTGGAACAGTTCATCCACCTGTTGAATGCTTTGAAAAAGCAATTGTTGCTTATGCTAAAAAATTAGGTATGAAAATCTAAATAAAGTGAGGCGCATCAGATGTTAGTATTCTATCCTCAAAAAAAATCAAGTTATCTAAAATTTTTTTTACATGAAAACTCAAGTTGGAGGGTTCACAGTCTTTTTAAAAATGGTTTGAATTTATCAAATGGGGAGGATTTGCTCTTTATAGGGACAAATAAAAATGGGGAGTTGCCTTTTGCAGTCCATTTAACACTTAGTCATACTCAAGAATTAATCCAGCAACTTCATTTAAATCAACTATTTATTTTTAAAAACAATAAGTGGCTTAGTGAGGATGAGAGGATAAAAATTTCATTAGATTATACCATTGATTTTTGTTCAGAGGGAGAAATAGTAACATCTGTTGATTTTTTACAAATTGAAGAGCTAACACGCTTCGTTAATGATTTATCAGGGAAAAATGGTTTTGGAAACAAGCCACCATTAAATCATGAGTTGGCAGGCTACGACCAACGATTTACGAATGCTTTTAATCAATTACAAAGTAGTGATGAAAATCAGATAGAAGCTGGGCTACGTTATTTTATAGGCCGCGGTGAAGGGGAAACACCATCTGGAGATGATCTTCTAGTCGGTTTATTAAGTGTTGATACAGCTTATCAAATATTATCCCAAAATGTTAGAAAGCAATTAAACCTGCTATTATCCACCGAAACCCTTACAACTGACATTGGCAAAGCCTATTTAAAAGTATCCCTTTCAAATCAATTCACTACCACAATTAATGACTTATTAAGTGAACTGAAAACAAATAAAAAACAGAATACTCAATTGAAGTACCTTATCAAGCAACTATCAACAACTGGACATACCTCTGGTTTAGATACATTGACTGGAATTCTACTGGGATTGTTTATTAAAGAAAAACAGCAATATTAGGAGGAATAAGAGTGGGGAAACGTGTTGTAATCGCACTTGGCGGAAATGCCATATTGCGTCCAAATCAAGAAGCAACTTATGAAAATCAATTAAAAAATGTACAAATTAGTTCAGATTTAATTGCAAATGTAAAAAAAGCAGGTCACAAAGTGATTGTTACTCATGGAAATGGGCCTCAAGTTGGCAATATTTTACGTCAAAATGAAGAAGCAAAAGCTGTTGTTCCAGCTTTACCAATCGATGTTTGCAGTGCTGAATCGCAAGGCTTTATCGGGTACATGATGGAACAAACATTAAAAAATGCACTTCAATTAAGCGGAGAAACTGCTGGAGTAGTGACTCTTGTCACTGAAACCGAAGTCGATCCAGCGGATAGTGCCTTTCAAAATCCAACGAAACCTATTGGTGTTTTTTTCACAGAAGAAGAGAGCAAACAGCTAGTAGCTGAAAAAAATTGGACCATGGGGGAAGACGCGGGTCGTGGTTATCGTCGTTTGGTTCCTTCACCTAAACCAATTAAAATTCACGGAGTTGAAGCAATTAAAACCTTAATCGAACAGAATCAAATCGTCATTTGTGCAGGTGGAGGCGGAATCCCAGTTATTCGAAATCAGCAAAACTTATTAGAAGGTGTGGAGGCTGTTATTGATAAGGATCGTTCAGCCTTAACATTATCTGAACAAACAGATGCAGATGTCTTTATGATTTTAACGGATGTTCCTAATGTTTATTTAAATTACGGAAAACCAGATCAATTAAAATTAGAAGAAGTTGCTCTTGCAGATGCTGAAAGATATATGAGTGAAGGGCATTTTGCAGATGGTAGTATGGGACCTAAAATGGAAGCTGCGATTGCGTTTGCAGCTGGTGGAAAAGAAGCCATTATTTGTTCTTTAGATGAAGCAGTGGCAGCCTTAGCTGGTCATGCAGGGACAAGAATTGTTCCAAATAAATAAGAAAAAAAACCTCCAAAAATCTTGGAGGTTTTTGCGTTAGTTGTTAGTCATTTTTAGGCTCCGAGAGAACCAATGCAAGTCTTACTTTTAATGAAAAGTCCGGATCGTTGATTGGCATTTGAAATAAGTCTTCACACTTTGCTATGCGATATTTTACGGTATTACGATGGATAAATAACCGTTTGGAAGTTTCAGTAATTTCACACTGACACTCCAGATAGACTTTTAATGTTTTCCGTAGTTCAATTAACGTTTCTTCTTTA
The DNA here is from genome assembly GCF_000744255.1 of Carnobacterium divergens DSM 20623. NCBI lineage: Bacteria > Bacillati > Bacillota > Bacilli > Lactobacillales > Carnobacteriaceae > Carnobacterium > Carnobacterium divergens. The sequence goes on along the minus strand of NZ_JQLO01000001.1, from coordinate 982,826 downwards.
GGAAAAGCTAGCGTTTTTAAGTAAACAGCGCAAAAATGTTCAATTTCTTTTTTTGGCACGTATTCTACCAATTTGTTGATTCCTTTTAATTGGTAATGATTTAAAATAGTACATTCATGTAACTTGTTTTCTTGTTGTTGCAGGATTTCTAAAGCTTCGTTATATGAAAAATGCAAAGCTGATAATTCAGAAACTGTATTTCCAATAAAAAAGCTTAAATGAAGAGGCAATAAATGTTTTAATTTATGGTGAATTGCTTCTAACTGTTTGGTCATTTTGGCTGTAGAGTCCTGCAATAGAATCCCATAATAATTTGAATTTTTTATTGGAAATAGTAACGCGTTTGGAAGGACTTCTTCTAGCTGTTTTTCCAACCATTGATAAGCTAAATACGATTGATTTTTTGGGGGCACTTGATTTTCAAGAGTTAACTGAATTGTTGCTAAAACTATTTGATAAGAAGTAGACGACTTAAGTCCATAATCTTTTCCATACTCTAACCAGTTGAGCATTTTTTCATTATTGCTTAGTTCAAGCAGTTGTTGAAAGAAATCTTCTCGTAATATCAAATTACTTTCTAACAATTTTTGATTTTTATATAAGGTATAAGATAACACAATATTTGCTTGTTCAATTGCAAATTGTGAAAAAGGATAAGGAATTTGATCTGCTTTGAAAATAACTAATAAATAAGGGAAATATGAACCTGTTTGAACTGGGAATACAGAAACTAAAAGCTGCTGTTCGGCATCACTTTCTAAGATAAATGAGTATTCTTTCCCTAATTTTTGCGCCTCTTTAAGTTTAGGAATCATTTTATTAAAATGAGCCTCTAAAATGTGAGGTTGTTGTTTTAAGTGTCTGGATTCAGCAACAATTTCAAGAAAAGAGTCCACTAATAAAACAGGACGTTTTAAAATTGAGCCTAAGTGACGAATTAAAGAAGCTAGCGTTGCGTCCTTAATCATCATATTCGCAAATTTCTTTTGAATATCCAATGCATAGTTGAGTTTTTCTGTTTGTTGATCCCAAATATAAGACAACAGTTGATGAGAAATCGTTCCTAAAGTAACGGTACTCGGAATTTGGAGGATAGGAAACTGAAGCTTATCTGCAAATTCAAGTACCTTTGGGTCAATTTCATCAATAAAGCGACCTAGTTTGATTCCAATACCAGCTGCAGGTAAATCATGCAAGCTTTGAATCATGCTACACAAACCAGCTGGATCATTTTCAAAGACCATCGCAGTTGTAAGTAAAAATGAATTTTTAGGTAAAAAAAGCGCTACATCAGGTGTTTCTGATATTTCAATGGTATCAACTACTTTTGATAAATCCGCCTTTTTATTTAATGTATGAATGGTTGAAAAACGTGGAATTGTCAAAATTTCCCCTAGTGTAGTCATAAAATTAGTTCCCCCATATCTTAAAAGAATAGATAGTATTATTCTATCGATAGTAAATTAAAAAGTCAATCGTTATTTTAGCCGTTTTGAATATAGATTTAAACATCTATTGTATACTTTGAATGAAGAATCACAAAGTCCTTTGTTTTATAATAGAAAGTAGTAGAGATTGTCAAACTTTTGGGAGGTATATCAATGATTAAAGAACTTTCAGTACCGAAAAGAACCATTATGACACCAGGTCCAGTTGAAGCAGAGCCAAGAGTTTTAAGAGCACTTGCAACACCTATTTTAGGGCAATATGATCCAGCTTTTTTTGAAATTATGGGAGAAGTTTCAACATTATTGAAAACCCCTTTTGAAACTAAGAATAAACAAGCTTTTGTTGTTGATGGAACGTCAAGATCTGGTTTAGAAGCAGCTATGTTTGGCTTAATAGAAAAAGGCGATCGTGTTCTGATTCCTGCCTATGGTCGTTTTGGCTATTTGTTTGTTGAATTAGCAGAACGTGCAGGGGCAGAAATTAAGTTAATTGAAAAAGAGTGGGGAGAAACTTTTGAACCAACAGAAGTTATTGACACTATCAAAGAATTTAATCCAAAAATAGTAGCTATGGTTCATGGTGAAACTTCTACAGGTCAAATCCAAGAATTAAAAGAAATCGGTCATTTTTGTCGTAAAAATGGATGTTTATTTTTAGTTGACGCAGTGGCAACTTTTGCCGGAGCACCAGTTAAGGTTGATGAATGGTGTATCGATATTGCCATTGGTGGCACTCAAAAATGTCTTAGTGTTCCCTCAGGGATGGCGCCGATTACTTATAATGAGCGAGTGGAAGAATGCTTAACTGATCGTTATCAAATGGAATTAGGATTATCTGATCAATTTAGAAATGACCATTTTATCCAAAGTAATTACCTTGATTTGAGTCAAATTCAACGCTATTGGGGAGCAGAGCGGATTAATCATCATACCGAAATGACTTCCATGATTTATGGTATTCACGAAGGCTTAAGAATTGTTCAACAAGAAGGGCTTGAAGCACGATACGCACGCCATCAATTAAATGAGAAAGCAATGATGGAAGGGCTAATTGCTATGGGCTTGACGTTATTTGGCAATCCTAAAAGTAAGATGGTGACAGTTACTTGTGTGGAGATTCCTGAAGGGGTTGACGGTGAGGCTGTTAGGGAAACATTATTAACTGAATTTGGCGTTGAAATTGCAAGTTCTTTTGGTTCATTAAAAGGGAAAATTTGGCGTATTGGCAATATGGGATACAGCAGCCAAAAAGCCAATGTCTTGCAAACTTTGGGCGCTCTTGAAGCGGCAATTTTATTACATGGTGGAAAAATTCATGTTGGTAAAGCCGTTGCAAAAGCTTTAGAAGTCTATCACCGTTAAATTTAAAAAACCTTTAGAAAGTATTTTTTCTAAAGGTTTTTTTAGTTTCAGAAAAAAAGAAATACCTTTACTTAAAAAGGTATTTCTTTTAACTGTCATTTTAATAAAAAGTGACCAGTAGCTTCTTTAAATGCTTTTGTTTGTTTATCGTAAATCGTTTCGCCACGTAAAATGGTTCTGACAACTTGACAGCCAATTTCTCGGCCAATGTAGGGACTAATTTTATTTTTATATTCTAAGTCTGATTCTTTTAGTGTATAAGGTGCTTTTGGTTTAATAAATGTAAAATCTGCATCTTTTCCGATCGCAATACTGCCTTTCGTTTTCAATTGATATAAATTTGCTGGCGCCGTAGCAATTAAGTCCGCAAATTGAGTTAGAGACATTCCACGTTTTTGAACGGCTTCATCAAAAAGAATGTCCATATTATTTTGTAAACCAGAGATACCTCCCCAAGCAGTAAAAGCATTTCCAATTTTCATTTCAGGAGGGCAGGGAGAGTGGTCAGATGTAACAAAATCAATTTCGCCATTAAATAATTTTTCCCATAGTAATTCTTGATTTGCTTGATCTCTTAATGGCGGTGCACACTTAGCACTCATGCCAATATCAGCAAACTGTTCTTGATTGAGGGCAAAGTAATGCGTACAGGATTCGCAAGTCACTCGTTGACCGGATTGTTTAGCTTTTGTGACTTCCGAAATCGCTTCTGGTGTACTTAAATGACAAATATGAATTTGACAATCTGCAACTTTTGCTAAATAAATGGCTCTGCGAACGGCTTCAACTTCTGTAAAAGGTGGTCTTGATGCCACGTAATCATCCGTTGATGTTTGCCCCTTACTTTGGGCAACTTTTCCTAGCTCATCACAAATTAATGCATTTTCTGCATGGATAGCTAGTAAACTGTCCATTTTAGCAATTTTTTTCATTCCAGCAAAAAACGAATAATCGTCTACATTTTGAAAATCCGTTGGTTCATCAGGAAAACCACAGGTGGCTAAGAAGCATTTAAACGCAACGACACCTTCTTCATCTAAATCCTCTAAGTCCTCTAAATTATATGGAACAAGGCCACCAAAAAGTGCGACATCCATGGAAAGTTTTCCCTTAGCCGCATCAAATTTCAGTTGCAATGTTTCACGACTAGTAGTGGCAGGAAGTTGATTTAAAGGCATTTCAATAAAGGTAGTCACGCCACCTTTAGCTGCAGCTTTTGTTCCTGTTTGGTATCCTTCCCAGTGAGTACGACCAGGTTCTGAAATATGCACATGAGCATCCACCATTCCAGGTGAAACAATCAATTTTCTCGCATCAATCGTTTCAGTTCCTTGTGTTAAATCTGCTCCAATGGCTGCAATTTTTCCATCCTTAACAGCAATATTGGTGACAATTGCTTGATCTTCTAAAATGACTGTCCCGTTTTTAATTAGTAAATCATAATTCATTTTATTTCCTCCTTATATTGGTTGATGATTTGAAAATTAAAATAGAAAAACTATAAAGTACAAAAGCAGATACACTTCCAATCATCCACGAGAAGCCAGAAAGAATAGATAAACTTGGAATGATTTTCCCTGTAAAAGATAGTACGGTAGAGACAAAAGTGATACTTAATGCTAGCCAATTGATCCCACTTTGATAATAGCCCGTGGTTCCTTTTGTGACATAAAGTTTATCAAGCACAAGAGTTTGCTTGATTGCTACAAAGTAATGCGCCAACATTACACCTAAAACAGGCCCTAAAATACCACCAATAATTTCTAAAAATGTATAAATACTTGCTTGATTTTCCATTAATTTCCAAGGACAAATTAAAAAACTAATAATGCTAGCAATTAAAACACCTTGTTTATATGAAATCTTTTTTGGAAAAGTAGCTGCTAATTGATAGCCAGCAGGTATAATATTTCCTGTGGCATTTGTTGAAATCGTTGTTAAGAGTAAAACTAGTGTTGCAAAGGCTGTAGCTGCTAAGTGATCCCATTTCGTCACGATATCTAAAATATTCCAAGTATCTACACCATAATGAATACTTGCGCCAGCTAAAATCGTGACACTTGAAAAGGCAAATAATCCATAAGAAAGAACTAGTCCCGCAAATTGACCAAAGGCCTGACTTTTGAAACTCTTAGCATGTTGTGTAAAATCAGAAGCACTAACGCCAGGAGCTGCCCAAACAGCAAGATTTGCGTTAATAATCATAAAGAAAATGATAAGTGGGGCGTACTCTTTGGAAATCTGTTGTGGTATATAGGCTAAAATTTCGGATAAGCCTCCACCAATATTTAAAGCCCAAATTGTCATTCCACCAAACAATACATAAATTAAAGGATTAAGCAGTGCTGTGAACTTATTTAGAATTGCTCCACCACCTAAGCCAATCATTAAATTTAAAGACCAAAAGATAGTAAATGCAATTAAACCAGGCATTGTAATTCCTAAAAATTGAAAATCACCACCAAGGCTTAAAAAAGTAGGCCAAATTTTTCCGATTAAAATGAGCAAAGCCAATGAGCCCGTGTAGGTTTGCAAGCCATACCACATAATGGCAGCAATACAGCCTCTTAGAATGCCAGGAATCAATGCTCCTTTTTCTCCATAGGAAGCACGCAGTGACATTGCAAATGGAATTCCATATTTAGAACCAGCCTTTCCATTAAATATCATCATGCCCGCAATTAAAATCGAACTAAAAAAAATCGCCAACATAATGTATTGAGGAGCAATTCCTAAGAAAAAAAAGCCACCAACAGCTACATAATTGGGAACATTGTGTACGGATCCCATCCATAAAGTAAAGTAATTAAAAGTTCCCCACGTTTGTTGTCTTTTTGTTTTAGGAAGTAAATCAGCTTGATAGCCTTTATACTTTGAATTTTTTAAAGGCTTTTGATTATCTTCTAACATAGCATCCCTCCTAAGTAAGCGTTATCATCATAAATATAACATGACAAATAAACGAATTCTTTGGATGAAGCGGACAAAAGGAAAAAATGTCTTTAGCTAGAATGAATAGTTTCGATAAAAAAATCGTTTATTTGAACAAAAAAACCTCTACATAATTACATAGAGGCCAAGAGTAAATTCATTCAACTAGATTTTTCATTCTTAATTGTGATGAAGGGCAAGGCACCATCCGTATGGATACGATCGCCACCACCGTTACGAGCATGATAACTACTTGTAAAATGAGGAACAACTTCAATTGCTTTAACAAACGTTCCTTTTTTTAAACAATCGATAACAAAATCCCTTTCGTGGTCTACGTTTGCATCGATTTTATGAGTGATTTGTCCGGTAAATAAAGACAAGCCTACATGTTTATCATAGGTTGCAGCACCTAACCAATCAGCCGTTTTCCCGCCTGGCAAATGCCAATCTTTTGGTGTTTGCCAAATTCGTATATGATGTCTTTTTCGGGGGTTGCCATCAATTTCCATTTCAAATGCCAAATCCTGTTTTCTAGAAAATAAAAATAGTGAGCTGACAGGTGCAGTAGGGTAAGATTTACCTAAAATACTTGAAAGAGTAATTTTCCATGAACTACGAATAGAAAGTGGGTCTGCAATATGCCAACCGCTAGCTTTAAAAGCCGCAACCAACTCTTTTTCAGTGCCATAAAAAGCCAAATTGATTGGGTCACCTAGTAAACCATCATTTGTTTTAGTTCGTCCGATAAAATAATCGGGGACATAAAATTTTGTTAATAAACGATTTAACCAGGGAAGAAAAAGATACGCTGTAAATGCCCAAAAAACAATGTAAATAAAAATATGAATTTTTTTTGTAAGAATGGATGCAAATAGATTTTGATAAATCATAAAGGCTATCAAACAAACAAAGATAAATTTAATGGTTCTAAGACAACCATTTAGTACATTTTCATACCACTTCAAAATAGACTCCTCCTTTAATCTCATTTTACTAAGTATACCGTATTAGGCGTTGCATTTAAAAGCAATAGCTTCGCTAGATTGTACCTGTTCATTGAACCAAATACTAAGATAACAAAAAATTTGCAAAAAAAATCAATTTTAAAAAGTTCATGATAAAAAAACTATCCCTAAAGCAATTAATAAGGTAGAATAGGAAAGATAGGAACAATTTTATATTTTAAATGAAAGTTTATAAAGTGAGGTTAAAAAATGATTTATTATTATCTATTAGCCCTAGTCGTCCTGATAGTAGATCAAGTGACAAAATATTTGGTCGTACAAAACATTGAATTATACCAAGTAAAAGCATTTTTACCCGGTGTTTTATCTTGGATGTACATTCAAAATACAGGAGCTGCATGGAGTATTTTAGAAGGACAAATGTGGTTTTTTTACGTGATTACAACCGTCGTGATCATTGGTGTTCTCTATATCATGCAAAAGTACGCTAAGGAAAGTCGCTTATTTTCAATGGGATTAGCCTTGATATTAGCAGGCGCTTTAGGAAACTTTATTGACCGCATTCGATTAGGATACGTAGTGGACATGGTTCGTGTTGAACTATTTGATTTTCCGATTTTTAATGTAGCGGATATGTCGCTTAGTATTGGAGTAGCCTTGATTATCGTCTATGTTTTATTAGATGAGAAAAATAAAAAATTAGCTTAATGGAATGAGGAAAAGAAGCACATGACACAAATTTATACATTTACAATTAACGAAGAAAAAGGTAGAATCGATAAAGTTTTAGCAGAATTACTTCCCACACATAGTCGTTCACAAATTCAACAATGGGTAAAAGAGGGAGCCGTTTATGTAAATGATGAAGCGGTAAAACAGAATTATAAAGTCAAAGCAGGGGACCTTATTCAAGCAACAGAACCAGATGCGGTTCCTTTAGAGATTATTGCAGAAGACATTCCTCTTGATATTGTCTATGAAGACGAAGATGTAATGGTCGTGAATAAACCTCAAGGAATGGTGGTTCATCCATCAGCAGGCCACATGACGGGAACCTTAGTAAACGCCTTGATGTATCATGTAAAAGACTTGTCTGGAATCAATGGCGTGATTCGTCCAGGTATTGTCCACCGTATTGATAAGGATACTTCTGGCTTGTTAATGGTTGCTAAAAACGATCAAGCCCATGAAAAATTAGCTGCTCAATTAAAAGACAAAACCTCTCTTAGAGAGTATGTAGCCTTGGTTCATGGCGAAATTCCACATGAAAAAGGAACCATTGATGCACCAATTGGCAGAGCAAAGGAAGATCGTAAAAAGCAAGCAATAATTGACGATGGCAGACCAGCTGTGACCCATTTTACAGTTATTGAACAATTTAGTGATTTTACTTTAGTCACATTGAAATTGGAAACAGGAAGAACCCATCAAATTCGTGTTCACATGCGTTATATCGGTTATCCTATTGCAGGAGATCCAACATATGGGCCAAAGAAAACCTTAAAAGGGAACGGACAGTTTTTACATGCGAAAACATTAGGCTTTAAACACCCTACAACAGGTGAATTTTTAACCTTTGAAGCACCGCTACCAACAATATTTGAAAATACTTTAGAAGAATTAAGAAATAACAATTGACATCTCCTTTAAAATTAGGTATTCTTAATTCAGTTAAAAATTTAATACTTTCCTTTAACAATAGTCCTGTGAGGCTAAGAAGGAGCATAAGTAAAACTAGGAATAGTTTTACACCTCAAAGATAACATTGTGCCCTCTTACTCTAACTAGGTAAGAGGTTTTTTTTCGGGAAAAATTAAGGAGGCGATGAACGTGATTCAAAAGGAAGTTGAAGTAGTAGATGAAGCAGCGATGAAACGGGCCTTAACTCGTATCACCTATGAAATCATCGAACGGAACAAAGGAATAGAAGATTTGGTTTTAGTCGGAATCAAAACAAGAGGGATTTATGTGGCTAAACGCATTGCAAGTCGATTAAAACAACTGGAAGGCGTGGAAATTCCAGTCGGAGAACTAGACATCTCATTATATAGAGACGATGTTCACACAAGCGACGGACGAGATCCAGAGCTAAATGGCTCACACATTCCGGTTTCAATTGAAGGCAAGCAAGTCATTCTAGTTGATGATGTTTTGTTTACTGGTCGTACGATACGCGCCGCTTTAGACGCACTGATGGATATCGCAAGACCACAAAAAATCTCATTAGCAGTCCTTGTAGACAGAGGACACAGAGAATTACCGATTCGAGCTGATTTTGTTGGGAAAAATATTCCAACCTCATTAGACGAACAAATTAAAGTCGAAGTCGAAGAAATCGATGGATTAGATAAAGTATCCATTAAAAAAATTAACTAACAAATCGAATAAAAAAGAATCGTGAAACTTTAACTGAGTCCAGAGAGGCACAGAAGGTCACCATAATGAATTGAATGTTTGGAATCTCTCGTTTTAGATGAAAACAGGGAAACTTTAGCAAATTCAATGATTTAAAGAACCTGGGAGTCTCACATAGACTTTCAGGTTCTTTTTCTTTACAAAAAATGCATTGAAGTCACTTAATGTTGACTTTTAAAAACGAGGAGCAATTAAAAATGTCAGTTAAAGAAGTTAAAAGAAATCCAGATGTTGTCTTAGATATTCATGAAAAACCACCAGGGATTCAATGGTTTGGGTTAAGTTTGCAACACTTGTTCACCATGTTTGGAGCTACTGTATTAGTGCCCATCTTAGTTGGCTTAAATCCAGGAATTGCCTTAGTAACATCTGGGTTAGGAACGTTACTTTATATCGGAATCACAAAAGGAAAAATCCCTGCCTATTTGGGAAGTAGCTTTGCTTTTATTACACCTATGCTTATGGTAATCAAAAATGGAGGTGGCTATCCTGCAGCTTTCCAAGGAGCCCTTTATGCTGGACTCGTTTACTGGATTGTTGCTCTAGTCATCAAAATGATTGGATCGGATTGGTTAGACAAAGTTCTACCACCAATCGTTGTAGGACCCGTTGTGATGGTAATCGGATTAAGTCTTTCAGGTACAGCGGCAAACCAAGCCATGTATATTGGAGCCACAGCTGCTCCTGAAAATTATAGTGTGACTTACATTTTAGTCGCACTTGCAACACTAGCGATTACCATTATTTGCAACATGTATTTAAAAGGATTTCTAAGTTTAATTCCGATTTTAATCGGTATTGTTTCAGGCTACGTCATCTCGTTAATGGTTGGAATTGTCGATTTATCAGGAGTCGAAGCAGCCGCATGGTTCCAAGTTCCAAACTTCCAAATCCCATTTGTTTCATATAAACCAGCTTTTTCACTAGCTGCCTTAGCTACGATGGCGCCAATCGCCTTTGTCACAATGAGTGAACATATCGGTCATCTGATGGTATTAAATAAAATCACTACACGCAACTTTTTCAAAAAACCAGGATTATCAAGAACGATCTTTGCTGACGGTGCTGCAACAATTCTAGCTTCACTACTTGGTGGTCCACCTGCAACAAGTTATGGAGAAAACATTGGTGTCTTAGCATTAACAAGAGTGCACAGTGTCTTCGTTATCGGAGGAGCTGCAACTTTAGCCATCCTGTTTGGATTTATCGGCAAGGTTAGCGCCGTTATCTTAAGTATACCGGGGCCAGTTATTGGCGGCATCAGCTTCCTATTATTCGGAGTCATCGCTTCAAGCGGCTTAAGAATCTTGATTGACAACAAAATTGATTTTGATAAAAAACGCAACTTGATTATCTCTTCAGTTATCTTAGTCATTGGAATTGGCGGTGCGTTCCTAGAATTTGGTTCGCTAACCCTTTCTGGTATGAGTTTAGCAACAGTCGTAGGAATTATTTTAAACTTAGTATTACCAAAGCAAGCAAAAAGTGAAACCAATTAATATAATCTAACAGCAAGCAAAACATTTAATGGAGGGGAAAATCATATGACAACAACTATTCAAAAATTACATTTAGAGAATCTTGTATCTGTTGAAGCACTATCAAACAAAGAGGTAATGTCCTTAATCAAACGCGCTGGAGAATTTAAAAAAGGTGCCGTATACGCGCCGCCAGAGCAAAAATATGCAGTCAACCTTTTTTTTGAAAATAGTACCCGAACCCATAAAAGTTTTGAAATGGCTGAAAAAAAATTAGGCATCGATATCATTGATTTTGAAGTTTCTACTAGTAGTGTGAATAAAGGAGAAACGTTGTACGATACCGTCTTAACAATGGATGCCTTAGGAGTTGACGTCGCTGTTATTCGACACGGAGACGAAGCTTATTATGAAGAATTGATTGCTAGTACCGGAATTAAACTAGCCGTCGTAAACGGCGGTGATGGAAGTGGACAACATCCAAGCCAGTGTCTGCTAGATCTGATGACAATTTATGAAGAATTTGGCCGTTTTGAAGGATTAAAAGTAGCCATCGTAGGCGATTTAACGCATTCAAGAGTAGCTAATTCTAACATGCAAATGTTAAAACGATTAGGAGCAGAAGTCTATTTTTCAGGTCCAGAAGAATGGTATGATCCAGCTTTTGACGAATTTGGCACCTATCTTCCAATAGATGAACTTGCACCACTTGTTGACGTCATGATGTTGTTACGTGTTCAACACGAACGCCATGAATATTATGGAAACTTTTCAAAAGAAAAATACCTTGCAATGCACGGATTAACAGAAGAAAGAGAACAAAAAATGAAAGAAATGGCGATTATCATGCACCCAGCGCCTGTTAATCGCGATGTTGAACTGCAAGGAACGTTAGTCGAGTGTGAGCGTTCACGTATTGTTCAACAAATGACCAATGGTGTGTATACAAGAATGGCAATTTTAGAAGCAGTTTTATAAAGATATGAATCAGCAACAGGTTCGATTGTTGAATTTGTTGCTGATTTTATGCGAAAAAAAAATTCGGAATGGAAAGAGGCGGTTTAAAAATGATCACATGGATAAAAAATGCAAAAATTCTGACACACAATGATACATTAGAACCTATTGAATTGCTAATTAAAGACACTAAAATCGAGGCAATTGGGCTAGAGTTAGAAAAAATAGGCTTAACAGCAGATACTATCATTGATGCTAAGGGAAGTCTAGTGACACCAGGCTTAGTAGATGTCCATGTTCATTTAAGAGAACCAGGATTCACGTATAAAGAAACCATTGCTTCAGGAAGTTTAGCGGCTGCACGAGGAGGATTTACAACGGTTTGTGCAATGCCGAATACCAATCCGGTTCCAGATACACCAGAAAAATTCGCTGCCATTCAACAAAAAATTAAAGACGATGCGGTCATAAAGGTGTTGCAATATGCACCCATAACAACAGGTTTGAAAAGTCAGGAGCTTGTAGATCAAACAGCATTAATTAAAGAAGGCGCGTTTGCCTTTACAAATGATGGAGTTGGAGTTCAAACGGCAGGTACAATGTATTTAGCCATGGAAGAAGCTGCTAAAAATAACGTAGCTATCGTCGCTCACACAGAAGATGATTCCTTATTATTTGGAGGCGTCATGCATCAGGGTGCCATGTCTGAAAAACTAAATTTACCAGGGATTTTAAGCATTACCGAAGCGTCTCAAATTGCTCGAGATGTGTTATTAAGTGAAGCAACTGGAGCTCATTATCATGTCTGTCATGTTTCAACAAAAGAAAGTGTCCGAGTGATTCGCGAGGCAAAACGAGCTGGAATTCACGTAACTGCAGAGGTTACTCCCCATCATTTATTACTCTGTGAAGACGATATACCTGGAGACACTGGCATTTATAAAATGAATCCACCACTTAGAGGTGAAGACGATCAAGCAGCTTTACTTGAAGGATTATTAGATGGAACACTTGATTTTATTGCAACGGATCATGCTCCTCATGGCAAGGAAGAAAAAGAAGCTTCTATGTTAACGTCACCCTTTGGAATTGTCGGTATCGAAACGGCTTTTGCTTTAATGTATACCCATTTTGTAAAAACGAGAATTGTAACCTTAACTCAACTGATTGAATGGATGAGCACCAAACCAAGCGACGTTTTCAAATTAAATTCAGGAAGACTAGCTGTTGGCGAAACAGCCGACTTAGCCTTTTTTAATCTTGATGAAGAAGAAGTCATCGATGCAGCTGATTTTAAATCACTAGCAAGCAACACACCATTTATTGGATGGAAGGTATCAGGTTTAACAGAAATGACTATGGTTGACGGGAAAGTGGTATATACGAAAGGGGCATAATCAATGAATCGCTTATTACTATTAGAAGACGGCACAATATTTAAAGGAAAAGGTTTTGGAGCGCCACAAGAAGTAACAGGGGAAGTGGTTTTTACAACCGGCATGACGGGTTACCAAGAAACGATTACCGATCAGTCCTACAACGGTCAAATGATTGCTTTTACATTTCCTCTTGTTGGCAATTACGGCATTAATCGTGACGATTTTGAGTCCATTGAACCTACCTGTAAAGGCGTTATTGTAAAGGAGCATGCGAGAGTTGCGTCGAATTGGCGTAACCAAATGACCCTAGATGAATTTCTAAAAAAGCGCAACATTCCAGGGATATCCGGAATTGATACGAGGAAACTAACCCGTCTTTTAAGAGATAAAGGAACGATTAAAGGCATGATTACGAATGATACAGAGGATCTGGAACATGCTTTTGATCAATTAAGAGCGACTGTGTTGCCAACCAATCAAGTCGCTCAAGTGTCAACAACAAAAGCATATCCAAGTCCCGGAAATGGTCGAAATATTGTTGTGATTGATTTTGGTCTTAAGCACAGTATTTTAAGAGAGTTAAGCAATCGCGACTGCCACTTAACGGTTTTACCTTATGATACAGATAGCCAAACTATTTTAGATTTAAAACCAGATGGCGTGATGTTAACAAACGGACCCGGAGATCCAAAAGATGTCCCAACAGCGCTAGAGATGATTCGAGGGATTCAAGGAAAGGTTCCGATTTTTGGAATCTGTCTAGGACACCAACTGATTGCACTAGCTAATGGAGCCGATACGTTTAAATTAAAATTTGGTCACCGTGGTTTTAATCATCCAGTAAAAGAGATTGCGACTGGACGCATTGACTTCACCTCTCAAAATCATGGGTACGCAGTAAATGATAAAACAATAGCTGGAACTGATTTAATTGTTACCCATACCGAATTAAATGATGGGACAGTTGAAGGAATCAAACATCGTTATCATCCAGTTTTTAGTGTTCAATTTCATCCAGATGCAGCACCCGGGCCACATGACGCTGTTCATTTATTTGATCAATTTATGGAATTAATCGATGCTGGAAAGGAGCAACAGTCTGATGCCTAAGAGAAGTGATTTAAAGAAAATATTAGTAATCGGTTCCGGACCAATTGTCATTGGACAAGCAGCAGAATTTGACTATGCCGGTACGCAAGCCTGTTTAGCATTAAAAGAAGAGGGGTATGAAGTTGTTTTAATCAACTCAAATCCAGCAACTATTATGACGGATCAAGAGATTGCAGATAAAGTTTACATTGAGCCGATTACCTTGGAATTTGTATCTAGTATCCTTAGAAAAGAGTTACCTGACGCAATCGTACCAACCTTGGGAGGGCAAACTGGCTTAAATATGGCGATGGAGCTAGCGAATTCAGGGATTTTAGAAGAGTTATCCATTGAATTACTGGGGACAAAATTAAGTGCAATTGACCAAGCTGAAGACCGCGATTTATTTAGGCAATTAATGCATCAACTTGGCGAGCCGGTTCCTGAAAGTGACATTGTTCATACGGTTGCTGAAGCGGTTAAATTTTCAGAACAAGTCGGATTTCCATTAATTGTTCGACCTGCTTTTACCCTAGGTGGTACAGGTGGCGGAATTTGTGACAACTTAAAAGAACTGGAAGAAATCGTAGCCAATGGATTAAAGCTTTCACCTGCTAATCAATGTTTAGTCGAAATGAGCATTGCAGGATTTAAAGAAATCGAATATGAAGTGATGCGAGACAGTCATGACAATGCGATGGTTGTGTGCAACATGGAAAATTTTGATCCAGTTGGGATTCACACAGGGGATTCGATTGTTGTTGCTCCAAGTCAAACGTTATCTGATGTCGAGTACCAGATGTTACGAGATTCTTCCTTAAAAATTATTCGTGCCTTGGGAATTGAAGGAGGGTGTAATGTTCAGTTAGCCCTTGATCCAAATAGCTTCCAATATTATATTATCGAAGTTAATCCAAGAGTGAGTCGTTCTTCCGCACTTGCAAGTAAGGCTACAGGTTACCCCATTGCTAAGCTAGCGGCAAAAATTGCAGTTGGATTAACATTGGATGAAATGAAAAATCCAGTGACTGGAACAACCTATGCGCAATTTGAACCGGCATTAGATTATGTGGTGACTAAAATTCCAAGATGGCCTTTTGATAAATTTGAAAATGGCGATCGTAAACTAGGAACCCAAATGAAAGCAACTGGTGAGGTAATGGCAATTGGTCGAACAATTGAAGAGTCCCTTTTAAAAGCCGTGCGCTCTTTAGAAATTGGAGCCCTTCATGTTTCAATCCCTGCTGCAAAAAAAGTCAGTGATGAAGCATTAGTTGAAAAAATGATTAAAGCTCAAGACGATCGTTTGTTTTATTTAGTAGAAGGAATTAGACGAGGCTACACAATTGAAGAATTAGCTGAATTAACGAAAATCGACTTGTTTTTCTTAGACAAATTGTTGCATATCGTAGAAATTGAAAACGAACTACAAGCCCAACCAGAAAATATAGCTACTTTGAAAATGGCAAAAGAGTATGGTTTTTCAGATAGTGTCATTGCAGAGTTATGGCAAAAAAAAACGAATGAAGTAGCCGAATTACGCTACCAAAATGAGATAGTTCCCGTTTATAAAATGGTTGATACTTGTGCAGCTGAGTTTGAATCTACAACGCCTTATTTTTACAGCACCTACGAAGAGGAAAATGAAAGCATCATTACTAAAAAAGAATCGATTCTGATTATCGGATCAGGTCCCATTCGAATTGGACAAGGAGTGGAATTTGACTACGCTACGGTACATTCGGTTAAAGCTATCCAAAAATTAGGCTATGAAGCCATTATTATGAATAGCAATCCAGAAACAGTTTCAACGGATTTCTCAATTTCAGATAAATTGTATTTTGAACCCTTAACAGTTGAAGACGTGATGCATGTCATTCGATTGGAAAAACCAAAAGGTGTTATCGTTCAATTTGGCGGACAAACGGCAATTAACCTTGCTGAACCCTTAACCAAATTAGGCATTCATATTTTAGGAACAAGCGTGGAAGATCTAGATCGAGCTGAAAATCGAGATTTATTTGAGCAAGCCTTACAAGAACTAAACATCCCACAGCCACTTGGTGCAACTGCCTTAAGTACAACGGAAGCTGTCACGATAGCCAACGAAATTGGGTATCCTGTCTTGGTTCGACCAAGCTACGTCTTAGGCGGACGAGGAATGGAAATTGTTGAAAACCAAAAAGACTTAGAAAACTATATGGGAAATGCTGTAAAAGCTTCTCCAGAGCATCCCGTTTTAATCGACCGCTATTTACTTGGAAAAGAATGTGAAGTCGATGCCATTAGTGATGGAACAGACGTATTGATTCCAGGAATTATGGAGCATATCGAGCGAGCTGGTGTCCATTCTGGAGATTCGATGGCCGTTTATCCGCCACAACAATTAAGCGAAGCGCTAAAACAAAAAATTGTTGATTATACCAAACGATTGGTGATTGGATTAAATTGTATCGGCATGATGAATATCCAATTTGTTATTTTCGAAGAAGAAGTTTATGTCATAGAAGTAAACCCACGAGCAAGCCGAACAGTGCCTTTTTTAAGTAAAGTCACAGGTATTCCAATGGCACAAGTAGCAACCCATTGTATCTTAGGAGAGTCCTTAGCTAAACAAGGTTACCAAAGCGGTTTATACCCAGAATCGAATCGTGTCCATGTAAAAGCGCCTGTCTTTTCATTTGCCAAACTGCTTAGTGTAGATACAAACTTAGGACCTGAAATGAAATCTACTGGCGAAGTTATGGGAACGGATAAAACACTTGAAAAAGCCTTGTACAAAGCTTTTGAGGGAAGCAACCTTCATTTAGCTGATTACGGAACCGTCCTATTCACCATTGCGGATGAAGATAAGGAAGAAGCTGTCATATTAGCCAAACGTTTTAATACAATTGGGTACCAAATTATGGCAACTACTGGGACAGCTAATTATTTCAAACACAAAGGCATTCAAGTAAAAGAAGTGGATAAAATCTCAGCAAATGAAGACGAAAAAAATGTGTTAAATGCCATCAGACAAAATCGTTTGCAAGTGGTTGTAAACACAATGGGACGGGATAAAGAAGTGCAAACTGACGGCTTTTTAATTCGCCGTGAAGCAGTTGAACATGGGGTACCGTTGTTCACCTCGTTAGATACGGCTAACGCTATTTTAAAAGTCTTAGAATCACGCTCATTCGATACAGCACCCTTATAGTCAAACTTGTTAGGAGGAATTTTATGTTACAAGAACTCATGACGGTTGTTGATCAAAAACAACTAGCACCTAAAATTTTTGAAATGCGCTTAACGGGGGAATTAGTTAATGAAATGCAGGTGCCAGGTCAATTTTTGCATATTTTAGTACCTCAATCAGATCTTTTACTCAGAAGACCAATCAGTATTGCTGAAATTATCCCAGAAAAAAAAGAATGTAGTATTATTTATCGGATTGAAGGAGCAGGAACCGAAACGATGAGCCACTTAAAAACAGGTGACTTATTAGATGTCATGGGGCCGCTTGGCAATGGATTTCCATTAGAATCAGTTCAAAAAGGGCAAACAGCCTTTGTTATCGGTGGGGGAATTGGAGTTCCTCCCCTATATGAGCTTTCTAAACAGCTGGTTAAAAAGGGTGTAAAAGTGGAGCTTATTTTTGGCTTTGCAACAAAAGACGTCATTTTTTATGAAAAGGAATTTTCTGAATTAGGAGAAGTTCATTTAGCCACAGATGATGGTTCTAAAGGTCAACATGGTCATGTGGGGCATTTATTAGATACTTTACAAGGTAAGCCTGATGTAGTCTATGCTTGTGGCTCAAGAGGTCTATTGATGGCTGTTGAAAATCGTTATGAAAATCAAAACGCATTTTTATCACTGGAAGCACGAATGGCTTGTGGAATGGGTGCTTGTTATGCCTGTGTTTGTCCTAAAAAATCCGATTCAACGGGTCAAACAAGCTATAAAGTTTGTGACGAAGGACCAGTGTTTAAAGTGGGAGAGGTGGTTTTATAATGAATCGTTTAGCCGTTAAATTACCCGGTTTAGATTTAAAAAATCCAATCATGCCGGCAAGTGGATGCTTTGGCTTTGGTGAAGAATATGCGAAATATTTCGATTTAAACCAATTAGGCTCCATGATGATAAAAGCCTGTACACTAGAACCACGTTTTGGCAATGCTACTCCAAGAGTTGCTGAAACCACAAGCGGAATGCTAAATGCAATTGGATTACAAAATCCAGGATTAGAAGTTATTTTAACAGAAAAATTACCTAAACTAGAGCAATTCAAGGTTCCTATCATTGCCAATGTAGCTGGATCAACTAAAGAGGATTATATAGAGGTTTGTAGGGAAATTTCAAAAGCACCTAATGTAGCTGCAATTGAGTTAAATGTTTCTTGTCCCAATGTAAAACATGGTGGTATCGCGTTTGGAACGGATGAAAAAGTGATTTATGAGCTGACTCAAGCTGTTAAAGCTGTTTCAAGCGTGCCAATTTATGTCAAACTTTCACCAAATGTAACAGATATCGTTCCCATTGCCAAAGCAGTTGAAGCAGCAGGCGCTGATGGGATTTCAATGATTAATACATTGTTAGGTATGCGTATCGATTTAAAAACCAAGCAACCGATTTTAGCAAATAAGACAGGCGGTTTATCAGGGCCAGCCATTAAACCTGTTGCCATTCGATTGATTCATCAAGTGAGTCACAGCGTGAACATTCCAATAATTGGAATGGGAGGCGTTTATACGGTTGATGACGTGCTAGAAATGTTTATGGCTGGAGCAAGTGCAGTAGCTGTTGGAACAGCCAACTTTACAGATCCCATGATTTGCCCTAAACTGATTGAAGAGCTTCCAAGACGAATGGATGAACTTGGAATACCTTCACTAGAAGCGCTCATTAAAGAAGTAAGGGAAGGAAGATAACATGCAATCAAAACCAATTATCGCATTAGATTTTTCAACAAGCGACGAAATTAAAACCTTTTTAACTCATTTCAAGAATGAACAATTATTTGTTAAAGTTGGAATGGAGCTGTATTACCAGAACGGACCAGAAGTAGTTAAATGGATGAAAAGCTTAGGACATCAAATTTTCTTAGATTTAAAATTACATGATATTCCAAATACAGTTGAACGTTCAATGAAAGGTTTAGCTGCATTGGATGTCGATATGATTAATGTTCATGCTGCAGGAGGAAAACAAATGATGGAAGCCGCAATGAGTGGAATTATTTCAGGTACGCCAGCCGGTAGCCAAAGACCGAGCCTCATCGCTGTAACGCAATTGACCTCTACTACACAAGAAGCCATGCGAACCGAACAATTGATTCAAGTTCCCTTGCTCCAAAGCGTGATTCACTATGCAAAATTAACACAAAGTGCAGGATTAGACGGAGTTGTTTGTTCCGCCTTAGAAGCGCAGCTAATCAAAGAAAATACAGCAAGTGAATTCCTGTGTGTAACTCCTGGGATTCGTCCAAGTGGGGATGAAAAAGGCGATCAAAAACGTGTTGCAACACCAAGTCGCGCCAAAGAAGCAGGCTCAAGCTTTATCGTAGTAGGTCGTCCCATTACTCAATCAGCAGATCCAGTTAAGAGCTATCACACAATTAAAAACCAATGGAATGGAGTCGAAGAATAGATGTCAATTGAAAAAAAAGTTGCCCAAGATTTATTAGAAATAAAAGCAGTGAGTTTAAGTCCGAATAAGCCATATACATGGGCAAGTGGTATTAAAAGTCCAATTTATTGCGATAACCGTATTACGATGAGCTACCCAAGCGTGCGACGTGAAATTGCAAAGGGTTTAGCAGAACTGATCAAGCGTGATTACCCTGAAGCAGAAGTGATTGCTGGCACGGCTACGGCTGGAATTCCTCACGCTGCATGGGTTGCAGAGCTATTAGATTTGCCAATGGTGTATATTCGTGGAAAAGCAAAAGACCACGGCAAAGGCAATCAAATTGAGGGACGCATTACTAAAAACCAAAAAATGGTCATCATTGAAGACTTGATTTCCACTGGTGGAAGTGTGATTGACGCGGCTGGGGCTGCAAAAAATGAAGGTGCAGATGTAATAGGGGCAGCCGCCATCTTTACATACGAATTGCCAAAAGGGATTGAAAATTTTAAAAAGCATCAATTATCCTTTGCAACCTTAACCAATTACTCTACTCTGATTGATGTTGCGTTAGAGCTTGGAACGATTGAAGCCAACGACTTAAGTTTATTAAAAGAGTGGAAGCAAGATCCAACTAAGTGGAAAAAATAAGAAGAGCACTTCACTCAAGCTAGTGGAGATACCAGATTGTTCCTGATGAAAAAATATGGTAAACTAGCTAATAATTAAAATAAAAAGAGCAAAAGAGGTGAGTGAGATGATGAATACCTACAAATTAATATTGATTATGCTCCCGCCGCTTCCCGCAGTGAGATGTTTTTTTTCAACCCTTTAATCATTATTAGGAGGAATTATTTTGAAAAAAAGCATCACAACTCAAGCACCATCTTTATTATTACTCATTGTTTTAGTTGGTTTTCCACAAATTAGCGAAACGATTTTTACACCTTCCTTGCCCGACATCGCAAGTGATTTTGAGACGACACTAGGAACGGTACAGCTAACCTTAAGTATTTACTTTTTAGCTTTTGCCTTAGGAGTCTTTTGCTGGGGAATTGTTTCTGATTTTATTGGACGTCGCCCTGCAATTCTATATGGTGTGATTCTTTACGGAATTGGTAGCTTTCTATGCTTTCAAGCAAAATCAATTGAATTCTTATTAGCTGCCCGTTTTATGCAAGCTTTTGGAGCAAGTACGGGTTCAGTCGTTACCCAAACAATTTTAAGAGAAAGTACAAATGGTTTGAGACGACATACTTTATTTGCTCAAATTTCTGCAGCACTAGCCTTTACACCTGCTATTGGTCCTTTAATTGGTGGAGTAGTAGATCAATTTTGGGGATTTCGAGCCGTCTTTTTTGTATTAGTTATAATGAGTCTTTTCGTTTTTAGTTATGCTTATTTTAGCTTAGGTGAGACCTATGATGTTAAACAACGATCAAAAGTGAAATTGCTTCCTATTGTAAACCGCTTTTTAAAAAACCAACCAACTTTAATTTATGGTTTTTTGATTGGAACAATCAATGGCATTTTATTTAGTTACTATGCAGAAGCGCCATTTATTTTTATTGAGTATTTTCATTTTTCAACAGCTACCTATGGCTTCCTTGGAATGATTGTCGCAGTAGCAAGTATTTTAGGTTCACTTTTGTCAAAGCGTTTAGTCACAACTAGACAACCAGAAAAAATTATTTTAGATGGAATCAAAATAATGCTGGTAGGTATAATTATTATTTTAGCTGTTAGTGTATCAACTTTTTTCGCCTCAGAATGGCAATGGTTTATGCTGCTAGTAGGTATTTTTATCACGCTGCTTGGAACAGGAACGGCTTTACCTAATTGTTTAAGCCTTGCATTAGTGGATTTTCAAGATGTCATTGGATCTGCTGGTGGACTGTTTAGTCTAGGTTACTATTTACTAGTAAGTGTGGTTACATTTGGCATGAGCTTTGTTCACAATGGAACGCTCTGGGCAATGCCTTGCTATTTTTTACTAATTGGTCTCATTATGTTGAAATTAGCAAAAAAATTGACTAACAACTAGTTTAGATTATGTTTTAAGAATAACTAAAAAACGATCGAAATCTTAGTTGATTTCGATCGTTTTTTCTATAATGTTTCATTTTTTTGAATCACATCAATATAAGAAGTCATCAGAGCGTTGATTGTACCACGTTGTTCAATTGAATTTGCCATCAAAGCATTATCTGTAATAATTCCGTGAGCAGTAGTAGCTAAATATTGATTAAATTCAGCCGGTTCGTCAACTGTCCATAGAAAGACTGGTTGTTTACTTTCAAAAAATTCTGGTGCCGCCATTGTGTGCTTTAACGTTAAAAATTGGAAATCTGGATATTCCTTGCTAGGTAACATTGAGACAATCATTCCCACCTGTAAGTCGTGATTTACTTCTTTAATCTGATTTAAAAAAGCCTCATTGGTTGATTGAACCAAATAGGAATCAACAACGTCTCTATCTGCCAATAACTCGGCTAATTGTTTAGGCATATCTAAACTGTCTTGCTTACTTGTTTTGATATCTAATAAAAGAGGTTGCTTCGAAGTTTTAGCTAAATCGATTGCTTCTTCCAATGTTGTAATTGAAGATTCAAAATTATTCTGCTTTAACGTCAATTTCTTTAATTCTGCCAGTGTTAACTGATGAACTTTTTTCTTTTTACGCGCTAACCGTTTTAAACTTGCATCATGCATTAAAATAAAATGCTCATCTTTTGTTTGCCGAACATCTAATTCAATATATGCTGGTTTATAAGGAATAGCTGCTTGAATGGACGAAAGTGTATTTTCAACGCCACCAGCTTTATACCCTCTATGTGCAATTATTTTTGAATTGGATTTAGGAATACCCAATACTCCTTGTGGAAAGCTAAGTGGTGCGCTATTGGATGGAATACGAGACTCGATTTTGACATTTTTCGATCTAGGACCATCTAGAGGTGAAAAAAAGAAACATAAGAAAAAAAATAAAAAAAGTAGCTTTAAAATAACAAGCCCCCATGTGTAAACTAAGACTTTCATTCGATCACCTTCCATTAGAATAGTGTAACAAAAAAACGTAAAAAAAAGAAGTTGCTGTTTTTTAAATAAAAGTTAAGTATACTGATAAGAGTATCTAAAACCACCATTCGATAATAAATAACCCATCTAACTAAAAAGGAGACGATAAAATGATCTATTACGACTGGCGTAAGGTAGAAAAACAATTTTATTTTCCATCAACTAAACCCTATATTCTTAAAAAACCAGCTTTTCAATACTTGATAATTAAACGGTCAAAAGCACTCTCAATGGAAAGCTTTATCGAAGAAATGGAATTATTACTTGCTATCTCAAAAGCAATTAAATTGAAATCAAATCAAACGAATAAAAATCCCGATTATCAACTTTTCCCGATTGAATGCCGCTGGATTCAATCAGATTCTAGCAAACAAGTTGATTTTCAATTAATGATTCGTCAACCTCAATTTATTAACGAGAAACTACTTCAGCAAGCCGTGTTAAGTAAAAATAATTTAACGCATCAGTTCTTTTTAAAAAAACCTGAACCAACATTACGAGTTTTTTGCCTACATAAAGGTTCTTACCACACAGAAGCAGATTGTTTAAACAAAATGACACACTATTGTCAAAGTAAAGGATACCAACGAATTGGCAAAGACTACGAAGAGATTTATGTAGCTGATTTTAGAAATCATACTCCTAAACAATTAAAAACCGTTCTATCTTTTGAAATAGAAAAAACGACCTAATTTAACTAATTAGGTCGTTTTTTTTATTTACACGCAATGATTCAACCAGTTCCTTATCAGGCGTTACATAGACCGTCTTTTGACCTTCGTAAATCACAAAGCCAGGTTTCGCTCCATTTGGTTTCCGGATGGCTTTAACGGGTACGAAATCAACTGGTACAAGCGCTGAAAGTTGTGACTTCGAATAGTACGCCGCAATATTGGCAGCTTCAAGAATCGTTTCTTCACTAGGGTCTGAATTTTGAATGATGACATGAGAACCTGGGATATTTTTTGTGTGTAGCCAAATATCACTTTTTCTTGCTAATTTAAGTGTCAGTTCATCATTTTGTAAATTATTTTTCCCTACTAAAATGACGGTTCCATCTGTTGCGTGGTATTTTTCTGGCTTACTTTTTTGTGCTTTCATTTGTTTTTTCTTAGTTTTTTTCTTTTTAAGATAACCAACCTGCGTCAATTCTTCCTTAATTTCAGCCACATCTTTTGGCGTTGCTAAAGATAACTGAGTAGAAACCGATTCTAAATAATCAATTTCTCCCATCGTTAAATCGATTTGCTCAGTCACATAAGAAATGGCATTTTTGAGTTTTTGATATTTTGCAAAATATTTTTGTGCGTTTTGGGAAGGATTTTTTCGAATATCCAATTTGATTGTAATAGGAGCATCTTCTTCATAGAAGTTAGGCAGTTCAATCTCTGTTGCACCACGTTTAAATTCATGAAGATAGGCGGTTAAAATTTCACCTTTAATTCGATAATCATCCGCCAATTCCGTTTCCGCCATTGTTTTATGCAATTTTTCTAATTTTTTCACATTTTTTTGCAGCTCATTGTTTACCAATCGAATCAATTCAGATCCTTGTTGATGAACACGATCCTTTTCAGCTTTCCCGCCATAGTAAGCATCTAATAATTCACTAAGTAACGGAAAGGTTTTTTGTTCGCCATCCAAACTTAAAAATGGGGTAGGGGTAAAAAAATCTTTTTGTGTGTTTTCAGTCAACGTTGGTGTCGCATTGCCGTCTTTAACTTCGTCGATTAAGCTTACAAAAACGTCCGGTAATAAGGCTGGGTTACTTTCACTTCGAAAAATCATTTCTGCAGCAGTATCTCCACCAATTCCTTGATACGTCGTTTGAAGTTGTCTTTGAACGGACAACTCTGAATCAAGATCTAATTTTTCGCTAATTTCTTGTTTAGTAACAGTAAAAGGATTTAATTTATCTTGATGTGGTGGGTTTAGGTAGGTAGCGCCAGGCATAACAGATCGGTAGCTATTTAAGCTTGCTGGGACATGTTTAATACAGTCAATAATACGTTTTGATTCTTGGTCGATTAAGAAAATATTACTATGACGTCCCATTAGTTCAACAATCAAGACGACGTTATGAATATCACCGATTTCATCGCGGCTTTTAAAGGTAAAATGAATGATACGATCGTTTCCAATTTGTTGGATATCCTCTAAAATAGCCCCTTCTAATTGTTTTCTCAATAACATACAAAAATTAGGAGGCGTATTTGGATTTTCATATGGAATCTGTGTAACTTGTATTCTTGCATAACTTGGATGAGCAGATAATAACACACGGTGGTTTTTACCGTTTGCGCGCATCACTAAAATAATTTCACTTTGATAAGGTTGATGAATTTTTGACAAGCGTCCGTTTTTTAACAAACTCTTTAATTCATCGACCATGGCATGAGTGAAAATTCCATCAAATGACATAGGATTTCCTCACTTTCATTAATTGAATATGGACAAAAAAAGACTTTTCTTATTGTCGCTAACGCTCTTATTATAACGGTTATTTCACTAAAAGTATATGGAAGATAAACAGGACCTAATTTTATAACTAAGAAAAATGGTAAGAAACTTCAAACAATATCAGTTGACTTTTTTTTTCAAAAAAAGGTAGAATAAATGAAAGTTTGTGTATTCTAGGAGGAATGATTTTGGATTGGTTCTACGAAGAAGGCCCCAGAGGTCCAGAAAATTGGAAAAATATCTGTGCGATTTTTCATAAAGCTGAAAATGAAAGCTTACAATCGCCTATTAATTTAAAAGAAGAAGAGGTTACAGCTGAGATGGATGGAAATCTACTAGCTTTTGATTACCACGCAACAAATTTTAGATCTTCTTTTTTTAATCACACGGTTCATTTAAATCCTGTTGCAGGAGAAAAAATCAATCACGTAGTCTTTAATCATAAACGCTATACACTAGAAGATATTCATTTTCATCTCCCTAGTGAACATCTGATTAACAGTCAGCAATTCCCTTTAGAAATGCACCTTGTTCATCGTTCAGCAAAAAATGAATTGCTCGTTATTGGGGTAGTAGCAGAACCTACTCAAGTACCCTTAAATAAAAAATTAGCTAAAATTGATAATATTGCATTAAATCCAAGAAATGCAGCTAGAGGGTTTGTAGTTCCTATTCTGTTAAATCAATTGCTACCTGAAAAACGTACTTTTTTTAATTATAGTGGGTCACTTACAACACCACCAACTGAAGGTCCTGTTGAATGGCTTGTATTTAAAATGCCTGTTTACATGCGCCAAGGACTCTTAAAAGCTTTTGAAGAGCAGATTGGCAAAACCAATCGTCCTGTTCAAGAAAGAAAAGGGCGACCAATTTATTTAGCAGACAAGTAACCCTAATTATAAAAATCTGCTTGACAAATAAGATTGAAACATAGTAAGATTGATTTATCAAAGAAAACAAAGGAGTGCCACACATGAAAACAACACCAACGAATCTAAAACAATTGAATCGCAATTGGCAAAGCCAAAATAGATAGGTTGGATTTCATGAGAGTACTCATAGATGCAGCCTTCAGACAGACTTTCTGAACTTGTATCTATGTTGGTTTATTTGAGAATTTAAATTAAAATTCCACCACATAGAAACGGATACCCTGATTCTATGTGGTTTTTGTTTTGTTAAAAACAGCTTCCACAATGGTTTTATTCATTGGGAAGCTGTTTTTTTATTCATAAATTAGATAGAGGAGTTTTAATAATGAGACAATGGACTAGTCAACGATGGCAAAGCAAATAGATGACATTAAACAATTAAATAAAAATTTATTGGAGGAAAAACAATGAAAAAAATGATTGGTTTTATTACTGTATTGATTATTTTGTTAAGCGTTGCCTTTGTAACAGAAACTAAAAAACAAGCAACAAAAGAAAAAGAGATTCCAGTTGTAGGGATTTTGCAACTTACGAGCCATCCAGCATTGGATAAGATTTATCAAGGAATCGTGGATGCTCTAAAAGAAGAAGGTTTTGTCGATAAAAAAAACATCAAAATTGATTTTCAAAATGCACAAGGAGATCAAAGCAATTTAAAAACAATGAGTGAACGTTTTGCCAATGAACAAGCTGCTGTAATGGTAGGAATTGCTACGCCTTCTGCACAAGCATTAGCAAATGCTTCAAAAGAAATCCCAATCGTTTTAGGTGCTGTAACAGATCCAAAAGGTGCAGGATTAGTGGCAGACAATCAGCATCCAGGAGGTAACATTACTGGTGTGAGTGATTTAACACCAATCAAAGCACAGTTTAACTTAATAAAAACCCTTCTTCCAAGCGCTAAAAAAATAGGTATTATCTACTCATCAAGTGAAGATAATTCAGTTGTTCAAGGCAAACAAGCCGAAGCCGAAGCCAAAAAATCGGGTTTAGAACCTATTACAGCAACTGTTTCTTCAACTAATGATGTTAATCAAGTAGCCACTAGCTTAGCTGGAAAAGTTGATGCTATCTATGTTCCTGCTGATAATACCGTGGCTAGTGCCATGAACACTTTAATTTCAGTCACAGATGCCAAAGGAATTCCTATATTTCCAGCTGTCGATACAATGGTAGCTGAAGGTGGCTTAGCAACCGTTGGATTAAACCAATATGAACTAGGAAAAATGACTGGAAAAATGACGGCTGATTTATTAAAAGGTAAGAAAAAAGCAGCAACTACACCAATTGAATATTTAAAACATGGAGATACCATTATTAATCCTAAAAAAGCAGAAAAACTAGGCATCACCATTCCGCAAGAAATGTTAGATCACGCAATCATCAATTAATGAGTATTGGAGGAAGAATGAATGAATTTAATCGTTACAGCAACTTCACAAGGATTATTATGGGGCGTAATGGCGCTAGGAATTTTTATTACATTTAGAATTTTAGATTTACCTGATATGACAGCAGAAGGGTCCTTTCCTTTAGGAGCTGCCGTTTGTGCCAAGTTAATATTATCAGGTGTACACCCAATAATCGCAACACTAGTCGCATTTATTAGTGGAATGTTGGCGGGTGCCATCACAGGATTTTTAATTACAAAATGCAACATTCCAGGACTACTTGCTGGAATTTTAACGATGACGGGTTTGTATTCCATTAATCTTCGAATTATGGGACGTGCTAATTTAAGCCTACTTGGCAAGGAAAAGCTTAATGATCTGCTTCGACCATTACATTTACCTGCGCAGTTTGATACGATTTTAATTGGTTTGATTATCGTAGTGGCCGTTATTCTTTTATTGATTCTCTTTTTCAATACAGAATTAGGTCAAGCCCTAATTGCTACAGGAGACAATGAAATCATGGCTCGTTCTCTAGGTGTTTCTACAAATAAAACTAAAATTTTAGCGTTAATGTTATCCAACGGCATGATTGCTTTTGCTGGTGGGCTAATTACACAAGACAACGGCTATGCAGATATCAGCATGGGGATTGGGACAATTGTTATCGGATTAGCTTCAGTTATCATCGGAGAAGTCGTTTTTGGCAATCTCTCTTTAGGAAATCGTTTGATTTGTGTGATTCTTGGAGCGATTATCTACCGTTTGATTATTACTTTCGTGTTAGTTATCGGCTTACAACCCAATGATTTAAAACTCTTTTCAGCTATTATCTTAGCGATTTGTTTAGCATTACCGAGTTTACGCTCAAAATTAAACTTAAATTTCTTTGCTAAAAAGGAGGAAGCCTAATGACTCAAGAAATTTTAAATCTTTCGCAGATTGAGAAAACATTTAATAAAGGAACTATTAATCAAAATCAAGTTTTAAAGGGAATTGATTTAGCAGTCAACGAAGGAGATTTTATCACGATTATTGGTGGGAATGGAGCTGGGAAATCGACGCTGCTTAATAGCATAGCAGGAAATTTTTTACCAGATACTGGACATATTTCTATTGAGGGGAATGATGTGACAAAACTAAAAGAACACCAACGAGCAGCAATGGTTGGAAGAGTGTTCCAAGACCCTAGAATGGGGACGGCTTCGCGAATGACGGTTGGAGAAAACATGTCGATGGCTTACCGCAGAGGTCAAAAAAGAACTTTGCGTAAAGGCAATACTCAAAAAGAGCGAACTTATTTTAAAGAGCAACTAGCCCAATTAGGATTAGGTTTAGAAAATAGAATTGATAGTGAAATTGGATTGCTTTCAGGTGGTCAACGACAGGCGATTACGTTATTGATGGCTACTTTGAAAAAACCAGCTATTTTACTATTAGATGAACACACAGCCGCATTAGATCCAAAGACAGCAAAAGTAGTGCTGGATTTAACCAATCAGCGCATTCAAAATGAAGGATTAACGACATTGATGATTACTCATAATATGAAAGACGCGTTGAACTATGGCAATCGTTTAATTATGTTAGATTATGGAAAAGTAGTTGTAGATATCAAAGGTGATGAAAAAGCTCGACTTTCTGTCAATGACGTAATGAACTTATTTCAAACTGCGACAAAAGATGGGCAGCTAAAAGATGAGATGCTTTTAGGGAGTTAAAAACATTGAATTTAAACGCTTTTTAGTATATAGTTGCATAATACAACGATAATAGTTGTGTTATGCAACTATTTTTATAGTAGGAGGGATTTTCATGGGTAAGTACACTCAAATCAATGAAATTAAAATTCAACTGGAACATTTTTATAATGAGTTCAATCAATTTGAAAATAAATTATTAAAAGAGAACGCGTTAACAAAAGCAACCTTTACACTGTTAAATAATCTTATTGATATTCCTAAAACGATAAAAAAACTTAGCTTTGAAACGAACTTAGATAAATCAACTTTGAGTCGACAATTAGATATTTTAGTCAAAAAAAATTTAGTTATTGAAATTAAAAACGAAGATCGACGTTTAAGAAATGTTCAATTAAGTGAAGAGGGACAAAATTTACAAAATCGAATCAATCAAAACTTAACCCAACAATGGGAACTAATCTTCCAATCATGGTCAGATGAAGAAAAACAACTATTAATGGTTTTACTAGGTCGAATGAATCGTTCCTTTCAATTAATTCATTAAGCCTTGAAAAATATTTTTGATTTCCTTTAAGATTCCTTAATCTCTTTATGTTTTAATAAGAAAGGATTATGAAAAGAAACTACTTATAAAAACAAAAAAAGGTGAAAGAAGGCAAACTATGAGAAATCAACACAAGAAAAAACGCCATATTTTTCGAAATAGCGTACTTATCCTACTAATTTTATTGATAGCGGGAGGTGGTTTTGCTTATGCAAGCTATCGCAATAGCTTGAAAGAAGCTCGATCTGATCAAAATTTACCGGATAAATCGGATATTACATTTAATGGAGAAAAAGCGGAAGATTTAAATGACGTCAATATTTTATTTATTGGGAGTGATTCAAGAGGCGATGACCAAGGTCGTTCCGATTCTTTAATGATTGCCCATTACGATTCAAAGTCAAAACAACCAAAATTAGTTTCGCTAATGAGAGACATGTATGTTGATATACCTGGTCATGATAAAGATAAAATCAACGCTGCTTATTCATATGGTGGACCTGAACTACTAAGAAAAACCATCAGTGAAAACTTTGGTATTGGCATTGAATATTTTGTAATTGTTGATTTTGATAGTTTTCCAAAAATTATTGATACTTTGCTACCAGATGGTGTTCAAATTGATGCCGAAAAAGATATGTCTGAATATATCGAAGCTTCCATAAAAAAAGGACCACAAAAAATGGATGGCGAAACCTTACTACAATACGCTCGCTTTAGACATGATGCTGAGAGCGACTTTGGACGTGTAAGAAGACAACAACAAGTTCTGAATGCTGTTGCAGAGCAAGGCGTTAAAGTCACCAATATTACAAAGTTACCAAGCGTCTTAGGTAAGGTTGAAGGATACACAGTTACCAACTTACCAAGTAGTTTGTTGTTATCTGCTGGAACAGACTTTGTATTAGGAAAAACAAAACCGATTGAAACCTTAACGTTACCTATTGAGGGATCGTGGGAAAATGGTTATTACGAACATGCAGGTAGTGTTCTTGAAATTGATACGGCCAAAAATAAAACAGAACTAAATAAATTTTTAGAAGATTAAAAAAATTCCTTGCACTATTAGAAATTGATCTAATAGCTGCAAGGAATTTTTTATAAAAGCAAATATGTTTACAGAGGAATCTATTCACTGTTAAACTGATAGTAATCTATTTTTAGGAGGACATCCCATTGACAGTAAAAAATAAAAAAATTATTGCGTTAGTTAGTGATGATTTTGAAGATTTAGAATTATGGTACCCGGTTATGCGTGTGAGAGAAGCCGGTGGAATTTTTCATTTGGTTGGAGAAGAAAAGAACCACACCTATATCGGGAAATATGGCGTTCCAGCAACTAGTGATTACGCTTTTGAAGAAATTGATCTAAATGACTATGCTGGAATTTTAGTTCCAGGTGGTTGGGCACCAGATAAATTGAGACGTTTCCCAAAAGTAATTGAATTCGTCCAACATTTCAATACGAAACAACAACCAATTGGGCAAATTTGTCATGCGGGTTGGGTGCTTGCTTCAGCAGGGATTTTAAAAGGCATCAATGTTACCAGCACACCTGGTATTAAGGACGATTTAACGAATGCAGGGGCGATTTGGCACGACACTCCAGCAATTACGGACGGACACATCGTTTCAAGCCGTAGACCTCCTGATTTGCCAGAATATATGATCCAATTTTTAGCGGCATTTGAAAACTAACAAAAAGAGTCCTAGTGTTTGTAACTGGGACTCTTTTTTTGTAGGAAGAACGTTATAAAAATGGTAAAATGAAAGCTAGAAGTAGGTGAGAAGATGTTAAATATTGGAGATTCAATCGGAATAATCGCATGTTCAAATGGAAAATCCAAAGTAGATCGTCCGTTGATTGAAGCTTTAAAAGAAAAACTAAAGCTTCAATTTGGAATTCAAACAATAGAGGCCACTACACTATATCAACAATCAAACTCGCTTTTTAGTGGCACTAAGTACGAACGAAGGGACGCGTTAATGAATCTTTACTTGAATCCAAAGGTAAAAATGATTTTTGATTTATCTGGTGGAGATGTAGCGAATGAACTATTGCCGTTACTAGACTTTAAGATGATTCAAAAAGCAAACACACCCTTTGTAGGTTATAGTGACTTAACCGTTTTAATTAATGCAATCCTCCATAAAACTGGAATTAATGGCTTTAACTATCAATTATTGAATTTAGTAAAAAAAGATGCTACTTTACAAGAAAGCTATTTTTCAAAGGTATTTATGGAAAATAAGTCAGTAGAATTAGACTTAACTTTGGGAAGTACAGAGATGATTTCTTCAAACGAAACAATGATTGGCGGGAACATTCGCTGTCTATTAAAATTAGCAGGAACGCGTTTTTTACCTTCAGCCAAAAATAATTGGTTATTATTAGAAGCCCGCAGTGGTGATATTGCAACGATTAGCAGTTACTTTGCCCAATTAGAACAAATTGGTTATTTAGAAGAGTGCAAAGGTATCTTGTTGGGAGAATTTACTGAACTGAATGAAAAACAACAAATCAATGATTTAAAGAAATTGATTTTATCCT
Organism: Carnobacterium divergens DSM 20623; assembly: GCF_000744255.1. Classification (NCBI taxonomy): domain Bacteria; kingdom Bacillati; phylum Bacillota; class Bacilli; order Lactobacillales; family Carnobacteriaceae; genus Carnobacterium; species Carnobacterium divergens. The sequence continues at coordinate 950,533 of NZ_JQLO01000001.1, read as the reverse complement.
ATGCATCCAAGTATCATTTTTCAATTGCTCAAACACAAGAAATCGGACATTCTAGCATGTCAAAACCAGTTTTAATTGGCACGCGATCAAAAGCGTTGTGAATCTCTTAGAAACATGCTATTCTTTAAAAAATAAAAGAGAAACTTCTAAATAAGAGAGTAGGAAGACTATGTTTAATCAATCAAAGAAAACCTATCAAATTGCTATTTTAGGAATGTTAACAGCGATTGTTCTCATTCAAAATTTTGTGCCTGTTGTCGGGTATATTCCAATTCCACCAATTAATCCTACAATTATTCATATTACTGTCATCATAGCAGCGTTAACGCTAGGATATAAAAATGGAATGATTCTAGGTCTTGTTTGGGGCGTTGCCTGTATTATTCGTGCATTTACAACACCAACAAGCCCTTTGGATATTTTATTTTTCACAAATCCGATTATTGCGATTATTCCGAGAATATTGGTGGGTTTTGTAGCAGGCTATGTTTATCAGTTACTCAAAAAAACCAAACTACTGGACAGCATCTCAATGATTATTTCAGCAGTATTGGCGTCTTTAACGAATACCATTTTTGTACTGCTCTTTATCTATTTATTCTATCGTGTAGAATACGCGAGTTTCCTGAATGTAGACCAAGGAAAACTAATAGGTATTATGGGAATCGTCATTGTTACTAGTGGAGTAGCTGAAGCTGTTGCTGCGGGAATTATTGCCCCCATCGTTGCAAAAGCATTAAAACAATTTGTTCCTACAAAAAATTAATTTGTCAGAAATTTAAAAACATGCTATTCTTTTAAAAGCATCTTGTTAAAGAGATGCAATTGATATTCGGAGAGTGAACCTTTTATGCAAAATCGTCCCAATAAAACCTATCGCATTGCGATTTTAGGAATTTTAACAGGAATTATATTGATTCAAAATTTTGTACCATTTTTAGGGTATATTCCAATTCCACCTTTAAACCCAACGATTATCCATATTACAGTAATTGTAGCGGCCTTAACACTAGGTGTAAAAGACGGTATGATTGTCGGAGCTGTGTGGGGCGTTATCCGTTTGATAAAAGCATTTGTTATGCCAAGTAGCCCATTAGATTTATTACTTTTTACAAATCCGATGATTTCAATCGTACCAAGAATTTTAGTTGGATTTATAGCAGGTTATGCATACTTCAAGCTGAAAAACCATTTAAAAACAACAACAGCCATGACGATTGCTTCTGTTTTAGCTTCTTTAACCAATACGATTTTAGTGTTATTCTTCATTTATGTATTTTACAAAGATGATTATGCTACAGCTATGAAAGTAGACATGTCAAATCTAGTCAAATTCTTAGGAACTATCGTTTTAACTAATGGTGTGGCGGAAGCCATTGCAGCGGGCGTGATTGCGCCATTCATTGCCAAGTCTTTAAAAAAGTTTAGCCGAAATTAAACTCAGAAAAAACCTCTTAAAGGAACTAACTTTGAGAGGTTTTTTGGTCAATTTGTTATTAGCTCCAAACCAATTGCCAAGTAACTCCAAAACGATCTGTAATCCAAGCAACTTTTCGCATGGGAGGAATGGCTTCTGGCCCCATCATAATCGAGCCATCTTTTGAAAGAGAGTTAAACAAAGAGTCAAATTGAGCTTCGTCATTACATACAACGAGTAGGGAAGTGGCCCAACTAAAATCTGGTGCAAACTGAGGCTCCATATCCATAAACATGAGGGAATGGCCCTTTATTTCAACCGTTGCATTTAATATTTTTCCAACTGGCCCATTTTGTCCTTCTTCAAATTTAACAACCGAGTGGATTTTAGCTTCATTAGGAAAGAGAGAGACGTAAAAATTCATTGCTTCTTCGGCATTTCCTTTAAACGTCAAAAAAGTAGATAGTAGCTTCGTATTTTCAAACATTTTCAACACTCCTTTCATATAATTATAAGATACAAGAGGGGAAGGGAAATGTCCATTAAAACCATTCCATAGATGATTATAGAATTAAAAAATAAGGAATTAAATAAAATGAATGCATTAGAAAATACAAATATAAGAAGAATAAAGGGAATTATAATAATTATATGTGCTATATTAATAATTACGAGAGGAGGGTTATTTTGGATATTTTAATTACATTATTAATTTTAATCTTATTTTTCTTAGTGATTGTGAAAAAGGTTACAAACATTAAAATAATAGGATTATGGTCAGTTATTTGTCTATTATGCTTAGTTCTTTATTTCTTACATGCAACAAATGCACTAAATATATCATTATAAGGAGATCACATTATGCTAGGAAGTACTCAGAAATTATTAAAAAAATATGGATCATTATTAGGTTTATTAGCAACTACAGGAATGATAGGTGCTTTTCTTCTTGTTTTATGGGGCAGTTTAAGTGCTCAATTTTTACTACATGAGCTACCTTGTCCACTGTGTGTACTGCAACGTTATTCGATGCTTTTAGTCTGCTTAGGTCCGATTTATATTCTTATTTGTCGGGAAAAAGGGGAGTTAGATTTACAAAAATATATGATAGGACATGGCATTTCTATTCTTAGCTCATTAGCTGGAATGTTATTTTCTGCTAGACAAATTTTATTGCATATTCCAGCCAATGATCCAGGATATGGAGGCGTATTTTTAGGCCTTCATTTCTATACATGGTCATTTATCACGTTTATCTTTGTTATTTTTTATTCAGCCGTAATGATGATTTTTTCAGATCTATTATTGCCAAATTATACAAAATCAAATAAATTAGTAGATTTTGGGATCAAAATTGTTTTATATGTATTTTTATTTACTACTGCTGTTATCTTTTTAGCAATTGTTGCAGAATTAGGCTTTAATTTTAAATTACCAGATGATCCAATTTATTATGAATTGTTCAGATAAATTTAAACTCAAAATTATCTGAATTTCCAACCACACCCTAACTAATTAGGGTGTTTTTTTGTGAGTGATCAAGTTTAATAAGCGAATCAATTCTTTATTTTAATTATGGGAAATTATTGTTACAATTCAAAAGGAATCAATACGAAAGAGGAGGAATCTCAATGATTACTAAAACATCTTTTAACAATCATAAATATAATTGGATTAACATTAATCTGGAGGATGCTAGTGAACTAGAAAATTTTTACGAAGAATACGGCATTGATAATGAAGTCGTTGCTTATTCGCTAGATAGAAATGAACGTGCTCATTTAGATTACGATCCGACCACAAATACTTTTGTTTTAATTTTTAATTTACCAAATCAAGAAAAAATAGACAATCACTACGAAACCATTCCCATGACTTTTATCATTAAAGATATGCAATTAATTACGGTTACCAATACTAAAAATCAATACGTTGTTCAGAAAATTAAGCATTATTTGACTAAAAATGAGAGTACCACGATTTTTAAATTTTTATTTGGTTGTCTGTTTACCATTACAGATCTATTTTTCCCTTATATAGAAGAAATGAATTTTGATCGAAGAAAAATCAATGACAAATTGAAAGAAAAAACAACGAAACAAAATTTACTTTCATTATCTGATTTAGAAACAGGAATTGTTTATTTTGTTTCTGCCTCAAAACAAAACTTAGTATTATTGGAGCAAGTAAAAACGCACATTATTTATCGGACACTAAATACCAACGAGAAAGAGCAGTATGAAGATGCTTTAATTGAAGCCAGACAGTTAGTTGAAATGACTCAATTATCTTCACAAATTTTACAGCAGCTATCTGGAACTTATAATAATATTTTGAACAATAATTTGAATGATACGATGAAAATCTTAACCGTTTTATCCATTTTGTTAACCGTTCCCACAATCATTACAGGCTTTTTTGGTATGAATATGCCCCTTCCATTAGAGCATAATGCTCTTGGATGGATTATTGCAATTTTTATTAGTGCGATTCTATGGTTTGGGCTTTCAGCAATTCTACGTAAGATATTGAATTATAGATACTTGTAATGGTAATTTTTGAGAAAAAACAACTATTTTCTTTTGCTGTAAGATCAGGCTAAAGGTTGAAAGTATACAACTTAAAAAATGGACTCGTTGCCCATAAATCAATATCAGGTAAGTTGTTAACTATAATCGGTAACTTATTTAATGTAGTTTCTATTTAGAAAAAGTTAAATAGGTAACAATTATTGTTCATATTTTAAAAGACATTTATGGAATACAAACTCATAAAACAGCAACTGACAAATACAAACTATATCTAGATGAAATAAAAAATTTCAGATCAATTGTTTTTCCGCATAACACAAGATACACATGCTTTTATTTGGAAAAATGAACAGTGAGGGATGATAGAATTTATGACCTAAAAAATTATCAGATTCTAGTTTACATAATATATATTATACAAAGTACAGATAAGTAAAAAAGAAATAACTATTTAATTTATAGTCATTTCTTTTTGCTTTTTATCTCAATTTAATTGTCTAGTTATTGTATTTTTCTAAAATTTCTTTTAACTTCTCTTGTGCTTCTTTATCATCTGATACTTTAAATGATTTTTGAGTATTAGGTTCGTATAATGCAGTTAAATTTCCTGTATTATCTGCAACATAAAAACAATCAGAAAATGCTCCGTTACTAGGAGATTCATAAACTACTCCATTATCACCTAAAAGATATTTAACAATAGGTTTTTCACTATTCGCAACTGTACTAAATCCAGTTGCAGTAGATGAGTTATTTTCTGGATTATCAACTTCATTAGTATTCCCAGTTGTTCCAAAATTCGAATAATAAAAAACAACTCCTCCTAGAGAGTGGATTGGAAAGTGACTATATCCTGGTTTCCCTTCTAAATCTTGTTGTTGTACTTGAATAAAACCATCAGGTGAGAGTGCATACCAATCACCTATACCACTTGCTCCATGATTAAAATAATTCCCACTAACCGCCATACCAGCTATTTTCGCACGACCATCAGACCACTCAAGAAATTGATTATTTATTCCTTGTTTTTCTTCTTCTGTATAGACTTTCGCCAAATTTTTATTATCGCTTGAAGAATTAGAATTTTCTTTTTTCTTATCTATTTCATTTGATGAATCAGTTACTTTAGACTCATTTTCCGATTCATTAGATACTGATTCATCTGCAGTGGAATTACTTTTGCTGTCTTCCTTATTTTCCGATGTTTTTGCTTTTTCAGATCCTATTTTTTTATCTTGTATACTACTTTTTTCTATGTCTGCTTTATTTTTATTGCTATTACTTTTACCTATAGAAATACTTATTATAAATGCTCCAATTAAAACAATTGCAATTACTATACCTACATACATTAATTGTTTCTTCGTACTGTTTTTTTTCTTTCCCACTCTTGATTTCCCATTTTTTTTCATCAGCAACTTTTCTCCTTTTAATAAATTTTCATATGAACCTAAAAGTATAAGCTTAAAAGAAATACAACTAAAGTATACTCTAGTTGTAGGAATTAATCTAATCTTTATTTAAAAATTATAGGTATATTTCTATATTAGTTATTTTTAAAATCCACATTAAATTAATATGAGAAATTTTTCTATTTAATACAATTTATAATCCAATAAAAACAGCAAATGCGGGTACAACAATGACTGTTACAACCCCTACTACAACAACCGCAATACTTGCCATCGCAGCTTCAACTTCACCCAATTCAATTCCAACAGCAACTCCTAGTGCATGTCCACTTGCTCCTAATGCCAAACCTCGTGCAATCGGATTTTTAATATTGAATTTTTCTAATAAAAAACGTCCTAATGCGTAGACAATCACCGCATTGAAAATAACAGCAAAGGACGTAATAGCAGCAATACCTCCAATTGATTCTGATAAAGGGACTGCGATTGCTGTAGTTGAAGCTTCTGGTAATAATGAGGCCATAATTGAATGATCTACATGAATGACACCTGATAAAAGATACACAACAACTACAGAACCAAATGAACCGACAATGATTGCTGAAACAATTTGTACCCAATATTTTTTCAAAACATCTACTTGTTTATATAGAGGGATTGCAAAGGCGATGGTTGCAGGCTCTAAAAAGAAACTGATCATTTTTCCTCCGCTGCTATACTCTTCATAACTAAAATGACCTACTTTTAAAAAGAGAATCCCTAACACCATTGCTACAAATAATGGCGTAAATAAGAAGAAACCTTTTGATTTTTTAAATAAAAAAGTACCTATTCCAAATGCAACCATTGAGACAATAATACCAAAATAAGGAGTCATCCTAATTCACCTCTTCTAATTTTTTAGAGTGTTTCTTAACGGAAAGACGCCGTTTCAATCCATTCCAAGAAAATATTTGTTTCTTTTTTAAATTCAATAACGCAGTTGCTGTCCAACCAGTAATGGCTAATAAAATCGTAGTTGCAATAATAATAATCAAAACAATCTGTAGTCCATATTGACCCATAATTCCCAAAGAATTTATAACAGAAATACCAGATGGAACAAACAAAAAGCTAATCAATCCAGTTAAACTAGTTCCTAATGCCTCTACTTGTTCTAATTTAACAATTTTTAAACAGAGTGCAATAAATAATAAAATTAACCCCATGACTGAAGCCGGCATTGGAAATGGTAACACTCCCACAATAAAGTTGGCTAGTAACATAATAAGTGCAAAAACAAAAGCTTGTTGTAAAAATGAATAAATTTTCTTAGTTTCCATATCTTATCGCTCCCTCAAGTTCTTTTGATAGGTTTATTATACTAATTTCCAAGGATTGTGTACGCTTTCAACGCTGAAATGACAGTATGTTAAGCTGAGTTACCCAAATCACTAGCTGACTGACCGTAAACAAAAAAGAGAAGTCCATTTGACTTCTCTTTTGATTTAACTTAATCCAATTTGCTCCTTAAGCTGTTTAACATAAGATCGACTTACGGGAATCTTATCCCCATTCTTAACCGTAATCTGATACGTATGATTAAACCATGGTTGAATTTCTTGAATAGCTTCACGATTTACAATAAAGCTACGATGCGTTTTAAAGAAACGATTGGAGTCCAATCTATTGGCCAAATGAGTCAATGTTTCACTTGTATCATACTGTTGATCTGTTGTAAAAATATGGCTAGCCCCATTGTCTACACTTATATATATAATATCTGCAACGTTCAGGATAAAAATACGCTCATCTACCTGTACAGCTAACGTTTCCCTCCCCTCTTTTTCCTGTAAATGTGTTGTTTCTTTTGTAGAATTGGTTAATTTTAAACACGCTTTTTCTACTGCCTGCTTCACACGTTTCGCTTCAAACGGTTTTAAAATATAATCAATTGCATCTACTTCAAACGCTTTTAATGCATACTCATCATATGCTGTTGCAAAAACTATTTGTGGAGGATGCTGCATTCTTTTGAATTTTTCAGCCAAGTCAAATCCACTTTCATCTGTCAAATGAATATCAAGAAAAACTAAGTCCGGTTTTTGATTGACCATCTTTTCTAAAGCTTCTTCAATCGATTCTGCTTTGTCAATTGATTCTACATGACCGTGTAGTTCAACTAAGTAGGCTAACTCATCGCGAGCTAATGGTTCATCATCAACAATTAATATACGCATCTTTTTACCGCTCCTCTTCAATTGGAATAGTTAATAAAACTGTTGTACCACCTGTTTCATTTTGAAAAAAATGCAACTGTGATGCTGAACCAAATAAGCCAACCAAACGTTTATTTAAGTTGTCTAAGGCAGTTCCAGTTCCCTTTTCTGACTCGATTGCCTCTTTCCCAATTTTTTCTAAACGATCTGGTGAAATTCCAATCCCATTATCGCGAACCTCGATTGCCACAGTATGGACTTGCTTTGTTAACTGCACCACTATTTGATTATCTACTTTTCGATTTCCAAATGCATGGCGAATCGCATTTTCGACTAAAACTTGAAGTAAAAATGGAGGCAATAACAAGGCATCTAAATCAGAATCAATCTTAAAATTCACTTGGTAGCGTTGTGGAAAACGTGCTTGTTCTAGTGATAGATAGGCTTCTACATGTTTTAATTCAGCGGTTAAGGGAATTAACACTTGTCTAGCTCCTTGTAAATTCGCTCTAAAATAAGTGCTTAATTGAAGTAGTAAGATCCGAGCCTGTTCTGAATTTTGTCTCATTAGAGCTGAAATCGTATTCATGGCATTAAAGAAAAAGTGTGGGTTCACTTGTGCTTGTAATGATTTAATTTCAGCATCTTTTAATAATTTTGATTGAATTTCTGCTTCACCTAGCTCCAATTGACTTGAAAAAATAGCACCTAGCCCTTCTGCCAACTGTTCTTCCACATGAGTTAACTTTGTTGCATCGGTAAAATACATTTTTAATGTGCCTACAACCTCTTTTTTTGAAGTTAATGGAATAACAATCGCTGCACTTAACTGACAACTTGGATTGCTACACCCTATTTGAATTTTTGATTTTGCAATGGCCAGTTGGCCAGTTTTTAAAACATCTCTTGAAAGTTCGGTGATCACTTCTAATTCAGGAATATGGTGATCACTTCCAGCACCTACATGAGCTAAAATTTGATGTGTATCCGTCATACTAATGGCGGCTACTTTTGTGTATTTTTTTATAATTTTGGCTACTTCACGACACGAATTTTCTGTTAGCCCCTCTCTAAAATAAGGGAGCGTCTTTGCTGCCAATTCGAGAACATCATGGGTTTGAACCGCCCTCATTTGCTCTTCTTGTTTAAGTGTTGAGGTAATAATAGATAAGAAAATAAAGGTTCCTATGCTGTTTAACAAAACCATTGGAAAGGCAATAAATTTTACTAATAACCAACCTTCAGCAAATGTTCCGCTAAAAATAAAAACAAAGAGCATCTGAACTAACTCCATTAGTGCTCCAATCCCCGCTGCTTGTATAGGAGAAGGAAATTGATTTTTCCTTGCGAAACGATCACCCACTAAGCCGGAAAAAATACCAACTAAACTAGATGAGAACAAATAAAATAAGGAAGTTCCCCCACCCTGTATGACGCGATGCATCCCTGCAAGCAATCCGACTCCTATTCCAACAACAGGCCCTCCAATCAAGCCGGAAACGCCAATCGCTAATGTTCGAGTATTGGCAATGGAAGCATTATCCGATAGAACAGTTAAAAAATCAGTAGAAATAATTTTATTTTCTGTGATTTCAACACCTGTAAAATTGGAAATAATAGCAAATAAAGTAAAAATTGCCATTAATTGAAACTTAGAACTCAACCATCCTCGATTTAATAAAATTATTTTAAAATAAGAAACATTTACTAATAAATAAGCGAGCAAAATAATTAAACCTACTCGTTCCATCATCATAATAAATAAATTAAACATCGATTACGTCCTTTCATAAAGTATTCTATTTAGTTTATCATGATTTATAAGAAATAAGCAATTGTACGATTACTTATATAATTACCTCTTAACTAAAAAGAAGTCCCTACTAAAAACTAGTAGGGACTTTTTTTTATTAACTTAAAGCTTCTGTTAATTGAGGGACAACTTGTTTTTTACGTGATACAACACCTTTTAATAACGCTTTATTATTTTCTAGAGTAACATCAAATGCTTTTTCAACAGCGGAAATAGGCTCCCCAACTGCTAAGATAACCGAATCGCTATCTAAAATATTGGTTACTACTAAGATAAATAAGTCAAAATCTTCCTTTTTCATAGCTGCTTCTAAATCTGCTTGTTTGACAAAAACATCATTGATATCGACTGTATTGACTTGCGCGATACGAACGTTTTTGTCACCCATTGGGAAGCTTTTAGCATCCATATTTAATAAGTCAGCTGCTGATTTATCTGCTAAGTTAGTACCAGCTTTTAATAAATCTAAGCCATAGGTTTCTAAATCGATTTCAGCAATCGTAGCAAGCTCTTTAGCAGCTGCAATATCTTCTTGGGTACAAGTAGGTGATTTAAACAATAAGCTATCTGAAATGATCGCAGAAGCCATTAAACCAGCAATCTCTTTAGGAATAGCGATTTGCTGTTCTTTGTACATTTTCAAAATGATTGTATTGGTACATCCAACTGGCTCAGCACGGTAATACAAAGGATTTGCTGTTTCAAAGTTTGCGATACGGTGATGATCCACTACTGCCAATACTTCAACATCACGAATATCTGAAACGCTTTGTTGAAACTCATTATGATCTACTAACATTACTTGATTGGTTTCATTTGCAACTGTTTCAACTAATCGTGGTGCAGCTACATTAAAATAGTTTAAAGCAAAGGCTGTTTCTTCACTAACATTTCCTAGCGCAACTGCTTCAGCTTCAACCCCTAATTGCTTTTGTAAATACGCAAATGAAATTGCGGATGTGATGGCATCTGTATCTGGATTCAAATGACCAAAAATTAACACATTACTCATATAAAAAATCTCCTTTAAATTCATTAATAGCACTACTTCTTAAATTTAACCGATTAGTCTTCTGATTTCAAGCGTGAATTATAATCAGATTCAATTAAATGGGCATCGAAACTGCTTAAAAAGTTTTCAATACGTGGAATTTGATCCTTATCACTTCGATAAACAAAGGCCATTTTAAATTTAATCGCTGGATCAAAAGGGATGGCTTGAAGCTCTGCCTCACGTTCATGGGCTTTAACATAAGAATTTGGTAAGGCAGTATAACACTCAGTTGCATTACTAAATTTATAAAGCTGAGAAGGTGTTGTGTATTGGCCAGCCACTTCAGGTAAATCAGCTAATTGGTTTTTATAGCTTTCTTTAATGACTTCATTCATATAATACGATTCAGGATAAGTAACCCAGCGATTCCCTGTTGTATCTTTCATTTTGATTTTTTTCTTTTTAGAAAGGGCTTCATCATGATGTAAGAAAAGGATTTCTTCTTCCATAATTTTCTTGGATTTATAAGGTTTCCAATTTTTAATGCTTTCATCAGGTAAATACATAATGGCTAAATCAATTTTGTTATTTTCTAATTTTCCCCATATTTCTTTACGAGATAACATTAATAGCGTTACTTCAACATCTGGATTTTCATGATAATAATCAATGATAAAATTAGTAAATACTTTATCCTCAATTGAAGATAATAAACCAATTCTGATTTTTCCGATGGTTGCGCTTGTTGTCTGTTGAATTTCATCCGTTGCGGCGTTTAAGATGTCGTACACTTCATGTGTCGTGCGTAACATTGTTTTCCCAGCATCGGAGAGATGCAATTTTTTTCCAACTGAATAAAATAATGGTGCTCCAGCGATGCGTTCTAATTTTTTAATCTGTTGCGTTAAGGCAGGTTGAGTAATTCCAAGTAATTGAGCTGCTTGCGTATAGTTCATTGTTTCAGCAAGCTGTAAAAAGTAATTTAAAGTTTTGGATGAAAAAATATTATCCGACTTTGTTTTCATAAGGTGTTCTCCTTTAAAATTAATTATAATAACTAATTCTATGATAATCAAAAAAAAGAAAAAGAGCAACAAAAAGTTGCTCTCTTCATTATTTTTTTCTTATATATTAATTTAAATAACCTGTATAGTCCGCTGTCTGCAAAATTTTCTTCGCATTTTCTACACGTTCTGTCGTAGGCGTTTCAATTCCTTCTAAGGGATAAGGAATACCCATTTCTTGATACTTATATAATCCCATTGTGTGATAAGGCAATACTTCAACTTTTTGAACATTTGAAAGTGTTTTAATAAAATCAGATAAACGAATTAAATACTCATCATAATCGGTTCTTTGCGGAACCAAAACGTGTCTGATCCAAACAGGTTGATTAATTTCAGATAGATACTTCGCCATTTCTAAGATGTTAGAATTTCCTAAACTAGTTAGCACTTTATGTTGTTCATCGTCAATATGCTTAATATCAAATAAAATTAAATCAGTATACTTCATCAGTTCTTCAAACTGGCTAAAGAAAGGTTCTTCACGGGTAAAAGGTTTTCCGCATGAATCAAGGGTTGTATGCACACCAGCTGCTTTGGCTTTTTTAAACAAATCAATTAAAAATTCCATTTGCAATAACGGTTCTCCACCACTGACTGTTATACCGCCATCTTTTCCCCAGTACGTTTTATAACGTAAAGCTTCTGCAAGAATATCGTCTGTCGAACGTTCTTTGCCACCGCCAATTTTCCAAGTATCCGGATTGTGACAAAATTGACAACGCATCCGACACCCTTGTGTAAAGACGATAAAACGAACACCAGGTCCATCCACCGTACCAAAATTTTCAGTTGAATGAATACTACCTATTACAGCTTGTGTCATAACTGCTCCTCATTTCTTTGAATAAAAAGAGATGACAATTGCCACCTCTTTTTATCTAATTTTAATTATAAATGATCGTGTGATGTTCTTGCAATAACATCCGCTTGTTGTTCTGGAGTTAAGTCACGGAATTTAACCGCATAACCAGATACACGAATGGTTAAGTTTGGATATTTTTCTGGATGCGCTTGAGCATCTAATAATAATTCATTTGTAAATACGTTCACGTTTAAGTGGTATCCGCTGTTGTCGAAGTAACCATCCATTACGTTACGTAAGTTGTCAATTCTAGTTTCTTCATCTTTACCTAAACCAGTTGGGTTGATTGTTTGAGTATTCGAAATACCATCTAATGCACAACCATAGTTTAAGCGAGCTGTTGAATTAAGTGAAGCTAATAATCCGTTCTTTTCACCTAAGAATGCACCATCTTGATAAGATGGGTTTGCTCCTGGTGCTAAAGGTTTACCAGCACGACGTCCATCTGGAGTGTTCCCAGTAGCTTTACCATAAACAACGTTTGAAGTAATTGTTAACAATGATGTTGTTGGTGTTGAGTTACGGTAAGTGTGTTGACGTTTGATTTGTGTCATGAAGTAATCAAGAATCCAGTTAGCTGTTGCATCTGCTTCTTCTTGATCGTTTCCGTAAGTTGGGAACTCTTGAGTTGGTTTGTAATCAATTGCCAAACCATTTTCGTCACGGATAACTTCAACATTACCATGTTTAATTGCCATTAAGCTATCAGCAGCATGAGAAATACCTGCAATACCAGTTGCAAAAGTACGTTTCAAGTTGCTATCCATTAAAGCTAGTTGAGGTGCTTCATAAGCATATTTATCATGCATGTAGTGGATAACGTTTAATGTATTTACATACAATTCTGCTAACCAATCCATAATATCTTTATAGCGATCAATAAATTCGTTGTAGTCTAATTTATCACCAGTCATTGGTCTAAATTTAGGTCCAACTTGTGCTTTAGTCATTTCATCTACGCCACCATTGATTGCGTAAAGAACCGCTTTAGCTAAGTTCGCACGCGCTCCAAAGAATTGCATGTCTTTACCAACAACTGTTGCAGATACACAACATGCGATTGCACAGTCATCTGATCCCCAGTTTGCACGTAACAAGTCATCATTTTCAAATTGGATTGAAGAGCTTTCTTTCGCAATTTTAGCTGCAAATGTTCTGAAACCAACTGGTTCTTTAGAAGAATACAAAACAGTTAAGTTAGGTTCTGGAGAAGGTCCCATATTTGTTAATGTATGAAGAATACGGAAGTCATTTTTAGTAACTAATGAACGACCATCTAATCCCATACCAGCAATTGATAATGTTGCCCAGATTGGGTAACCAGAGAACAATTGGTTGTAATCAGGTGTACGAGCAAATTTAACCATACGTAATTTCATAATTAAGTGGTCAATTAATTCTTGTGCTTCAAATTCAGTAATTAAGCCAGCTTCTAAATCACGTTGGATATAGATATCTAAGAATGCTGAGATACGTCCAATTGACATTGCTGCTCCATTTTGAGATTTGATTGCTGCAAGGTAACCAAAGTATAACCATTGGATGGCTTCTCTAGCATTTTTTGCTGGTTTAGAAATGTCAAAACCATATGATGCTGCCATTTCTTTAAGTTGACCTAATGCTCTGTATTGTTCTGAAATTTCTTCACGTAAACGAATAACGTCATCAGTCATTACTTTATTCCCAGTATTTGCATGATCCTTAGCTTTTTCTTTCATTAAGAAATCAATACCGTATAAAGCGATACGACGGTAGTCACCGATGATACGGCCACGGCCATAAGCATCTGGTAAACCCGTAATGATTTTGTTTTTACGAGCTGCACGCATTTCAGGAGTGTAAGCATCAAAAACACCTTGGTTATGTGTTTTACGCCAGTCAGTAAAGATATTTGTCATTTCATCATCAACTTCGTAACCGTTAGCAGTTAATGCGTTGTTGGCCATGTTGATTCCGCCAAAAGGCATGAATGCTTGTTTCAATGGTACATCTGTTTGTAATCCAACGATTTTTTCTTCTTCTTTAATTAAATAGCCTGGTTTGTGTGAGGTAATTGTTGCAGGAATATTGCGATCCATGTCGTAAACGCCATTTTTTTCATGTTGCACATCGAATAATTCTTGCAGTTTAGTCCATAGTTTGTCAGTACTTGGTGCGATTGGCTCTAAAAATGAATCGTCGCCTGTGTACTCTGTGTAGTTTGCTTGGATGAAATCTCTTGTGTTAACCGATGTTCTCCATTTTTCGCCTTTAAATCCATTCCATTGTTCCATAATAAAATGAGCCTCCTATGATAACTGTTTTTTGTTTTTTAATGAACTTTTAACTAAATGTAACAGTTCTTACAAAGACAGTATAACACGTCGATTTAAAAAAACAAGGTTTTTATTCGTATTTATTTTACAAACTTTCATTTTATTTAAATATTATACTTATAAACATTGATTTAACAACATATCAAGTATGTGAAATAGTTATTTAACTTCCCTTTTTTTCTATATTTTTTCCGTTTTCTGTTACACTTGAAACACCCCATCTGTACTATAATACAGATCTTTTTTCATCTTATAATAAATAAAAAATAATACAGATAGTTCAATCAAGTTCACTTTTGAACGAATTAGTTTACAAAAAAAGTGTCAAACTAAGAATTTCTTCTTAATTTGACACTTTCTATTTTTATTTTGGCGCATCTTTTGATACTACTGGATATGGTAAAACTACTTGAACTAACACAGGCTCCCCATCAACTGATTCATCTAAAACGAATGAGCCATTTGAGTAGCGATCACTTACTTGATAGTTTTGACTACTTAATAAAATTTCTTTATCTTTTGTAGTCAGGATAACAATTTCAGTTTCTTTCGTTACTTCAACCATTGCAACAAGACGATGCGGCATTTTTTTAAGTTCTCTTAGAACCATCAGCCCACGTTTTGCTCGACCTAATGTGTCAAAGTCGCTAAGATTCATTTTCTTCACACTGCCACGTTGAGTAATCATCATGACATCGGTTTTAGCTTGATTACGATTAATCAGCAATCCGCCTATTACGCTGTCTCCGTCTTTAAGATTAATGGCTTTAACCCCCGCTGCTTTTGCACCTACAACAGGAACTTCAGTAACTGGGTATCTTAAACCAAAACCACGGTTCGTTGCTAGGAAGACATCTTGATTTGCAGTGTCCGTTGAGTAAATAACATTCACTAACTCATCTGTTGCTTGTTTTAACTTAATCGCAACGGAAGCTTTCGTTTTATAACCACGTCCAGCAATAAAATCTTTGGCTGCTGTTTGTTTGATCATTCCATCTTTGGTAATAAAAGTAAAGGTTGCTTCTGGAAGAAAGTCCACTAATCCAACGGTTTTAACGATGGTTTCGTCAACCGCTAAACCAATTGTTTGAGAAATATGCTCCCCAATATCTTTCCAACGTAAATCTGTGATTTCATGGACTGGACGATAAATCAAGTTTCCTTTGCTTGTAAACATTAAAACATGATTTAAGGTATTCATTTGCTTCACAAAGATAGGGAAGTCAGTATCCTTAATACCTAGTTCTTCTGGCTTCGAAGCGCTGTAAGAACGTAAACTACTGCGTTTTAAATAGCCTTCTTTTGTAACAGAGACCATCACTTCTTCTTGCGCCACTAAAACTTCGGTATCAATTTTCAATTCTTCAATTTCATTTTGAATAACCGTTTTTCTTGGGTTGGCAAATTTTGTTTTGATTTCTGTTAACTCTTCTTTCATCACACGAGCCATTTCAGAAGGATCTTTTAAAATTTTTGTCAATTGGCTAATAGTTGTTGCTAATTCTTTCGCTTCTTTTTCAAGTGCAGTAATATCTGTATTCGTCAAACGATATAACTGCAAGGAAACAATCGCTTCAGCTTGTAATTCTGAAAAATCAAAAGCTGTGATTAAATTTTCTTTCGCATTTTTTTTATCCGTACTGCTACGAATCGTTTCAATTACTTTATCTAGAATTGAAAGAGCTTTGATTAAACCTTCAACAATGTGTTGTCTTGATTGAGCTTTATTTAAATTAAAAGTCGTTCTTCTAGTTAAGACTTCAATTTGATGATCAATATACGCTGTAAGCATACGAACAATTCCCACTTGTTGCGGGCGTTTTTTATCGATTGCTACCATATTAAAATTATACGAAACTTGTAAATCGGTATTTTTTAAGAGATAGTTTAAAATTCCCTCAGCATTTGCTTCTTTTTTTAATTCAACAACAATTTGCAAGCCTGTTCGATCGGATTCATCACGAACTTCTGCAATGCCATCAATTTTTTTATTTAAACGAATTTCGTCCATTTTTTTCACAAGGACAGCTTTATTCACTTCATAAGGGATTTCGCTAATGACAATTTGTTGTTTGCCACCACGCAAATCTTCAAAATGCGTTTTAGAACGCACAATCACTTTGCCTTTACCCGTTTCATAAGCTTGTTTGATACCATCCAAACCTTGTAAAATTCCACCAGTTGCAAAATCAGGGCCTTTTAAATACTTCATTAAATCTGCCACACTTGCTGAGCGATTATCAATCAAATGAATAGTTGCGTCAATTACTTCACCTAAGTTGTGAGAAGGAATATCGGTTGCATATCCAGCTGAAATACCAGTAGCTCCATTTACCAAAAGGTTTGGGTAACGAGCCGGTAAAACAGTTGGCTCTTCGTCCGTGTCATCAAAGTTTAATACAAAATCTACTGTTTCTTTGTCAATATCTTTTAAAAGTTCCGCCGAAATTTTAGAAAGACGGGCTTCTGTATAACGCATTGCAGCTGGAGGATCGCCATCCATACTTCCGTTATTCCCGTGCATTTCAATTAAAACTTCTCGTAATTTCCAATCTTGACTTAAGCGAACCATTGCTTCATAAACACTAGAATCTCCATGTGGATGATAATTCCCAATAACATTTCCGACTGTTTTAGCAGATTTTCTAAACCCTTTTTCTGCAGTATTGCCTTCAACATTCATCGCGTATAAAATTCGTCTTTGAACGGGTTTTAAACCGTCACGAATGTCTGGGAGTGCACGTTCTTGGATAATATATTTAGAGTACCTACCAAAACGATCCCCCATCACTTCTTCCAGGGTTAATTCCTGAATATCCGATCTAATCTCCATTTTCGCCACTTCCTTCTAGCTCATCTAATAATTCAACTTGCTCAATTTCCGGTTCAAGTGAATCCATCATTTGATTATTTTCTAAGATACTTCCGCCTTCTTCTAATGAGAATTCAACGTGGGATTCAATCCACTTACGACGTGGTTCTACTTTGTCTCCCATCAAGGTGGAAACACGACGTTCTGCTTGAGCAGCATCGTCAATTCGAACACGAATTAAAGTTCTTGTTTCTGGATCCATCGTCGTTTCCCATAATTGGTCGGCGTTCATTTCACCAAGTCCTTTGTAACGTTGTAAAATATATCCTTTACCAAAGGTTTTTGTTTTAGCTTCTAATTCTTCATCTGTCCAAGCGTATTCAATCACTTCTTTTTTACCGGTTCCTTTTGACAATTTGTATAAAGGCGGTAATGCGATATAGACTTTTCCAGCTTCAATCAACGGTTTCATATAACGATAAAAGAATGTCAATAACAGTACTTGAATATGAGCACCATCAGTATCCGCATCGGTCATAATGATGACTTTGTCATAGTTACAGTCTGCTAAATCAAATTCAGGACCAACACCTGCACCGATTGTATAAATCATGGTATTGATTTCTTCATTTTTTAGAATATCTTGTAGCTTCGCTTTTTCTGTATTAATTACTTTTCCGCGTAAAGGTAAAATCGCTTGAAATTTACGATCACGGCCTTGTTTAGCAGAACCTCCGGCTGAATCTCCTTCGACTAGATAGATTTCATTCCGTTTTGGATTTTTGCTTTGTGCAGGCGTTAATTTCCCTGATAAAAGCGATTCATTCTTTTTACGTTTTTTCCCGTTACGACTTTCTTCTCTGGCTTTTCTAGCCGCGTCTCTAGCTTCTCTCGCCTTAATGGCTTTACGAACCAACATTTGACTGACTTCGCCATTTTCAATTAAATAGAAACCAAGTTGTTCCCCAATAACAGCATCAACAGCAGCTCTAGCTTGCGGAGTACCTAGCTTGCCTTTTGTTTGTCCTTCAAATTGAAGAAGATCTTCAGGGATACGCACAGAAATAATTGCAGCTAATCCTTCTCTAAAGTCGCTTCCTTCTAAGTTTTTATCTTTTTCTTTTAATAAACTTACTTTGCGAGCATATTCATTAAAGGCTTTTGTTAAAGACGCTTTCATACCCGATTCGTGAGTACCACCATCTTTTGTTCGCACATTATTAACGAAAGACAAGATATTTTCTGAATAGCCATCATTGTATTGAAAAGCAAATTCAACTTCGATTTGGTTGTTTTCGCCAGAAAAATAAGCAACTGGATTTAATGTATCTTTTTCTTCATTTAAATACTCAACAAATTCTTTGATGCCTTCTTCGTAATGGAAAATCTCTTGTTTTTCAGTTCGCTCATCAATTAGCTCAATTTTTAAACCTTTTAATAAGAAAGCAGATTCTCTTAAACGTTCAGATAAAATATCGTATGAATACTTAACTGTCGAGAAAATAGTTTCATCTGGTTTAAAGTGCACGATTGTTCCATTTTTTTCTTTTGTGGTTTTAACTTTTTTTAATGTATCTGCGGGAATTCCGCCATTTTTAAATTTTTGTTGATACATTACACCATCACGAACGATGGTAACTGTTAGCCATTCTGATAGAGCATTTACAACGCTGGCACCAACACCGTGAAGTCCACCTGACGTTTTATAACCACCTTGTCCAAACTTTCCTCCCGCATGTAACACCGTAAAGATTACTTGTACGGTTGGAATTCCTGAAGCATGCATCCCAACTGGCATCCCACGTCCATTATCCTTAACGCTTACACTATTATCCTTGTGTAAAGTTACAGTGATTTCAGTTCCATAACCGGATAAAGCTTCGTCTACTGAATTGTCTACAATTTCATAGACTAAGTGATGCAACCCTCTACTATCGGTTGAACCGATGTACATTCCTGGGCGTTTTCTGACAGCTTCCAGTCCTTCTAGAACTTGGATTGCTTCATCGTTGTATTCCATATTTATTTTTTTTGGCATTCTCAAAACTCCTTAGACCATAGAAAATAGGCGCATATTACTTGTATAACTGGCGCATCTACACAATGATACTCTATCTTTCAAGTAATGGAAAGCGAAAATCATCTTTTTTACTAAACTATCGAAAATACGTTCGCTTTATTTGAGAAAACTTTTATTTTCAGTTTTTATGTAATTTGATTTAAATTCACATTACTAAATAAGGTTAAAGCACAGTGTTTTTATACGTTCATCTAACATGAACTGCTTCTTTAATCTAACGCATTCTTTTGAAAAAAGCAAATCTAAATCGTGAATTTCAGTAATTTAACTAGTAAAGACTACGCTAAAATGCTAAAATATTGCGAGTGAAGGATATTTTGAAGTTATAAGGAGCGAATTCATTTGCTGAAAATCATAATTATGTTTGTTATCGCCTATTTATTAGGATCGATTCCGTCTGGTGTCTGGATTGGAAAATTATTTTATAAAAAAGACATTCGCCAATTTGGTAGTGGCAATTCTGGAACAACGAATACGTACCGTGTTTTAGGAAAAACAGCTGGAACTATTGTTTTAGCGATGGATATTTTAAAAGGAACGTTGGCTGCAAGTTTGCCTTATTTCTTTCATAGTGACATTAACCCATTGATTATTGGACTAGGCGCCATTATTGGTCATACATTTCCAATTTTTGCTGAATTTAAAGGTGGCAAAGCCGTTGCGACAAGTGCTGGGACATTGCTAGCTTATAATCCACAATATTTCATTATCTGCGCTTGCCTATTTGTCACACTGATTTACCTGACTCGAATGGTGAGCCTATCAAGTATGTTGGGAATGTTGATTATTGCCCCACTTAGTCTCGTATATCACGATTGGATTTTAACAACCATTGCTTTTATTTTATTATTTTTCATTACGTATCGTCATAAAGACAATATTAAGCGCATTAAAAATGGCACTGAAAATAAAGTACCTTTTGGCTTAGGCTATAAGAAAACAACTAAAAACTAGCAAAAACCTCTTATGGATTGAACAATTCAATCCATAAGAGGTTTTTTATTAATTTACAGTTATTTCAAAAGCTGCTTCAAATGATTTTTGAGGGGCCAATGTTTGAATGCCTAATTTTTCTTCAATCTTGCCGGTAGCATTCATATCATCTGCAATTCCAAACCATGGTTCGATGCAAACAAAAGGAGCGTCCGTTTGGGGTGGCGACCAAATGCCCACATACGGAAAGTCAACGAATCGAACAGCTACAGAATGTTCTGTTTTTTCAGATTTAATGGTAAAAATATTTTCACCTTTCGTTTCATAAATCATTGCATCATTATCGAATAAACTACGAGTCAAAGCAATATCTGTATTTGTTTGAGCCAATGTTTTACATGGTGTATTTAAATACGCTCCTGACAACGGAATCGTTGTTCTGGTTTTTCTTGGTGAAAAAGAAAAATAATAGTCTTCAAACTTCGTATCAGTTGTCAACGGAATATTAAATCCAGGATGTGCGCCAATTGAAAAATAAAGTGGCTCATCAGAAGCTGGATTCTCAACATGATAGGCTGTTGTCACAGTATTCCCAGTTAAAGTATACGTAATCAGCAAATGAAACGCATATGGGTAGCGCTCTTTAGTACTTGGACTATCTGATAATTTCAATGTCACGGTGCTATCTGTTTGATGCATTATTTCAAATTCACAATCTCGTGCAAATCCGTGCTGACCCATTGGGTATGTTTTTCCAGCCACTTCGTAGCGGTCTTCTTTTAAACGTCCGACAAATGGGAAAAGAACAGGAGCATGTCTCCCCCAGTATTTGGGATCTGCTTGCCATAAATACTCAATCTTGTTGTCTTTTCTTTTAATACTGGTAAGTTCTGCGCCTTTAGTTAAAATAGTAACGGTTAATGTATCATTTTCAAGTTTGATCATAATCCTTTCCCTCCTTTTAATGCATTCAATAAAATTGATTATATCATAGTTTAACTCTTTATTTGAAACCATTTTCAGCTTTTAGGTAAATTTAAATAAAAAATGATTTCGATAAACTTTATCGAAATCATTTTTGTTTAATAAACAGATTCTTTAGCAAGGGCTTCTATAAATTTTGGATTATTTACCCGAATATAGGTCCCTTTCATTCCAAGTGAACGAGATTCAATAATCCCACCTGATTCAAGTTTTCTTAATGCGTTAACAATAACTGAACGAGTGATGCCAATTTTATCAGCAATACTAGATGCCGTTAGACGTCCTTCTAAGCCATCTAGTTCATTAAATATGGCTTTAACGGCTTTTAGTTCACTATAAGAAAGTGTTTTAATCGCCATTTGAACAATCGCCAAACTTCTTGTTTCTTCTTCGATTTGATTTGATTTGTGGTATAAAATTTCCATTCCCACCACAGTTGCACTGTATTCTGCTAAAATTAAATCTCCATCATCAAACGCCGAATGCAAACGTGCTAATATAATCGTTCCTAATCGTTCGCCAGCAGCACGAATGGGGACAATCGTTGTTAGCCCTTCAGCAAATAGGTCACGATTTTCAATTGGAAAAGCTGTATAGTCACTTTCTACACCTATATTCGATTTTGTTTCAGTAATACCTAACATGTTAGCTGTATAATCTGCTGGGAATTTTTCATCAACAAGCATTTGTTTCACTCGCTCATTGTTAATCCCGTGTTTTTCATTGTATCCAAGTAATACTCCGTTCTCACTAATCAAGTAGGTATTCGCATCTAGAGTATCTCCTAATATCTCTGCCATATTGTTAAATGGCAAACGATCAGAAACCGACGCTACACCGCCTTTTTGTTGCAGCATACTGCTGATTTTACGCATTTTAAGAAGTAAATTGTTCACTCGTTTTTCCTCCAGCTCTTATAAGATATAACGACTTAAGTCTTTATCTTGGACAATATAGTCAATTTTATCGTTCACATAGTTTTCTGTAATTGTAATTTCTCCCATATGCATATCTGGAGCTTCAAATAATAAATCTTCTAATAATTTTTCTAAAATTGTATGCAGACGGCGTGCGCCAATATTATCGGTTTCGTGATTCACCTTAAAGGCAATCTCTGCTAAACGCTCAATCGCTTCAAAGGTAAAGGTTACTTTGATATTTTCCGTTCCAAGCATTGCAATGTATTGTTTAATCAATGCGTTATTAGGTTCTGTTAAAATCTTAACAAAATCACTTGCATCTAAATCATTCAGTTCTACACGAATTGGAAAACGTCCTTGCAATTCTGGAATCAAGTCACTTGGTTTAGAAACGTGGAACGCACCTGAAGCAATAAATAGAATATGATCTGTTTGGATTGTGCCATATTTTGTGTTGACTTGTGATCCTTCGACAATTGGTAAAATATCGCGCTGCACACCTTCACGAGAGACTTCTCCAGACTGACTTGCTTTAGAAGTTATTTTATCAATTTCATCAATAAAGATAATCCCTGTATTTTGAGCAAGTTTAATGGCTTGTGAATGAATGTCTTCTGGGTTAACGAGCTTTTCAGATTCTTCTTGGATAAAGATTTTAATTGCTTCTTGAACAGTCACTGTCCGTTTGATTTTGCGTTTTGGAGTTAAGGCTCCTAAGGTATCATTCAAATCAATCCCCATTTGTTCAAGGCCAGCTCCCATAGGAGAATTGACCGGTTTTTTACTCTCATTCACTTCAATTGTTAATTCTCTTTGATCTAGCAAGCCATCCCGAATTTGTTGCTTCATTGTTTCACGATTTGATGAAATCGTTTCGGTCACTTCTTCCTCGACCTCTTCTTGATTAAATTGAGCCATATCAACACCCATATTTTGAAACATATTTTCAAAAGGATTTAAATTAGCAGCCTTTTTCTTTTCCTTTTTAATTCCTGGAACAAGTAATTTGGCTACACGATCAATTGCGCGTTTTTCAGCTTGTGAATAGACATTTGAATATTGTTGCTTTTGAACAATTTGGATACTAACTTCAACTAAATCACGAACCATCGATTCCACATCACGTCCAACATAGCCTACTTCAGTAAATTTTGTTGCTTCTACTTTGATAAAAGGCGCATTGACGATTTTTGCTAAACGACGTGCAATTTCCGTTTTACCTACGCCAGTAGGCCCAATCATTAACATATTTTTGGGCGTAATTTCTTGTTGCATTTCTTCTTCTAACTGTAGGCGACGGTAACGATTACGTAAAGCTACCGCAACCGATTTTTTAGCTTCATTTTGTCCAATAATGTATTTATCAAGTTCTTGAACGATTTCTCTAGGAGTCATATTAATAGTTGTATTCATTGTAGACACTTCCTTTTAAAGTTTTTCCACGATAATATTATGATTGGTAAAGACACAGATATCTGCTGCTACCGTTAAGCTCTCTTTGGCAATTTCACTTGCACTTAAATGTTGACCGTGTTTTTTTAATGCTCGGCCTGCTGAAAGTGCATAATTCCCACCAGAGCCAATCGCTAAGATACCATCATCCGGTTCAATCACTTCACCACCGCCACTCACCATTAGCATTTCATCTTTATTCATGACAATTAATAATGCTTCAAGTTTTTGCATTGCACGATCTGTACGCCATTCTTGAGCTAGCTCTACTGCAGCTCGTTTTAAATTGCCTTTGTATTCATTTAATTTAGCTTCAAATTTTTCTTCTAATGTAAAAGCATCTGCTACACTTCCAGCAAATCCAACTAGCACTTCACCGTTATAAATACGACGAACTTTACGTGCTGTGCCTTTCATGATAACAGATTCTCCCATCGTTACCTGACCATCGCCAGCCATTGCACATTCCCCGTTATGACTCACTGCAAAAATCGTTGTTGCGTGAAAAGTTGTTGTCATTGTTTATTCCTCCTATTAATTCATTTCTTCTTAAAGCATTACGCTCTTGGATGAAATTGTCGGTAATTTTTTTGTAAATGCTCTTTCGTTACATGAGCATAAATTTGTGTCGAAGAAAGACTTGCATGACCTAATAATTCCTGAACAGTTCGCATATCTGCACCATTATTCAATAAATGAGTAGCAAATGTATGGCGCAACATGTGAGGATGAATATTAGAGGTTAAACTGCTTTTTTTTATTACTTGGTTTAATACATATTCAATTCCAGTTGGCGTTATCTGATCGCCATAATGATTTACAAATAAATAGGGATGTTCTTTATGGTATTTTGTCATTAAAGGTGTTCGGCATTTTTCAAGGTACTCTTTAATCGCAATTGCTGCATAATGCCCAAATGGAACGTAACGTTCTTTGTTGCCTTTCCCATGAACTAGCAGCACCCCTAATTCAAAATCTAAGTCTTTGATTTGGATATTGCTACACTCACTAACTCGAATACCAGTACCATACAATACTTCTAATAAAGCTTCATTCCGAAAATCTAACAGTCTATCTCCTTTTACGGCTGTAAACAGGGCTTCCATTTCCTTTTCATAAAAAAAGCGTGGCAATCTTAGTGATTTTTTTTTCAAATGAATATATGAAAAAGGATTGTCTTCTACTAGTTGGTCTTTCAATAAAAATTGATAGAACGCTCGCATACTTGATATTTTTCTTGAAACTGAGTTGCGACTTAATTGTTTTTCATTTAATAAACCTAAATAAATTCGAACGTCAGAAAGCGTAACTGCTTTGAAAGAAGCTTCACCAGTTTCTTCAAGAAATTTTTTAAACTCTAGAATATCTTCTTCATAGGCTTTTTTTGTTAATTCAGAGTAATGTCTTTCAATCATTAAATACTGTAAAAAAATAGAAATCCATTGTGACTCATCCAAAAAAATCCCCCCTGTTGATACGACAAAGATACTTTATCATATCAACAAAGAGAATTCAATCTATTCAGACCTCTATTGAGAGAATTTTCTTTAAATTTAAAATACTTTCTAATGCCCGATTTGCATACGCTTCATTTCGAAGTTTTTTATCTCTAATTTTTTCTGGTAAGGGTGGAAACAAACCAAAATTTGCATTCATTGGTTGAAAATAGTTGCTATCGGCATGGGTAATATAATAAGCCATACTGCCAAGCGTAGTTTCTATAGGAAAAGTTACTAATTCTTCTCCTAAAACTAGCTTAGCTGCATTCATTCCCGCAATTAAACCACTTGCGGCACTTTCTACATATCCTTCTACGCCGGTCATTTGTCCAGCAAAAAACAAATCTGAACGTTTTTTTGACTGATAGGTTGCTTTTAATAAGTCAGGAGATTTAATAAACGTATTTCGATGCATAACTCCATATCGAACAATTTCGGCTTGTTCTAAACCTGGAATCAATTGCAAAATCCGTTTTTGCTCTCCCCATTTTAAATGCGTCTGGAAACCAACTAAATTATAAAGAGACCCTGCCGCATTATCTTGCCGTAATTGTACAACTGCAAATGGCCGCTTATCTGTCTTAGGATCTTCTAAGCCAACGGGTTTTAACGGGCCAAATAGCAATGTCTTACGTCCACGTTTGGCCATCACTTCAACAGGCATACAGCCTTCAAAGAATTTTTCCTTTTCAAACGATTTTAACGGTGCTACTTCAGCTCCAATTAATTCATCATAAAAGCGATTAAACTCTTCTTCATTCATTGGACAATTTAAATAGGCAGCCTCACCGTTATCATATCTGGACTTTAAATATACTTTATCAAAATCAATGCTATTTTTATCAATAATTGGTGCAGCCGCATCATAGAAATAGAGTCCATCTGATTCGGTAAATTCTGCAATCTCTTTTGCTAGAGCAACAGATGTTAACGGGCCTGTTGCAACAACAGTCGGTCCCTTCGGTAATGTTTTGATTTCCTCAGAAAAAATTTTTATCAATGGATGCTTTTTAATTCTTTCCGTTACACCTTGCGAAAATTTATCTCGATCAACAGCTAATGCTCCGCCTGCAGGAATTGCATTTTGATCTGCTTCACTAATGATAAGCGAATTAAATTGTCGCATCTCTTCTTTTAATAAACCCGCTGCATTCGTTAGCTGGTTCGCTCTCAATGAGTTGCTACAAACTAACTCAGCAAAATCTGACGTATGATGAGCTTCTGTATTTTTTACTGGACGCATTTCATAAAGATGAACCTCAATTCCTCTTTCAGCAATCTGAAAAGCCGCCTCACTTCCTGCTAATCCGGCTCCGATAACGTTTACAAAACTTGTTTCAACCAATAATATTACCTTCTTTCATCTTATTCCATTAAAAGATTAAAGAAAAAAAGAAGCAAAAACTTCTTTTTTCCCTAAATAAATTATTTTTGAACCGCTTCTTGGTAATCACAATTGCTACAAACAACTTGTTTGCCGCCTTTTAATTTTTTCTCAACTAAATAATGCTCACATTTAGGACAATCGCGTCCAACTGGTTTATCCCATGATACAAATTCGCACTCTGGGTACTTGTCACACCCATAGAACAAACGATTTTTCTTCGATTTACGCTCAATGACATTACCCTTTTTACAAGTAGGGCATGTTACGCCAATTTCTTTTACAATGGCTTTTGTATTTCGACATTCAGGAAAATTACTACAAGCATAAAATTTACCGTATCTGCCTAATTTGATTACCATCGGATGGCCACATAATTCACAATCAAATCCTGCTGGCTCATCTTTGATTTGAATTTTTTCAATTCCTTCTTCTGCTTTTTCAACTTCAATCGCAAAAGGTTTATAGAATCGATCAATTACGCCAACCCAGTTTTCTTTGCCTTCTTCCACATGATCAAGCTGTTGTTCCATTTCAGCAGTGAAATGAATGTCAACAATTTGTGGGAAAAACTCCACAATCATGGTATTTACGATATCGCCTAGTTCTGTTGGCTCAAAACGTTTGCTTTGTAATTTTACATAGTAGCGACGTTGAATCGTCTCTAATGTAGGTGCATATGTGGAAGGTCTCCCTACGCCATTTTCTTCAAGAGAACGAATTAAGGTTGCTTCAGTAAAACGAGCAGGTGGTTGAGTAAAGTGTTGTTTAGGTTCAATATCAACTGATTTAACAGTATCCCCTTTTTCCATCTCAGGAAGAATATTGTCCTTTTCTTCTTTACCTTCGTCATTGCCTTCAATATAAACTTTAGTGAATCCTGCAAATTTAATTTTTTGACCATTTGCTCTAAATAAGACATCATTTTGAACCAAATCAACTTTCATTGTGTCAAAAACTGCTGGTGT
Source organism: Carnobacterium divergens DSM 20623 (assembly GCF_000744255.1). NCBI lineage: Bacteria > Bacillati > Bacillota > Bacilli > Lactobacillales > Carnobacteriaceae > Carnobacterium > Carnobacterium divergens. The sequence goes on along the minus strand of NZ_JQLO01000001.1, from coordinate 922,892 downwards.
CATTTGACTAGCTACAAATCGCGACCAAATTAACTTATAAAGTTTTAATTGATCTTTTGATAGATGCTTTTCTAATTCTGTAGGTGTTCTAAGCACACTTGAAGGACGAATCGCTTCATGGGCATCTTGCGCACCTTGAGCATTTTTTGATTTTTTAAATTTGGTTGCAGAATATTCCTCACCATATTCTTTTACGATAAATTCAGCTGCTTCAGCTTTAGCGCTATCTGCAATTCGAGTTGAATCGGTTCTCATATAAGTAATCAAACCAACTGCACCGCCACGTCCAAGTGAAATTCCTTCGTATAATTGTTGGGCAACCATCATCGTTTTTCTTGTTCTAAAGTTTAATTTACGTGCAGCTTCTTGTTGTAAGCTACTTGTTGTAAAAGGAAGAGCTGCATTTCGTTTGCGTTCTTTTTTTGTAACATTAGTAACTTCAAAATCAGGACCATCTAATCTTTTAATAACTTCTTGTACTTCTTCAGTATTTTTCAAGGCTACTTTTTTGTTTTTTAAGCCATAAAAATTCGCTTTAAACTTTTTCGTTCCTTTTTTGAAATTTCCACCAATCGTCCAGTACTCTTCTGGTTTAAAAGCGATAATTTCTTTTTCACGGTCAATAATCAATTTTAATGCAACGGATTGAACGCGACCTGCACTAAGTCCTTTTTTTACTTTTTTCCATAAAATAGGGCTGATTGTATAACCTACTAATCGATCTAAGATACGTCTAGCTTGTTGTGAATCGACTAAATCCATATTAATCGAACGAGGTTCTTTAAATGCTTCTTTAACAGCCTCTTTAGTAATTTCATTGAAAACCACTCTATTTTTATCTTCAATATCCAGATTCAGTAAGTGTGAAAGGTGCCATGCGATAGCTTCCCCTTCTCTATCTGGATCGGCTGCGAGATAAACTTTGTCTGCTTTTTTAGCAAACTTTTTTAATTCCTTAATTAAGTCACCTTTACCTCGAATTGAGATATAGTGAGGTTCATAGTTATTTTCAACGTCAACACCCATTTTACTTTTTGGAAGATCTCTAATATGTCCTAGACTAGCGACTACTTTATAATTTTTCCCTAGGTATTTTTCAATAGTTTTTGCTTTTGCAGGTGATTCAACAATCACCAAATATTTATAGGCCACAAAGTTGCTCCTTTCGAATGAGCTTTTATTTAATGATAAATTAAAAACTGAAATCGTTTATCATCTTATGCCATCTAGTAGCACTTTGTCAACTAACTGTTCTAAAATTTTGTATTTATATAGTAGGAAAAATTAAAAATAAAGAGGTTCTAATAGATAACGACGTTGATATTAAGGTGTTTCCAGCCTTTATTTAATTTTTAAAAAATTTTTTTATTATTTTTACAAATCTTCTAAGATTTGTTCGGCATCTACAACACATTTTGCTCCATTTAAAAGAAGTTCATTGGTTCCTTTTGAATAAGAGCTTAAAATACTTCCAGGAACTGAAAAAACTTCGCGCCCTTCTTGTAAAGCTAAATTAGCAGTAATTAAGCTACCACTTCTTTTTTTAGCTTCAACAACTAATGTTCCTAAGCTTATACCTGCTATAATACGATTTCTTAATGGAAAATGATGTCTTTCTGGAGCTGATCCCATGGGATATTCTGATACCAATAGATGATTTTTCGCAATTTCCAGTTGCAAATCCTTATTGATTTTTGGGTAAGCTAAGTCTAAACCCGTTCCGACTATTGCAATGGTTTTGCCTTTTAAGTTAATTGTTTTTTCATGAACTTCAGCATCGATTCCCTTAGCTAATCCACTTACAGTAACAATTTGATGTTTAAGCAATTTCGGTAAAAATAAATTTAAAACGGCACTTCCATATGCTGTTTTTAAACGCGAACCTACAATTGCTAATAAATTTTCTTTTAATAAGTCTTTATCCCCTTGATAAAAAAGTAGGGCTGGTGGATTGTAAATTTCTTTTAAATAGCTTGGATAATCGTCGTCTAAGATAGTAATCCAATTAATATTTTTTTCTTTATAATAATTAAGAGCCGCTTGACGATCTATTTTTTCATAGCTTTCATAAAATAACTTCATGTTTTTTGAACTTAAATTAGCACTAAATGCTAACTCAAATAATGACAAGGATGGATTCTCCATTAATTCTGCAACCATTCGAATGCTGCTACTTGCTCCAACTCCATGACAATGTGCCAGATGAAACAACCATTCATTTAATTCTGTTACATTCATATGCGTATCTCCCTTTTTAATAGTGTATATTCTTACTATTCGCCAAAAAGAGTCCATTCATTTAAAAAAAGAAAGACAAAGAGAATTTCTCTTTATCTTTCTTTCAATAATTGATTTTTAACTGGAGCAAAGGTTTTCCGATGAATCGGGGTAACTCCATACTTTTCTATACCTTCTAAATGCACTTTTGTTCCATAACCCGCATTTTTATCAAATCCGTATCCAGGATATTGCTCGTCATAATCTTTCATCATTCGATCTCTGGTCACTTTTGCTACAATGCTTGCAGCTGCAATTGACAAACTTCTAGCATCTCCTTTAATAATACTTGTTTGTGGAATAGGGAGATCTAATTGCATCGCATCAATTAATAGATGTTGAGGATCAATTGTTAAGTTTTCAACTGCTTCAATCATCGCCAATTTAGTAGCTTGATAGATATTTACTTGATCAATAGTGGACTCGTCTTTAATCCCAACTCCAATCGCCAATGCTTCATCCTTAATTTTTTCAAATAAAGCATCACGTTTCGCTTCAGATAATTGTTTAGAATCATTGATTTCTAATACATGAAAATTTTTAGGTAAAATAACTGCTGCTGCGACAACTGGACCAGCTAATGGACCACGGCCGACTTCGTCAATACCTGCAATATGAAGACAATTTTTTTGCCATAATTCTTCTTCAAACTGCAACATTTCTTGATGTTTTTCCTCTAGCTTAAGTGCATCGGCTTGTTTTTTATGCCAGGCTTTAATCGCGATTTGAACACCTTTACGCTCATCATTAGTTAAACGTTCAAATAACGGATCATTTGTCGTATTAATCGTTTTTAATAGTTCTTTCACTTCTAGGATAGTCAATTTTTTATTCATACTTACGCCTCTTCTATTGTTTCAAAATGAACTGGCGCATGATCCAATGTATAGCGTCCCACTTTACCACTTCGAATTTCATAGACAATCATTTCACTTGCTCTAGAGTAATCATCTCTAAAACCCCGTTTTTCACTAATTAGCATCAATAATTCTGGTAAATCTAAAGCTAATTCTTCTTGGTTGATTTTAAAACGCTTCATCAATTGTTGTGGGTAATAAGTTCTCATAATATTTAAGCCGTATAGAGCAATATCATCCATTTGTAATAGATTGTCTTTAATTGCTCCCGTTAAAGCTAATTTTTTTCCGATTTCAGGATCTTCAAATTTGGGCCATAGAATTCCTGGAGTGTCTAACAATTCCAATTCTTTGCCTAATTTCAACCATTGTTGCCCTTTTGTGACCCCAGGCTTATTCCCGGTTTTAGCAATATTTTTTTTGATAAAACGATTGATTAACGTTGATTTCCCAACGTTTGGAATTCCAATACTCATAGCACGAATCGCTCGTGGATTAATCCCCTTACTTTTCATACGATCAAATTTTTCTTTTAATAGCAATTTCGCTTCAGCCATTACTTTTTGCATGCCTTTGCCTTCTTGCGCAATAATTGGAACAGCAGAAATTCCTTGCTCTTTAAAATATAAAACCCATGCTTTAGTCTGTCTTTCATCAGCTAAATCACTTTTATTCAAAATAATAACACGCGGTTTTTGTCCAATTAATTCATCCAAGATTGGATTTCGACTTGAAAGTGGTAGTCTAGCATCTACTAGCTCAAAAACGACGTCTACTAATTTTAATTTTTCGGATACTTCTCTTCTTGCTTTGGCCATATGACCAGGAAACCATTGGATTGTCATGTTGTTGCTCCTCTATACTTAAAATTTATCGGTTAGCGAACATCAGTAAAAGAAATGACCTAAAAGCTGTCATTTCATTCACTAAATTATTCAGTTTTTAGTGTTCCAAAATGAGTAAACGGCCAAATGCGAAGATCTGTCGTTCCAGAAATCGTATCAATATGCACAAACCCAAAAATACGACTATCTTTTGAATTGCCTCGATTATCTCCCATTACAAAATATTCATTTTCTGGGACTTTAGCAACACCCGTTTTCCCCATTAACGTAAAGTCACCAGTTAATAGTTGCCCTTTTTCTTTCAATTTCTTTTTGTATTGATCTAGATAAGGCTCTTGAACCGCTTTGCCATTCAAATACAAAACATCATCTTGCATCGAAATTTCATCCCCTGGCAAGCCGATCACACGTTTAATATATTCTTTGTCTGGTGCGTCAGGTGCTGGGAAAACAATAATATCGAACCGATCCACTTTTTTTATTTTGTTTAAAATCAAGCGGTCATGGTTTTTTAGCGTTGGCATCATTGACTCTCCATCTACACTTACTGGTGCAAATAAAAACTGACGAATCAACAAACATATCGCTAATGCCACGACAATATAAACAAAGGTACTTAGAATTTCATTTTTTTTGCCTTTTTTTGACCTTTTTTTTCTTGTTTTAGAATGATGTGCCTTACTACGAGGCTCAAAAATTTCTGCAGATTCATCTCGTCCATCTGAATAATTCGTTCTACTCATATCATTTCCTACTTTCTTTTATCAGCATTAATAAACACTTATTCTATTAAACGGAAAATACACTAAAATCGTTTTCCCAATAATCTCATCTTTGGCAATCGATCCAAAAACACGACTGTCATTGCTTGACCTACGATTGTCCCCTAAAACAAAATACTCATTTTCAGGAACTTTTTTCTCACCTGTCAATTGCTGTAATTCAAAATCAGATGTCCACGTTTCTCCAGCCTGCGTTACTAGTTTATTTTTTAAAAAAGGCTCGTTGATTTTATGATTATTAATATAAAGTTGATCATTACGATAGGCAATCGATTCACCCGGTAGTCCAATAATTCTTTTCACTAAGGTTCGATTAGACGCATCCTTAAAAACAATAATATCAAAACGTTTCATTTTTGAAAATGATTCAACGACCATTTGATCTCCTTGATGCAGTGTTGGAATCATAGATGATCCTTGTACATTCATTGGAATAAAAATAAAATTTCTTAAAATAGCAGTGAGGACAATCGCTAAGACAGCGGCTTTAAACCAATCCCATAAATGATCTCTCCAAGTTTTTTTCATGTCCTTTCGCTCCAAACTTGTAAACTTTACTACCTTCTATCATACAAGAAAATGACTGAAATAACTATTATTTTACTACATTTCATTTTTTTTTTTTTAATCCTTCAAAAAAAGACCCTATTTCCTAATTAAATTCTAGAAAATAGAGCTCTTTTTTTATTATTTTGTTTGTAAATAAGAAACAGCTTTTTCATATTGCGTGTCATTTTGTTTCATTAGTTCTCGTAATGCTTCGATTAATGCGGTAGATGTTTTATCTGTCACAATGCCATCAGAAGGTAAATTATGGACAGTTTGAAAGGCCTTAACCGCTTCGGTTGTTCCTGTTCCAAAGTAACCATTTGCGTCATTAGAAGTAAAACCTAATGCGTTTAAAACACTTTGCAAGTTCTTCACTTCATCTGACACATCATTTTGTTGATAGGTTTTCTTTGGATCAATTAGTAATAATTTTGTATAAGTTGGCAAATCAATGGCAATTGTGGGTTCGATGCCTTTTTTATTAATCCATTGACCAGATGGTGTTAACCATTTAGCAATTGTCATTTTCAATTCACTCTTATCATCAAAAGTTGCTACTGTTTGAACCGTTCCTTTACCAAAGGTTTTCGTACCAATGATGGTCGTGTTCGCTGACTCTTTTAAAGCACCTGCTAAAATTTCAGAAGCGCTAGCGCTCCCTTCATCTACTAACAATGTGATAGGTTCTGTTACTTTAAAGTCGCCTAATGTTGCATCAGCTTTCATAATATCTGCTTTTTTGTCTCGTTCTTTCGTTTGCATCAAGACTTTGCCATCCTCTACAAACATGTTAGAAATTTTTAATGCTTGATCTAATAAACCACCTGGATTTCCACGAACATCTAGTATAAAGGATTTTGCACCTTTTCCACGTAAATCTTTGACTGCTTTTTCAACTTCAGAAGCAGTTGGTTGTGAAAAATTCGTAATTTGGATATATCCAATTGTTGGATCTTTTTCATCCAGACGACTTTTTACTGTTTCAACTGGAATCGTATCACGTTTTAACGTTACATCAAAGGTAGTTGTTCCTCTTTGGATTTTCAAGACAACGTCGGTCCCTTTTTCACCACGAATATACGAAACTGCTTTATTTAAAGTCAGACCTGCCATCTCATGATCGTCTACTTTTAAAATAACATCATTTGGCAAAAGTCCTGCTTTTTCAGCTGGCGAACCCGCAATTGGAGAAACAATGGTGATGGCGTCATTTTGATTCATTACTTCCGCACCAATTCCTTCAAAAGAAGCTGAAATCGTGCTGTCTAAATCCGTTGCCTCTGCAACATCTAGGTACTGCGTATAAGGATCCCCTGTCGCATTTACCATGCCAGACAAGGCTCCTTCTAATAGTTTAGTACTGTCGACTTTTTTGTAAAATTGAGTCGATAACTTCGAATAGACTTCTTGTAATTTGTTGAAATTCTGATCTACTTTAGCCGCATTTGAAGAATCAACGGCTACTTGATTTTGGTTTTTTTCAGTTAGGAAATAAGTTCCACCCACCGCTAATACCGCGACCAAGATAAGAGATGTGACATACACACTTAAAGTAATGTTCTTTTTAGTTTTCTTAGGTTTTAAATCATTCGGTTCTTGATTCAAAGGAACACCTCCACTGTTTTATTGTTTTTGTCTAAGAGCTGTTTCCAATGCTACAATCATCATGTCACTAAATGTACGTTCACGCTCATCTGAAGAAGTTTCTTCACCTGTGAAAATATGGTCACTAATCGTTAGAATCGCTAAAGCTTTACGGTTATATTTTGCTGCTAGTGTGTATAAGCCAGCTGCTTCCATTTCAACAGCTAAAATGCCGTAATCCGCTAATTTTACTTTATCAAGTTCTGCGTTATAAAAACGATCTGCTGATAAAATATTTCCAACTTTAACTGATAATCCTTTTTCAGTACTAATATCGTAAGCAGTTTTTAAAAGGTCAAAATTAGCTAAAGGAGCAAAATCTACTTTCCCATCAAATGCTTGTCGGTTAATAAAAGAATCCGTTGTTGCCCCTTGTCCTAAAACGATATCTCGTACTTTAACGTCTGCTTGCATTCCACCTGCCGTGCCTACACGGATTAGATTTTGAACATTGTAACTATTCATTAGCTCATCAGCATAAATCATCATCGACGGAATGCCCATTCCCGTACCTTGAACAGAAATACGCTCGCCTTTGTATAAGCCTGTATAGCCAAACATATTTCTAACGCGGTTGTATTGTTCAACATCTGTTAAAAATGTTTCAGCAATATATTTTGCTCGTAATGGATCCCCTGGCAATAATACCGTTTCTGCAATTTGTCCTTGTGATGCTTCAATATGAATACTCATTTTGTTATTTCCTCCCTAATTTGAACTGCTTAATGTTTGGTTACGTTCAAGATATCGCTCCCACGCGTTGTCAAAGACACTCATTGAACTTAAATAGTCCCCATAAAACTCTAAATAATCACTTATTTCTTGATAATTTTCTGATTGTTTTGGAAAGCTGACATCCAAGTAAACATCATTAGCAAACTTTGTGACTTCATCATTTTTATGAGGGTCTCGTTCTGTCATTAAAAAGTGAAAGAAAGACTGCCTCATTTTAATTCAGCTCCTTTATTCAATTGATAGGATTGTCGTTCATTTTGTTCTGCTTGGTATCGCGCTGGATTCTTTTTATAAAAATCTTGATGCGTATCTTCAGCAGGGTAAAAAGGCGCTACTGGTTGAATTTGTGTGACAATAGGTTTCGAATACATCTTACTTTCAACTAAACGTTGCTTAGAAGCTTCTGCTATTTTACGTTGTTTGCCATCCTTCACAAATATCACAGGTCGATAATTATCACCTCGGTCTTGAAATTGCCCCATGGCATCGGTTGGATCTGTTTGATTCCAGTAAATATCCACCAATTCTTCATAACTAATCAGGTCTGGATCAAAAGTAATTTCAACAGCTTCCGTATGACCCGTTGTTTTTGTTAGAACTTCTTCATACGTTGGATTTTCTACGTGCCCTCCCGTATATCCAGAAATCACTTTTTCAATCCCTTTCATCTGATCAAAAGGCGCTACCATGCACCAAAAGCAGCCGCCAGCAAAAATCGCTGTCTCCTTCATTAACAGTCCCCCTTATTTCTTAACAAGTTCTTCTAATGGCAAATAGACACTAAATCGAATGTCGTCATTTTTCAAATCGAATTTTTTAGCTTTTATTTTCAAGCCATTTTCTAACTTATACTCATCCAAGTTTAAAACAATTAATTGTTTTTTACTATCGATTTGTACCCATTTAGGCAAGTTATATTGTTTGGAAATCAAATTCATCACGTACCCGATCGGTAAATTTAACTTTCCAATGCTTAGATTCGTTGCTTTTAACTGAACATTGCCGTTTTCCATTACAAAGGGATCTAAATATAGATAAAAATGAACATCATGATTAAAGAGTTTAAACGTGCCGATTACTTCAGCTTGTTCATTGAACACTAACTGATATTGGATGTCTCCTTTTTTTATAAAGCGATCAATCCCATGAGCAACGATTTCATTGACTTCTTTTTTATGAGTACTCACTTCAAATGAAACATCTTCTGTTTTCTGCACTTTTTTTTGCTCAGTTACAGTATTAACAGGTACAAAAATTTTCGTTCCACCCCAAATACCGATTCCTAATAATATAGCTATTAAAATTAAAAATGCCCATTTCCATGGATTAATAGGACGTTTGAATTGTTTTCTTTGTTTGGTTTCTTCTACCATTTCCTCACTGCTTTCTCTATTTACTTTTTACGGAAGCCATTCTGTTTTTGTTTTCTGCATATTTTCGTAAAGTGCTTTTGCCATTATGTCATAGCCTTCCTCATTAGGATGAAAACTGTCTTCTTCAAATAATAAATCATTGACAATTTCAGCCTTTTGATGAGAAGAAGTAGATGAGGTATCTTCATTTTCAGTAGACTCAACTTGGTTTCCTTTAGAAAGTAAGTCGTTGATTGGAATAAAGTGTGCTTTATTTTGCTCATCAACAACGGATTTCGTTGCATCATTCCATGAATCTACCACTGTCTGCATTTCAGGAACATCTGAAAAGTATAGATAGAAAGGATTGTAAATACCATAAACATAAATCGGCGCTTGTTTATTTAACTTTCGAGTTTCTGAAAAAATAGTTTCTACTCGTTGTTTATATGCTGCTTCTGGCTTTGCAAAACTGTCTTCTGTTACTTTTAATAGTTGGGATTTAATCACTTTCATTAAATCATTCCCACCAAAAGTTAAAACAATGACATCTGCGTCTTTCAAAGAATCTTGAATATCTGTTTTCGTTTGAATTCGTTTTAGAATTTGCGTACTTGTATTGCCTGATATCCCATAATTAGCCGTTGTAATATCGTTGATTTTTTTATCTGTTGCGTATAAGTCAGCAATTCTTGAAACGTACCCTCCAGTTGAGGTCCCGTCGCCAATGCCTTCTGTTAAAGAATCTCCTACTGCAACAATGGAAATATCTTTTTTTTGTACTTTATTCGTAATCTTTGTAACTGCCTTTTGAGTTGCTGTCTCATTGCCACTTAAAAAATTCAGCACTTGAAAAACAACAAATGTCGCTACTGCTAAAAAAAGGAGTACGCCTATTAGTGATTTTAACTGTTTCATTTATTTTTCCTTTCTTAATTTAAAAAGAACAGTTCTACTTATAGTAGAATCTGTCCATAAATAATTATGCAGGATACTTACTAATCGGTATAGTACATGACTGCAAAAGCACCTTTACCCGCATGGGTTGAAATAATTGGGCTGGTTAATCTAACGCGCATTGGTACGTCAGGTAATGTTGCTTGAAATTGATTTTTAATTTCTTCGCAAGCCTCTTCATCGTCTGCATATGAAAATGATACTTCACGAATATTAGGTGTTTCTTTTAATTTCTCTTGTAATTCAACAAGCCACTTATTAACTGGTTTCATTCCGCGTCCACGAACACGTAATTCTAATTGTCCTTTTACTTGCTCCATCATCACTTTTACATTTAAAAAGCTTGACAATGCTCCTGCCAGACGACCAATTCTACCACCTTTTACAAGATTTTCTAATGTCACAACACAAATATATAATTTAGTATTGGCTCTCACTTCGTCAATTCGTTTTAAAATAGCTTCTTTATCGGCGTTCGCTAAAGCCATTCTGGCTGCTTCAATTACTTGGAAAGACAAGCCGCGATCCGTAAAATCACTATCGATAACCGTAACTTCTGTTGTCGATAATTGAGCTGCTTGACGAGCGGTATTAACGGTTCCACTAAGATTTTCTGTCATGTGAATAGAAATAACCTCACTGCCATCTTTTCCTAATTCATCATACAGTTCAACAAATTGTCCAATTGGTGGCTGACTTGTTTTTGGTAAAGCTTTTGCTTGTTGCATTTTTTCCATAAATTCTTCTTTTTGCAATGTGACCCCGTCAACATATACAACATCATCGATCATCACTGTTAAAGGCAAAACATGAATCGCTAATTCTTTAATTTCATCTGGTCCTAACTCAGCAGATGAATCTGTTACAATTTTAAATTTCTTCATTTTTTATTAATCCCACTCTTTCTTCTGCAAAAATAGATAGGTTCATGTTATAATGATTAAAACAAATAAGTGAATCACTTAAAAGTGACCTAGCGCTATTTTATTCTTATTAAAATAGTATAACAGATTCTCATATTTTCGTACACTAGGGAAACGTGAGATTTTTTAAAGTTTTAACTTATCGGGGGGATTTAATTGAAGGAAACAACAAACACAACACAACATTTTTCTAAAAGTTACTTAATTGTCAACGAAGTTTTCAATGCGATTACTCATGGAATCGGAGTTGGTTTAAGCATTGCTGGTTTAGTTTTATTATTAATCAAAGGAACCCAAAATGGTTCAGCACTAGAAGTTGTCTCTTACGCAATTTACGGAACAACGTTGATTTTACTTTACCTTGCGTCCACTCTTTTTCATAGCCTAATGTTCACAAAAGCAAAAAAGATTTTTCAAATTTTTGATCATAGCAGTATTTACCTTTTAATTGCCGGAACCTATACTCCTTACTGTTTGGTTACTGTTGGCGGTCCACTAGGTTGGTCATTGTTCGGTGTGATTTGGTTGATGGCTATTCTAGGGGTGGTTTACAAATGCATTTGGTTAGGAAAATATCAAAATGCATCAACGGTCATTTATATTATTATGGGATGGCTATGCTTAATTGCAATGAAACCTTTGTATAGCGGTTTAGGCCCGATTGGTTTTTGGTTATTAGTAGCAGGCGGCGTTTCATTTACCGTCGGAGCTCTGGTTTACAGCATGCGCTCCGTTCGATTTATGCATGTTTTATGGCATCTATTCGTGATGCTTGGCACAGGATTTATGTATTTTTCAATTCTGTTGTATGCTTAAAAAATAAAATTGATAAAAAATGGCAACTTCAAATTGAAGTTGCCATTTTTTTATTTTCTAACATATGTTTCAAAAACATGAGGATAACGGTTTTTTTCGTCTAAAATACCTGGAGTTGCTTCTATGATTTTCCATTCTTGCCAATTTAAAGGTGGAAATTGAGTATCTCCTTTAAATTCACCTTTAATGATTGTGCGATACAAAACATCAGCATCCTCCAAAAAGTCTTTAAATACTCCTGTACCACCAGTGATAAACGTATCTTTTTCATAGGTTTTAGCAAAATCCAGTACTTCTTGGCGACTGTGCATCACAGTCACACCAGTTGCTTCATAAGTCGGATCTGTAGTTAAAATAATGTTTATGCGATTTGGTAATGGGCGTTTCCCCATTCCTTCAAAGGTTTTTCTGCCCATCACAACTGCATTATGAATTGTTTTTTCTTTAAAAAATTTTAGATCATTCGGCAAACGCCAAGGTAACGTGCCTTGATACCCAATTGTACCATTTTCATCTTGTGCCCATAAATACGCAATCATGAATTTTCCCCTCTTTTCTATTGATTAAACAGCAATCGGTGCTTTAATTGCTGGATGTGGGTTGTAATCTTCAATTTGAATATCCGCTACATCAAAATCAAAAATACTTGTTTTTTCTTGATTTAATTGTAACGTCGGAAATTCGCGAATACTTCGAGACAATTGCAGGTTCATTTGATCCATATGGTTCGAGTATAAATGTGCATCCCCAATTGTGTGCACAAAATCCCCCACTTTTAAGCCTACTTCATGGGCAATCAAGTGTGTTAACAACGCATAACTCGCAATGTTGAAAGGAACTCCTAGAAAGATATCTCCACTTCGTTGATACAATTGACAACTTAATTTCCCGTCTGCTACATAAAATTGAAACATCGAATGACATGGAGGCAATGCCATTGATGGAACATCTTCTGGATTCCAAGCAGAAACAATCAAACGTCTTGAATCAGGCGTTTCTTTGATCATTTGAATCACATCTTTTAATTGATCAATGGTTTCTCCTTGAGTTGTTTTCCAATGACGCCACTGAGAACCATAAATATTTCCCAGTTCACCATATGTTTTAGCAAAGTCATCATCTGTTAAAACGCGTTCGCAGAATTTTTTTAATTCTACTTGGTAGATTTCATTAAAATCGGCATCTGTAACTGCACGACGACCAAAATTTGTCATATCCGGTCCTGAATAATCTGCACTTTTTACAAAGCGTTCAAATGCCCATTCATCCCAAATATGGTTATTATGCTCTAGTAGATAACGAATATTGGTATCGCCTTTAATAAACCATAATAATTCACTTTTTATTAATCCAAAAGGAACCCTTTTAGTTGTAAGCAGTGGAAACCCTTTTGACAGATCAAAACGCATTTGATGGCCAAAGATGCTCTTTGTGCCAGTTCCTGTACGATCTGTTTTTACATTTCCAGTTTCCAATACTCTTTTTCCTAATGCTAAATACTCTTTTTCCACATGAACGCCTCCAGTTAATCGATCTTTCTTTTTTATGCAAATTGACTTAAAAATTCCCAACGGTCCATTTTAGCTTCAAGCTCTTCCTCTAAATGAGTGACATTTTCTTGTAATTCTTGTAGTTTTGTAAAGTCGCTATTTGATTGTGCCATTGCTTCTTTTAACTCTTCAATCTCTTTTTCTATTTTAGCAATATCGTCTTCAATCGTGTCCCATTCTTTTTGTTCTACAAAGGTTAATTTCTTTTTTTCTTTGGTTTCACTCTCTACTAAATTGACTTGATTGATAGTTTTTGTTGGCACAACTGCCTCCACTTTTAACGTTCGATCTTCTTTTAAAAATTCAGTGATACTTCCGTAGTAAGGTGTAACTTGCCCGTTGCCTTCAAACATCAGTAGTTTATTCGTTGATTTATCTAAAAAGTAACGATCGTGAGAAACAGAAATCACAGCACCAGGGAAGGTTTCAATATAATCTTCCAAGACTGTTAATGTTGCAATATCCAAATCATTTGTTGGTTCATCTAATAATAACACATTTGGGCGCTCCATCAATAATTTCAATAGATACAAACGACGTTTTTCGCCACCTGATAATTTTCCAATTAACGCACCATGCATGTGACGTTCAAATAAGAATTGCTCTAACAGCTCAGTAACACTTACTCTTTCTCCATTGGTAGTTTCAATTTCTTCTCCTACTTCTTGAAGGTACTGAACTAGGCGCTTGTTAGGATCCATGTCTTCTGTCATTTGAGTATAATAAGCAATTTTAACCGTTTCGCCAACTACTAATTTCCCACTATCCAGAATCATTCTGCCAGCTAGCACATTCAATAAAGTTGATTTCCCCGCACCATTTAGTCCACTGATTCCAATTCGATCTTTGGTTTGCACTAATAAATTAAAGTTATTTAAAATAACATGATTTTCAAGAGTTAACCCCGCATCTACTAATTCAAAAACACGTTTTCCTAAGCGACTTCCATCCATTACAATCTCAACAGACCCATCTGTTTTAGCTTGATTTAAATTTCCTTCTAAATCGTGGAATCGATCAATTCTAGCTTGTTGTTTGGTGGTTCTTGCTTTTGCTCCAGCTCGCATCCAATCTAGTTCTTTTAGGTACATTTGTTTTCTCTTTTGATCTTGCTTTTCCATTTCAAGCATTCGCTCTGCGCGCTCTTTAACATAAACTTCATAGTTTCCTGTATACGTAGTGATTTTACCGTGAGCTAATTCAATCATGCGATTCACAACACGATCTAAAAAATAACGATCATGTGTTACAAGTAGCAACGAGCCTTTGTAATTACTTAAATATTTCTCTAGCCAAGTAATCGTTTCAAAATCAAGATGGTTAGTTGGTTCATCTAAAATCAATAAGTCTGGTGCTTGAATCAATACTTGAGCTAATCCAACACGTTTCTTTTGCCCACCAGAAAGCGTTGCAACTTTTTGTTCTAAATCATGAATACCCAATTGATTTAAAATCGTTTTAGCATTTGTATCCGCTGTCCACGCATCTTCACGATTCATTTCTTGTTCAGCATTTGAATAGGCTCTTTGATAGGCTTCATTCATTGAATCTAACGTTAAATTTTCTAAAGCTATTTCATAGTGACGAAGGGCTTTTAATATCGGAGTATCGCCTTCAAAAACTGCATCAAATACTGATTGTTCTGGATTTAATTGTGTTTGTTGTTCCAAATAGCCAATTCGATAATCTTTTGGCATTTGAATTTCACCTGCTTCACTGCCGTCTCGTTCTGTCAGTACTCGCAATAAGCTTGATTTTCCAGTTCCGTTCGTTCCAATCAATCCTACGCGGTCTCCCTCTTTTATAGTAAAGGAAATATCGTCAAAGAGAACTTTTTCTCCATAGGTTTTCGTTAAGCCAATTACTTTTAAATCTTTCATTTCTATTCGCCACTTTCTTTATTCATTTCCAAAATTCAGTCTTTCTCATTCTAACATGGATCTTCATCGGTAAATAGTCTAAATCGAATTGATGAAGACTTCCTTAATGAATCAGCCTTTTAAATGTTGTTAAATCTTCCATTATCAGCGACTGCAACTGGCGGTTATAAAAAATAGCAGCAGGATGAAACGTTGAAAAGACTCGATAGTTTTTTTCTGTCCATATAAACTGGTTTGAATTTAGCGATTGTAATTTTTGAATGGGTCCCGTATAGAGCTGGCCATGAAGCTCTGTAACCGTCCCGACATTCCCAAGGATTCTTTTTAATCCGATATTCCCCATAGTCAAAATAATCGGCGGATTTACAGTTTGAATTTCTGCATCTAACAATGGGGCGTGCGCAATGATTTCTTTTTTTGTTGGAGGACGATTGTATTTTCGGATTGTTTTTTCTCCTGTTTTCACACTCACTTTTTGTTTAATTTTATAAGGTCTACTTCGCACGGTACTCGTTATATAAACATCTTCTCTTGAAACTTCTAACCTATCAAAAAATTTCATTAATTCTTTCCCTGCACGCCCACTAAACGGAATTAAATTTCCAATTTCAGTTTCACCAGGTGCTTCACCAATCAACATAAACAATGGATGTAACGATCCTTGTCCTGGTACAAAACCTTCAACTGGTAAATTCTTAACACGCTCTTTTCCTAATCTTATTAGCTCTTTCGTCAATGCTGTTTCCATTCTTTTCACTCCTGACCTAAAAAAGATATGAGACATCGTTACGTCCCATACCTCTATTTTTTAGAATAAACCCGAAACTTTCCCCTCAGCATCAACATCCATATTTAAAGCTGCTGGGCTTTTAGGTAAGCCTGGCATCGTCATAACATCTCCTGTTAACGCAACGATAAAGCCAGCTCCTAGTTTAGGTACAAATTCTCGAATCGTCACATCAAAATCAGTTGGTCTACCCAAAAGAGAAGGATCATCTGATAATGAATATTGTGTTTTTGCCATACAAACAGGTAATTTTTCCCATCCATAAGTTTTAAATGTTTTTAACTGTGTCAACGCTTTTTTAGAAAATAAAACTCTACTTCCACCATAAATTTGTTGAACAATTTTAGTGACTTTTTCTTCAATTGACGTTTCTTCTGCATTATACAATGGTTGGAATCCTTCTGAACTTGATTCAATCGCCATTAAAACAGCGTTGGCTAGCTCTACGCCACCGTTTGAACCTTTTTCCCAGACAGCTGTCAACGCTGCCTCAACGCCTAATTTACGGCATAATTCTTTAACTAATTGTGTTTCATTTTTTGTATCGCTGCTGAATTCATTAATCGCTACAACTACAGGCAAACCATAAGACTGCATATTCTCAATATGCTTTTGTAAATTACTAAACCCCACTTTTACAGCTTCAACATTTTCAGTAGATAATTGATCCTTAGAAATACCACCATGCATCTTTAGTGCACGAATTGTTGCGACAACAACAATTGCATCTGGTGCTTTTTCAAGCTGCGGAACTTTAATATCTAAAAACTTCTCAGCACCTAAATCCGCACCAAATCCTGCTTCAGTAACCGTGTAATCGGCTAATTTCATAGCTGTTTGCGTGGCTAATACGCTGTTGCAACCATGAGCGATATTGGCAAAGGGACCGCCATGAACCAGAGCCGGCGTGTGTTCAATTGATTGTACGAGATTTGGTTTTAACGCATCTTTTAATAACAACGTTAACGCGCCTTCTACTTTTAAGTCCGCAACCGTCACAGGGTGTTTTTGAAAGGTGTAGCCTATTACAATTCGAGCTAAGCGTTTTTTTAAATCTGTTAAACTTGTTGCTAAACATAAAATCGCCATAATTTCACTTGCAACCGTAATATCAAATCCGTCTTCTCTTGGAACGCCTTGCATTGGTCCACCTAAACCAATCGTCACATGACGCAACGCGCGATCATTTAAATCAACAACGCGTTTCCATATCACTCTTCTTGAATCGATTTGTAAGAGATTCCCTTGAAATAAATGATTATCAATAAAAGCTGATAACGCATTATTTGCTGTTGTAATAGCGTGCATATCCCCTGTAAAATGCAAGTTAATATCTTCCATTGGAATCACTTGAGCATATCCACCACCACAAGCCCCTCCTTTTACGCCCATTGTAGGCCCTAGCGACGGTTCACGTAAAGCTATCATTGTTTTCTTCCCTAAAGATGAAAGCGCATCTGCTAATCCAATCGTTACAGTTGATTTTCCTTCACCAGCTGGAGTTGGGTTGATTGCTGTTACCAAGATTAACTTGCCATTTTTTTGACCAGCAAGACGTTTTGTTGTAGTAAAGTCTATTTTTGCTTTATATTTACCGTATAGTTCTAAGTCATCCGAATCTAATTTTACTTTTTGTGCAATTTCTTGAATTGGTTTTAGTTCAGCTGCTTGCGCAATTTCAATGTCTGTTAATGTCAATTTATGAATTCCTCCCTATTATATCCGAACATTAAATCAATTAATGTTTAATTCGTTCTTATCTCACTTTAATTATACAACAATTGTGACCGAAAAAGAAACTTAATTTTTATAAGTTAACGTTATTTTAGCTATTTATATTTGACGAATTCATAGAATATTTCTATAATAAGAATAAGCCATATATTAATTTTGGTGACGTTGGATTCTAAACTAGAGGGGGACGTTACATATGGAAACTGGGACTGTAAAATGGTTTAGTAATGACAAAGGATACGGATTTATTGAATACAATGATGGGGAAGATATTTTCGTACACTTCACTGGAATTGAAGGCGATGGATTTAAAACATTAAATGAAGGACAAACAGTCGTCTTTACGATTGTTGAAGGAACTAGAGGTCCTCAAGCTACTAAAGTAACGATTGAATAAAAAAACGATACCCTTTATCAGGTATCGTTTTTTAAATCACTTAATCTCTTTGATCGTTTTGAAAGACCGATGTATCCATATACGTTGGGGTTTTAATAAATTCTTCAGATAAAGGAATCGCTGGATAATCCGTTACGAAATGTTGATAAAATTGCGTTTTTATTTTTTTATTAAAGAAATAAAACCAAAACTTCGGACGTTCTGTTTTAAAATCAATTTGTTGACTTAAATGATGCCCCTTAATTTTTTTAATCGATTCAAGTGGAATACTTTCTTTTTTCATACCTCTTAAATATGAAAATTCCATATTCGTATGATTGATCGTTAGATAAGATCCTAGTCCAATGTAGGCTGTTAAAATAAAAATAATTGCTGCAAGAATACTTACTACATTTACCCGTTGAATCTCTAAAATACCTATTAAACTAATAAAAAAAGTAGTCCAACTAATAGACCAATAAATAATTTGATAAGCAGGCTCCAAAGAAAGACGATACCTTATTGTTGCTTCGTTCTTCAACCAGGATTCCTCCTTTTATTGTTAGGATGATTCTATAGTATCATAGATTAATTTGGGAAGCTATTAAGAAACTTATAAAATTGAAAAGGAGACTCTTTTTGTCATGCTTAAAATTTATACAGATGCTGCAACAAAAGGCAATCCCGGTCCAAGCGGCGTTGGCATTGTCATTTCTGGCCCCAAACAATTGTACCAACAATTAGCCATTCCCTTACAAGAAAACTGTAGCAACCACGAAGCTGAATTCCAGGCTCTTTTAATTGCCTTACAACATATAGAAAAACAACATCTTTTAACTGAAACGGTCATGATTTATACCGATAGTAAAATCGTAGCGAATTCAGTTGAACGTAATTATGCTAAAAATGATCAATTCGCGACTTATTTAAAACCCATTCATCATATTTTAAATCAAATAGAACTGTTCTTTATTAATTGGATTCCTGAAGCACAAAATAAAGGCGCTGACCACTTAGCTAGACAAGCTCTACAATTAAAGTTAAAAGAAAAAGCTTAGTAGATAACTACTAAGCTTTACAATACATGTGCCTGTTTACGAATAAACCACTCCATTAATAATGGTTTGAGTTACGTTAAATTGATCATCTAACATTGCTAAGTCAGCAACGTAGCCCTCTTTAATTTCCCCAATAGAATTGAGCCCTAGTATATTTGCTGGCGTAGTGGATGCCATTTTAATACTATCAGAAAGCGGAATGCCAAAATCACTACTTAGTTTTAATGAGCGGTTCATTGTAATGGTACTAGAAGCTAGCGTTCCATCTTGAAGTCTGGCAATGCCCTCTTTAACGGATACTTGATGTCCGCCGAATACATAATCACCATCTCCCACACCCATTGCTTGTAAGGCATCTGTAGTCAACACGATTTTATTGGGCCCTTTGATTTTATGCATCAAGCGAATAATACCTGGATGTAAATGTACTCCATCAACTATGGCTTGCAAACTAACACCATCATTTTCTAAAGCGGCTGCTACCAATCCTGGGGCACGATGATGAATTACGGGCATTGCATTGAAACAATGAGTAATATGACTAGCACCTTCTTCAAAAGCTTGCGTTGCTTCTTCATAAGTCGCATTTGAGTGAGCAATTGCCACCACTACATTGCGCTTTGTTAAATAGTGGATCAAGTCAATTCCTCCTGGCAATTCTGGAGCGATGGTTACCATTTTAATTAAGTCTCCTGCTTCTTTAAAAATAAGATCCATTTCTTCAAAATTAGGATGGCGTAGATACTTTTCATTTTGCATGCCTTTTTTTAATACATTTAAATAGGGACCTTCTAGATGGATTCCAGCAATTTTAGCACCTTCTTCTTTTCCAATCACTTCTTTAGTGCTACGAATCATCTTAAGAAGAGATTCTAGTGAGGAACTAACTGAAGTAACTAAAAAACTGGTACAGCCTGTCTCGGCACATTTTTTCGAAACTACCTGAATGCTTTCGGTTGTGCCATCCATCATATCAAAATTATTGGCACCATGAATATGAACGTCCACCATTCCAGGAATAACAAGTTGATTTTTAGCATCTATAATAACTGTATCTTCCAAATATTCAATGTTTTCTGTAGTAATTTGCTTAATACATTGGTGTTCAATTTCAATGGTTACTTTTTTTCTTGTTCCCTCTTCAATAATATGGGCATTTTTTATTAGTAGATTCAACAAGCTCACTCCTCTGTAATGATTATTTGAATGTTATAATCTTCTAGTTTATTTTTTAGTTCTTTTGAAAACGGTCGATTTGAAATAATCAAGTCAATTCCGCTAAATGCTAATTTGAAAGAAGTTTCAACAGCCATTTTTGAAGAATCAACGACTAAACATACTTTTTTAGCATTTTTTATAATAGCCTTCTTCATTTGAATATCCGTTAACTCCGAATAAAAGACACCGTTAGTGGAAATCCCTGCAGCACCAATAAAGGCACAATCAAATAAAAAAGTAGACAATTGTTCAATGGTTGCTTCTCCATAAATCAAGTGCGACTGAGCATCAAATAATCCACCCAGTAAAAAAACATCATTGGTTTTATTTTTTTTGGAAAGAACGAAAGCATTGTCAACCGATTGAGTGACAATCATTAATTGCTCATGGTTTAAGTGATCTGCAATCATTTGAACAGTGGTGGAGACATCAAAAAAAAGAACTTGATGTGGTTTTATTTCCTCAATCGCTTTTAAGGCAATTGCATTTTTTGCTTTAGCATTTGCAATCATTCTATCGGTATACGTTTGAATTTTTTCTTTCATAACGGGTAAAGAAATACCTCCCCGATAGCGCTCAACTAATTCTTGATTGAGTAAAACTAAAATATCACGTCGAATGGTATCTTTTGAAACGGCCAATTCTTCTATCAGCTCTTCTGTTGAGAGTTCTTTTCTTTCTTCTAATAACTCAAGAATAGTTTTCAAACGATCTTTTTGATTCATTTATACCACCTCTTTTTAAGTTAAACTAAGTTTTTTTATTATTATTTTTAAGTTATTTTAAGTTTAATCTTTTTTTTAAAGAAAGTCAATGCTAATATTGTTAAAAAAAAAGATCCTAAGAATCATCGATTCTTAGGATCTTTTACTTAATAATCATAAACCATTTGGTAAATTCTATCTTGCAATTCTAGTAAATAGCGAGGATTTAAGGCTTCTCCTGTTGCTTCTAAAATCAATTCATTCGGCTCTTTAAAGGCACCATATTGATGGATGTGCGCCGTTAACCATTGACGGATGGGTTCATAGTCGCCAGTTTTATAAATTGCTTCTAAATCAATTTCTTTTGCCATAGTATGTTGCAATTGCGCTGCATACATAAAGCCTAGAGCATAGGATGGGAAATAACCAAAGCTACCGCCACTCCAATGGACATCTTGTAAAATCCCTTCAGAATCATTGGTTGGTGTTACTCCAAGGTACTCCTGATATTTTTGATTCCAAATTTGAGGCAAGTCCTTCACATCAACCTCCTCATTAAAAATCATTTTTTCAATTTCATAACGAATAATAATGTGAATGGGGTACGTTAATGTATCAGCTTCAATTCGAATCAAGGAAGATTTAGTTTCATGCAATCCCTTGTAAAATGTTTCAAAATCAACATCATCTAGCTCGCCGTCTGCATAGCTTTGCAACAATGAGTAGTTATCTAACCAGAATAGTTTATCGCTACCCATAACAATCTCATAAAACAAGGATTGTGACTCATGAATTCCCATTGAAACACCACCACTCAACGGCGTGTAATCATATTTTCCAGAAATATTTTGTTCATAAATTCCATGTCCGGCTTCATGAATAATACCAAAAATTGCCATTTTATAATTATGTTCATCCCACCGAGTTGTAATTCGAGCATCTTTACGATTCATACTTTGCATAAACGGATGAATTGTATCATCCAGTCTTCCAGCTTCAAAACGGTACCCCATTTTTTTTACGACTGCTGTAGAAAAAGCCTTTTGATTTTCTTTACTCATAAAACGAGTTAAAAAATCAGTTTTAGGGGGTGTCCCATTTTCCTTGATTTTGGCTAAAATTGCTAGAATTCCTTCTCTTAGTTCAAAAAATAATTTATCTAACTTAGCAACCGTCATGCCTGGTTCATATTGGTTTAATAAAACATCGTAATTTGTTGCTTCGTCTTTTTTCCAATAGGTAATAAATTTCTTTTCATAAGCAATAATTTTTTCTAACGATGGCAAGAATACCTTGAAATCTTGGGTTTCTCTTGCTTTTTTCCAGGTTGCATCCGCTTCACTCGTTACTTTGATGAAATCTTTGTATTCATTTTGTGGAATTTTATGATTTAAATCATATTCTTTTTGAACTTTTTCCACCATTTTTTTTAACTCATTAGACAGTTCGCTTTGATTTTTGTGAAGTTCACTTAAATAATGAGCCATTTCAGTGGAAGTTGATTTTTCAAATGCATGACTCGCTAGATAACTTACCAATTCACCACGATAAGAACTGCTTTCTTCAGGCATTCCAGTTAATGAGTCCCACTCTAACAGCGCAACTGCTTCATTTAGTAAAGCAATTTCTTTAGTTAATTCTAAAAAACCTTTTTCTTGTTCCCCCATCTAAATTCACTCCTTTAAGTTCTTGGTGCTCTTGGTGGACGTTCGCCCCAATACTGGAAGAAATCGGTACGAAGTGCGCCATTATAAAGCTTACGTTTTTTCGTTGCTCGTTCTCCATAGTAACTTTCAAATGTTAAATCGCTTGTTAAAATATATTTACTCCATGTTTTTAACGGACGATAGGTTGTACCCATTTGTTTGTATAGCGTTTGAACGGCTTCTTCTTCTCCTAAACGCTCACCATATGGTGGATTTGCTATAATTACACCATATTCTTTATCTGTGGTAAAATCACTTAATTGCATTTGTTTAAAGGTAATGCTGTCTCCTAGACCTGCTTCAATCGCATTTTCTTTTGCAAATTCAATCATTTTCCCATCAATATCGCTTCCCACAATATCTAACTCAATATCGTAATCTGCTAAAGATTCAGCTTCTGTACGAACTTCTTTAAAAATCTCCTCGTCAAACCAATCCCATTCTTCACAAGCAAAACTGCGATTGAATCCTGGTGCAATGTTATGACCAATTAACGCTGCTTCGATTGGAATTGTACCACTCCCACATACAGGATCATAAAATGGACGGTCTTTTCTCCAAGATGTTAATAATACTAAAGCTGCAGCCATATTTTCTTTTAGCGGTGCGCCACCTTTTGAAGTACGGTATCCTCGTTTAAATAAACTTGGTCCAGTTGTATCTAATGTAATTGTTACTTTATCTTTTAATAAAGCCACTTCTAACTGATACAATGCACCTGTTTCTGGTAAACGTGTATTACGATGATACACGTCACTTAGTCGGTTTACAATTGCTTTTTTTACGATAGCTTGGCAATCTGAAACGCTATATAATTTAGATTTGATTGATTTACCAGCAACTGGGAAACAGGCATCCATTGGCAATAAGTCTTCCCACGGCAATGCTTTTGTTTTTTCAAACAACTCATCAAACTCATAGGCATTAAATTCACCAACGATAATTTTCACACGATCGGCCGTACGCAACCATAAGTTGGTTTTAGCAATATCACGCATGCCACCTTCAAAAAATATTTTCCCGTTTTCCACTTGACATTCATACCCTAAATCTTTGATCTCTCTGCCTACTAAAGCTTCGATTCCACTAGCTGCAGTCGCAACAAGTTGAAAATTTTTCATTCTATTTCCTCACTTCTATTTATTAGTTTTGAACAGTCTCTATATTTTAAACGAACCTTAAAAAATAGTCTTTTTTAGTATACCATTAAATCCTTTAATTTTCATAAAAATACAGATCGTCTGTTAAATTTTTTATTTAAATAATAAAAAAATTCCACCTTCAAATGAAGATGGAATTCTTACCTGAATTTGTAAATTTCTGTAAGCCATGTTCTGTCAGGGAATGCGAGTCAGGTGACTGCACACTCCCGAGGTAATTATCTGTCTGCAATTACTTGCCTCTTTCTCTCGTTCATTTCCTTAGAAAGAGTGCCCCTACCAAAGTTTGGGTTGCTCGCTCGAGGGGTTTACCGCGTTCCACCCATTACGTTTCCATAATGGCTTCGTCACTGTGGCACTTTTCAGGAATACTCAAGCATAGTTTTACAACCTTAGCTATTTTTTCCGCCGTTACTTTATCATTTGATAAAGGCCTTAGCTTATGGTTTCGCTAAGCACGAACACTACAAGCATCTCAGCTTGTGCGAGCATGGACTTTCCTCAGCCTAGTCAAGCTAGACCGCAATTACCCAAAATTTACAAATAGTTTCTATCTAAGCTTAGACTTCTTCATTTTCATCTAATTTTGAACCAAACACATGTCGTTCTAGATTAGATAAACGTTTCAGAATGTCAAAGTTTGTTACAGTATTGTTAGGTTGTGAAGAATATGCTGGTTTTGCAATTGTTGCTTGTTTTGTCAACTCATCGACTTTACTTAAAAGACGTTCATGCTCAGCTTTTAACTGCGTGATTTCTTTATTGTAAGATTCATAATCTCGAATCACATTATCCAAAAATTCATCGACTTCTGCCGGACTATAGCCACGCATGCTTGTTTTAAATTCTTTTTGTAAGATATCTTTAGTTGTTAAGTTTCTATTTGCCATGGTTACACCTCATTTTTATACTGTCGCTATTTCATTATAGCATAAATTCAATACTTTTTCCTATTGTATCAAAAATTATCGAAAAAAAAAACTAATTTCTTTATTCAAATGTCTGATTTTGCAATTGATCGAAGTCGATTAGCAAACATTCGTACGTTGTTTTTTCTTGTTTTCTTTGGATTGCTTCATATAAGTATTTTGTTTTCCCTTCAAATTCAGGGTCGTAAACAAGTAACGCTAACTCACTATGATCTAATAAAAATTGCTGGTGATTTTTTAATTGCGCTGGATTTTCATATGGTTTATGAGAGGTACTGTCAGTATAATCGGCTGCTTGTTTGATTTTTTGCAATTTTAATTGATTTGCTTCATTCCAATTTGATCCGAATTCATAAAACGGAAAAATAACGCTATATTTTATTTGAGGATAGTCTTTTTTTAATTCCTGTACAACTTCTGCTGCCCATTGTTCAACGCCTGATTGTCCCCCAATCAGAATCCATTCAACTTGATTATTTTCAACTAACTGTGTAATTTCTTGTGATAAACATTTTTTTATAACTGCAATTTTAGGATCGTCTTCTTTAAAAACACCTAATTCAAAAGAACGATAACCGCTAATTACTAAATTTGCCATAAGCATGCTCCTTTCTACTTTCCAATCGCCTAGTTTATTTGATATAATAAGCTACTAGGAGTGTGATGACTATTGGCAATTGGATATCCAAATGGTAAAAGCTATTCTCATAGTGCCGAAAATAACAAAAAAAATCAAGTAAAAAAGACAGCCCATTCTTTTTCCAAAAGAGGAATGTCTTTAGAAGATGACATTAACGCCAGTAATGAAACTTATTTATCTCGAAACAAAGCGGTCATCCATAAAAAACCAACGCCCGTCCAAATTGTACAAGTTGATTACCCAAAACGAAGTGCCGCAGTTATTAAAGAAGCCTATTTCAGACAAGCTTCCACTACGGATTATAATGGTGTTTATCAAGGTTTCTACTTAGATTTCGAGGCAAAAGAAACACAAAACAAACGCTCTTTTCCATTAAAAAACTTTCATGAACACCAAATTTTGCACATGAAGCAATGTTTAGCTCAACAGGCTATTTGTTTTGTAATTATGAGATTTACCAGCGTTAATCGGCTTTTTTTATTAGAAGCTCGCGTTTTGATTGACTATTGGGATTTAAAAAACAATGAAGGTAGAAAGTCAATTCCATTAGAAGAACTTGAAAAAAATGGTTATGAACTGTATTATGGATTATCACCACGTATTCCATTTTTAGATGTGGTAGATGTTTTAATAGAAAAAAGCTTTTCAAAGGAGTCGAACAATCATGACAAGCGATAATGAAGAAATGTCACGTGTTGCAAATAAAAAACCAAAAAAAGGTGGAAAAATGAAATTATGGAAAAAAATCCTACTTTCACTAATTGGAATTGGCGTTCTTGTGCTATTAGCAGGAATCGGATTATTTGCCTATTATGCTTCTTCTGCACCTAATTTAACAGAAAAAGAACTAAACGGTTCCTTTTCATCTAAAATTTTAGATAGTAAAGGAAATGTCTTTAAAGAAATCGGTGGCGAAAATAGAGAAATCGTAGAAGGAGAGCAAATTCCACAATCGTTAAAAGACGCAGTCATTTCAATTGAAGACCGACGCTTCTATAAACATATCGGAATCGATCCAATTCGTATTGGTGGTGCGGTCCTTGCTAACCTAAAAGGCGGTTTTGCCTCACAAGGTGGGAGTACTTTAACCCAACAATTAGTAAAACTTTCTGTCTTCTCAACAAAATCCTCCGATCAAACGTTGAAAAGAAAAGCTCAAGAAGCATGGTTATCACTAAAATTAGAGCGTAAATACTCAAAAGAACAAATTTTAGAATTCTATATCAATAAAGTTTACTTGGCGAATAATGTTTACGGTGTTGGAAAAGCCAGTCAATATTATTTTGGTAAACCCTTGAATGAAATCAGTCTCTCTCAAGCAGCGCTACTTGCTGGGATGCCTCAAGCTCCAAACAGTTACAATCCTTATACAAATCCAGATGAAGCGTTAGCTCGTCGAAATATGGTACTGGATGCTATGGCAAGTAATGAAAAAATCACTGCAGCAGAACGAGATGCTGCTAAAGCAGAACCTATTAATAGCGGTTTAGTAGATCACACGGAAGAAAGTGCTGATAATCTAGTAATTGATGCTTATTTGAAAGAAGTTATTGAAGAAGTATCAAAGAAAACTGATGTAGATATTTATACCGACGGCGTCACTGTTCATACCAATCTTGATATGGATGCACAACAACATTTATATGATACCTTAAATACTGAAAACTATGTTAAATACCCCGATGATCAAATTCAAGCGGGTGTTTCAATGGTTGACGTCAATACTGGCCAAATCAAAGCTCTTGGCGGAAGTCGTAAACAAACTGCGCAGCTTGGACTTAATCGCGCAACTGACTTGCAACGAAGTATCGGCTCAACAATGAAACCTCTAGCAGATTATGCTCCAGCAATTGAAAATCTGAATTATTCAACTTACCAACAAGTAGTTGACGCGCCATACACCTACTCAGATGGGAAAACACAAATCAAAAACTATGACAAAGCTTATAAAGGTCAGATGTCCATTCGAGAAGCAATTACTGATTCTCGTAACATTCCAGCTTTAAAAACATTGCAAACAGTTGGTTTAGATAAATCCAATGAATTTTTGAAAAAAGTTGGCATCAACATCAAACAACCTGATGGCTATGAGGGGCTTGTTGAATCAAATGCAATTGGTGGCGATGTAACACCTGTTCAATTGTCTGCTTCTTATGCAGCTTTTGCAAATGGTGGTACCTATTATCAACCATATGCTGTCAACAAAGTTGTTTTACGAAACAATCAAGAAATTGATTTAACGTCAAAAGGTGAAACAGCTATGAAAGATTCTACTGCTTATATGATGACGGACATGTTAAAAGACGTTATTAAAAAAGGAACGGGTACAGCTGCTGAAATCCCAGGCTTAGCTCAAGCTGGTAAAACTGGTACAACGAATTATGATGATAAAATCGCAGATAAGTTTCCTAGTACTTCCTCACCAGACGCTTGGTTTAGTGGGTATACAACGAACTACTCTATCTCTGTATGGGTTGGATATGATGATCCAAATGCAGATAATCATGATTTAAATCCAAATTCTCAAAAATTACCTGCTCGTATTTATAAAGAATTAATGACTCATGTTTCAAAAGATATTGAAACAAAAGACTGGAAGAAACCTGCAACCGTTGTTTCTTCACCTGTCTTAAACGGAAGTAATCCTGCTGCTAAACCTGGTCCAAATGTTCCAAGTAGTAATATTGTAACTGAATTATTTGTAAAAGGAACAGCACCGACAAATACATCAAATGGTACTGGCAACACACCTGAAACATTACCTGCTCCGACTGGTTTAACTGCAAGTTACAACAAAGAAACAGATGCTATCTCAATCTCTTGGGATAGTTATAAATCTTCAAGTAAAAATGCTAAAGTGAGTTATCTATTAAATGTTAATGGACAAACTTATGAAACAAGTGATCTCTCCTACACGGTTCAAAAACCAACGAGTGGTACAAACTCTATTTCATTGGTTGCTTCTGTTAGTGGACAAAGAAGCGCAACAGCTTCAACTAGTGTTCAGGTAGATTCAAAGGAAGCTGAAAGCTCCAGTGAGTCTGTAATAGATTCTACTGAACCACCTGCTAGTAGTGAAGCTAGCTCTGAAATCGTTCCGCCTGAATCAAGTAGTAGTGAAACAAGTTCCAGTACACCTCCACCAGACACTAGTTCTGGCGGAAATGGTTCTGATTCTTCTTCGACAGTTGTTCCTCGAAGCACCCGAAGTAAGAATTTTAGTTCTCTAGGGAAATTTTTATGGATTTTCAATCTAAAGTAATACAAATAAAAGAGCGATTTAAGAATGAGTTATTCTTAAATCGCTCTTTTTAAATTTGATATTTATAGTCCCATACGTTGTTTTCCTTCTCTACATTGAGTTAATAATGGACAGATATCACATTTTGGACTTCTTGCAGTACAATGGTAGCGCCCAAAAAAAATCAATCGATGGTGGGCATCTACCCACATTTTTGCAGGCAGTTTTTCCATCATCGTTTCTTCTACTTGCAGCACGCTATCCTTAATTCGGCAAATACCTAAACGCTTTGTCACTCGTTCAACATGAGTGTCTACAGCAATTGCCGGAATCCCAAATGCATCTCCTAAAACCACATTAGCCGTCTTTCGACCAACTCCAGGTAAACTCATCAGTTCTTCTCTCGTTTGAGGTACTTCACCATTGAATTCTTCAATTAATTTTCGACAACAGCCTTGAATATGTTTGGCTTTATTTCGATACAGACCAATCGTTTTAATGTCATTCATTAGTTCTTCTACAGGAACAGATAAAAAATCAGCTGGGGTATGATATTTTTTAAAAAGGTTTGGTGTAACCTTATTCACTGAAATATCCGTTGCTTGAGCGCTTAGCATTACTGCAATCAGCAAGTGAAATGCATTGTCATGTACCAATTCACATTTTGCATTTGGAAACATCTCCCCCATCACATCAATTGCGCGAATGGTTTTTATTTTTGAGTACAAACGGTATCCTCCTTTTTATTTCTAAAATGAGTCGTTATTCAACCAATTGTGCAACGGTACTTTTGTTGTATTTTTTGCAGATTCATTGGTTGGATTTTGGCTTTGTTTAACTTGACTTTGTCGATGTTTTGTAGACTCTTTTACTACTTGATCTTTTGTTCGAATATTTTTTCGTTCCCAATTTAAAAGAATTCGATCAACATATTTTAAATTGTACACTTGGCTGAGGACGGCTTCTCGAAGAGCCAGCTCAATTAAATCGATTGGATAATGATCCTCATCAAGCCACATGCCGATTGTTTCAATTTCAATAGGGGATAAAGGTCTGCCAAATTCGGATTCAAATTGCTGAAACAACTCTTTTTCATTTTGAACTTCTTCAACTTTGACAGTTTCTGTTTCCGTCTTTATAAGTAGCAATGCTAATTTATCCCAAAGTTGCGTTAAACTATACGCATCTTGTGTTTTTCCATCAGCTGTTTTGTCTGTCTCAATGGCAAGAACTTTCTTTTGAATCAGTTGGTGAATCCCATGAAAAACGCCATCTGTGGACTCATTCATGCGCATTGCGATTTCTTGTGTGTCTGGAAATAAAATCCCTTCATCCATTAATGATTTTAATTGAATGACTAAAATTAGTTCATTATTCGTTAAACCAATTTTATGATAGTGCTTTAATAAGAGATTCGAAATAGACGTATTTCCCGCCTTTAACCAACTCTGTAAAATATGATTATCCATGATGTTATCAATCTCCTTACGTCACTTATTATAGTACGCTATTTTTTTAAGGAAGACAATCCTAAATCAATCAATAAAAATAGCAATTTCCAACACTTCTTATGGAAGCCTGAAAATTGCTAGATTTATTTTTTAGATTAAGGGTAGATGCGGTTTAATAGACGTGGGAATGGAATAGATTCACGAATATGCTCTGTACCACAAATCCAAGTTACTGCTCTTTCTAAGCCTAAGCCAAAACCAGAGTGAGGAACTGTTCCATATTTACGTAAGTCTAAATACCAAGAGTAATCTTCTTCTGCTAAACCAAATTTTTTGATAGCTTCTTGAAGTTTATCAAAATCAACTTCACGTTCACTACCACCAATAATCTCACCATAACCTTCTGGAGCGATCATATCTGCACATAAAACAACATCATCACGATCTGGATGTGGTTTCATGTAGAATGGTTTAATTGCTTTTGGATAGTTTAAAATGAAGACAGGTTTGTCAAATGAGCTAGCGATAAAAGTTTCATGAGGCGATCCAAAATCATCTCCCCATTCAATGTCTTCAAATCCATTTTCTTTTAATAAAACGACAGCATCGTCATAAGAGATACGTGGGAATGGCAGTTCAGTATATTTTTTCAATAAGTCAACGTCACGATCTAAGACATGCAATGCGTGTTCACAGTTATCTAACACTCTTTGAACTAAGAAAGCTACATATTGTTCTTGAACTTCAAGACTTTGATCTTGGTCCATAAAGGCCATTTCTGGTTCAATCATCCAAAATTCAATTAAATGACGACGTGTTTTTGATTTTTCTGCTCTAAAAGTTGGTCCAAATGAGAAGACTTTCCCAAAGGCCATTGCTGCAGCTTCCATATACAATTGGCCACTTTGAGAAAGAAATGCATCTTGATCAAAGTATTCAGTATGGAATAGCTCTGTTGTGTCTTCAGCAGCATTTGCCGTTAAAATAGGTGGATCAATTTTGATAAATCCATTGTCATTAAAGAAGACATAAGTCGCAAGGATGATTTCGTTACGAATTTGCATAATGGCGTGTTGTTTAGATGAACGCAACCATAAATGACGATGATCCATTAAGAATTCAGTTCCATGTTCTTTTGGTGTAATTGGGTAATCTTGACTTTCTCCAACAACTTCCACATCTGTAACCGTCATTTCATAACCAAATTTTGAACGGCTGTCTTCTTGGATAACCCCTCTTACTAAAATCGATGTTTCTTGGTTTAGTCCTTTTGCTAGTTGGAACATATCATCTCCAACTTCACTTTTTACGACAACTCCTTGAAAATAGGCAGATCCATCACGTAATTGTAAAAACGCAATTTTACCGCTTGAACGTTTGTTGGCAACCCATGCGCCAATTTCAACTGTTTCTCCAACATGGTGTTTGGCTTCGTTAATTGTAATTCTTTTCACGTTTTGTATACTCCTTTTAGTTAAACTATAGTTTAGTTATTCATTTTTTTTAGTACATATTGATGAATTCTTGCAATTCCCGTTTTAAGTGTTTCTAAATCCGCTGCATAGCTGATTCTAAAATTATCTTTTGCGCCAAATCCAGATCCTTGAACAACGGCTACATGGGCTTCTTCTAAAATACCGTCAACAAAAGCATCTACTGAATCAAAACCACACGCTGTTGCTGCTTTTTTAACATTTGGAAACAGATAAAAAGCTCCTTGGGGCTTAATCACTTCAAATCCTGGAATGGCTGCTAATAAAGGATACGCAATATTTAAACGTTCTTCAAAAGCAAGACGCATTGTTTCGACAATTTCTTGATTGCCATTTAAGGCTTCGATTGCGGCATATTGGCTGGCTGCAGTTGGGTTACTGGTAGAATGACTTGCAACATCAATCATGCCTTTGATAATGTCTCTGTCTCCTAGAGCATAACCAATTCGCCACCCTGTCATTGCATACGTTTTAGAAACGCCGTTAATCAAAATAGTTTGTCGCTTGATTTCATCAGATAAAGTCGCAATTGAAATGAACTCATGTCCATTATAAATGAGTTTACCATAAATTTCATCAGAAATAATAAGAATTTTATGTTTTACTGCCCAATTGCCAATTTCTAGCAGTTCTTCTCTCGTGTAAATCATCCCTGTAGGATTTGAAGGAGAATTTAAAATAAGTGCTTTGGTCTGGTTTGTTCTCTTTTCTTCTAACTCTGAAACTGTGATTTTATAGTCTTTTTCAGGTCGTCCATTGACCAAAACGGGAGTTCCTTCTGCTAACTTGACTTGTTCCGTATAGCTCACCCAGAACGGCGCGAGAACCAACACTTCATCTTTAGGATTGAGGATAGCTTGAAATAGATTATAAAGTGCATTTTTTGCTCCATCCGTTACAATAACTTCTGCATCAGAATAAACCAATCCAGTATCTAGTAACGTTCGCTCTCTAACTGCATCTCGTAATGTAGGCAAGCCCGCTGTGGGTGTATAATAACTTGCCCGTCCATTTTGAATGGCTTCAATTGCCGCTACTTTAATCGTATCAGCTGTTTGAAAATCAGGCTCCCCTACTCCTAAACCAATGATGTCAATGCCTTGAGCAATCAATTTTTTAGACTTTGCTGATGTTGCTAACGTAATGGATTCGGAAATATGCTCCATTCTTTTAGCTAATTTGCTCATGTCAATTCCCCCCTAGTTAAATATTGCCGATATCACGAATGTATTCGCCATCTTCTAAGGTTATCACATGATAGCCTAGTCGACCATTTTTTTCTTGATAAGCTACTTCCCAAATTGGGACTTTTTTATCCATTCCAATTCGTGATTCTAATATTTTTTCTGGATTTTTAGCTTCTCTTGTCATGCTTCGAGCTTGTCCTTCAGAAATTGCTTTATCTGCATCGATTACCGTTGTTTTTCCACCTTTTTTTGCAATAATCACAATAATCGCTTTATTTTTATTCGTTTTACCCGTTACTGTAAAATAGGTTTCCTTGCCATTGTACCAATAGAAGTTATCCACTTCTTTTAAATCTGTTTCACTTTTAGCAATCTCGATTGCTTCTGATTTCGCTTTTGACATTGGGTGATTCCCTTGATAATAAATCGTTGCAGCGCCAACTACAATCGTTGCCATTATAATGGTTAAAATTAACACAAACCATTTTTTCATTTTTTTCACCTACTTTACATTAGAAGATCTTTCTTCAGTCGTCTTATTATACCAAACTTTTTTACTTTTGCGGTTTGAAAATGCTAAAAAATTCTTTAATTTAGCTTAAGAAATCTTGAATTTCAGTTACGATTTCAGTCATAGGGAGTTCTTTTTTAGGCAAGTCTGTCGGCAATGAGTGCAACATTTGTTTGCCGTAGTTTGTTTTAAATAAGCGGTCATCTAAAACCAACATTATTCCTCTGTCGGTTTCTGAACGAATCAAACGACCTAATCCTTGTCTTAGACGTAACGTAGCTTTGGGCAATGCTTCAACTGAAAAAGGATTTTCACCTAATGTTTCAAGGTAATGGTATTTTGATTTTACAAAGGGTTGTTCTGGTGAATCAAAAGGCAATCGGGTCACAATGATGATTCTTAATGATTTCCCTGGCAAGTCCACGCCTTCCCAAAAACTATCTGCACCTAATAAAATGCCGCCATTCGCATGAAAGAAGCGTTTTAAAATTCGTTCTCGGCTTCCTGAAATTCCTTGAGCTAAAATTTCACGTTGATTAAATAAATGGTTTTGTTGTAACAAGCGATACACATCATGCAAAGGTTCAAAGGCATTAAATAAAACCATAATATTTTCTTGGCTATTTTCAATCAATTGAATTAATTGTGCTACAATCGATTCTACGTAATGCTTCTTCGACATTGATTTAATGCTTCCCATTTCAGTGGGTAAATAGAGTCTTGCTTGGTTTTTGTAATCGTAAGGGGATGCTAATATTAATGTATCTAACTCTTTTTCACCAATTTGTTCCTCAAAATAATCGAATGTTCCTCTGATTTCCAGTGTTGCTCCTGTATAGACAATCTGTTTGGCCTGTTCAACCAAATGTTCTTTTAAAAATTCCGCACTATTAATAGTAGAGCGTTTGATTTTAAAACTATTTTTAGGACTCTTTTCCTTATAAGAAAACCAAGTAACTGCATAGGGATTTTCATTGTTAAAAATAGTTTTAAACATTGTCCCCTGTTGCTCTATACTAGTTAACAACACATTGAAATCTTCAACAAAATAACTTTCTGTTAAACTTAATGTTTCTGGCTCACGTATTAGCTGCTGAACCAATTCAAAACCAAGCTGACAAATTTCCGTAAATTGTGCACTAATTTTTTTTATTTTTCGTTTATTTTCAAGAGACCACTGGATTGTGTCACTCAGCATTACATTAATTTCTTCACTTTTATCCAATTTTTTTGTAGCCATTTGATGACAAATCAATAACAACTCATCTAAAAATTCCGCTAGTTCTTCACTTAAAGACAACCCGCTCATTTCTATATTACTTAATTGATACGCATAAATACTTTTTACTTTTTTTGACAAACTTTCAAATTGATTTAAGTAACTATCTTCACTATCAATACGCCCGATCAACTTCAAAGCGTGGTGCACTTGGTAGTAGCTAAACGTCTCACTAGAAGCAGCAACTGCTACATCCGATAAATGATGCGCTTCGTCAATAATAAATCGATCTACTTCAGGAAGTTCCGGTACCTCTCGTTTAAAATCATGGCATAAAAAAGCATGATTAGTGATAATAATGCTCGCCTGTTGCACGACTTTTTTGGCAAATAAATAAAAATCTTCATTATACCAAGGATCCTCTCTAGGATCGTTTAACCAGCCATGGTGACAAACTTTCTTCCAAAAGATTCCGTTAAAGTTGGTCATATTTAGTTCATCTAAATCGCCAGTTACTGTTTGTGTTAACCAAGTTAGTAAACGCATTTTTAAAAGAGCGTCATTCTTGTTTAAGGTTTCTGATTTTATTTCCTCAGCAAAACGTGATAAATGAAGGTAATGATTTTTACTTTTCAAAATAGCTGCATTTACGTTAAAAGGCACTAATTTATTTAATTGAACAATATCTTTTTCAATCAGTTGTTTTTGCAACAATGTCGTATAAGTGCTAATCACAACTGGTCTTTTATGATCGGCTAAATACGCTAATGGAATTAGGTAACCTAACGTTTTCCCCACGCCAGTAGCGGCTTCAATTGCTAGATGTGCATTCGAATCTTTTTGGAAAGTATCGTAAACTCGATCCATCATAGTCACTTGGCTTTCACGAATAACCAAATGATCGGCAAATAATTGCTCCTTTTCTACTAATGACAGTGGATAGTTTTTTGTTTCTTCCCAGTTGCCAACTTGTTCCAATTGAATCTCTTTTTTTTGAAGTGCTAACCCATCCTTAATCATCAAAGCTTCCGGTAAAGGAGGAATTTCACTGCGTACTTTTTCAAGACAATCAATAAAAAATTCATTTGTATTCATTGAACAAAAAAGAGCTAATTCCACCATTTTTTCCAATGTAACCAAGGGCAAATTCATCGCTATTTGCTGCAACATTAAAAATAACTCTCCCGTCACATAAGCATCACTATCTGCTTGATGAGGATTACTGTGTTGAAAATGAAATTGATTCGCTAAATCGGTTAACCTAAAACTAGGAGCTGTAGGCAATAAGATTTGAGCTAGTTCAACTGTATCCATTCCTTTTAGCGTTAGCGGAGGATAACCCGCTTGTTTAAATTCATTATTTAAAAATTGATAATCAAATTGAATATTATGAGCAATAAAAATACAACCTTCTAATAAATTGTAAATCGTTGTTGCAACATCTTCAAAATACGGCGCATTTGCTACCTGTTTTGTTGTAATTCCAGTTAAATGCTCAATTTGTTTTGGGATGCGAATCAAGGGATTAATATCTGTTGCAAATTGTTGAACAATTTTTCCATCTTCTATTAAAACGCAGCCAAATTGGATAATTTTATCTCCATTTAAGGCATTTCCACCAGTTGTTTCAATGTCCACAACTGCATATGTTGTCTTCGTTTTCACTTTTTTCACCTAATTCTTGATTCGTTATGTTTTCGTCATCTCTCATCATACTATGAAGCGAAGAAAATTACAAAAATGCGTTCACTTTAAAACAAAAAAACAACTAAGCTTTTCAGCTTAGTTGCGAATACAGGATTAAAGTTTGTCAGAATAAATTTCTTTTGCTGTTTTAGTTGGATCAATCACAACATATAAATTTTTATTTGCAATAAATGCACTTTGGAATTCATTGTCATTTCCATCCACGTCTTTTGCTTTATATGGGAAATAGACACGGTCTGTTGCGACGATAACATTTGATAATGGGTGATCAGCATCTTTATATAAGATGTCCATCATTTCAATATCAGGGTACTGTGTTGCACGCTCGAACATGCCTAATTCCAAACCACCTAAGTTGATATCATCTGTATGAACGTGATCGGCTTCTTGAGCAATTTCAATTCTTAATGATTCACAAGGATGAATTTCTTGGAAATCACTGTCTCCAATACGTCCAAAACTTGTTGTAATTTGTTTGATCCAAAGATCCCCAATGTGTTGCTTTTCAATTGTCCAAGTTTCACCATTGCGGAAAATAAATTTAAGTGCTGTTACTTCTTTTTTCATAAGTCTGATCTCCTTTGCTTTCCAGCTAGAATTAGAGTGTTAGCGTTAACGAATTAAGCTTCCTCACATTATTATTTTAACATACCTTCATGAAAATTGCTTCAGTAAAAACAATTCATGAATAAATACAAAAAAACACCTTCATAACAATTCTGTTATGAAGGTGTTTGAAAAATCATTTATTAGTTAAATACACGGAAACGTGCTGCATCATCCATATATTCTTTTTCGCCAGCGGCTTGTTCAATTGAACCAAATGGCATTTGCGCTCTTAAGTTCCATGAAGCTGGTAAATCAAATTCAGCTCTAACAGCGTCATCGATTAATGGGTTGTAATGTTGCAAGCTAGCACCAATGTTTTCTACTGCTAATGCAGTCCAAACTGAATGTTGTGCAATTCCGCTTGCTTGTTCAGACCATACTGGGAAGTTATCCGCATATAATGCAAATTGTTCTTGTAGATTTTTAACAATATCCATATCTTCAAAATAAAGAATCGTTCCTTTTCCGGCACGGAATGAAGCTAATTTATTTGAAGTCGCTTCAAAGGCATCTGCTGGTACTTCTTTGCGAAGTGCTGCTTCAACGATATCCCATAATTTATCATGAGATTCATTAAATAAAACAACCACTCGTGAAGTTTGTGAGTTAAATGAAGATGGACTTTCTTTTACTGCTTCTTTTACTAATGAAACGATGTTGTCATTTGATAATGAAACATTTTTACCTAATCCATAAATTGAACGACGATTTTTTAATAATTCTGTGTATTGGTTTGACATAATTTGTTTCCTCCTCTTAGTTACTTACAAACAATATGTTAACATCTTTCTTTTAGTAAGTAAAGACTTTTTACTTATTTTTTGTAATTAAATTTTCAAAAAAAATAAAACCCTTGTTACTACAAAGAAAATACCTAGTTATTTAGCAATAAAAAAAAGAGTTGGCTGTTAAAAGAACAACCAACTCTTTTTTTAATTAAATTTAAATTTTTTTCATAAAAAGCTGTTTATTTACGATAGCGCGAATATGAGTTCCAGTTGCAATAACATCCTCACCAACAGTTGCTTTTATCTCAAAAAATAAAATTGATTTTTTTATTTCTGTCAGCTTTGCAAAGCACACAACTTCTTTTCCAACTGCTGTAGCTTTTAAATGTTTTAAGTTCATTTCGATGCCAACTGTCGTCTCATCATCTTTCAGAAGCTCTAAAGGCATTTCTTTTGCTGTGTTTTCTAACATTGCAATTAAACGTGGCGTGGCTAAGACAAGTAAATCTCCCGATCCAAAAGCCAAAGCAGTATCTTCATTTTTCACTAAAAATCGTTTACTTTGTTCTTCCATCATCATGCTTCTTCTCCTTTTACAGCCTCTAAAGCCCATTCAAGAATCGCTTGTTGTTGGTTTGGAATGGCCCCAATTAATAATTGATACTCAATTTTTGCTAACAATTCTCCTAACCAAGGACCAGCAGGTCGTTTTAAGGCTGTTATTAAGTCGCTCCCACTCACGTTCATCTCTTGACGCTCTTTGATTGGCAAAGCCTCATATAGCTCTTGAACAGTCTCTAATTGGCTTTCTTGCTGAAAACCGTCAACTAAGGTTTCAACTTCCAATGCAATGTCAAGACCTGCTTGATACAATCGCTCTTTATTCCAAAAAGATTCTAGCCTTTGATCAAAGGCAATCCGTTCTTTGATTATATGCTTAATTTCTTTTTTAGAGCATTTCCAATTTCTTAAAAAGTGCTCAATTTCTGAAACCGGTAATTCAATAAAATAAGTTAATAAAGTCCAAGCACTAGTTGACGTCACTAATCGCGTTTCAAATTTTGCAAAAGTGGTTAATCCCACTTTTTTAGACGCTAATCCTGGACAAAATTGATACAACTCTGTTTCAATCATTTTTCTTAACCCTATTTGTCGACCC
Source organism: Carnobacterium divergens DSM 20623 (assembly GCF_000744255.1). NCBI lineage: Bacteria > Bacillati > Bacillota > Bacilli > Lactobacillales > Carnobacteriaceae > Carnobacterium > Carnobacterium divergens. Next base: position 884,108 of record NZ_JQLO01000001.1, on the reverse strand, counting down.
TGTCCCAATAATAATTTGACAAATTCAACTTGGATACGTTCAACTGCAATTTTTTCTAAAAGAGCATGGTGCTCTTTTATAGCCAATTCGGTTTTAGTTTCCATTGAAAAATTTAATTGACTAACAAAGCGAACGCCTCGCATCATTCGTAACGCATCTTCATGGAAACGCTCCGAAGCAGATCCGACCGCTTTGATTATTTTTTTTTCAATATCTTTCAAACCGCCAAAATAATCAATTAGCTCTCCTTCACTATTCATGGCTAACGCATTTACCGTAAAGTCTCTACGTTTTAAATCTTCTTCTAATGAACGAACAAAGGTAACCGTATCTGGTCGTCGATAATCTTGGTAAGTCGACTCTGTTCTAAACGTGGTGACTTCATAGCCTTCGCCTTCAAATAGAACCATCACCGTACCATGTTCAATCCCAACATCTACCGTTCTAGGAAAAATTTCTTTGACTTCCATAGGAAATGCACTTGTTGCAATATCCACATCAGCAATTGGCTTTTTTAAAATCCTATCCCGCACACTTCCGCCTACAAAATACGCTTCATATCCTGCTTCTTGAATTTTTTGGATAACAGGCAAAGCCTTCATAAATTCAGAATCTAATTTTCTCATAAAAGATTTTCCAACCCATAAACTAACTGATCCAATTCCATCACTTTTTCACAACCTAATGCAACACCTGTCATAAAGGACGCGCGGTCATAGGAATCATGGCGAATCGTTAACCCTTCACCTGCACTACCGAATTGAACTTGTTGATGTGCTACTAAGCCTGGTAAGCGAACACTATGAATTTTCATGCCTTCAAAATCTGCTCCACGTGCTCCTTTAATTAATTCTTTTTCAGCTGGATTTCCTTGTTGATGGTACCCTCGAACTTCAGCTATCATTTCTGCTGTTTTAATCGCTGTTCCACTTGGGGCATCTAATTTTTGGTCGTGGTGTAGTTCCATAATCTCAACATCTGGAAAGTATTCTGCTGCTTTTGCTGCAAACTGCATCATTAAAATGGCTCCAATGGCAAAATTAGGGGCGATTAATCCACCTAGCTGTTGCTCTTTTGTTTGTGTAATCAACCCTGCTACTTGGCTTTCAGTAAAACCTGTTGTTCCTACAACTGGTCGAATGCCATTCTCAACAGCAAATAAAGTGTGCTGATACGCTACTTTAGGAATGGTAAAATCAATCCAAACGTCTGGCTTCACTTGTTTTACAAGCTCTTCTTTTTGATGAAACACAGGGATATCCAATTGAACAAACTCTGGTAATTCATTTAAATTCGCTTCCGTTGCCATTGGATCTAAGACGCCTACTAATTCAAATTTCTCATTTTCTATTACCATCTTAGTGGCTGTCAATCCCATTTTCCCTTTGAAACCTGCTACTACTATTTTAATCATCCTAATTTTCTTTCCTTTCAAAACGGTTTTTATCCCGTTGATTAAATTTTTCCATCACTTGATTGAATGAATGCGTTAAATCAATGTCTAATGAATTAGCCATTGAAATTGTGACAAATAATAAATCGCCCAGTTCTTCTGCAATTTCTTTCGCTTCTTCACTCGCTTTTTTTGGTTTCTCACCATAATAATGATTGACCTCTCTTGCCAATTCACCAACTTCTTCAGTCAATCTTGCCATTTGACCTAGTGGCGAAAAATAGCCAGTCTTAAATTGAGTAATGTACCCATCAACCTCATCTTGCATTTGTTTTAATGTTTTATCAACCATCATAATCACCTCAATTTAGTATGTTGCTACTCTTTTATAGTAACAAACTATTTCATGTTTTCAAAGACTAAAAAACTATCTAGCAAACTTCCCAAAAGGCGCGTTGGCTAGATAGTTTTGCTTGTAAGATTAAAAACGACTGATTTCTTTTTCAAGTGAATTTAATGCAGCAGATAATTCTATAAACTCTTCTTTATTTTGACTTTCTAGCGCATCGTCAATTTTTTTTAACAATTCTGTTTTTTGCTTGGCTAACGTCAAACTAAAGAGTGCTTCTTCAACCTCCGCTTTTATTTGGTCGCTAATTGTATCATTCCAACGATGGAATGGATTATCTTCCAAAACAGCTAAATATTCTGGTACATGCCATTGATCTTGAAAAAACAATTCGACATATAAATCGTCATTCCAATTCAAGCGGACTTCATGAAAAGCTTGCTCGGGGTCATTAAAAATTGTTCCTTCTTTATAAAATTGAAAAGGCGCTTCTTGCATTCCAATAGTAGATAATGCCATTCCTCTAGGAGTTGTTTCAACAGCTTCAACAAAATGCACCCGACTTAAAATAACATCATGATTGAGTAAATAGTTGATGATCCACATAGATTCTCTTCTCTTCAACTGATAGCGATCTAAAAATAAACTTAAAAAAGCTTTTTTGGTTTCTAGTGATACTTTTGTACTCATCTTGGGCGTCCCCCTATTCTTAGCAATCGCATAGGATAGTCATTGCTTGATTCCATTTATTATAACGTATTTGATTAATATTCGCTATTGATTTCATCTAAGAGTAAGATCATTTCTTCATCGGTTGGTTCAAGTGCAAGGTATTCAGATAATACTGTTTTTGTTAACTTCAGATTGCCTTCTTCTCTCAAGAAAAGCGCATAGGCTTTAAGAAAATCTTTATTTTGTTTAAATGCTTCATAGGCTTTTTGATACGCTTCATTCGCAGCATCGTACTCTTCAAGGTTTTCATAGGCAATCGCTAAGTTCCAGTAAAATTGTGGATCTGCTTCTTCGTTAATCAACGCTTTTTGAATAGCTACAACACTCTCTTCAAAGCGCTCTTGTTTGATAAACAAATTAGTCAAAGCAAGTTGAATCACTTCGCTCTCAGGTTCAAGAGCCAAGGCTTCTTCTAAATAAGTTTCTGCTTGCTCTTCGTTGTCTAATTTTAAGAAGATTTGAGCAGCATAGTAGAAAAGTTCATGATTAAACTGGTCTACTCGTAAACCTTCTCGAATTACTTCTGAAGCTTTATCTAACTGATTTTCTTCTTCTAAACTTTTAGCTAAATACGGATAAAGCGAGGTATAACTCGGATCTAATTCTTTTAACTTAAATAAAGTTTCACTTGCTCGACGAAATTCTTTATTTTGCAAATAAGTGAAACCCAGTTCAAATAATAAATCGGTGGATTCATTCTCTTCAACACCTGTTTCTAAATAAGGAATCGCTTGTTCAAAGTCGCCTACCGCGCTGTAGGCACTTCCACAACGAGCAGATAGATTAATTCCTGTCATATCGTCAATTCCTTGCGCTAATAACTCTTCATAACCATGAATTGCTTGCGCATATTTCCCCATTGTAAAATAAAGCTCCGCTAGGGCAAATGTTAAAATAGGCTCCTCAGGAAGGATTTCCTTTGCTTGTAAGAGCTTTTGCTCACTAACTTCATATAAACCTTGAACTTGATATAAATCAGCAGAGACAAGTAATGCTTGCGGATATGCTGGACTGTCTTCTTCAATTTCTAACAGCCAATCCATTGCTTCATCAATCTCATCTGATTCAATTGAAATTTCAGCTAAACCGATTTTTAATTCATCGTCTGTTGGGAATTCTTTTAATAGTTGTTCATAGATTGCTTTTGTTTCATCTAAAAATCCCAATTCGTATAATGTATCTGCTAGAATATACAACTCATCTGGTAAATCCTTTGCCAAAGCTTCTTGAAAATAGTCTTGTGCTTCCATTAACTGATTGTCTTGTAGTGCCGCAATCATTTGTTCTCCATAACTCATCTATAAAAACTCCTTTTTGATAATTCTTGGTACTTCATGATTATTGTTAATAACTCTGATTTTTGAAACTCTTCCCTTGTCAATTTCCCATCTTTTGACAGTACATAAAACTGAGCAGAATGCTGATGTAGATTTTCAACGATATCCGTTACAAACCAATTTTCCGGTAAATCTAGTTGATAACCCAGACATTGAATTTGTTTAAGCCAAATTTCTAGTTCTGCTGAAAATCCATTTCGTTGCTGAGAAGCAATGAATCCTAATGTTATTCCAATAATTGTATCACTATTTGTTGTCAATCGTTTTTCGCCATTAAAGGTCGTTAATGCCTTTTGAAAATCTAGCCCTAACAATTTCATTGATGCTTTTTTTTGATGAAGCTCATTCACTGTAGCTAGATATGTCGATAAATAAGGAATCATACTATTCTCTTGTAAATCCTTTGAATCGTTAAAGCCTTTTAGTAATTGAGCGTACAAAGCTTTGTTGTGACTAATTGCTACTTGTAACCAACTAGCAAAACCTCTTTGAGCTTCTTCCAGATCATCTATTGAGAGCAAACGACCATCTAAAAAAATAGTAGAAATGGTTTGATTAACTAGACCAGTCACTTTCCCGTCTTGAGTTAGGTAAGCTTCTCCACTGATACTTCCACTAAGTGCTTCTAAACTCGTTGGAATGGCTACTAGTGGATATTTTTTAAAATAAAGATGAGCAAAAAAATTTCCTAATTGAATAACGGGTTCAGTACCGATAGCTACAATCAAAGATTGTTCATTCAAATCAACTTCATCACAATAAGTCATCAAGGCTAAAAGTTCTTTAAAACTTTTAGCCTCTAATGAATTCGGGCAAATGTACCAAAGTAATTCTTGCTGTTTAAAAAGTAGCGTTAGCTTCTCATAGTAACGTTCATATGTGGTTTGGTTCGTAATAATCATTAGTTGCTCAATGTTTTTAAATCGTGGCATGTAATCAACAACCAATTTATTTAGCGTTTCTGCAAAAAAAATCGTGGAGACACCATCGACTTGATGAATCTGCTGCTGCAAATGACACCCATCCTCTCACTTCTTTAATAATTTTACAACTATGTATAACAAAAAATAGAATAAAAGGCTACCGTACAAGTACAGTAACCTTTCACTTTTAGTCTTATTTAACTGCATCTTTAAGAGCTTTACCTGGTTTGAATGCAGGTACTTTGCTTGCAGCGATTTGGATTTCTTCCCCTGTTTGAGGGTTACGACCTTTACGTGCAGCACGTTCGCGCACTTCAAAGTTACCAAAACCGATTAATTGAACTTTTTCACCCGCACTTAGAGTAGATTGGATAGTTTCAAATACTACATCAACTGCTGCAGTTGCATCTTTTTTAGTTAAACCTGTAGAAGTTGCAACGCTTTCGATTAATTCTGCTTTGTTAGCCATGTGTATTTCACCTCCCTCGAAAAGAAGAATAAATGCTTTGTTTAATATAAGCAAATATACATCGATAATACCAAAATTGAGTGGTCCAAAATTGGCTTGAAAGAAATTATTGAACTGAAATTCAGAAACAACATTTCTTCTAAAAAGATATCATACAAATGCTGATACTGCAATGATTTTTACTATTTTAAGCGCATTTTTTAATCATTTCTTCCATTTTTTTCAAATTATTTGAAATGACGTCTCGAATGTGTTAAAATGCTTATTTTCTTTGTCTAGCAATGATTCTAATTGGTGTTCCTTCAAAGGTGAAGGCATCACGAATACGGTTTTCTAAGAAACGTGAATATGAAAAATGAAGCATTTCAGGTTCATTAACAAAAATGACAAAAGTAGGTGGTTTTACAGCAACCTGAGTTGCATAATAAATCTTCAAACGTTTGCCTTTATCTGTTGGCGTCGGATTCATTGCAACAGCATCCATAATAACATCATTTAGGACTGCTGATTGAATACGCAAGTTTTGACTCATGCTAACGCGTTCAATAACTTCTGGCAATGTATGCAGACGTTGTTTTGTTTTAGCAGAAACATAAACGATTGGTGCATAGCTTAGGTAAGCAAATGATTCACGAATATCTTCTTCGAATTTTTTCATTGTGCTGTTGTCTTTTTCTAGGGTATCCCATTTATTTACAACAATAATAACCCCTTTACCCGCTTCATGGGCAAATCCTGCTACCTTCTTGTCCTGCTCTCTAATGCCTTCTTCTGCGTCTAACACACAAAGAACCACATCTGAACGTTCAATCGCTCTCAACGCACGTAACACACTGTATTTTTCAGTCGATTCATAAACTTTCCCACGTTTACGCATACCTGCTGTATCGATCATGACAAATTCTGTTCCATCAGCTGATTCAAATTTTGTATCAATCGCATCACGGGTAGTTCCAGCAACGTCAGATACAATCACACGCTCTTCACCAAGAATAGCATTAACAAGTGATGATTTACCTACATTTGGTCGACCAATGAAACTGAATTTAATAACAGATTCATCATATTCTTCTTCTTCTTCCGTTGGAAAATGGCTGATTGCCGCATCTAGTAAATCCCCGATGCCTAAACCATGGCTTCCTGAGATTGGATAAGGATCGCCTAATCCTAATGAATAAAAGTCAAAAATATCATTTCTCATTTCAGGGTTATCCACTTTGTTAACAGCTAATAACACTGGTTTGTGAGTACGATATAAAATTTTTGCAACATTTTCATCTGCATCGGTTGCGCCTTCTCTACCGCTTGTAATAAAAATAATAACATCGGCTTCGTCAATTGCAATTTCTGCTTGTTGTTTAATTTGTTCTAAAAATGGTTCGTCTCCAATATCGATTCCACCTGTATCAATAATATTAAACTCTTTACCTAACCATTCTCCTTGCGAATAAATACGGTCACGAGTCACTCCTGATACATCTTCTACGATTGAAATACGTTCACCTACGATACGATTAAAGATTGTTGATTTTCCTACATTTGGACGACCCACAATGGCGATAACTGGTTTTGCCATAGATTTAGCCTCCTTCTTTTTCTTTTATTTTATTGGATCAAAATGAGTGCTAAGCAATTATTTAATGTTCCCTTGTTTCCCACATGTCCATTGAAAGACACTTTTTAAAAGTACGAATTCTCTTTCAAGGATAAACTTCTAGCTTAGTTTTTTTACTGTTCCATCTAGTAGTTTATAGAATAACCTTTCAACATGCAAGCTTTTCTTATAGGAAGTACTCGCTTCATTAGAACTTTTCCATTTAAAAAAAGAGAGGCGCTTTTTAACGCTTCTCTTTTTTTTATTATTGATCGTCTTCAGTTGTCATATCAGAAAGTTGTTCCCCTAGAATATCTCCTAAAGTAAAACCTGTATCTTCTTCTGGCAATTCATAATCTACTACTTCTTCTTTTTCTTTAAGTCCAGCTGGTTTTTCTTGCAACGCTTTAATGCTTAAAGATAAACGTTGATCACCAGGGTTAACATCTAAGACCTTCACTTTAATTTCATCACCTTCATGTAACACTTCATGCGGTGTTGCAATATGGTTGTGAGAAATTTGTGAGATATGAACCAGACCTTCAACACCAGGATATACTTCAACAAATGCACCAAAACTTGTCAAACGTTTCACTGTTCCTGTTAGAGTTGTTCCAACTGCTGCACGTTCTTCAATATTATCCCAAGGTCCTGGTTGTGTATCTTTGATTGACAATGAGATGCGTCCAGTTTCAGTATCAATTGAAAGGATTTTCACTTCGACTGAATCGCCAACAGTTAATACATCTGCTGGATTTTTAACGTGGTCGTAAGAGATTTGTGAGATATGAACCAAACCGTCCACGCCACCTAAATCAATAAAAGCACCAAAGTTTGTTAAGCGTGCAACCGTTCCGGTCACAGTATCGCCTTCAACTAATTTAGCTAATACTTCTTTTTTAGCAACTTCTTTTTCAGCTTCAACAACTGCTTTATGAGATAAAATCAAACGATTTTCACTTGGTTCAATTTCAACGATTTTGAAACGTAGTGTTTGACCTTTATATACTGAAAAATCATCAACAAAGTGTGCATCTACCATTGAAGCTGGGACAAATCCACGTACGCCAGCGTCCACTACTAGTCCACCCTTAACTGCATCTGTAACGGGTGCTTCGATAATTGTTCCATTTTCAAAGTCTTTTTGGATGTCTTCCCATACTTTTTTAGCGTCAATGCGGCGTTTAGAAAGTAAAAAGCTTCCATTCTCTTTGTCCATGATTGGTTTAATAACAACTAAATCAACAACATCCCCAACATTCACAATATCTGTTACATTTTCAAATGGTGAAGCTGATAATTCGTTGAAAGGAATTACGCCTTCAACGCCTCCTCCAATAATCCCAACAATTGCTTGTTTATTATCTTGGATTTTTAGGATTTCACCTTTTACGATATCCCCAATATTAACTTCTTGGACACTATTCATTGCATCCATCATTGTTTCTGTTGCTTCTACTTCTTGTTTTTCTACATGTTCTGTCATCATTAAATCCTCCTAACAGCTATTAAAGTCCTTCTTACCTATTTTAACGAATATTTTAAAATAATGCCACTAAAACATCACTATTTTAAAGCAATTCTTTTGATATTATTGCTGTTTTGCGATAATCTCTTTGATTTTAGCAACGACTCCATCTATTGACAGGCTTGTTGTGTCAACTAAAAAGGCATCTTCTGCCTGAATTAAAGGCGAAACGGCTCTCGTTGAATCTTTGTAATCGCGTTCTGCAATTTCTTTTTCGATAGTTTCAAGAGGGGTCATAATGCCTTTTTCAGTGTTTTCTTTAAACCGACGTTCTGCTCGTTCGGAAACACTTGCAACCATAAATATTTTCACTTCAGCATCAGGTAAAACCGCCGTTCCAATATCGCGTCCATCCATTACGATACCTCCGTCAGCTGCAATAAGTTGTTGGTACTTAACTAATTGTTTTCGAACTTCTCCATGAGCTGAAACGGCTGAAACATTATTCGTCACATCTGGTTGTCGAATAGCCTCTGTTACTTCTTCATTGTTGATAAATACTTTTTGGATGGCTGTACTTGGATCGAAACGTAGCTTCATTTTTTTTAATAGTTCAACAAGCCCTGCTTCATCTTCTGGCGTGACACCATTTTGTAACGCATAGTAAGTCAACGCACGATACATCGCTCCAGTATCGCAATAAACATAGCCTAAATCTTTTGCCACTATTTTAGCAACGGTACTCTTCCCAGCAGAAGCAGGACCGTCAATTGCAATTCGTAATTTTTTTGGATTCATAATGTGCCTTCTTTCTCTTAAAAATCAACTTTTTCACAAAATTAAAGCCGCCATATCTGACGGCTTTAAGAAATTAATTTAACTTTAATTCAGTACCAACAGGCACATTATTTGAAGTTAATTGATTCAATGCTTTTAACTGATCAACTGTTAACCCATTATTTTTTGCAATACTGTATAAAGTATCTCCTTGTTGAATAATATGAGTTTTTGACGTTTCTGTTGCAGGTGGTTCTTCGCTTGCTGGAGGTGGAGTTGATTCCTCTGGCGGAGTCACTTCTTCTGATGAAGACTCAGCTGGTGGCTGCTCTTGTGAAACAGCTTCCTCACTTGAAGATACCTCTTCTTTAGAACTTTCTTCTTTTGAAGTAGAGCTTTCTTTTTTACTGCTTTCACTGCTACTGCTCATCGTTACTTGATCATCATTGGATTTTGGATCTTCAGATGAAGCTGCATTTGTATACCACCAATAAGTTGCAATTGGCAGAATAATTAATAAGGCCAAAAATACACATAAAGTAGTTAGGATTGGAGAAATTCCACCCTTAGATTTTTTACGCGCCGTTCTAGAATAATTGCCTTCAGTCGTTCCTTCTTCTTCACTGAATTTACGCGACCACGCTTCTTTCGATGGGTCATTTGATTTATTTTTACTCATTTAGACTTCCTCCTAAAAATAGTTCGCTTTTATTGTACCATAGTTCAGTTAGTCTTGTCTTTTAAAAGTTTCTAACGAAAACATCTCTTGCAAAATTTTTTCCCAAGAATCAACACTGGAAAACGCTCTGTTTTCAAGGTTTTTTTCATCTATCTCATAAATTTCTTCATCAATGCCACAATTGCTACAACAATTTTCTACCGTTTTATTAAGTTTTTCTTCAAAATAGTGTAGAAGCACTCTTCTTTTGCATTCTTTTGTTTCTGCATAAGTAATCATATAACGCAACTGTTCTTCTTTACGAATCACTCTGGCTCTTAACTGTTGTTTAGCCTGAGCAAGTGGGATTTTTGAAGCTAAATAATTTTCTAACAGCCTTTGCTGACTAACACTGCAACTTCCTTCAAGCACGATATTCTTTCGATAAACATGCTCTAACATCGCTTCTGTTGGCAAATCATTTTCTTGTAATCGCACTTGTATATATCCATCACCGGGCTCATAGAGCAAGATGGCAACACTAGGCTTTCCATCACGACCACAACGCCCGATTTCTTGTAAATAAGCTTCGACGCTTGCTGGCATATGATAATGGATTACAAAACGAATATTTTTTTTATTAATACCCATACCAAATGCATTTGTCGCACATATCACATCAATTTCATCATAAATAAACTGTTGTTGCAACAAAATCCGATCGGCGGTTTCTAAATCAGAGTGGTAACTAGCAACACGAATTGCTAAGCTTTTCCTTAAAAAATCAGCCATGTCATCAGCCATTTTTTTACTTGAAAAATAAATAATTCCCGGTTTTTTTAATTTCTTAACTTGCTTGAGCAATTGCTCTTTTTTGTCTTTATCACACGTAATTGTTACAAGAGCAATATTTTTTCGATCAACAGAATGTACGATTTGAGTTGTTTGAAGTGGATCTAATTTTAAACAGGCTAAAATATCTTCTTTAACTTGACGATTAGCTGTCGCAGTCAATGCCATCGTAAGAGGATTCCCTAATACTGCTCTGATTTTTCCAAGTTCCAAATAATCAGGTCTAAAATCCATGCCCCACTGTGAAATACAGTGAGCCTCATCAATTGTAAATAACGAAATCTTTAGTTGTTTCAATGCTGCTAGAATACGTTCATTTTGTAACATTTCAGGAGATAGAAATAAAAATTTATACTCATTTAAGTGACGGATAATGAATTCTTTTTCTGAATAATCTAGCAAACTATTTAATGCAGCCACTCTTTTTTCTTTTAATAATTGCAATTGCTCCACTTGATCTTGCATCAATGAAAGTAGTGGTGAAACAATGACAACAGTGCCTTCTAATAAATAACCGGTTAACTGGTAACAAATTGATTTTCCTGTTCCTGTTGGCAATAACACCAATGTATCTTGTCCTTTTAATGCGGCAGTAATCGTTTCTTCTTGCCCATCTCTAAATGAATCGTAACCAAAATAGGCTTTCAATGTTTTTTTCAAGATTATTGGCTCAACCATTTGTTCGCCTTCTTTCAATTTGAAGTAAACGATAGATGTAAAAAGGAATTTGGTAACCTTGTTCTTCTATCTCATAATAACCAATTGTTGGATTTAGTTCAAATAATCCCATTATTTGTCGATAGTCACGCTCAGGTATTAGTTCTTTAATTGGGTAAGTTTCATCAAGAATTGCTAATTCAATTAAATGCTCAGAAACGGTACTGAGTTTCAACCCACGTTTTGTCGCAACTTCATCAAGAGAGCTTCCTTCGTCAATTAATTTTTTAGTCTCTAGCGTACTTTGATTGAATAAACTGATTTTGCGAATACTTTCTAGATAAAGTTCTAAGAAAAGCGGGAACTCATTTGATTCTTTGATGTATTTAATACACTGAAACAAGCCATCTGTTAAAATTACTTGGATTTCATCTAATTCCCGTTCTAAAAGAATTGAAATTTGTTTTGCTGTTTTTCCATAGGTTTTGTAGCCCGTCAGTTTCAAGCTAATAACAGTTGCTCCAATGGGTTCTATCATTGCTAACAACGCCATCCATTCTTTTGCAAAACTTTGACTTAACATTTCTTTTGAAAGCATTTTTTTTTGCATTTGCAACCAACTCTTTAACCAGATTTGCTGTTTCCATTCTTTTTCAATTGGCAAGTAACGAACATTCTCATGGCTCATTTCAGAAAGTACTTGAGTGACAAAGGTTAATAACCTCCAAAATGATTTTAAACTTCTTCCCTCTAATAAACCGTTAAAATGGGTAGGATAATAATGATTTTCAAAAAAATTAGCGACCGCCTTTTCACCTTTTTCAGTCAAATAGACAAGGCTGTCTGATGTTGTCTTTAATTCATTTCTTTCGATTAGGATATCCATTTTTTTGAGGTATTCCTCTTTTTTCAAGTGACGAAAACAACTAAAAAAATGCTTTAATTGATAGCTTTCTGCTACATATAAGATTGATGCCGTGCGCTTTCCAGTCAGAATATGAAAGACAGATATCGGTTTTCTTGCTTCTTTTCTTGAAAATAAACTTAAGAAGAGGTACTCTAAATAAAGTGATGATTCCAATTGGTTCATTCCTTCCAAGTAAAATAAAAAGAGGTTAAATTATGTATTATACAAAAGTGGATCAAGAGAAATGCATTGCTTGTGGCTTGTGTCAAATCAAAGCACCACAAGTATTTAATTATAACGAAGAGGGTATTGCTTATACAATTTCAGATAATAATAAAGGAACTCTCCCTTTAGGCAAAGAGGACGTGGAATCTTTTAAAGCAGCCTACCTAGCTTGTCCAACTGGCGCAATCGTTAGAAGCACTACACCATTTTCTATAGACTAGTCCCTCTATTTCATAGTAGTAAAAACTGGTATAGAAGTCAATTTGCTGTGTTTATTTGAATTTCATAAAAATAGAAATGTTGTTAAATGGATTAAATTTAACAACATTTCTTTAGTAGATTAATAATTTCGTAATTGATTTCTTAAAATAAAGGGTTTTAATTTTGCAAATAGTCCAATAAAGACAATTCCCACCACTAGTCCTTTTAAAATGTTAAAAGGCACTACGCCATATAAAACAATCTCTTTCACTGGCCCTAAATTAAAGCCCATGATTGTAATATACAATGGTGTAATAACAAACCAATTTGCAATTGATAAAACTGTAGTTAAAGAGACAGTTCCAACAATATTAGCCATTACTAGCGTTTTCATATCATAACGCTGTTGCTTAGTGACAATAAAATAAATTGGCATTGCATATGCTAAACTCGCAATAAAACTCGCAATATCGCCAATTGGATACCCCATATCTCCACCTGTTTGAATATAGTGAAGGACGGTTCTAATTAGCGCCACTAGTACACCTCCAATAGGTCCGTATAAAAACATCCCCATTAAGACTGGCACGTCACTAAAATCGACTTTCATAAAACTGGCACTTGGTAAGATTGGAAAAGCAAAAAACATCAGCACAAAGGCAATTGCCCCTAGCATTGCGATCCCGACTAACCTTTTGGTATTACTGGTTTTCATAAAAAATCCTCCTAAAAGGATTCATCTAGAGCGATTATGGAATAGTTGAGAAAAATAAAAAACCCGCCTAACTTTTTCTTCAGAAAAAAAGTTAAACAGAGCCATTGAATTCACTCAAATAAGCCCCATCTTCTTTATCCAGACTTTACTGTCGGTATTGGAATTACACCAATTCAACCAATTGCCGAAACAATCAGTTCGTGGACTTTACCACCGGTCGGGAATTTCACCCTGCCCCTGAAGACGAATCATTGTATTATTTTATACACTCTCATGTACAAGTAACATTATACACAATTTTAATTTAATTAGCAACAGAAATGCTAACAAATAGTAAGCAAAAAAACAATCCCTACTTATTTTTAGGAATTGTTTTTTTATTATTCGTGTTTGTCTTGTTCATCCAAGTAAGGCAAGTGAATGATAAAACGTGTCTTAGTATTAACTTCACTTTGAACTTCCATATAGCCATCATGTTCTTCAACGATATTTTTAACGATTGATAAGCCAATTCCAGTTCCCGTTTGATTTTGTTTATTCATCACTCGGGCCTTATCAGCTTTGTAAAAACGTTCAAAGATAAAGGGCAAATCTTGTTTTGGAATTCCAGTTCCATTATCGATAATTTCAATTAACAATTCGTCCATAACTTCATCTAAATGAATCAATAATTTAACATAACGTATTCCATCAATTGGTTCAGCTAAACTTGTGTGGCGAATGGCATTATTGATTAAATTAAATAAAACTTGATTCATTTTATCTTCATCCATCCAATAACTCGTCATGCCATCTTGGATATCTAATTCAAGACGGACATGATTAGATTCCGCTAATTGGCTAAATCTCGTCAAGAGGTCTTTAAAAAATTCGTATAAATCGACCTCTGTTTTTGTTAACTCAATATAGCCTGCTTCCATTCTTGACAGATCTAACATCTCGTTAACCATCCGGCTCATTCGTTCTGATTCTTCCCAGATAATTTTTGCCATTTCATGTTTTTCTTCATTTGTTTCAGCAACATCATCTAGTATTGCTTCGCTATAACCTCTTATCATCACTAAGGGTGTTCTTAATTCATGAGACACATTGTTAATAAAATCCACTCTCATCGTGTCTAATCGACGTTCTTTTGTCATGTTTTGAATCGTAATCAACACACCACGAACAATACAAGGCGCTTCACTGAAAAGGGGTACTAAGTTTAAAGTAAAATAAGCATCATCAATCTCTAATTCGAAACTCAATCCATTTCTTTTTTCGATTACTTCGTCTATTTTCCCATCTAAGACATACGGAAGAATTTCACTTTCATGATATTGACCATTTAAGCGCCAACGATTTAAAAATTCATCTCCTGTTGGATTGGAAGTTAAAAGTGTTTTATCTCGATTGTAATACAAAATACCCGTTGTCATGGAAGACACAATATGAGCTAATAATTCTTTTTCTTGTTTGGTAGACATTCCAATGGCTTCCAATGATTTCCCCATTTTATTCATCGCTAGTGCTAACTGTGACAACTCATCTTTGGAGTTAACAGGCACTTGATGTGAAAAGTCATTTTTGGCGTATTCAAAAGCAATATCACGCATTTTTGCTAACGGAGTACCAATTCTATATTTAAGGAATTGATAAAACAGCACAGATAACATGAGGAGCATCACAAAAATAAAAGCCGTCCACTCCGTCATTTTTTTATCAATCTTTGTTAAGAAAGATAAATCACCGTACGAATAGAGAACGCCACGCTTACCATCGTGTTCAAAGAAATTTATTTTTAGAATAAAAGAACCATTTTTACTTTCTTTATCGCTTTCCTCTTCTAACAACACACTGTCTTTACCAGAATGAATAATTTCTTTTACATCTTTACGATTCAATAATTGCGTCAAATAATTTTTAGGTAGTTCGTTATAGAAATCATTATAAAAAACTGCTTTTTGATCATCATATTCAAGATAAAAAAACAAATGTGAATCATAAGAAGTAAATTTATCTGTATTTTCTAAAACAAAAAGCGGATCATCGATTACCCGCTTTTCAATACTTTTAATGGCGTCTTTAAAATCACTTAAATAGATTTCTTGAACGTGTTTTTGATAAATGTATGAATAAATTACTGTACTAGAAATCAAACAGAATGCAACAATTGCCATCGTCACTAGCCACGTTCGAAACACAATGCTGTTTAGTTTAGTCATAAGGTTACTACTCCTTATTCTCGTAGTGAGAATTAAACTTATAACCTAAGCCCCAGACAGTCACAATCATTTTAGAGGCTACTTCTGATTGTTGTGCTAGTTTTTCACGCAAACGTTTTACATGAGTATCCACTGTTCTTAAATCACCAAAAAACTCATATTTCCAAACTTCTCTAAGCAATTGTTCTCTGCCAAAAATCTGATCAGGAGCTTGTGCTAAATAAAGAAGTAAGTCGTATTCTTTCGGTGTTAAATTGACAGGTTTTCCATCAGATAAAACGCGATGAGCCTGATTGTCAATTTCTAGATGAGGAAAAATAATTAAATCTGGATTTTCTTGTTTTTTAGGTTTTGCTAATTGTGTTCGTTTCAAAATTGCGGCTACTCGTAAGACAACTTCTCTTGGACTAAACGGCTTTACAATATAATCATCTGCACCAACTTCAAAGCCTTGAACCCGATTCGTTTCTTCACCTTTTGCTGTCAACATCATAATTGGCGTTTCTTTTTTTTCACGTAGTTGTTTAGCAACCTCAATACCGTCCATTTTAGGAAGCATCAAATCAAGTAAAATTAAGTCATAATCATTTTCAAGAGCTAGAAAAAGAGCATCTTCTCCATTGTCTGTTTCAGTAATGATAAAGTTTTCTCGCTGTAAATACATTTTTAATAAACGACGAATTCGATCTTCATCATCAACAACCAGTATATTCATTGCATCATTATTCATTTGATAAACACCTCTTTCTCCAACCCTATCTAAAAATTGTTATTATATCACTAATTATACACAACAACTGTTTCATTTATCAACCAAAAGGGGCTGATCTTATTTTTTATTTTGTTGACTTTCTTTAGCAAGAACACGAAGTTGATTCACTTCAAAACCTTTTAATTCACGCCATTCTCCTGGTTTTAAACCTTCTAAAGTTAAACCACCATACGTTTCACGTTTTAATTTTTGAACAGGATGATTGATTGCCATAAACATATTTTTCACTTGATGATTACGTCCCTCAAAAATAGTAATTTCAACAATTGAAGTCTGCTTTACTTTATCGACTGAAATAATTCTTGTTTGTGCAGGAGACGTTTTTTTGCCATCAATGACAATTCCTTTGTCTAACTTTCTCGTGTCAGTTGGATAAATAACACCTTTTACTTTAGCGACATAGGTTTTTGCAACATGGTATTTAGGATGCATCAACATTTGAGAAAGTTCTCCGTCATTTGTCATAAGCAATAATCCTGTCGTATCATAATCTAAACGTCCAACTGGATAAATACGTTGTTTTACGGAACCAAAAAAGTCCGTTACAACAGGTCGATCTTTATCATCGCTCACGGCAGAAATCACATTTCTTGGTTTGTACAATAAAAAGTAAACTGGTTCTTCACGGTCGATTGGAACACCATCTACTTCAATATTATCTGAGTTTCCAACTTGAACCCCCATATCTGTTACAACTTTTCCATTCACTTTTACGTGACCTTTTGCAATTAATTCTTCTGCTTTTCTTCGAGAAGCTACACCTGCGTGTGCCATTACTTTTTGTAAACGTTCCATTATTTAATCCCCTTTATTCTTCATTTAGTTGAAATTGTTGATTAAATTTTTCAAAGAATAAATCTGATTCGCTTTCATCAGGACTTTGTTCTAATTCATCAATTGTTGGTAATTCTTTTATATCTTTTAAGCCAAAATAATCCATAAAATAAGCGGATGTTCCATATAAAATAGCTCTACCTGGCCCATTAACTCGCCCTTTATCTTCAATTAATCCTCTTAAAAGAAGTTTTTGCAAAGCACCACTTGTTTGCACGCCTCTAATTTCATCAATTTCCATCCGGGTTAACGGTTGTTTGTAGGCAATAATCGCAAGCGTTTCTAATGCGGCCTGTGATAAATTCGTGGATAACGGCGAGACTGCATATTTTTTAATTAAATCAGCGTATTCTTTTTTAGTAGCCAATTGATAATGATTGCCTACTTCAAGTAGCATTAGTCCATTTGTTTTAGATTCAATGTACCGTTGTTGCAACTGCATTAATAATTGATACGTAAATTGTGTAGATGTATCTAGTAATGACGCCATCTCTTCTAATGATAAGCCCTCATCACCTGATACAAAAAGCAATGCTTCAATCGCTGCTATTTCATTCATTCTTACCTTCTCCTTGATTGACGGACTCTTGATTTTCAAACACTAAAATATCTCCACAAATTTCTTCTTGATTGATTCTAATGGTTCCTTCTTTGATCAATTCTAGTAACGCCATAAAAGTTGTGACTAGTTCTGATTTAGTTGTAGCGTCAAAAAATTCTTCAAATAACAAACCATTACGACTTTGATGACTGTTTAATTTATTTAATATCAGTTTCATTTTATCGTCAATCGTAATTTCTTCTGCTTTGATTTTTGTTTGCATTGGAATTTTACGATTCTTTTTTGTTAGCATTTCATGAAAAGCCATAAACAAATCAATTGTTGTAATTTGTTCTGATTTTAAAGGAACTTCTGTTTGTAAATGCTGTAAATTTGTTGGTGTTTTCGTATAATACTGGCTTCGTTCTTCTTCTTTATCTTTTAATACTGTCGCTGCATATTTATATTTACGATATTCTAATAGTTGTTCAACAAGAGCATCCCGCGGATCTTCTCCATCTTCATAAAACGACTCATCTTCGTCATCTAAAATAAGTTCTTGTTTAGGCAGCAACATCTTGCTTTTAATGGCCATTAAAGTAGCTGCCATGACTAGATAATCTCCTGCAATATCCAGCTCTAGTTCTTTCATTGTATGAAGATAAGCTAGGTATTGTGCTGTGACTTCAGCCATTGGAATATCGTAAATATCCAACTCTAATTGTTGAATTAAATGAAGCAACAAATCAAGCGGCCCTTCAAACACATCAATTTTCACATTAATTTCAGCCATTCATTGATTCGCTCCTTCAACCTAGTTTCTATTCACTTCTTTGTTGCTCCCATTTTGCTACAATTGGAGCTGTTTCTAACGTACCAATTATTTTTTTATCTGGTGCTTTTTTTTCAAGTTCATTAATAATTTGATAGCTAATCCCTTCTTTACGATAAGAAGGATTAATTGAAATATGACGAAGTAAGACCATTTCCTCACTTATTTCTACACCTACAACTGCAATAATGTCTGTACTTTCTTCACTGCGCCATAAATATAGTTGCCGATTTTCATCAGCTTCATACCATTCGATTTCCGATTTCAAGCGACTCACGTCTTTTAAATCAGGAATAAAGGATAGTAGCCCCATCATGATTTTCTCGTAATCATTTTTATAATTAATTAGCATTGATGAACCTCCATTCGTGTCTATTCTGTTGGAAAAGGAATATCAAGTTGCATCACATCTACATAGGTTTCACGTCGAATTGCTAAAAAGTCGGTACTATTTTCAACGAAAACAACTGCTGGACGAGGAATACGATTGTAGTTACTCGCCATTGAATAGCCGTATGCGCCTGTACTAAAGACCGCTAAAATATTAGCTTCTTGAACTTTAGGCAGTGGCAAGTCCCAAATCAACATATCTCCTGACTCACAACATTTCCCTGCAATTGAATAGGTTTCTGTTGGCTGTTCGGTCACGCGATTTGCTAAAACACCTGTATATTTTGCATCATAAAGTGCTGGTCGAATGTTATCAGACATTCCTCCATCAACGGCCAAATAGTTCCGCACATTTGGAACTTCTTTTTGTGAGCCCGTTTCATATAAAGTAGTTCCAGCATCACCAACCAAGCTTCGGCCTGGTTCTAGCCAGATTTCAGGCATTTCAACGCCCAATTCTGTTGTTTTCAAAATAACTTCGTCGATAATCGACTCCATCAGTTCAGGAATAGCTAACGGTTGATCCTCTTCCGTGTAACGAATGCCAAATCCACCACCTAAATTTAACACACTTAGTTTAAAGCCAAAAGTATTTTGCCAGTCAATTGTTTTTGACAGTAACTTATCAATTGCCATTAAAAAACCATCCGATTCAAAAATTTGTGACCCAATATGGCTATGAAGACCAATTAAGTCAACATTTGACATTTCTATTGCCTGAATCGCTGCTTGTTCAGCTTGACCATTCATTAAATCAAACCCAAATTTTGAATCTTCTTGTCCAGTTGAAATATAATTATGTGTATGTGCCTCTACGCCAGGCGTTACACGAAGTAAAATTTTGACAATGACTTCTTTTTTACTTGCTAACTGATTCAACAAGTTTAATTCATTGAAATTATCTACAACAAAGCAGCCAATTTGATAATCTAAGGCGGCGTTGATTTCTGTCATTGTTTTATTATTTCCATGAAAATGGATTTTCTCGCTTGGAAAACCTGCTTGAATGGCCGTATACAATTCTCCACCTGAAACTACGTCAAGAGACATTCCTTCTTGAGCCATCAATTGATAAATCGCTAAACATGAAAAGGCTTTGCTAGCATAAGCTACTTGTGCATTGATTTGTTTACGTTCGAAAGTTTCTTTAAACTCTCGACAACGTTCTCGAATTAAAGCGATATCGTAAACAAATAATGGCGTCTGGTACTTATCAGCAAGTAAAACTGTGTCAATTCCTCCAATCGTTAGATGATCTTCAGTATTGATTGTCATTGTACCTGGTAGTTTAGTTAAATTCATTTATTTTCCCCATTTCAATCCCCGTAAATTGCTCATTTAACTTTACCATAATCTTGACATTTTCACAATCTAACTAGCTAAAAGAATGTTCTATTTTCAACGATTTTTTATTTTTATGCCCTCGGATGATAGGTTTTGTATACAGACGTCATCCTTTGTTTGGTGATATGCGTATAGATTTGAGTAGTTGAAATATCTGCATGTCCTAATAACTCTTGAACAACTCGTAAGTCAGCTCCGTTTTCTAGCAAGTGGGTTGCAAATGAATGTCGTAAAGTATGAGGAGTTACCTCTTTTTCAATTCCTGCTTTTTTCACAATCGCTTTTAAATTTTTCCAAACGCCTTGTCTCGTTAAACCTTTGCCATGATGATTTAAAAATAGATTTAGTTCACGTTTTCCAGGTTTTTCAAGCTTAACTCGGCTATATTTCATGTATTTTTCAATCCATTCAATCGCCAAATCACCAAGTGGAATAATCCGTTCCTTGTCCCCTTTTCCAATTGTCTGAATTAACCCTAGCGATAAATGTAAATCACTTAGTTTTAGCTCTGTCAATTCGCTGACCCGTAATCCAGTTGCATACATCACCTCTAACATCGCTCGATCTCTTAACCCTAAAGTAGTATTCGTGTCCGGTGTTTCAATCAAGCATTCGACTTCTTTCATCGACAGTGTTTTAGGCAAGGTTTGAGCTTTTTTAGGCGTATCGATGTGCAACATGGGGTCTGTATCACATAGTCTCTCTTGTTTTAAAAATTGATGGAATCTTCTTAAACTAGATACCATTCGAATCACAGTACCAGCTGCTTTTTCTTCGTCTTTTAATTGCTGTAAAAAAGTAAGAACTAAATAACGATCAACTTCCGACCAATTTTTGACTTGATTCATAGTCAAAAATTCAATATAGCTTATTAAATCACGACGATAACTTTCTATTGTATTTTTGGAAAGACCTCTTTCAATCGTTAAATAATGCAGATACTCTGTTAAATCGTTCTCCACTTTCGTCACCTCCAACAGTGTTTTGTTAAGAAAAAAAGAAACAACCAACAAAGTCAATTGTTTCTCTCATTTTTAATTGTTGCTCAGTGTTTCCCTTTTTCTTGACATTCTTGACAAATCCCATGAAAAGTTAAACGATGATCTTTTACGATAAAATGGAAACGACTTTCAACAATTGGTTCAATTTCTTCAAGTAAATCTTCATGAACTTCTTCAATATTTCCACACTCAATGCATAATAAATGATGGTGGAAATGTTTTGCGCCTTCTTTACGAACGTCGTAACGAGCTAGACCATCGTTAAAACTGATTTTATTGACAATATTTAATTCTGTTAAAATTTCTAGTGTCCGGTAAACTGTCGCTAAACCAATGTCTGGACTTTTTTCTTTAACAAGCATGTAAACTTCTTCAGCGCTTAAATGGTCTTTTTCTTTTTCAAGTAAAACCGCTACAGTTGCTTCCCGTTGTGGCGTTAATTTGAAACCTGCTTCATGTAATTGATTTTTGATTTTTAGTAAAGGAGATTCTGTTGTTTTCAAAGTAATAGCCTCTCTTATTTATAATCTTTATAATCTGACTTCTACATCTTCTCTTCTAGTTTATAAAAATTACAATCTAATTGCAATCAATTTAAGTGTTATTGAACATTTTTATGAGACTTTACTCACTTTCATTCTCAATTGGCGATTCAACTAAGCGAGTTTCACCATCTATTTGAATGATTTTGCGTTGTCTCATTAGATTTCCTAACGCACGTTTAAATTGACCTTTACTGATTCCAAAACGTTCTTTAATTTCTTCTGGATCACTTTTATCTGTGTAAGGGAAACTTCCTGTACGGGTGCGTTCTAAAATCGCTAGTAACATACCAGCATCGTCTTCAATTGCTTCGTGAGCACGAGGCATCAACGAAATATTTAAAATCCCATCTTCACGAACTCCAATAACACGGCCTTCAACGACCTCACCTAAACGCGGCTCATCTTTTCGCTCACTAGGGTGTACAAAACCTAAATAATCTTCTTCCATGATTAAATAAGTGCCCACTACCTTCAAACGGAACGCAGTACCTTTAATATTTTTATTTTTTAACGCTTCTTCATCTGTCGCTTTTTTAGCGATTGAGTAGTAAAATTCTTCTGGCGCTAAAGTTCCCCACATACGGTCTTTTGCATCAACATGAATGCCAATCAATAACTGATCGCCTTTTTTAGGCCATAAATGTTTTTCAGTTGGAAGTTCATCTAAAGAAACGACCATTTCCTTGTCTGGCAAGCCGATGTCTACAAAGACACCTAAGTCTTTTCTCGTATCTATAACAATTCCCCAAGCAAACTTTCCAGCTTGAACATTAGGAATCGTCTGTGTCATAACAAAGTCTTTATTCATTGAAATGTATACAAAACCTTCTACTGGGTCACCTAATTCATAGTTTGTTTCTTCTGTTTTAGCTAATTTGTATGTTACACCATCTTTTTGGATAAAATAAGATTTATCATTTTCATCTGTTACGATTCCCGTAACAACTGTACCTAAGGATTGATTCATTATTATGCCTCCATCATTTTCTTCTTGTTCTATTATAGCGTAGAATGGCTCTCTTGCCTATCGAATCCTTTTAAAATCTGAGTCATTACTTCGTAAAAGGCAAAATTTGTAAAATACAATAGGTCAAACCTGCCGCAATAACAGGTCCTGCTGCAACACCTTTTAACAAAACAACTCCCATGATGGTTCCAAACACCAAGGCAATTGTTACTTCTGGACTAGCAGACAGTAAGCCCACTCCTTTGCTTGATAGTAATGATACTCCGATTCCACAAAGGATTGCTACCCAACCCACGGGGGATTTAAACGCTTCAAGTAAATCTTTAAATCCTATTTGACCTGTTGCAATTGGGACTAGTATAGAAGCGGTAATAATCGTAACTCCCCAATTTATCCCTTTCAATTGAACCATTTCTAATAATTTATCTGTTTGAGGAATTAATTTAATTAGTAAAATAAATGCTGTAGCAATAATCAACGATTGATTTTTTGCAATTAATGCAATGATTAAAATAATACCTAAAAATAGCCAACTTTCTAACAACGCTCTCACTCCTTTATTCTCTCTAACTAGTTTAACGAAAAAATCGAAAGAAGGAAAGAAAATAATTAGTTTACCATAATTTTATTATGTAAATAAAAAAACTCATAAATCAGGTATTTCTGATTTATGAGTTTTTAACTTTTTTAAAATTTAGATAGCTGTTGTAGCACCACGGTAAATGATTCCACGACGAGAATCAACAGTGATTAATTCATCATTTTTAATTAATGATGTTGCATTTGTTGCGCCAACGATAACCGGAATGCTCATAGCAATTCCAACTACTGCAGCATGGCTAGTTAAGCCACCTTCTTCAACTACGATAGCAGCTGATTTTTCAATTGCAGGAAGGTAATCTTTGTCAGTTGTTTTAACAACTAAGATTCCGCCATCAATTGCATTTTTGTTTGCTTCTTCAGCAGAAGTTGCTACAACTGCTTTCGCAATAACTGAAGTCGTACCAACACCGTGGCCAGTAGCTAATTTAGAACCAATTAATTGGATCTTCATTAAGTTCGTTGTTCCACGTTCACCAACTGGAACACCCGCAGTGATAATGATTAAGTCGCCTTCTTTAGCAAATCCTGATTCTTGAGAAACACGAGTTGCAAGGTTGAACATATCATCTGTTGAGCTTGGTTTTTCAGCTACTTGAGGATAAACACCCCATGAAAGAGCTAAACCGCGCATTTGACGTTCTGTAAATGTAATTGCAACAATATGTGATTTAGGACGGTATTTAGAAATCATACGTGCAGTGTGACCAGATTCAGTAGCAGCTACAATTGTTTGAATTCCTAAGTTACGTGCAGTGTGACCAACTGATTGACCAATTGCTTCCGTCATATCTGTTTTGCTATATGCTTTTAATGCAAATGCATCTTGATTTACTAATGCTTCTTCCGTACGGATTGCAATGCGGTTCATTGTTTGAACGGCTTCAACTGGGTAATCCCCAGCAGCTGTTTCACCTGAAAGCATGATAGCATCTGTTCCATCAAAAATCGCATTGGCAACATCACTGGCTTCAGCACGTGTTGGACGTGGATTTTTTTGCATAGAATCAAGCATTTGAGTTGCAGTAATAACTGGTTTACCTAAAGCGTTACATTTTGAAATCAATAATTTTTGAGCAATTGGAACTTCCTCAGTTGGGATTTCAACTCCAAGATCTCCACGAGCAACCATTAAACCATCAGAAATTTTTAGAATTTCATCAATGTTGTCCACACCTTCTTGGTTTTCAATCTTAGGAATGATTTGAATGTGTGTTGCATTGTTTTCTTCTAAAATTTGAGTGATTTCTAAAACGTCACTTGGACGACGTACAAAGCTTGCTGCGATAAAATCAACATCGTTTTCAATACCGAAACGGATATCTGCTGCATCTTTTTCAGTGATTCCTGGTAAATTGATTGATACGTTTGGTACATTCACACCTTTTTTATTTTTCAATGTTCCAGCATTTTTAACAACTGTTACGATTTCATTTGCTGCTTTATCGATATCTGTTACTTCTAAATCGATTAAACCATCATCTAACAAAATGTGTGACCCTGGGTTTACATCGTTGATTAATTCTGGGTATGAAATTGAAAATTTTTCTTTTGTTCCTTCGATTTGCGTCATTGCAAGACGAACAACATCGCCAGTTGAAAAATCAATTTTTCCATCTTTCATGTCATGCGTACGGATTTCAGGACCTTTTGTATCTAAAAGAATCGCAACCATTTTACCCGTGATTTTTGATGCTTCACGAATGTTTTTGATACGGTTTCCGTGCTCTTCAAAATCACCATGTGAAAAGTTTAAACGACAAACGTTCATGCCTGATTCAATCAATTTCACCAATGTTTCTACTGATTCACTTGCAGGTCCAATCGTACATACTATTTTTGTTTTTTTCATAATTTAATTATCTCTCCCAAAATTTATTTTTAACCGCCTAGGATTAGTAAGAGGTTAGAAGTTATGCTTCGCTTAATAAGAAATTTCTTGATTTAATTGGTATAAAGATAAATCGGCTTTATGTTTGCCATTTTCAAGGACGTCGATAATGTCATTTTCCACAAGTTTGTTGTCGCGAATTCCAACACAAAGTCCACCTTTTCCAGATTTCAATAAATCAACAGCATGTGCACCAAAAGTACTAGCAAGTACACGGTCACGAGCGCTTGGTGCTCCACCACGTTGAACATGTCCTAAAACTGTTACACGTGCATGATAATCGCCATGTTTTGCTAATTCATCAGCAAACTCATTGCCACCCATTACGCCTTCTGCAACCACGATTAAACTGTGTTTTTTACCACGATCGCGGCCTTTTTGAATTGTTTTAGCAACTTCTGCCATATCAAAATCTTTTTCAGGGATAATGATTTGTTCTGCTCCACCAGCAACACCAGCCCAAAGAGCGATATCCCCAGCATCACGTCCCATTACTTCAATAATAAAAGTACGAACATGACTTGTTGCAGTATCACGAATACGGTCAATTGATTCTAAAACCGTGTTTGTGGCTGTGTCAAATCCAATACAAAAATCAGTTCCTGGAATATCATTATCGATTGTGCCTGGTAAACCAATTGCTGGGTAACCATGTTTTGTTAAAGCCATCGCTCCATGATAAGAACCATCGCCACCAATCACAACTAATCCTTCAATACCAAATTTTTTCAATTGCTCGATCCCTTTTAATTGGCCTTCCTCAGTGGCAAATTCCGGATAACGTGCAGAATATAGGAATGTTCCTCCTCGTTGGATCATATCTCCTACATCACTAATTGATAGTTTACGAATGTCGCCTGCTACTAAGCCAGCAAAACCATAATTGATTCCATAAACTTCCATACCTTCGTAGATTCCTTTACGAACAACCGCGCGAACGGCAGCGTTCATACCAGGAGCGTCTCCACCACTTGTTAAAACAGCGATACGTTTCATATACCTCTCACCTCATACGTTATTATTGTAAAAAATAATCCCTAAACAGTCATGTTATTTTTTACGGCTTCCTAAACCTTTTCATTTGTCATTGAGTTGCCAAAACGTGTTGTTTCATGACAAACTTAAAAGCTCACATCAACATTCTAACACTTTTCTTAGCAATTGTCTTTTCAAAATGAGCAATTTTCAAAAAAAGTCCGTTTTTTCTTTGTTTGAACCGTTTTCTTTGAAAATTAAGTCCCTTTTTGCCAAACAATATTTTGTTTTCCTAGTAATTCTTCTAATCGAGACAATAAGCCTTCTGAAATAGTTACCCATTCAGTGTCATTTAAAACGATTTTTTTATTGGATTCAACATAATATAAAATAACAGGTACATTCCCAGTTTCAGCTTTTAAGATTTGATGCATTTCAGTCAACGTTTCTGTTTTTTCTTTGTCTGTTTGAACACGTATAAAAAGCTTATCGAAACTACTTTTCTTACTTAACTCACTCGCATCTTCTATTTTATTAACGATTAATTGTTTTTCTTCTTGCAAACCTTCCTCAGCTTTGCCTTCAATATAAAGAATGTTGTTTTTCTCTAAATATTTCGCGTACTGACGATAGGTTTTTGGAAAAAGTGTAATCGAGCATTCACCTGATTGATCGTTAATCACCACAAATGCCATTTGTTCGCCTTTTTTAGTTCGAATCAAACGACTGCTTTTCACAGCACCTATAATTTTAGCCAGTTGATTGCTTTGCAAATCTTTAATATAGCCTGCTTGTTTTAAAAAACGAACATTTTCAAAACGCTCAGCCGGATGCCCTGAAAGATAGGCACCTAAAAATTCTTCCTCTTTTTCTAAGCGTGTATCTAATGTCAGATCTGGTGCTACTTCATATTTTGGCTCTAACGATTTTATCAGAGTTTCGTTATTGCCACTAATTTTAATGTTATCAATAATCCCTTCCAAAGAAGCAATTAACACGCCTCTAGGGTACTCAAATGAATCAAAAGCGCCTGCATAAATAAAAGGTTCAATCAACTCAAATTTCAACCACTTCGGATCAATTTTTCGTAAAAAGTCAATTAAATCACGATAAGGTCCATATTCTTTTCTTAAGCGAATCACTTCTAAAATCATATCGCGTCGCACACCTTTAATACTGCCTAACCCAAATTGAATCGCGCCTTTTTTTAATGAGAAAACATAAAAGCTTTTATTGATATCTGGAGCGAAAACGTCAATTTTACGTTTTTTTGCTTCTAGTAGATATTCTTTAATTTTTGTTGGATTATTCATAGCCGAATTTAATAAGGCGGCAAAAAAAGCATGAGGGTAATGTGCTTTTAAATACGCAAGTTGATAGGCAATAAAAGCATATCCTACTGCATGTGAACGGTTGAAACCATAGTTCGCAAAGCGTTCAATATATTGATAGACGGTTGCCGCTGTTTCTTCACTATAGCCTTTCGCCAAAGCACCTTCAATAAAATGTCCTCGTTCTCTGTCAATTACTGATTTTTCTTTTTTACTCATGGCTCTTCTTAAAATATCTGCTTGCCCAAGAGTAAAACCACCCATTTTCGAAGCGACTTGCATCACTTGTTCTTGATAGACCATCACGCCATACGTGACTCCTAAAATATCTTTTAAACTATCATCTGGATAAGCAATCGCCACTTTGCCTTTTTTACGGTCAATAAACAGGTCGATTTGTTCCATAGGACCTGGACGGTATAAAGCATTTACAGCGGCAATATCTTCAAGGGATGTTGGCCCTAGTTTTCGAAGGACATTTTTAATACCTGTCGATTCAAATTGAAATACACCTGATGTATCTGCTTTTCTAAAGATAGTTAAGGTCTCTTCGTCATCCATTGGGATTTGATGTAAATCAATCACTATCCCCTTTTCTTGCTTGACTAATTGAATAGCGTTGTCTAGGATTTGAAGGTTTCGTAAACCCAAAAAATCCATTTTTAACAGGCCAATTTCTTCGACATTTCCCATCGCGTACTGTGTTAAATGAATTTCTCCACTTCCTAATTGCAAAGGGATTAGTGAAACGAGTGGTTGATCACTAATAACTACACCAGCCGCATGAGTTGAGATGTGGCGAGGTAAACCTTCTATTCTTTTTGCTGTATCAAAAAGCAATTTATTTTTGTCATTTTTTGCAACGAGTTGTTGGAGTGATTTGGATTGTTTGTAGGCTGATTCTAACGTAATTCCTAAAACTTTTGGGATTGCTTTTGACCAAACATTGGCTTCGTTTTGGTTTAAACCAAAAACACGTGCCACATCTCGCAAGGCCATTTTAGCAGCTAAGGTTCCAAATGTGGCAATTTGTGCAACATGATCTTGTCCGTATTTATTTTTAACATATTGAAGCATTTCTTCTCGACGATTATCAGGAAAATCTAGGTCAATATCAGGCATTGTATAACGTTCTTCATTCAAGAAACGCTCAAATAATAAATCAAATTCGATTGGATCGACGTCGGTGATTTCCAGCACATAAGAAACCAAGGAGCCCGCTGCTGAACCACGACCAGCACCTGTGATAATCTTCGAACGGTGGGCGTATGCCATTAAATCCCAAACAATCAGAAAGTAATCTTCAAATCCCATTTTATGGATGATTGTCAATTCATGCTCTAATTGTTTTTGATAACGTTCATCTGCTGCTGGAACGCGTTTTTTTAACCCTTCAAAACAACGTTCTCGTAAAAATCCAGCCGTTTCTTGCCCCTCTTTTAATGGGAATTTTGGTAATAAGTGTTGGTGTAGTGGAATCTCGACTTGAATGGTATTGGCAATTTTTTCTGTTTCTTGCGCCGCTTCTGTCAACCCGGCTTCACTAAATTTCGCTTCGATGGTCTCAACTGTTGGCAAATAATAAGGGCCACTTGTTGAGGTGATGCTTAAATCTAATTTGATGCCTTCGTCAACTGCTCGTAAAACTTTTGTGCTAAAATCATCATTTGGTGATAAATAACGCACATCGTGCATGGCAACCGTTTTGATTTGATGTTGTTGTGCTAGTCCTTGCAGTTCCTCATTAATATCCCTTATCGTTTGATGAAGTTGAACGCCAAGATAAAATTGATCTTTAGCAAAAATAGCTAACCAGTTGGATACCATTTGCTGGGCATCTTCAAGATGATGGTTTAAAAGTGCTTGTTCGATTTCACCCGTTTCTCCTGGGGTGATTGCAATCAAGTCTTCTGAATAGTCTTTTAATAGTTGATATTCCAAAACTTGATGATCTGTTACTAGCATTTTTTTGGTTGATAAAGCCATTAAATTTTGGTAGCCTTGGTAATTTTTTGCCAATAAAACTATTGGATACGTTGTTTCTGGGTGCATTGCACCGGTTACTTCTATCGTTAAACCAATAATAGGTTTGATTTCATGTTTTAAACAAGCTTTATAAAAATCAACAACGCCGTATAAGACATTATAATCGGTTAGGGCAATTGCTTTGTAGCCATTTTTTTTCGCACAAATAACAAGCTGTTCAATAGAAGTGGTACTTTTTAATAAACTGTATGCGCTAATTACTTGTAACTGTACAAAAGACATTTTTTTCACTCCTATTCGCTTTTCTCTTGTTTATTATACCCTGTAATAGGAAGGATTCGCAATCGAACATCTTCTTTTTTCCAACTTGGAGATAATTCTTTACAATTAGGGAGAATGTGATAAAATGAAGGCGAATGAAAAGAGGTGCAAAACTATGAAATATTTAACCACTTTTTTCTGGGCTTTCGCTGTTGGACAAGCTGTCAACTACATCGGTAGTGCGCTTGTAAATGGTACCTATGATTTCAAAACAGCTACAATCATTGGTTTGATTGCTGGATTGATTTGTCTTGGAATCGGTGCGGTTGTCAACGAATCTGCCCCTGCTAAAACTGAGAATTAACAAAAAAGACCTAGAGCAAATCCCTCTAGGTCTTTTTAATTTAACTATTTTCTGAAAATTCTTCATCACTTAAAGCAATGTTTTCAAAAACCAAATGATTGTCTAACAAACTTACAATGACTTTGGTTTTTGGTAAAACGCGACCTGCGATGATTTCTTTTGCAAGCGGCGTCTCCACTTCTTTGGTTAAGAAGCGTTTCAATGGTCTTGCGCCATAGATTGGGTCATAAGCATTTTCTGCTATCCATGTTTGAGCTTCTTCAGAAACTTCTAATAAAATTTCTTGATCCGCTAAACGTTGGCTTAATGTTTTCGTCATTTTAACGATGATGCCCTTCACATTTTCTAGGCTAAGTGGCGTAAATAAGACGGTATCGTCAATTCGATTTAAAAATTCTGGTTTGAAGGAGCCTTTTAATAAGGTCATTACTTCATCTTCCACCGCTGGTTCAATGTGACCCTCTGCATCAGTTCCTTCTAATAATAAGTTAGAACCGATATTGCTTGTCATAATTAAAACAGTATTTTTAAAATCAACGACGCGTCCTTTCGAATCTGTTAAGCGACCATCATCTAATACTTGTAATAAAATATTGAAAACATCGGGATGAGCTTTTTCAATTTCATCTAATAGAACGATAGTGTAAGGACTTCTGCGAACTGCTTCTGTTAATTGTCCGCCTTCTTCATACCCTACATAACCAGGAGGCGCACCAACTAAACGGGAAACGCTGTGTTTTTCCATATACTCACTCATATCAATTCGAACCATGTGGTCTTCTGAATCAAACAAGTTTTCTGCTAAAGCTTTAGCTAATTCTGTTTTCCCAACACCTGTTGGTCCTAAAAATAGGAACGAACCTAACGGACGACTAGGGTCTTGTAAGCCTGCACGGGCACGAATAACCGCGTCTGTTACGCTATCAACAGCTTCGTTTTGACCAATCACGCGTTTATGCAAGGTTTCACCTAGTTGCAATAGCTTTTCTCGTTCGCCTTCAACTAGTTTAGAAACTGGAATACCGGTCATTCTGCCGATTACTTCTGCAATTTCATTTTCAGTGACCGATTCTTGTACTAAACGGCTATTTTCTTGTTTGTAGCTGGCTCCTTCTTGTTCGATTTCAGCTAGCTCTTTTTCTAGAGCGGGAATTTGACCGTGTCTTAAGACTGCTGCGCGTTCCAAATCGTAGCTACTTTCTGCATCTTCAAGTTCGCGACGTGCTTGGTCTAGTTCGGCACGTTTGTCACGTAATTTAGATACTTCTTCTTTTTCGGTTTCCCATTTCATTTTCAATTGGTTGGCTTGTTCTCTTAAATCTGCCAATTCTTCTTGTAACAAGTTCAAACGTTTCTTACTTGCATCGTCATTTTCTTTTTTCAAAGCCGCTTCTTCAATTTCTAGTTGCATTAAACGTCTTGTCACTTGGTCTAGTTCCGTTGGCATTGAATTCATTTCAACTCGAATTGTTGCGCAAGCCTCATCAACTAAATCAATCGCTTTATCTGGTAAATAACGATCTGTAATGTAACGAGTTGATAAAGTAGCGGCTGCAACTAAGGCGTTATCATGGATATTCACACTGTGATGAATTTCAAAGCGTTCTTTTAACCCACGTAAAATACTAATTGTATCTTCAACGGTTGGTTCATTTACCAATACCTTTTGGAAACGACGCTCTAAGGCTTTGTCTTTTTCCATGTATTCACGGTACTCGTCTAATGTTGTTGCTCCAATACAGTGCAACTCACCACGAGCCAGCATTGGTTTTAATAGGTTCCCAGCGTCCATACTGCCTTCTGTTTTACCAGCGCCTACGATTGTATGAATTTCATCAATAAAGAGAATAATACGACCGTCGCTTTTTTTCACTTCTTTTAAAACTGCTTTTAAACGCTCTTCAAATTCACCACGGAATTTAGCGCCTGCAATCAACGCCCCCATATCTAATGAGAAAATCGTTTTATCTTTTAAGTTTTCTGGTACGTCTTTTCGAACGATTCGTTGCGCTAAGCCTTCAACAATCGCGGTTTTACCAACCCCAGGTTCTCCAATCAAGACTGGGTTATTTTTTGTTTTACGAGATAGAATCCGAATAACGTCTCGAATTTCCTCATCACGTCCAATAACAGGATCTTGTTTCCCTGATTTTACGGCTTGAACTAAGTCTGTTCCATATTTTTCTAGCGCTTGGTATTGTTCTTCTTGATTTTGAGATGTCACACGCTCTCCTCCTCTCATTTTTTCGATTTCTTCTTTTAAGGCTTTTTCAGTAATTCCTTGTTCTTTTAAATATTTTGTCAAAGAATAATTTTTTAATTTCATTAAACCAAGAACTACTGTTTCAGTAGATGTGTATTCATCTTTAAAGCTTTCTCTGATTTTATCTGCTTCAATTAGTAAATTGTATAAATTTTGGCTAAGACCTTGTCCATATTGAACATTTCCGCCTTCAATCGATGGGTAACGATCTAACTCTGCATCAACTTTTTGTTCAAATTGGTTCATATTTAAACCAAGATCTTGATACAATCCTCTTGCAAAATGATCAGGTGTTAAAAAGATTTTCCATAGATGAACAATGTCGATATCTTGATTGTGTCTTGTAATCGCAATTTCTCTAGCGTCTCCTAAAGCTTGTTGCATCGTTGATGTTAATTTTTCTAAATCCATATGTTTGTAACCTCCCTTAAATTTATCTTTGAGTCAATTATACACCCATTGGTCAAAAAAGGTCAATAAATAACCCTTAAAAAATCTAAAAATTTTTTTACAAAAAAAACCTGATTTAAAAGGATAGGCTTCTCTTAAATCAAGTTTCTTATTTTTTTATATTTGCCTAAAATTACCGACTAGGTCTGTTGTTTGTTGCACATTTACAAAGGCCTTAGAATCGGCTTCTTGAACGAGTGCTTCCAAATAAAACAATTCATATTTTGAGACAACAGTAATGTACATTTTTACAGGTTCTTTTGTATATAAGCCATAACCATGATCAATAACTGTCACCCCATGAATAAACTTCGAAGTCAGCGCCTCTTCTAATTCTTCTGATTTTTTCGTAATAATCGTCACGGTCATTTTTTGTTGTCGTGTATGGAAAAAATCAACCATATGTGCATTAACATAGATGGCAATAATACTATATAAGGCTAATTCCCAACCGTATAAAAAGCCTGCTACAATCAAAATCATCCCATTAACTAGAAAGCCTAATTGCCCGACTTTACGACCTGTTGCTAGCTGAATGACAACCGCTATAATATCAACGCCACCTGTTGAAAGTCCATATCGCAAACAAATTCCAACACCCATTCCACACAATCCACCACCAAAAATTGCGGCGACTAATGGATTTGTGGTAATCGTCATAACAGGAACGATCTTCAAAAAGATGGAAGAGGCAATCACCGAAATCAAACTATAACAAGTAAAACTACTGCCTAATTTTTTCCATGAAAGAAATACTAAGGGTAAATTTAATAAGAGGATTAATGTTGAAATAGATAAATTCAAGTGGATATAATCTGTTAAAATTTTTGATAATAATTGCGCTAAACCGGTGATTCCACTTGAATAGACTTTAGCGGGTACTAAGAAAAAATTAATTCCAATACTTGCTAGCATTCCATATAAAATAGCTGCTCCAATACGACGAATTGATGTTGCTTTAAAATCTGGTTTTTCAGTTGCTTCTTTTCCTTTTAACATACATGCGCTCCCATTTGATGGATTTCTACATTTCTTAAGCTTGCGTTTATTATAACACTTTCCTTCTATATTAAAAGGAATTATCAGCGGTTTTAACAGCGTTCTTTAAAAATACTTATGAATCGATTACAAAAACATGATAATCCTTTTATTTTACTTGAACTGCAACAAAAAAAGCATGGAAATGACTCCCATGCTAAAAGATTTATTCGACATCTCCAGTATTGATAACTGGTTGCGTTCCTTTATCCGTAATAATAGATACTAATAAATTGTTAACTAATTGTAGGCGACGTTCATCCGTTAATTTTAAGACAGACTGCTCTTCTAATTGGGCAATAGCTAGTTGTGTCATGCCTACCGCTCCCTCAACAATAATTTGACGGGCACTTAAAATGGCCTTTGCTTGTTGACGTTGCAGCATCGCACTAGCAATCTCGGTTGAATACGCTAAATGCGTTAAGCGTGCTTCAATAATTTCAACACCCGCCACTTCTAATCGATTTTGCAATTCTTGGGCTAGTTCTTCCGATACTTCAGAAGCATTTCCTCGCAATGTAATGTCTTGATCGGTAAATGAATCATAAGGATATTTTGTCGCTACATGGCGAATTGCCGTTTCACTTTGGATTTCAATAAAATTTTCATAGAAATCAACATCAAAAGAAGCTTTGGCAGTGTCTACTACTTTAAAAACGACCACTGCTGCTATTTCAATGGGATTTCCATCCACATCATTCACCTTAAGCTTGGCGCTATTGAAATTACGAACACGTAACGAAATCATTGCTTTTTGAGTTAAAGGAACTGTGATAAATAAGCCATTTGCTCGAATGGTTCCTAGGTATTTTCCAAAAAAGGTAATGACTTTGGCTTGATTGGGTGCTACGATCGTTAGCGATGTGAAAAATAAATACGCAATAATTAAAAATAAAGCTCCTGCTACAATTAAGCCGATATTTTCATTAACAACTCCATTAAATCCTAAAAATGCTCCAAACAAACCTAGTAAAATGAGTAAAACAATGCCTAAGTAACCGTTTAAATAAAATGTTTTCTTTTCTTGCATTTCTTTTCCCCCTTATGAATGTATTCGTTTTACATTCACATTATACCATGATTTGGTTTTTCAACAGACTCTTTTTAAAGATTCGACATTGAAAACTTAATAATACAATTAGCAGTCATGCAAAAAAGCTGTATTTGTTGACTAAGTTAATTTGTAGCTCTTTTATTTTGGACAGTTTTTTTCAAAATGACATTTACGAGAGTTTTAGAACTCTTCAACATTTTCCGTTTTTTATCAGACTTCTTCCTATTGAAAATATCCGCTTCTCGAAGCTTGACAACCGCAAAAAAAACATAAGAGTACTTTTTCTTTTATCTTTTTAAGGATTAACAGAAAAATAATTGTCAATATACGTTTTGATTTTTTCAAAATCCTTTTCCATAAATAAGATTGCTGGTACTTCGATTATTGGGAGATTATTTTCATTATCAAACGGCGTAAAGGGTTTAGGAACGATCAAATAATCAACTGCGTCTTTATCCCTAATATAGTTAATTGAAACGTCGTAATACTTAGAAAAATACTCTTTTAAATCATCGTGATTCTTGATAAGTGGTACAGAAAATATTGAACCATAATTTATTCCAGTGCTGACTGTTAATACAAAGCCGATTTTCTTCATGATGAACCTCCTTTTACATTAATATTAATCTAAACGACTCTCTTTTGTAAAGCGGTTTCAAAAAAATATTAGAAATACTAACGAATCTTAATAATAAGAGAAAAAGATAAGCTTTAAGTTCATCAAATATAAAAATTTAGCTAATATACTTCCTCGCTATTGTACCAATCGAACTTATCTAAGCTCCTTAGTTTAGGGTAAATATTAAGTTTTTGGCATTCAGCTACAAATTCTTTTTCTGTTTCAAAAGAAACTACTTGTTGATTTGTCTTTTTCACGATATAGTACCGATATTTTTTATTAAAAAAACTGTAAAAATTATCAGAAACCGACCTAATTATTATATAAGTTTTATCTGAATTCACCTGATTGACATGTTCAACAATATTAGGAATAGAGCTTGCTGTGCCGGTCTTGTAATACAAGCTTGAAGTTATTGCACTCGTCGTATTTATCGTGTACTCCTCATCAATTCTGATAAAATTTCCAGTTGCTGACGTTCCATGCTCACGGTAACTATCTGGTGGATCAAAAAATAATGGAGAATTTAAAATAGTGTAGATCGTTACTATTACTAGAGTTGTTAATAGACTGGTTAGACTAATTAATTTTATATTTTTCAATGCAGTGTCCTCCAAACCATTTGCTTGCTTAACCAATTTTATTTTTCAAAAAAACTCTTTCACTAACAACTAAGTGTTAGTGAAAGAGTTTTTTGACACTACAGAAGGATTAATCTTCAATTAAATTATCTAATCCCCAACGCAATCCGTGCATAACGGCTCATTCTATCCGTTGTCCACGCAGGATACCAAACCAACTGCACTTCTGATTTGGTTACTTCTGGTACGTCTTTTAAGGCTGTCATAATTTGATCGGTGATAACGTCTGCTAATGGGCATCCCATTGTCGTTAACGTCATTTTTACAATACAGTGACCGTTATTTTCTAATTCTACTTCATAAACCAAGCCAAGGTTCACAATATCAATTCCTAGCTCTGGATCGATTACTTGTTCTAATGCTTGAATAATTCGTTCTTTGATTCCATCTATTTCTTCTTGCGACCAATTTTTATTTTCATCTGTCATAAACGTCACCTCCACGTAAGTTCCACACTATCATACCGTGTTTCAGAAAAAAAGTAAATCTCTCAATAAGATAATTCTTAAAGGCGTTTCGCAAAGAATGTCGCCATTTCAACTGAGCTTTCATACGGTACTTTATGGCCTGCACCTTTTGTGGAGGTAAAGCTAACATGTTTTGCTGCTTCAGGCTGCTCATTGATCACTCTTTCGTAAAAATCAAGGGTTGGTTGGTATGGAACGGTATTGTCTGCTGTTCCATGCCAAAAATGCAAGTATCGACCGGCTATTTTTTCTGGCTGTAAGCTTAAATCAATCGGCTTTAATTGCTCCAATTCTGCTTGATAGTTCGCTTCGTCAATATTTAAACCCTCCGCCCATGAAGAGTTTAATAACCATCTTGAAAATAAAACGGGTGCCGGACTGCCCATCAAACAAACGGCTGTTTTGATGGAAGGATATTGTGTGAGTAAAGCACAGGTTGTAATGCCTCCCATGGATAAACCCGTTACACCTATTCGATTAGGGTCTGTTAAACCTTTTGAAATATAATAATCAGTTAACGTTGGGAATTCTTCGATACTATGTGCCACAACTTGCCAAAATTCCATATACGCTTCCTCATTCAAGGTGCCTTCTTTTCGTTCACCATGTAAATACGCTTCTGGTAATACCGCGCGAAATCCCTGTTTTGCCAGTTCATACCCATTTACCATCGCACTTTCCTTACAGCTTCCCCAACCATGATAAAACAAGACAGTTGGGAGCTTTTGGTGGTCGATATCAGATTCAACCATTTCTAACAAAGGAATTTCTGCTACAACGACATGTTTTACTACAATCATTTTCTTTTCCTCTTTTCTTTTATGAAAGTACGTCACAAATGTTTTCATTTTATGGTACACTATTAGTAGTTCTCTTAGTTGATTTTAACATAAGAGTACTCTTTTTTGTGAAAATTAATCTTCTGGAGGTATGTATGACTAAAAAATTAATTACCATCGATTTAGATGGCACGACACTAAACAACGAATCAAAAATTACCCCTAAAACAATCGAAGTCTTTAAAAAAGCTCAACATGCAGGACATATGATTTCAATTGTAACAGGTCGTCCGTACCGTATTAGTAAACAATATTACCAACAATTAGGCTTAGACACACCGATTGTCAATTTCAATGGTGCGCTTTGTCACATGCCACATGAATTAGAATGGGCTGCTCAATACCATAAAACGCTCCATCGTGATATCGCTTTAGACATGCTTTCGCTAAAAAAACATATGGAAATTGACATGATTGCAGCTGAAGTAAAAGACAGTGTTTATGCGGATCAATTTTATATGCCTAACAAAGATTTTTTTCCAGATGGAAAAAAAGGAACGAACACATTAACAGCTAAGAATTTAAAAGATGATCCAACTTCTGTTTGTGTCTTTACTAAAAAAGAAAACCAAGCTTTCATCACTAATGAATTAATTACTCGCTATGGCGATTCGATTGAGATTCGAACTTGGGGCGGCGACACACCTTGTTTAGAGATTGTTTCTGCTGGTGTTCAAAAGGCTCTTGGGGTTGAGTGTATCGCTGATGCATACGGCTTTAAACAGCAAGATATCATCGCTTTTGGAGATGAGGACAACGATTATGAAATGATTCAATATGCTGGACATGGCGTTGTCATGAAAAATGGAATTGATGCATTAAAATCGATTGCTAATGATATCACTCAAAAAACAAATAATGAAGATGGTCTTGCCTCTTATTTAGAAAATTACTTACACTTAGCTTAAATTTAGAAGTGTCACATAAAAAAGGTTCAAAGGAAAATTCCTTTGAACCTTTTTAATTTATAATTGCTCTTTTTGGCGTTTTTGCTGATCTGTATCCCAAAATTCGCCAATCAATTTATTCGTTTGTAAAATATTAACAAAAGCACTTGTATCGGTTTCTTTAACTGCAATTTCTAGATCGTACAATTCATAACGCGTAATAACGATCATTAAAACGGCACTATCGTCTCCAGTATAGCCGCCTTTAGCTGGTATCACTGTAATGCCACGAATTAATTTATCATTAATGGCTTTGATCATTTCGTCGCTGTGTTTTGTGACAATCATGGCTGTTACTTTTTGATGACTCGTATGAATCGTATCGACAACTTTAGTCATCACATAGATGGATAGTAATGTATACAATGCATATTCCCATCCATAAACAAAACCGGCTGTTGAAATGATGATTAAATTAATGCCAAACATTAAACTTCCAATCGAGCGTCCAGTTGTTTTAGACAATACCATTGAAATGATATCCATTCCGCCTGTTGAAAAACCGTACTTCAACGCACAACCAATCCCCACGCCACTCATTACGCCGCCTGCAACGGCATTCATAATAGGATCTGGAGTTAATTCAATAATGGGAAAAATCATTGAAAAAATCGACATTAACGCAACCGTCATAAAGCTATACAGCGTAAAATCACGTCCAATTTTGTACCAACCAAGTAAGGCAATCGGTGCATTGAACAAGATAATTAAAAGTCCTGTACTGACATGAATATGAGCAAAGTCAAAAAGAGACGAGGAAATCAACTGTGAAACCCCATTTAAACCAGCACCATACACTCTTGCTGGGATCAAAAAATTATTTAACGCAATTGCATTTGTTAGTGCTGCAAAGAAAATAAAGAACATTTTTTTTGAAAACTCTGCCCACATATTGGGAACTTTTAATTTTGCCACTAAAGAAACCTCCAATCGATTTATCAGATTAAAATATAACAAGTTTTTCAAGATAAAGAAAGAAAAATTTACTGAGTTTTTTCGTTTTCTTAGCTTCTTCACATTTTGACTGTAAAATGGTAGAATGTAAGCGTTCAATGAATTGTGAAATAAAGGAAGGAAGTGACTTTTTTAGTGGCAAAAGAAGCTAGTTTTGATATTGTATCGGAAATCAACCAAGAAGAAGTAAAAAATGCAATTGCACTTGCAAAAAAAGAAATTACCAATCGCTTTGATTTTAAAGGGTCTATTAGTGAAATTAAACTGGAAAAAAATCAATTAGTTCTTGTCTCTGAAGATGAGTATAAGATTGGTCAAGTTAAAGATATTTTAACGAGTAAATTAATTAAACGTGACGTCCCAACTAAAAATATTCATTATGGTGAAAGCGAAAAAGCGTTTGGCGGAAATGTTCGTCAACACGCTGATTTAATTAGTGGGATTGATAAAGAAAATGCAAAAAAAATCAATACCTTGATTAAACAATCTGGCATTAAAGTTAAAAGCACCATTCAAGATGACCAAATTCGCGTCACAGGTAAAAGTCGTGACGATTTGCAACAAGTCATTTCATTACTTAGAGATGCTGATTTAAAAGTTGAGTTGCAATTTACGAACTTCCGCTAAGCAAAATACAAAATAGCACCTAAACCGTTAAAGGATTTAGGTGCTATTTTTATGGAGTCGTTGTGGCCATTACAGTGACTGTTTGACTGCCCTTCATCAGTTTAGAAATGGGGCATCGCTGATTGGCTAATTCAATTATTTCTTGAATTTCAGGTTGACTAAGGGATTCAATAAATACTTTTGCTGTTACATTAAAATGATACCCGATTGTTTCAGGAATCAGTGCAATCGTTACTTTGACTGAGCTTTTTTTGGGCTGTTGTTGCTCTTTTAAAATTGTTTCAACCGTTGCATTCAAACAGGTGCTATATGCCAATGCTAGCAATTCTTCTGGGTTCGTCCCAGGCTCTTTACTGACTGGACTAGACACGTTTACTTTCCAGCCCTCACTGCCTTCAATATACGCAACACCAGCAACTCCAGTTTCATTAATGGCTGTTGTTTGATAAATACTTTTTTCGTTTTGATTCACTGAGATGCGCCCCCTAAACTAAGCCGAATTTTAATTCCCTCATCAAATCACTTAATAGCGAAGAACCTACTAATAAAATTTCATAAAGTGGTAAAATCTCTTCTCCTGTTCGACCTTCAAATAATAAAGAAACTTCTCCCTCATTTGTTAAAACTAAACGATAATAAGAGGTTTTTTCTTGGTTTAATTGATTGATTAACGCTACTAGTTGAAGACGATTGTCTTCATTAGAACACGCTATTAATCGATGATATGTGATTGTAACATCCGTTTGTTTTGTCGCTTCTTTGAAGACAATGTCAAAAAGAATTTCATTTTCAGGGCTTGCTTGAAAACTCCCACTATAAGAAGTCCCATTGGAATTTTCTGTTGATTTAACTAATGGGATTTGTTTTGCTCTAAGTAATTCTTCAAATGCTTGGATAGCAGTCATTGTTAAACTCCTTTTTATAGTCAATTATTTAAGAAAAAAAGGAACATTTGTTAAAATAACGAAATGTTCACTCTCTATTTTTAACCTTTAAGTGTTTCTTCTTTTAAAAGTTGTACATGCTCTAATTCAGTAAACCATTTTTTAATCGTTTCAATCTTGTTCATTTTTTCTTTGTCTCGTCCTTCAACGAAACTGATTGCAACAATGGTTTCATACTCTTTATGTTCAGGATATTGCCATTCTTCGCCGTATAAATTCTGTTTAATCAACATTTGGTCAGCGTACTTTCCTGAATAATTAATACAGCTTCCTAATAGGTGATCGCCATGCTTATTGAACTCTAATTTAAAGCGTTCTTCTAAGTCATTTTCTACCACTGAAACACATTTTGAACTACCGTATTCCAAAAAATAATAATTTCTCATTTTTACTAGACCCCTTCATTCATAAAAAGCTGTTCTTTCATAAAGAATTTAAAACTATTATAGCACCGACCTTGGATAAAAACTAGGGTTCTGTTTATTTCTTTGAATTTTAAGTTATTTTTTCCCTTCATTCCCTTAAAGATATTGGTTTATACTTTATTTGTAAGTATTTTTTTAGGGATTAAAGCTGTTAAAAAAATTAGATTGTTAAAATAAAAAAATATACGTTTTTTTATTTTAACAATAAATAACTATAGGTATATGATTAATATAAAAGGGGATTTTGAAATGAAAAAAATTAAATTATTAATTATTGGATTAAGTTTATTTTCAGCATTCGTATTTACCCGCACAGCAACTGCTCAAGAAACAACGATTGAAAGGGACGCATTGCACCCTAGTACTAGAATCACAACCGATGTTAAAATGGTTACTCTTGAAAATGGAGAATCCTATAATTTAAAAAAAAGCTTATTTAAAGACAAAAAACATTCTACTCTTTTAGCCTTCCAAGTAAAAACACAAGAAGATACCACTGAAGCAGTAGTTAAGACAATAAGATATGATGATGGACAAGATTTTGTGCCACCATATGTAGGTACTGTAGGTTACGTATCATCACAGTTTTAAAAAAATTTAGATCCGAAGCATCGGCTTGGTTTTAATACAATCAATATTAGCCTTACCAATATGTCTGGGGGAACAGTCACTTATAGAGTTGCTTATAACTCAAAAGTTGTAGAAAATACTTCTATAACAGGAGATGCAAATGATGACTATTTAGACATCATGACATGGAATCCTTATTTTAACTTCGAATAATACAAAAAATAATTTTTTCTAGCCTCCATAATTAGTGGGGGTTTCTTTTTTTACATTTAACTAATTCATCCATTGTCCGTTTCTTTAAGTTCAAACTAGATGGTACGTCAATGCTTTTTCAATACAAAAGGCCAATTCTTGAATAGGAAGTTCTTTTTGAGGATCAAGGAGGATTCCCCGATTTTTAGAAAATTCAAACGTACCGTTAAATAAAGGTCTGAACTCTTCAATTA
Organism: Carnobacterium divergens DSM 20623; assembly: GCF_000744255.1. NCBI lineage: Bacteria > Bacillati > Bacillota > Bacilli > Lactobacillales > Carnobacteriaceae > Carnobacterium > Carnobacterium divergens. The sequence continues at coordinate 841,729 of NZ_JQLO01000001.1, read as the reverse complement.
AGGTTGTTTGGCAATGAACAAAAAGTGCTATCTGATGTTCACCAAATCGATCAATTCGAATCGACGTGCCTGATTTTGTTTGATTGGTTGCGTAGCTCGGTTGGTTCCATTTTAAACTCTCTTCAATTTCGCCAACTTCTGCTATACCATCAGCTGTATCAAAAATAAGCTGCCTTATTTCTAATAATGGTGTACGATAAATTTTTGGATACTTTTTAAAAACAGCAGCAACCTCTATATTTCTAATTGGTTTCATAGGTATTTTTCCCCTTTTCTAATTAAATAATTTCTTTTCAATATCAATGTAACCCACAAATGATGACAAGTAGCTGTCATCGTTCAATTACTTGAATACGCTTTTTGTAAGTGAATGATTGCTGCTTGATGTTGTTTTTTTAAAGATAGTGGTGTTATCACTTGTACTCCATTTCCAAACATAAGTAAAAATGGAATTAAATGCTTTTGATATTCTGAAAAAAAAGTTACCTCAACGTGATTATCTACTACTCGAATTTCATCTTGGGTGTAATAATCGTAAAGTTTTCCTAGCTCATCCTTTTTAAAATATAATTTGACCCACTCACCTGTGAGAAGTTCTTTTTTTGTAGGTGGTATTTGTAGGTCAAAGTGTTGATCCAAAATAGTCATTTTCCGTATTCTTGTCACTTTAAAGTGTCTAAATGCTGCTCTTTTTTCACAATACGCATGCACGTACCAACTGCCATTTAGCAGCATCAATTCATAAGGATGGATTGTTCGTTCAGTTCCTTCGCCTTGGTTGCTGACATACTCAATTGTCAGCTTCAAATAGTTGTGTAAGGCATTGGTTAATTGGGTATTTTTTTGCTTTGTCTCCACTTCAATCTCAGCACGATGGAGTGTTGGAGATGCAAACGAAATCAGCGGGTTCGTGACTTCATTTGATGGATGCAATTGCATTAGATGAATTTTTTCTTTAATTGTATGTTGTTTGTCTGTTGGTTCGATAAATCGTTCTTTCATTTGCAAAGCACTTAAAATATCCTGTTTTTCAGCATCTGTATAGGTATATGTACGAAGTTTAAATGAATTTAATAAAGAATAGCCACCCTTTCTCCCAGTAAATGAAACAATCGGAAAGCCTGCCATTTCAATTGTTTCAATATCTCTAAAAATGGTGCGCTTGGTTACATTGAAGCGCGTAGCTAGTTGTGTAGCTGGTATGACTTCATTTTCTAACAGCAATACAATGATTGAGAGAATGCGTTCAATTTTTTTCATATTCTGCTCCTTTCGTTTCTTCCTATTTATCGTAGCATCCTAATCACTATTCAGCAACTTTTTGGACAACAAAAAACCCTTGAATACTCAAGGGTCTCAACACTCATCTTAACGACGAGCTTCTTTGATACGAGCTGCTTTACCATGTAATGCACGTAAGTAGTACAATTTAGCACGACGTACTTTACCATGACGAATAACTTCGATTTGTGCAACACGTGGAGTGTGAACTGGGAATGTACGCTCAACACCAACACCGCCAGAAATTTTACGAACGGTATAAGTTTCGCTGATTCCAGCACCACGACGTTTAATTACTACGCCTTCGAATAATTGGATACGTTCTCTAGTACCCTCAACTACGCGTGCGTGTACACGAACTGTATCTCCAGGACGGAACGTTGGGATATCAGAACGTAATTGTTCGTTTGTGATTGATTCCATTAATTGACTCATGTTTTTTTCTCCTTCCAACAACCATTCATAAGCCTCCAATTGGGCTTAGCGGAATACCGTTTATCGAGTAAAGTTTCTCTTTACTCACCTCAAATAGTTTATCATATCTCTACTTTGGTGTAAAGGGGTTTTCCTTGATAATTTTATTTTTGACTTTATTCAATAATCAACATGTCTTGGTCATCAAATTTCCAACTATCCGCGTAGGCAACTTCCCAATGATAACCATCTAAGTCTTTAAAGTAACCGCTATAACCGCCCCAGAATACTTTTTCAGGAGGCTTAACGATTTCCCCGCCTAATGTAGCCGCTTTTTGAATCAATTCATCCACTTCTGCTTCATGTTTTACATTGATTGCGAAAGTGATGCCGTTAAAGGCCTTATTTTCTTTAGGTGGCTCTGAAAGGTTCATATCTTTGGCTAGTTCTGCAATCGGGAATAATTCTAATTTGGTTCCTTTGTTATTAAAAAACACAATCTGTGGATCTTCTGATTTTTCAGGTGTTTGAAAACCTAGCTCTTTGTAAAAATGCAATGATGCTTTTAAATTAGTAACTCCTAGACAAATTAAATTGATTCGATTCATAATGATTCTCCTTTTTTATAGTAAGTTTAAAAAACGATTTTCCCAAATTGCTTCGTGATGAGCGATGATGACTGGCGCTGTTAATAATGGACTGTCCACTGTCGTATGCAAGTCACTTTTCATCCAGCAGTGATAGGCCTAAACTGTGGGCAACTCGAATAGTCGTATCTACGCAATATTCTGTTGGCGCCCCACAAAATTCAATTGATTCTACTCCTAATTCAGTTAACGTTGCTTGTAGGTTTGTTTGGAAAAAAGAGTTGGCGTGGGTTTTCAATAGGTAATAATCTGTTGGCTGATGGTCCAGCTCCTCCATTAAGCACCATGAATCGCTATTTATTTGTTGGAGAATGCAAGCCTTTTTGTAAATCAATCATCACTAAACTATCTGCCATATAGAACCCTCTCTTTACAGTTTGATGGATGTATTCGTTTATACCTCTTCACACGAACCGTTTTTCTATTCTTTTAAGTACTTATCAGAATAAAGATGCATCAATTTAAACAAATCTGACAAATCAAGTGGCTGGTTAGGTTCATCCGACCAGATTCCTTGCATATTCCCGATAGTAGCAAGTGGACCTTTGGCTCCTTTAACCATCGAAGCTTCTAAATGCGTGATACCTTCTACTGCTTGGTTAAAGTTATAATACCCATCTGCTATTGTCTTTCTCCCAATTACCCAATACCATTCGTCATTTGTATTTAAAATTGGATGCCCTTTTTCCACTAGATATTCAGGCAAAGCAACATCGTAATTTTCCCAACCAGATGTCCAGTAAGCAATTATAAAGTCCTTATCAAAACGACCAAAAGTATCGTCATTATTGTAATAGACCCCATCATTGAAGATCATGGGTTTCATTTTATAGGTTTTAGCCATTAGGGCTAATTCATTGGCATAAGCTATAAATTTTTGATACGTACCTTGTTTTTGAATGGCTACCCAGCCGCCATCTTCCACGACATCGTTGGCGTATTCGTCACATCCAAAATTAATGATTTCAGCATAAGTTGAAAAATAAGCCACATAGTTTTTTACAATCGCTTTGGTAAAGGCCACAGCTAAGTCGTTGTCTAAATCAATCGTACTTTTTGACGATTTAAATGCTGGATTTAAAATCTTTAATTCCTTCATAATCGCTATGATTGTATCCATATGACCGGGACTGTTAATGACAGGGATGATTTCAATCTCTTTTTCTGACGCAAACTGCAGCAACTCATCCATTTCAGCTTGAGTTAACGCATTTCCATTAGGATCATTGTAATAGTGTTGATTCCCCTTAAGTAAAGCTGCACCTACTTCATCATTTTTGTATACCTTTTCATTTATTGTTACTGTCATATCATCTAACAAAAAACGCAAACCGTTATTCCCTACGATAAGCCCCATGCCTGTATACCCCATTAAATTGGCTTGATTGATAATTTCCTTCAACTCAGCTTTAGAAATATATTTTCGACCTGCATCGATAGAGATGATTTTTTTTTCATTGTTAACGAGCGTATCTTGCTGTTTTGATTGACCATGCAACTCATTTTTATTCTTTTCCATTCACATTCCCCCCCTGTGACTATTTTTATGTTCATTTTCTATCCTTCGATTTTTTATCATTTCTTTTGATTGAATATCTATCTCTAGATTAACATAAAACTCCTTAAATCCCCTCCCTTTTGATTCACTTTTTTACCAATTAAAAAAAGACAACTAATCCAGCTAGTTGTCTTCATTCATTACTTTTCTTCTTCTTTAATTTCAGCTAACCATTGTTCTTGCTCTTTTGTTAAGTCTAATGCTGCCAACATATCCGGGCGGCGCAAATACGTTCGACGTAACGATTCTTTTTCCTGCCATTCGTGAATCAATTTGTGATTGCCGTTAGTTAAAACTTCAGGAACTTTCATTCCTCTAAAATCGGCAGGTCTTGTGTATTGAGGGTGCTCTAATAAGCCTGTGGAATGAGAATCTGTTTGAGCCGATAAGTTATTCCCTAGCACATCTGGCAATAAGCGTACAGTCGCGTCTATCATCACCATAGCACCTAGTTCTCCTCCGGTTAACACATAGTCCCCTAATGAGATTTCATCTGTTACAAGCGTCCGGATACGTTCATCATAGCCTTCGTAATGCCCACAAATAAAAATCAGATGCTCTTCATTTGCTAGTTCTTCTGCGACCGATTGGGTAAAAGGGACTCCAGCTGGATCTAACAGAATCACTCTTTTTTTAGTCGTTGGCGTTTCTGCTTCAATCGCTTCGATTCCGCTAAAAATAGGTTGAGCAGTCAGCAACATCCCTGCACCACCACCATATGGGTAATCGTCAACATTTTGATGTTTGTTTTCAGAAAAATCGCGAAAATTAGCAACATTCACTTCTAACAGTTTTTTTTCAATCGCTTTTCCTAAAATTGACTCTGTTAACGGACCTTCAAACATTTTAGGAAATAGCGTCAAGACATCGATTCTCATTAATCCAACAATCCTTCCATTAAATGAACGATCACCAATTGTTTTTCTAAATCGACTTTAACTACAACATCCTCAATGTACGGTACTAGTAAATCTTTTCCTTTTGGACGTTGAATTACCCAAACGTCATTAGCTCCTGGAGATAAAATTTCTTTGATTTTGCCAAGTTCATTTTCTTCTTCATCTATGACAGTTAAGCCAATAATTTCATGATAATAAAATTCATGCTCTGGTAATTCTTGTAATTGTTCCGATGTAATTTTTAAAATAGCATCGCGGTATTTTTCTACATCGTTGATATTGTGATGATCAACAAAAGAAATAATATCAAAATTCTTATGTTTACGATGACTGTTAACCGTCATTTCTAATGGTGCTTTATTGTCTTGACAAAGCAATAATTTTGCTCCTTTTTTATAGCGTTCTTCTGGAAAATCCGTTCTTGAAATCACTCGAACGTCTCCTTTTAACCCTTGTGTATTGACGATTTTACCTACGTTATATAATTCAGACACATTAATTCCCTCATTTTCATTTATTTGATCTTATTTATTGTACCATATTTTAGCATTATTTCTGTCATTTTCAATGATTTCTTTGGAAATAGTGGGAAAATAAAAAACCATCTCAGTTGAAATGGTTTTTTCGTTATTATTTTGGATTTACTATTCGACAATCGATAATCGCACACGTTTAGGTCCATTGACCCTCACACTGTACACGATCGTACGAATTGATTTAGCTACGCGACCTTGTTTGCCAATTACTCTACCAATATCATCTGGATGAACCGATAATTGATACTCAAGATACTCATTAGATTCCTCAATCACAATATCCAATTCTTCCGGATGGGTGACTAAAGGACGAACAACTGTAAGAATTAATTCTTTCATGTCAGCCATAGAAAACATCCTTTTTATTTAACGTTTTTTGAATCATGGAATTTTTTCATAATACCTTCTTTTGAAAGGATGTTACGAACTGTATCAGAAGGTTGTGCGCCTGTAGCTAACCAGCTTAATACTTTTTCTTCTTCCACTTTAACTTCTGCAGGGCTTACAACTGGGTTGTATGTTCCTACTACTTCGATGTAACGTCCGTCACGTGGAGAACGTGAATCAGCGACTACCATACGATAAAATGGGTTTCTTTTAGATCCCATACGTTTTAAACGAATTTTTACTGCCATGTCTCTTTACACCTCCAATAACTATCTCACATTTATATATATTACCAGTAAATCACTCCCCTGTAAAGTGTTTTTTCTTTACAGGGTGATTTTTTTTTCAAATCAGAGTGAAACACTTTGGTTGCAAGCTTTTTAACGCTTATTTTTTGCGCTTATTTTTCTTTTTCTTTTTGTTTTTTTTCACCATTTGGTTCATGGCCATTTTGCCTAGCTTGCCTTTAATACCACTACCAAACATATTATCCATGCCATTAAAATTGCCTTTTGACATTTGATTCATCATTTTTTTAGATTCATTAAACTGTTTGATCATGCGATTTACTTCGGCAATTGGGCGACCTGAGCCACGAGCGATACGACGACGGCGACTTTGAGATAAAATATCCGGATTTTCGCGTTCTTGTGGTGTCATTGATAAAACAACGGCCTTCATACGAGCGGTATCTTTTGGATCGATTTTAATTTGATCTAAGCCTGGTGCGTTGCTCATACCAGGAATCATTTTTAAAATATCTTCTAATGGTCCCATGTTATTTAACTGATCCATTTGATCGATAAAGTCGTTAAAGTCAAAGCTATTTTCTTTTAATTTTTTCGTCATTTCTTCGGCTTTTTGTTCGTCAAAGTCAAGTTGCGCTTTTTCAATCAGCGTCAACATGTCCCCCATGCCTAGAATACGACTTGCCATCCGTTCTGGATAGAAAGGTTCTAAAGCGTCTAACTTCTCACCTTGTCCAGTAAATTTAATTGGTTTTCCTGTCACTGAACGGATAGAAAGGGCTGCCCCACCACGAGTATCGCCGTCTAATTTAGTTAAGATGACTCCTGTGATGTCTAATTGTTCATTAAAGGATTCCGCTACATTAACGGCATCTTGCCCTGTCATTGCATCTACTACTAAGAAGATTTCGGTAGGGTTGGCCAATGCTTTAATGTCAGTTAATTCAGTCATTAAGGTTTCATCGATATGCAAACGACCGGCTGTATCGATAATAACAAAATCGCGGTGCTCTTCTTTTGCTTTTTCAATCCCTTTTTGTGCAATTTCAACGGGGCTAACTTGATTGCCCATTGAAAACACAGGAATATCCAATTGTTCCCCAATCGTTTCTAATTGTTGGATTGCGGCAGGACGATAAATATCCGCTGCTACAAGCATTGGTCGACGGTTTTGGTTTTTTCTTAGATAGTTAGCTAATTTCCCAGCTGTTGTTGTTTTACCTGCCCCTTGTAACCCAACCATCATAATAACAGTTGGTGACTTTGGTGCCGTTTGAATCGTTGATTGTTCTCCGCCCATTAAAGCAGTTAATTCTTCGTTTACAATCTTAATCACTTGTTGAGAAGGAGATAGACTCTCCAACACTTCTTCCCCAATAGATCGCTCGCTGACCGTTTTTACAAACTCTTTTACTACTTTAAAGTTTACATCGGCTTCTAGTAATGCAAGTCGAACTTCACGCATCATTTCTTTTACGTCTGCTTCAGAAATCTTCCCTTTGCGACGCATTTTATTCATTGCTGCTTGGAGACGTTCTGATAATCCTTCAAATGCCATATAAATTCACCTTTTCCTTATTTTTCATCTTTTTCATCTTGAAGTTGCTGGATAAGTGTCGTTAACTTTTTATCAGTTGAGTAGTTGGCTTCCACATAGCTTGCCAATTCTTCTACAATCTGTTCCGTGCGTTTAAAATCAGCTACGATATGCAATTTTTTTTCATATTCTAACAAGATATGTTCGGTTCTTTTGATGTTGTCATACACTGCTTGACGGCTGACACCAAACTCTTCAGCTATTTCGCCTAATGAAAAATCATCTGCATAATACAACTGCATGTAATTTTGTTGTTTTTCAGTTAGTAAGGACTCATAAAATTCAAACAAGCCATTGATACGATTTGTTTTTTCAATTTCCATTTCTGATCCTTCTTTCTTATTAGACGTTCTGTCAAGTGATTTTAGTTTACACACTTCACTAGCGTACCTATTTTTCAGTCTTTAGTCAATAGTTATTCGTTATAAAATAGGAATTTATCAAAAAAGAATAGGTTGCTTTGGTAAAGGTTGAAATTGCCTCTCTTCTTTAAAATGAAAAAGTAAAGCTCTAAATAAATTTAGAGCTTTACTTTTTTTACTTTTCTTCATTTTTTAGTAATAACTGACTAAACAAACCGTAAACGTATTCGCTTGGATCGAATTCTTGTAGATCATCCATTCCTTCGCCAAGTCCGACTAATTTAACTGGAATGTGCAGTTCGTTACGGATTGCTAAAACAATTCCGCCTTTTGCTGTACCGTCTAATTTTGTTAAAACAAGACCTGTGACGTCAGTTGTTTCTTTAAATTGTTTTGCTTGAATCATTGCGTTTTGACCTGTTGTCGCATCTAGTACCAGTAATACTTCATGAGGCGCTCCTGGGACTTCTCGTTCAATAATGCGTTTCATTTTTTCAAGCTCGTTCATTAAATTGACTTTATTTTGTAAGCGACCGGCTGTATCTACCATTAAGATATCCGCATGCTCGCTTTTAGCCTGTTTTACTGCGTCGTAAACGACTGCTGCTGGATCTCCACCTGGTACGCCATGAACAACATCTACCCCCACACGCTCGCCCCAAACGACCAACTGATCGATGGCGCCTGCTCTAAAGGTATCCCCTGCAGCTAATAATACTTTTTTGCCTTCTGCTTGGTATTGGTGGGCTAGCTTTCCAATTGTAGTTGTTTTTCCTACTCCGTTTACGCCAACAAAAAGCATAATCGTTAAACCATCAGGATTTAAGTTGATTTCTGGTTTTTCAGGTTCGCCTTTTTCATAAATTTCGACTAATTTTTCAATAATCGCTTCTTGAACGGCTCCTTGATTTTTAGCATTTCTTAATTTTACTTCTTGACGTAGGGCATCGGTAATTTCCATTGTGGTATCAAAGCCTACATCCGCGCCTATTAAAACCTCTTCTAGTTCGTCAAAGAAGTCTTCGTCAACGGTTCTAAAGTTGGCAAATAATTCATTCATTCGTTCTGAAAAGCTTTTACGTGTTTTTTCTAAGCCCTTTTCGTATTTCTCGGTGACTTCTGTTGTTTCGACTTCTTCACCTGTAAAAGCTTTTTTTATTTTATCAAAAAATCCCATATTATTTCCTCATTTCATTGCTTTCTTTGTTCTTATTGTAACACAATTTCAAACTAGATTCTGTTAGATATTCTCCAGTGTTTTTCCAGCAAGAACGAATTCTTCAACAGCGTAGGCAACGCCTTCTTCTTCGTTTGTTTTTGTGACAAATTGGGCTGCTTTTTTGACTTCATCTGTCGCATTCCCCATTGCAATACCTAACCCTGCGAATTCAATCATTGCCAAATCATTTTCTTCATCGCCTAAGGTCATTACTTCATTGGCGTCAATATTTAGCAACTTGCAAAGTGAGGCGATTCCTTGACCCTTGTCAACACCTTGTGGCAATAGTTCTAGTAAAAATGGTCTTGATTTCATGATGGTATATTTTTCAGTTAAGCTAGCTGGAATTCTGGTAATGGCTTCGTCTAAAATTACTTGATCGAAACAAAAAACAGCTTTGTTAACCGCAATGTCTGCTGGCACTTCTTCCATCACAACGGAAACCATTGGCAAAGCTTTCATCACGGTGCCATATAAAGAAGCGCGATTTTCAGGATGTGGCAAAGCATACACCTGTTTCAAATCGATAAAATTCATCGGCAATTCAAGGGCTTGACTCAATTGGTAAAGCTCTTCAATATGGTGTTTGGTCAGCGTTTTTTGAGCTAAGATTTCGCCATTATTAGTTTTTTGAACTAAACCGCCATTATACGTGATTCCAAAGTCACCTTCGTCGCGCAATCCTAGTTCATCTAAATAGTGAACCATTCCCAGTAAAGGGCGCCCTGTACATAAAACAACTTTAACACCTTTTTCTTTAGCACGTTGCAAAGCAAGCTTGGTTCGTGGTGTAATTTGTTTTTCATTATTTAATAGTGTTCCATCTAAATCGATTGCAATTAATTTTATCATTCGTTTGCTCCTTCTTATCTGTCTACTCTTTTAGTATACGTGTTCTTGAAAGTATTGTGAATCAAAAAAAGCAAAAAGACGAAAAACTTCTTGTCTTTTTGCTTTTTTCGTTAACTCGTCGTTGTAATTTCGCCTGTTTCTGCAATTTCTTCTAAGCGAACGGAAACAATTCTGGAAACACCTGATTCTTGCATCGTTACTCCATACAAAACATCGGCTTCTTCCATTGTTCCTTTGCGATGCGTAATGACAATAAACTGCGTATCCCCTTCAAATTGATTTAAATAACGTCCAAATCGCGCAACATTGGCTTCGTCTAACGCGGCTTCAACTTCATCTAAAATACAAAATGGAACGGGACGCACTTGAATAATTGAAAACAACAACGCAATTGCTGTAAAGGCGCGTTCTCCACCAGAGAGCAAACTTAAATTTTGTAATTTTTTCCCTGGCGGCTGAGCAATAATCTCGATTCCGGTATTTAGCAAGTCTGACGGATCGCTTAACCTTAGTTCTGCATATCCGCCGCCAAACATTTTTGGAAACACATCGGAAAATTTTTCACGAATCGCTTCAAACACTTCAGAAAAACGTTTTTTCACTTCTTCATCCATCTCATCCATCGTTTCAAATAGACTTGATTTTGCCGTTAATAAATCGTCTCGTTGCTCGGTTAAAAATGTAAAACGCTCATTCACACGGTCAAATTCTTCAATTGCCCCTAGATTCACAGAGCCTAGTTCTTCAATTCCTAATTTCAATAACTTCACTTTTTGACGTGCTTCTTCAAGTGTTATCGTCAAAGAATGGTTCGCTTTTGCAAATTCAAAGCTCAATCCATATTCTTCACTTAAATGATTTAAGCGATTTTCGATTTCAACGTCTTGACGATTCATCGTTACTTCCGCTTTTGATTTTTGCTCTAACACAATATGTTGTTGATTATTCTGTTCTGCAATTGAGCGGTCAAGCTCATCAATTTCTGCTTCCATAATGCTACGCTTTTCTTTGCCTTCAAGCATTTGACCTTCAAGCGTTTCTTTTTCTGAAAGCAACGACGCTACTTTCACTTCTAATTCTTCTTTTGTCAATTGATGGTTGCCATTGTTTTCGTCAATTGCTTGGATTTGTAACTGAATCCCATTCACATTTTCTTCTTCTTGTTGGATGGCTTCCAATAAATTGGCTTGTTCTTTTCTTGAGCCTGCAAGTTGCTCTTTAACGACGGCAACAGTAGCTGTCAATTGTTGAACTTTTTCACTGGCTTCTTTTTGTAAGAGTGTTCGTTTCTCGTTTTCGGAAGAAAGCATGTCAATTTGATGGTTGATTTTTTTCATTTCATCTTCAATTAGGAGCATTTCAGCTTTAATTTCGACTGTCCTTGAATGATAATGATCGGCTTCTTCTTTTGCTTCTTGAAATTCAAAGCTATGAGCTTTTAATTCACGAGATAAACGACGTTCTTTTTCGCTGTATAACTCGCAATCATTTTTTAATTGCTGTTCTTCCAAGCGTTTTTGTTCGCCTGCCATGCGGAGCTCTTCTAAGTGATGCTCAGCTTTTTTTAAAGCTTGTTTTAAACTTCGTACTTCAATCTCTTTTTCGTTTAATGTTTTTTCCATTGCTTCTATCTGTTGATTTAAGGTAGCAAGCTCATTTTTCCTAGCAAAAATACTGCCTTGATTGCCTTTTTTACTAGCTCCACCTGTCATTGATCCACCAGCATTCATAACGTCACCGTCTAACGTTACAACACGGTATTTGAATTGAATAAGACGTGCAATAGCATTTGCTGAGGTTAAATCTTCCGCAATAATCGTGGTCCCTAATAGGTTTTGGATGACTGTTGCTACTTCTGCTGGATAGTCGACTAATTCACTAGCAATTCCAATAAAGCCAGCATTGTTGCGAACCGTTGCTTCTACGCTACTTGGCAATTGCCTTGGCTTAATAGTTGTAAGTGGTAAGAAAGTGGCGCGACCTAAACGTTTTTGTTTGAGGTAGGTAATTCCTTTTCGTCCACTTTCTTCATCTTTTACGATGACATTTTGGCTCTGAGCACCAAGAGCGATATCAATGGCTAATTCCGTTTGCTTTGGAACGTTGATGACTTCCGCAACTGCACCAATAACTCCGCCAATCTCGGTTTTACGTTTTAAAACTTCTCGAACACCTTGATAGAATCCAGCATAATCTTCGTTTAAATCAGATAAGCTGTCTCTTTTTGCTTTGGCTTGTTGAACTAAACGCATTGCATCAAACATATTTCGTTCGTAGATTTCTAACGTTCCTTGATTTTTTTGATATTCAGTTTGTAACTCTTGATGATTTAATAATTTAGTAGCCAAATCTTGTTGAATGGTTTTTAATTGTTCTGTGACAGCTGCTTTTTTAGCGATGGCTTCGGTTAATTCTTCTTCCAATCGTTTGCCGGCTTCGTCGGATTGTTTGTTTTTTTGTGAACTATGAAGAAAACTTTTTTCTAAGTAACTTTGTTCATTTCTTAGTGTGGTTTGTTTTTGCATCCATTCCACATAGTCATCTCGTAAAGTTTCTATGGTATAAGCGCTGTCTTCTAAAAGCATATTTCGTTCTTTTTCTGCTTGAAGTAAGTCTGCTTTTAGTTTTTTTTCTTCCTCTTGTTTAACGGCAATCCGTTCTTTAATTTCTTCGTGTTGCTGATTTAATTGGCTTATTTTTGCTTCAATTTTTGCTTTGTTTTGTTGGAATTGTTCTAGATTTTCTTTTGTGTTTTTACTTCGTTCACTTAAAACTTTCTTTGAGGCTTCTGTTTGTTCGTATTGTTGAATAATCGTGACAAGTAACGCTTGCGTTCGATCTAACTCGCTATCTAATTGTTGACGCTTTTCTCGTAGTTCACCAACTGATTGTTCATTATGCTTAAGCAGATCTCGAATTGTTGCTAATTCACGTTGATACTGGGAAAGTTCTTTTTGGCTTGCTTGCCATTTTTCTTTCAATAAGTCGATTTCAACAACGGTTAGAGCAATTTCAACTTCACTTAATTGTTCTTTTTGGGATAAATAATCTTTGGCAATACTACTTTGTTCTCGCAAAGGCTCGACTTGATCTTCTAGTTCGTACACAATGTCTTGAACGCGATTCAAATTATCTTCTGTTTCAAATAATTTTTGCTCCGCTTTTTTCTTACGTGTTTTGTACTTTAAAACCCCTGCTGCTTCTTCAAAAATAGAGCGTCGATCTTCTGGTTTACTATTGAAGATGGCTTCTACTTTCCCTTGAGAAATGATGGAAAACGATTCTTTTCCTAATCCTGAATCCATAAACAAATCAACGATATCTTTTAATCTACAGCTTTGCTTGTTCAAGTAAAAATCACTATCTCCATTGCGATTTAAGCGTCTTGTAATGCTGATTTCACTAAAATCTAGCGGTAAAAAATGATCTTCATTTTCTAAGACAAGAGTCACTTCAGCGAAGTTTAAAGGCTTTCTAGATTCAGAACCTGCAAAAATCACATCGTTCATTCTGCCACCACGCAAACTTTTAGCTGAAGTTTCACCTAGTACCCAACGGATAGCTTCTGTAATGTTACTTTTCCCACTACCATTAGGACCAACGACTGCAGTAACGCCATCTACAAATTCAATGATCGTTTTATCTGCAAAGGATTTAAATCCAGTAATGTCAATTCTTTTTAAATGCACTGTAGTCGTGGCTCCTTTCTTATCTTGATTGAATTGTTTTTAAAGCATTTTCAGCAGCAGATTGTTCTGCTGCTTTTTTCGTTTTTCCACTTCCTGAGCCTAACACTTTTCCTTTTGCACTGACTTCTACAATAAATTCTTTTTCATGGGCTGGACCAACTTCGTCAATTAAACGATATTCAATGATGATTTCACCGTCTTGTTGGAGCCACTCTTGTAAGTTTGTTTTGTGATCCATCACATGTGAGAAAGCACCGGTTGCAATTTTAGGGAACATGGTTTGTCTTAGAAAGTCTAAAACAGCCTCAATTCCTTGATCCAAATAAAGCGCTCCGATAAAAGATTCGTATAAATCGCAAAGTAGCGCGGGTCTATTTCTGCCATTCATTCTTTCTTCTCCACGGCCTAAACGAATGTATTTATCAAATCCATATTCTTTAGCAAATAAACTTAAACTGGCTTCGCAGACAATTGTTGCACGCAGTTTAGTTAACTTTCCTTCAGGTAATTCTGGATAATGATCGAATAAATAGCGAGAAACTGTTAATTCTAAAACGGCATCTCCTAAAAATTCAATTCGTTCGTTGTCTTGAATTTTGCAATCCCTGTGCTCATTCACATATGATGAATGGGTAAATGCTTCTTGTAAAAAAGCTAAGTTTTTAAACGTGATGCCAAATTTTTCTTTCAGTTCGTTTAAAAATAATTCATTCATTTCGACACTCCTTTTTAAGTATAACAAGTTAAACCTATTCTATTATACTTGGTTTTTCTATAAAAATAAAATTTTTCCGCTGAAAAAAAAGGTTTTCTTAATAATAATGGGGTTTTCATCTTTTAACTCTCATTTTCCACTATAAAAACCCAGTCTGTAAAATCTAAAAGATCCTACAAGCTGGGTTTTGTTGAATTTATTCATTATTATTGAAGATGAGCGTCGATGTATTTCACTGCATCGCCAACGGTTTCGATTTGTTCGGCATCTTCGTCGGAAATTTCAGTACCGAAAACATCTTCCAATTCCATTACAAGTTCAACGATGTCTAATGAATCTGCTCCCAAATCGTCTTTAAAAGTCAATTCACTAGTGACTTTTTCATTGTCCACGCCAAAACGTTCTACAATAATTTTTGCAACTTTTTCAAAAGTTTCATTTTGAGACAACTGCTCCACCTCCATCTACTTACTGGATCATTTTGTTTGATAGTCTTTAACGTATGTTCCATTTGTATCACAATTATTTTACTGATAAAGAATGCTTTTGTCTAGTATTTTTTTATTTTATACTAAATTTAATCTTCAATTGGTGTCTCTTTTGTTTCAAAATACGTCACTAAATCGTCGATCACATGTGATTCTAGCATTTCGTGAATTTGCTTGATGGTAAAATAAACAGATTCTTTTTCAGTAGAACCATGTGTTTTTACAACAGGTGCCTTTACTCCAAATAAAACAGCTCCGCCATATCTTGAATAGTCTAATTTTTCTTTCATATCCATTAAACCATTTTTTAATAGCGCGCCTCCAATTTTTTCTTTCACACCATTGTCATAAATTGCTGCTTTTAACAATTTCATCATGGACATTGCGGTTCCTTCAATTGTTTTTAACACAGCATTTCCAGTAAAACCATCCGTAACCACCACATCGGCAACGCCATTTAATAATTCACGCGCCTCAACATTTCCAATAAAGTCAATTTCTGGTTCTGCGGCTAACAATGCATAGGCACGTTTTGTCACATCATTGCCTTTATTTTCTTCTGTTCCGTTATTTAAAAGTCCAACAGTTGGTTTTTTAACACCTCGAACAAATTTTGCATAATAGCTAGCTAAAATGGCATACTGATGAATGTTTTCAGGTTTTGTATCTGCATTAGCACCTACATCCATTAAGTTAAAGACTCGTTCATCATTTCCTACAACAGGTAATGTCGGCATCAAGCCTGGACGATCAATTCCTTTAATTCTACCAATGATTAATAAGCCCGCTGTTAACAATGCACCCGTATTCCCTGCTGAAAAAAGAGCATCGGCTTCTTTATTTTTAACGGCTTGCGCAGCTAAAACCATGGAAGCATTTTTTTTTCTTCTAACAGAACGAACAGGGTCGTCATCACTTGCGATTTTTTCATCGGTATGAACAATCTTAATATTTGTTTCATCCGTCATATATTTACGAATCGCATCTTCTTTTCCATATAATATAAATTCAATATCGTTAAATTCTTTTGCTGCCATTACAACACCTTCTACAATGGCCTTAGGAGCGTTGTCGCCTCCCATTGCGTCTACTGCAATTCTCAAAAGTTACCCTCCTTAATTGGTACCCTAAAACTATGTTACTTGTCTATTATCTCATATTTTTTTTAGATGGCAACTGAATTTAATTAATTCCCTGGATTCTTTCGGTTAATCAAAGCCAAGGGAATCCATATTTTCAATCCCAATTTCACGACGCAAACTTTGATAGTCAGGTGAAACGTAAAATGCTTCTTGGTTAACTAAAAGAGCCGCTTCATTTCTTGCTGCTTCTAACGCACCAAAGTCACCGATAATATCGCCGACTTTAAATTCTGGAGCACCTGACTGTTTTGACCCGAATAAATCACCGGCACCACGTAATTCTAAATCTTTTTCGCTTAAAACAAAGCCATCTGTCGTTTCTGTCATGATTTTCATCCGTTCGATGCCGGTATCATTTTTAGGATTTGCCACTAAAATACAATAAGATTCTTTCGTTCCACGTCCAACACGTCCGCGTAATTGGTGTAGTTGTGATAATCCAAAACGATCGGCATCATAGATAACCATTGTAGTCGCATTTGGCACGTTTACACCAACTTCAATAACGGTTGTTGAAACTAAAACTTGCAATTGGTTGTTTTTGAAGCGCTCCATTACAGCTTCTTTTTCAGCAGGTTTCATTTTCCCATGTAACAATCCTACTTGAAAATTAGGTTCGTAATACGCTTGTAGCTTTTCATAAATATCGGTAGCATTTTTTACATCTAAGCTTTCTGATTCTTCAATTAAAGGACAAATCACATAAGCTTGTGAACCTTTTCTTAACTGAGTTTCAATAAAATGCAAGGTATGTTCAAAGTTTTTCGGTCGGGTCCAAGTTGTTTCAATAGGTATTCGACCGGCTGGAAGTTCATCAATAATCGACACATCCATTTCGCCATATGCTGTAATTGCAAGGGTTCTGGGAATAGGTGTCGCAGTCATAAAGAGAACATCAGGGTGATCTCCCTTTTCTCTTAAAATTTTCCGTTGATTCACACCAAAGCGATGCTGCTCATCCGTAATGACTAAACCTAAATTGTGAAAGGAAACATCTTCTTGAATTAACGCATGGGTTCCTATTAGGACATCCAATTCCCCATTTGCTAATTCAGTTAAGATTTCACGACGCATTTTAGTTTTTGTGGAACCTGTCAACAGGGCAATTCGCACTTCTAATGGATCAAAAAGCTGTACCAAACTTTCCATATGTTGTTCTGCTAGAATTTCAGTTGGTACCATTAGAGCGGATTGAAAGCCTGCGTTGCTTGTTGCAAAGAGAGCAATGGCAGCTACGATGGTCTTTCCACTCCCTACATCTCCTTGTAATAAACGATGCATATGTAGGGATTTTCGAAGATCACCGCAAATTTCATTGACAACTCTTTTTTGAGCATTTGTTAATTCAAAGGGTAATGAGGCAATAAAACGTCTTAAATCTGCAACGTTGTATGTCAATTCTGTCCCTTTACCAACCGCTTTTTCTTGTTTTCTTAACACTTGCATTTTCATTTGAAAAACAAAAAATTCTTCAAAAACAACTTCACGTCTCGCTTGTTTCGTCTGTTCTTCGCTTGTTGGAAAATGCATCGCGTAGATGGCATCTCGATGACTGATTAATCGGTATTTTTCTTTTAAATAGGCTGGGATAATCTCTGGAATCAATGCTTCATAGCGAGCAAAGGCTTCGGTTACTAGATTTAAAATGGTTTTTTGCTTAATTCCTTTATTTGCGCTATAAATTGATTCAAAACCGGCTTCTTCTTGTTCTATCTGTGCCCCAAGAATTTTCATTCCAGTTAAACTTTTTCGTTTGTCGTCCCATTTTCCGAAAACCGCAATTTCCTCGCCTGCATGAATTTTACTTTTTAAGTAGGGTTGGTTAAAGAAAGTAACCGCAATTACAGCGTGATCGATGGCCATGCGAAAAACAAGGCGATTTTTTTTTGGTCCAAATCTAGTTAAAACAGCTTCTGAAACAACATCGCCTTTTAAAGTTACTTTTTCTTGGTCTTCAATTTCTGATAAGTCTTTGACTTGAATGTCTTCATAACGGAAAGGATAGTGAGAAAGTAAGTCTAATACGGTAAAAATACCAAGCTGATGGAGTGCCTCCAAGCGTTTAGCACCAACTTGAGGAAGCACGGTTACTGGATCATAGATTGATTTCCCCATATTTTATGCAGGATTGCCAAAAATACGCATTTTAATTTCACGTCCTGTTGGCGTATCTGCCAACCCTCCTTCTGCAGTTTCTTTGAAAATAGACGGCATTTGACGTCCTACTTTATACATTGCTTCAATGACTTCATCCGTTGGAATCACACTTGTAATTCCAGCTAAGGCCATATCTGCTGAAATCATGGCTTGTGCTGCACCTAAGGCGTTCCGTTTGACACAAGGAACCTCAACTAAACCTGCAACAGGATCACAAATTAAGCCCATCATGTTTTTCAACGTCATAGCAATCGCGGCACTACACATTTCTGGTGTGCCTCCACTAGCATCAACTAAAGCCGCACTGGCAATGGCACTAGCACTTCCAATCTCAGCTTGGCAACCACCTTCTGCGCCACTGATGGAAGCATTATTGGCAATTACTAACCCGAATGCCCCTGCAGTAAATAAAAAACGTACCATCGCTTCTCTATTCATGTTTAAACGATCTTTAGCAGCAAATAGCACACCTGGAACTACGCCAGCACTTCCTGCTGTTGGTGTTGCACATACTAATCCCATTGCAGCATTGACTTCATTCGTAGCAACAGCATTACGAACAGCTGTCAAAATGGTTTCTCCACTTAAAAAATTACCCCTTTCGATGTACTCTTTTAATTTGGTCGCGTCTCCGCCTGTCAAACCAGTTGCTGAAGAGACACCATTGACACCTTTTTCAACAGCATTTTCCATTACTGTCAACTGCTGTTCCATTTTTTTTAAAATTTCGGTGCGCGGCATGCGTGTGGTTTCCATTTCTAGTGCGATCATTACTTCAAAGACACTGCCTAATTGGTTGGCTTGTTCTACTAGTTCACTTACATTTTGAAACATAATTGAAATCTCCTTAAATTAAAATAATTAACAGAAAAGCTGAACAAATACTACTTGTTCAGCTTTTCTAACGTATCTATTTGAAAAAGCTCACTTGCATAATATGCGGAACTTCTTTTAATTCTTTTAGTGTTTCGCCAACTTCAAACTGATCGACTTCGATTATCATAATGGCTTGCTTGCCTTTTGATTCTCTCGAAACAGTCATCGTTCCAATATTAATCGCTTGTTCTGCTAGAATATTAGAAACTTTTGCAATCATACCTGGGACATCTTGATGAACGATTAAGAAAGTTGGTTGATTTTCTTCCAACTGAATTTTAAACCCGTTCACTTCAGAAATTTGAATTTTACCGCCACCGATTGAAGCCCCTACGACAGATAATGATTTCGTTTCATTAGAAACGACCATTTTAACTGAATTTGGGTGGTCTGCTTCATCATTTGTTGGAATAAAAACTACTTTCATCCCATTTTCGTTTGCAATTTCAATTGAATCAGCCAAATGTTCATCATCTGGATCCATTCCTAATAAGCCGCCAACTAACGCAATATCCGTTCCATGTCCACGATACGTTTTGGCAAATGATTCATACAAATAAATATCGACTTGTGTTGGCATTGAACCAAAAATTTTTCTTACTACCTTACCAATTCTAGCAGCTCCTGCAGTATGAGAACTGCTAGGACCTACCATAATTGGACCAATAATATCAAACACACTGTGAAAGCGATTTGCCATAACTATCCCTACTTTACTAAACCCTTCTACTCAACAGAAAGAATGTATGGGTAAACAGGTTGATTTCCTTCATGGATTTCTACTTCAACATCTTCAAAATCGGCTTCAATTGCTGCAGCAATATTTTCTGCTTCTGCTAATTCAGCATCCTCACCAAGAATAATCGTCACGATTTCGCTATCTTCTGAAATCATTTGTCTCAATGTTTCCACTGTTACTTCTTCACGACTTGGTTTAGCAATTTTAATTTTGCCTTCGATAATCCCCATGTAATCGTCTTTACTAATTGAAACACCATCAATTGCGGTATCTCTAACAGCGACAGTTACTTGACCACTAACAACGTTTTCAAGTTCATTCGTCATTTCTTCTTTATTTGTTGCTAAATCATTCATTTCATTGAAGGCTAACATTGCTGTCATTCCTTGTGAAATGGTTTTACTTGGTACGACAACAACTGGCGTTTCGCTTACTTCTGCAGCTTGATCGGCAGCCATAAAGATGTTTTTATTGTTTGGTAAGATGATCACTTTTTCAGCATTTACTGCTGCTACTGCTTTTAAAATGTCTTCTGTACTTGGATTCATTGTTTGGCCGCCACTAATAATATAGTGAGCCCCTAAACTCTTGAATAAGTTTTGCACGCCTTCACCTGCTGCGATTGCAATAATGCCATAAGGAATTTTTTTAGCAGGCGCTGCTGGTGTTTCTTTTTCGTGTTCTAAAATGGTTTCATGTTGTAAACGCATATTGTCTACTTTGATCTTCATTAATGAACCGAATTTTTGACCATAATTCATGACTTCGCCTGGACGTTCTGTATGAACATGAACTTTAATAATTTCGTCATCAGCAACAACTAATAAAGAATCGCCAATTGAATTTAAATGATTTCGGAAAGTGTCATAATCAAATTCGCTGTCGACTGTTTCGCCTTCGCCAATTTTAACCATGATTTCAGTACAGTAACCAAATTTGATTTCTTCTGTCGCAATATGGTTTGATACGCTACGGTGATGTTCTGCATTCACCATTTCGGTCATCTCTTTTTGGTTTGGTTGATGGTAGTCTTCTTCGACAACATTTCCTGATAAAACTTCTAGGAAACCTTCATAAATAAAGAGTAAACCTTGACCACCACTATCTACAACACCCACTTCTTTTAAGACGGGTAATAAATCCGGCGTTTTAGCTAATGATTTTTTTGCACCACGAACAACGGCTTCCATCACTTCGATGACATCAGTTGTGTCTTTTGCTTTACGCTCACCCGCTTTTGCTGATTCACGAGCTACTGTTAAAATGGTACCTTCAACGGGCTTCATAACTGCTTTATAAGCTGTTTCAACACCATTTGTAAAGGCTGCTGCAAATTCACTGGCTGTTAATGTTTCTTTTCCAACGATTGCTTTTGAAAACCCTCTAAATAATTGCGACAAAATAACACCAGAGTTTCCTCTAGCTCCCATTAATAATCCCTTTGATAAAGCTTCAGCTAATTCTCCAATACTTTCAGAAGTTGAAGAGTTGACAGCTTTTGCACCACTTGTCATTGATAAATTCATATTTGTTCCTGTATCTCCATCTGGAACTGGAAAAACATTTAATGAATTGACAAACTCAGCATTTTTATTTAGACGATTCGCGCCAATTGCGACCATTGCCTGAAATTGTTTACCTTCTAATTTTGTTACTTCCACCGATATTATCCTCCTTTGTCACTCTTATTTTAATGAGTGACATTGACCATTTGTTATTAGTCTTTCATTACACGAACGCCTTGAACATATACGTTCACTGCATTTGCTGATACGCCTAACATTGTTTCTAAATTATACTTCACTTTTTCTTGTACGTTACGACAAACTTCAGAAATTTTTGTTCCGTAACTTACGATGATAAAGACATCTACAGCTACTCCATTTTCTTCTTGTTTGACTACAACGCCACGTGAATAGTTTTCTTTTTTTAGAATATCATTTAAGTTGTCACGAATTTGGTTTTTACTTGCCATACCCACGATTCCATAGATATCTGTTGCCGCACCACCAACTACAGTTGCAATAACTTCATTAGTAATGTCGATTGTTCCAAATTGTGTTTTGATTTTAACTGCCATGTTAAAAATCCTCCCTTTGGCTAAATAAGCCATAAATTACTATTCTATATTTTAGCATAGCTCCCTCGATTTTAAAAGGTTTATCCGATAAACTCTTATAAACATGCCATTTACTTAAAACAATATAACTAATTTTTTAGACTTTGACAATCAAAATAAACAATTTCTCACTACTATTTTACTCTTTTATAGGTTCAATTAAGTGTCAAGTAAAAATACTTGAAAGAAAACTATTGCAAAGCATCGCTAATTATGATAAATTATTGAGGTATGAATTATTGAAGCTTTGCTTCGAGATATCGGCAAAGGAGGAAAGAATAATGGCAAAAGTTTGTGTAATTACTGGACGCAAGAGTAAAAGTGGTAACCGTCGCTCTCACGCGATGAATGCTAACAAACGTACTTGGAAAGCTAACTTACAAAAAGTTCGTATTTTAGTTGACGGCAAACCTAAAAAAGTTTGGGTTTCAGCTCGTGCACTTAAATCAGGTAAAGTTGAACGTGTTTAATTTAAAGCATTGAAGAACCTGCTCTTATCAGAGATAGGTTCTTTTTTTATCTAAAAAATCCCAGCTAACGACGTGTTAGCTGGGATTTTTTCTCAGTCTTTACTTTGGATGACTGCAATGATTCCTGACTCAAAAGAAAATTCACCCGTCTCTTTTAGGAATTCATTACTTCCTAATGATGTTGGATACGCAAAGTCAGCTTGATCTAATTGATATTTTTCATCAAATAAAGACAACTTTGTAACAGGTGTCAGACACGTAAAACCTAAATATTTTTTATCTGGCTCTTTTGTCAGTTGATAATGTCCTGGTAGATAATAACGAATGGAATTGTTTTGATCGACTAATTGAATTTTAGCTGCATTTTTTTTGAAACGTGGCTGTAAGACCATCCACAGATTGGAAAGGAAATGATCTAAACGACCTCCTGTTGCTCCGAATAAAATGACTTTTGTAGCTTCTAGTTCATCTAACGCTACTGATAAAGCCAACTCTGCATCTGTTTCATCTTTTTCAGACTGGCATCGTCGAACATCTTTTACATGCTCTTGAATAAGTTCGTAATCCGTTGCTGTAATGGAATCGAAGTCACCTAACGCAATTAATTGATTGATGCCAGCTTTTACTAAGCGTAATGAGCCACGATCGACACCAATCCAACCATCTACTTTTTTTGACCACTCCATAAGATCAGGAACTGATTCTAATGGTCCACCCAGCAAAATAGCGATTACTTTCGAACTCATTTAGCAAGAGCCTCCTTCAAATGTTGAATTTGTTTTTGAGGATCTTCAGCATTGTAAACGTAAGAACCTGCTACAAAAACATCTGCCCCCGCTTGCTTACATTGTTTTGCTGTTTCTGGCACAATGCCACCGTCAACTTCAATTTCATAATGATAGTGGTTTGCTTCTTTTAATTGCTTTAGCTTTTCAATTTTTTTCAATGTTTCTGGAATAAAACTTTGGCCACCAAAACCAGGATTAACGGTCATGACTAAAACCATGTCACATTCTGAAAGAACGTATTCAACAGCTGCTACTGGTGTTCCCGGATTTAATACAACACCCGCTCTAACCCCTGCATTTTTAATCATTTGAATAGCACGATGAATGTGTGGTGTACTTTCAACGTGAACCGTGATAATATCTGCACCCGCTTTTGCAAAATCTTCAATGTATTTTTCTGGATTTTCAATCATTAAATGGCAATCTAAAGGAAGTTTGGTTACTGGACGAATCGCTGAAACGATGTTTGGTCCAAGGGTAATATTTGGCACAAAATGACCATCCATTACGTCCACATGAATATAATCTGCGCCTCCTTCTTCGACAATACGGATATCTCTTTCTAAATTAGCAAAATCGGCACTTAAAATAGATGGTGAAATTTTCATAGTGATGCTCCTTTTTAATGTTTTTTTGTGTATTTAGGTTTGCGATTTTCAATTTCTTCTAAAAATTGCAAGTAATGTTGGTAACGATACGCTTCAATTTCTCCAGTTGCCAATTCTTCTTGAACTTTACAGCCAGGTTCTTTACGATGCATACAGCCTCTAAAACGACATCCTGCTTGAACCTCAACAAATTCAGGGAAAAGTTCTGGAAGTTCTTCTGATTCGATTTCAGCAAATTCAATTGAACCAAAACCGGGTGTATCTGCTACAAGTCCACCAAATAGTGGCAGTAGTTCGACGTGCCTTGTAGTATGCTTTCCACGGCCTAAGGCGTTTGAAATGACACCTGTTTCTAAATCAAGTTCTGGCGCGATTTGATTGAGTAGCGTTGACTTTCCTGCTCCTGATTGCCCCATAAAAACGGTTAACTTATCTTTAAACGCAGCAGTCAGTTCCTCAACAGCTTGGGGAGGTTCTTTTGGATCAGGTAAAATAACTGAATAACCAATTTTTTGATAGGCTTTTTTAAAAGCGATCATTTCTTGGTAGGCTGTTTCATCAAGTAAATCTGTTTTAGTAATGTAAATCAAGCCTTTGATTTTTTTACTTTCCAGCGTGACTAAAAAACGATCTAATAAATTGGTTGAAAAAGTTGGTTCAATCGCTGACATTACTACAACGCCTAAATCAACATTGGCAACAGCTGGTCGAATCAGTTCATTTTTTCGAGGCAAAAGCTTTTTTAAAATTCCATCTGTTACGTTGTCACTTTCAAAAAGGACCTCATCACCAACTAATGGGGTTAGATTTTGATTTCTAAAATTTCCTCTTCCTCTTGTTTGATAAGTTTCGCCCTCATGATAGACATAATAAAACCCACTTAATGCTTTTCGAATTTGACCAATTGTCAAAAAATCCACTCCTTTTATTGAATAAAAGTTCTCTTATTTTACTCTACTGAAAGAACGCTTAGATTGCAACTATTTTCTGATGATTTTAGAGATATTTAAAAAGCCAATTCATTTAGTAAGAATGAATTGGCTTTTAACTTATTTCACAACGTTGTTATCTTCTAGAATGGTAACCCCATCACGTACTACTTTATATTTCCCTGCTGTTCCTTCTTTTAATTTAAAGGTCAAGTCAATAACGGTGTCTTTCGTAATCGTCAGTTTTTGGTAAACTGTTCCGTAACTATGTTCATCGTCTTCAATATAAATTTCAATTGTATTTGGTGTAAGTGTACTGCTTGAAGATGCTGAATTTTGTGAACTGCTGCTATCGCTTGAACTGCTGTCGCTGCTTACTGCACTATCCATTGTTTGAGATGCTTTGTAAGGGACTGTAATTGATTTAGTAAAGGTGTTGACTGGAACTTCTTTTGGGCCTTTTGAAATAACAGCTGAAATAGAGTTACCACTATAAACGGTTGAACCGGCTTTTGGTTCTTGAGAGATTACTTGTCCATTGGTGATTTCATCTGAAAACTCTTCTGTAAATGTTACTTTTAGACCTAAGCTAGTTGCATAATCTTGAACACCTTTTTTCGAATAACCTGCAAAATCAATCAAGGTTTGTCCTTTTTCTCCAGAACTGACTACAAAACTAACTGTTGTTTCACTTGGAATCACTTCTGAACCTGAGTCAAGATCTTGGCTAATAATTGACCCTGAGGTTACAGAATCGCTACTCTCTTCAGTAAATTCTACTTTGTATCCTTGACGTACTAATTTTGCTTTGACTTCTTGGTAGTCATCGCCAACATAATTCCCAAACTTCACTGTTTTTTTACCTGAACTGATAAATAAGTCTACAGCTGAGTTTTCTTTTACTTCCTTCTCTTCTTTAGGATCTGTTCGAATCACTTTGCCTTCTGCAATTTTTTCATTGGCTTCCTCTGTTACTTTTCCTACCTTCAACTTAAGCTTAGCCAATTCACGTTCTGCTTGTGATTCTGTCATTCCTGATAAATCAGGAATCGTTACTTCTTTTGGGGCGCTTAAGGCAATGGCAAAAAAGCCAATCACTGCTAGTAGTAAGATGCCTAAAATTGAGAAGAAAATTAGTTTTTTCTTTTTCTTTTTTTTCTTTTTTTGATTATCTTGTGTTACTTCTTCTTTAATTGGAGAAGCGGATTTTTCCTCAACAGGTGGTTCAACAGGTAGCTGTTCGTGAATTCTAGTCACTTCTAACATGCTAGCTGGCTCAAATTTAGGTTCATCAAGTCGTTGTGGTGACAAAGATGTTGCTAAATCACTCGCCATTTCTTCTGCTGAAGTATAACGATCTGTTGCTTCTTTAGCAGTCGCTTTTAAAACGACATTTTCCAAGGCTTGTGGAATTCTCGTATCAAAGTCTTTTACCGATGGAACCGTTTCTTGGAAATGTTTTAACGCAATCGAGACAGCTGATTCGCCTTCAAAGGGAACGGTGCCTGTTAACATCTCATACAAGATAATCCCCATGGCATAAATATCCGATTGTTTCGTCGCCATGCTGCCTCTTGCTTGTTCTGGTGATAAATAATGAACAGAGCCTAATAAGGAATTTGTTTGTGTAATGGAAGTTTCAGATAGTGCAACCGCAATTCCGAAATCAGTAATTTTTACGACACCATTTTCATCAACTAAAATATTTTGTGGTTTTAAATCACGATGAATAATCCGATTGTGATGGGCATCAGCCACGGCGGATAGAATTTGTTCCATCATATCAATCACTTTTTGATACGGTATTGGAAAATAGTTATGGATGTATTTTTTTAAATCCGTCCCTTTAACATATTCCATCACAATATATTGCGAATTATCTTCTTCACCCACATCATAAACGCTCACGATATTTGGATGAACCAATTCTGTTGCGGAAAGGGCTTCTCTTTGGAAACGGCGGATAACATCTTGGTCTTCTCTAAAATCATAACGCAATACTTTAACAGCAACATCACGATCTAAAATTAAATCATGTGCAAGATAGACATTTGCCATCCCACCGCCACCAACAGTACCAATGATTTTATATCTTCCACTTAACTTTTTTCCTATTTCCATGGATATTATTGCTCCTCTCTTGTGGCAAAATTAGCTAATAATACGGTTATATTATCAATTCCACCTCGTTCATTAGCTAATGATACTAATTTTTCAACTTTTAAATCAACTGAAATTGGCTCTTTTAGGATCTCTTTGATTTCATTATCTGATAACATATTCGTTAAACCATCTGAACAAAGTAATAAACTATTTTCAACTCCAACAGGGAAAATCGCAATATCGATATCAATTTCTGCTGAAACACCCAACGAACGAGTTAACACGTTTTTTCTTGGGTGGTTAACGGCTGCTTCGGATGAAATTTCACCACTTTTTAATAGTTCATTTACTAGCGAATGGTCTTCTGTTAGTTGCAACATTTTGTCATTTCCATATAAATAACCACGACTATCACCAATATTGGCAATCACGATTTCTGAATCGAATAATGCAGCTGCGACTAATGTCGTTCCCATGCCATCTAAATCAGAATACTGATTAGATTTCCCTACAATGCGCTCATTTTCGATACTAATATGTTTTAACATCCATTTTGTTACTTCCTCAGAAGTCGTTAGCTGACTTTCTTCCCAAGCATGACCTAAGTGAGAAACTGCCATTTCACTGGCAACATCACCAGCTTTATGCCCACCCATGCCATCACAAACAACAGCTAAAGTGATGCCTTTTTTATTTTTAAAATGTCCAGCGTAGTCTTGATTATTTTTTCTTATTTTTCCAATATCACTATGAAATACAATTTGCATTTCTCCACCTCGTTTATGTCTTCATGATTGATTATTCTGCTATTTTTTTGATGCAACTAATAAAAAATCCATCTGTTTCAAAATCATGAGGATAAATTTGTACAAAACCATCTGCAGTTACACAAGGCTGTAATTTTTCGCCAACGGCTACTTCAATTTTCTCAAATTCTGGATGATTTTTCAAAAATGCTTCAACGGTTTCAGTATTTTCTTGTTTCGTAATCGTACAAGTACTATAAACCATTATACCGTAAAGTTTCAACTTTGGCGCTACACTTTCTAAGATTTCTAATTGAATTTTTTGTAAATTTTTGAAGTCTGCTGCTTTTTTAGTGTATTTAATGTCTGGCTTGCGACGCATTAAACCTAAACCTGAGCATGGAGCGTCAACTAAAATACGATCAAATAATCCATCTTCAAATACCTCATCAACTTTTCTAGCATCTAACGTACGGCCTTCTACGACTTCTGAAACGTGTAAACGAGCTGCATTTTCTTCTACTAGTTTAACTTTATGGGCATGTAAATCTAAAGCAATTACTTTTCCACCTGCTTCTTTATCCAGATAAGATGCAATATGAGTCGTTTTTCCACCTGGAGCTGAACAGGCATCTAAAACTAAATGATGGGGTTCGATTTGAAGCGCAGGTGCGACAAGCATTGAGCTTTCATCTTGAATGGTTAATTGACCGGATGAGAATAACGGCGAAGAAGCAAAATGTCCTCCATTGCTAATGATGCCCACAGGTGATACTTCACTTTTACGAACGTCAAAGCCTTCTTCTTCCATCGCTTCAATCGCTTCATCAACGGTTAAAAAGCGTTCATTTACTCGAGCGCTCGCATGACTTGGTTGTAATAAGGAAAGTCCCATCGCTTTTGTTTCTTCTAATCCAAGTTCTGCAACAAAATTTTCTACCAACCATTCTGGCATGCTGATTTCAAGACTAAGACGTTTGATATCGTCTTTGATGTCTGCAATATTTTTAAAGCCACGGCGTTCAGCGTTACGCAAAACTCCATTGACAAATTTACTAACTCCATCGTGTCCTTTTTTCTTTGCAATTTCTGCGGCTTCAAAAAGAATCGCATGTTGTGGAATTTTGTCTAAGTAAATCATTTGATAGATCGACAAACGCAATAGATTTTGCACCCATGTATCCACTTTTTTTGCAGGGTCAATAAAATCTGACAGATAGAAATCCAAGGTGATTTTACGTTGTAAAACGCCGTAAACAAGCTCGGTTAATAACCCCGCATCTGGTCCACTCAGTTTGTTTTTTTCAATTGCATCATTTAGCAATAAATTTGAATAGGCATTATTTTTTTCAGTCTTATCTAAGATAGACATTGCAATGTAACGGCTTGTTTTTTTAGTATTGCGTTTCTCTTTTTTCACTTCGTTAGTCATTCGTTCCCACCATTTCTCCAACTTCAAGTTTATGGCCAACACCGCGTAGGTATTCTTCTACTGATAATCGTCCTTTTCCTGCTGGTTGAATTTCATTTAATTCTAAAACTGTATTTGCGCCACAAGCAACAGCGATACTTGTCGGTTCAATTGTAATAATCGTTCCTGGTTCAGCCTTTGTTTCTTTTTTAGTCGGGGTTACTGCCCATATTTTAAGACGATTCCCACCAAGTGTTGTATACGCTCCTGGCCACGGACGCATGCCTCTTACTTGGCAATCGATTTCAGTAGCGTTTTTATTCCAATCAATCACTTCTTCTTCACGGGTAATATTAGGTGAATACGTTACTTTTTCTTCATCTTGCTTAATCGGTTGGATATTTCCTGCAATGAGTTCTGGAATGGTTTCTAATAGTAAATCACGACCCAGTACGCTCAAACGGTCAAATAACGTCCCTACATCATCGGCTCTTGTAATTGGTAAGGAACGCTGATTTAAAATATCTCCTGCATCCATTTTCTTTTCCATATACATAATTGAAACACCGGTTTCTTTTTCGCCTTTTATTAATGAATAATGTACTGGAGCGCCACCACGGTATTTTGGCAATAATGAAGCATGGACATTAATCGCACGATATTTAGGCACTTCTAATAATTTAGTTGGTAGAAATTGACCAAAGGCAGCTGTCACAATTAAATCTGGTGCTAACTCGATAATTTCTGCCATTTCAGGAGAACCACTGATTTTTTCAGGTTGTAAAACTTTTAAATGATGCTTCAATGCCGCTTCTTTGACTGGCGGAGGAGTTAAGATTTTTTTACGACCGACTGGACGGTCTGGTTGCGTAACCACTGCAAGAATTTCATAGTTTTCCTCAATTAAAGCTTCTAATATTGGAACTGAAAATGCAGGTGTTCCCATAAAAACGATTTTTGTCATATTACTCTTCTCCTTCCATATAGGCTTCCAAGTCTTCAGGGGCTATTGGATCAATAATTTTATCGGTAAATAATTTGCCATCTAAATGTTCGATTTCATGTTGAAAAGCTCTTGCGAGATAATCATCGGCTTCAACTTCGTATTCTTCACCTGTGCGGTCAAAGTAACGAACGACAACGCGTTCAGCTCGCTCGACAGTTCCATAGACTTCTGGAAAGCTTAAGCAACCCTCCACATCAATACTGCTACCAGATGATTCAATGATTTCTGGGTTAATCATTTCAAATAAGCCAGTATCTTCGTCTAATTCGACAATAGCAATTCTAAGATCTTGATTGACCTGAGGTGCTGCGATACCAATGCCATCATGTTGAATCATTGTGTCGTACATATCTTCAAGTAGTTGGATGATTTCATCTGTAATTTCTTTGACTCTCTTAGTAGGGGTTTCTAAAATTTCATCTGGGTATTTCACTACTGGTAAAACGGCCATTATAGATTCCTTCTTTCTGCTAATTCGCCTTAAATAAAGTGCATGGGTTCAGAATCAATACTGACTTGCAAACCTTTTGCCATTTCTCGTTGCGATTGATTTAAAATTTCATGTAAAGTTGTAAACAGTTGGGGTTCATTTTTATATTTGATAATCGTTTGATAATAGTAGCGATTATTAACACGAGCCACTGCTTTGGGTGTTGGTCCTAAAAGAATTGTCTCGGGCTTTATAACAGGTTTAATCACCTGAATAATGTCTTGCATTTTTTTGGCTGCCTTTAGCTCTTCTTCATGACTTGTGGTAATTAGAATTGTAAAGTAGTAAGGCGGATAGCCGCCACGATGTCTTAAAAGCATTTCATGTTGATAAAAATGATCGTAGTCATGTTCTTTTGCTAGTTGTATTGCATAGTGTTCTGGATTGTAGGTTTGGACAATGACTTCACCAGTCAGTTCAGCACGTCCCGCTCTCCCACTAACTTGAGTGAGGAGTTGGAAAGTTCGTTCACTTGCTCTAAAATCGGGTAACCCTAGTGCTGTATCAGCATTGATAACACCCACTAAGGTAATGTTAGGAAAGTCAAGTCCCTTTGCAATCATTTGTGTACCCAATAAAATATCTGCTTCGCCATTGCCAAAGGCCGTTAAAAGCTTTTCATGAGCCCCTTTTTTTCTAGTTGTGTCGACATCCATTCGAATCACAGAAGCTTCTGGAATCAGCGTTAGTAACTCTTCTTCAATTTTTTGAGTACCTGTGCCATAATAACGGATTTTGTGCCCTTTACAACTTGGACAAGTATGGGGAAT
Source organism: Carnobacterium divergens DSM 20623 (assembly GCF_000744255.1). NCBI lineage: Bacteria > Bacillati > Bacillota > Bacilli > Lactobacillales > Carnobacteriaceae > Carnobacterium > Carnobacterium divergens. The sequence goes on along the minus strand of NZ_JQLO01000001.1, from coordinate 810,483 downwards.
TCCTTCTTCATGCCCGCAATAATGGCATTTCATTGTCTTCGTGTCCATGTGAAGCGTTAATGAAATATCACAATTTGGACAAGGCAATACAAAGCCACAATCGCGACACATTACAAAGGAAGAATAGCCACGTCTGTTCAACAATAACACGATTTGTTCTTTTTTGGCAATGCGTTCTCGGATTTTTTCTTGTAAAACTAATGAAAAGCTACTACGATTTTGTTTTTTAACTTCTTCTCGCATATCCACAACTTCAACTTCCGGCAGTGCTTTTTTATTTGCTCGCTCAGTTAGTTCAAGCAATGTGTATACTTTTTTTTGCGCTCTAGCACGTGATTCTAAGGAGGGCGTCGCACTTCCTAAGATTACTGGGCAGTGATGATACTCACTACGCCACAACGCGATATCTCGTGCATGGTAACGAGGGCTTTCATCTTGCTTATAGGTTGCTTCATGTTCTTCATCAATTATAATGACTCCGATGTTTTCAACTGGAGCAAAAATAGACGATCTTGCCCCTACTACAACCTTTGCTTCGCCTCGTTCAATCTTACGCCATTCGTCGTACTTTTCACCAACTGATAATCCGCTATGCAAAACAGCTACCGCTTCGCCAAAACGACCTTTGAAATGATTGACCATTTGCGGAGTCAATGCAATTTCAGGTACTAACATTAAGGCACTCTTGCCTCTTTTAAGTGTTTCAGCAATGGTTTGTAAGTAGACCTCTGTCTTGCCACTACCTGTAACGCCTTTTAAAAGGAAGGTTTCATTGCGATCTTCTGTAACAGCTTTTAAAATGGGGGCTAACGCTACTGCTTGACTTGACGTTAACGTAAATGCTTCTGTTTGTGCAAACTCTTTATCTTTAAATGGATCACGGTACACTTCAGTTTCAAAAATTTCTATCCATTTTTTATTAGCGCCTTCTCTTAAAACAGCAGAAGTCAACTCTGTTAATTGAGTAATTTCTTCCACACTGGTTGTTTCCTCACCTAAAGTTTCAAGAAAATCTAGTAATTGATGTTGTTTAGGTCCTCTTTTCCCGAGAGAATCATGGGCTTCTTTGATTTCAGTGAATGTTAATAAATTTTTGACCATCCGCTTCTTCTTCGTTCGGGCTTGATTTTTTACAACATAAATCACTTCAACGAGTTGTTGTTGTTTTAATTTCATTAGAGGAACTAGCAACTCTTTTTCTTCGGCTTCTTCCCAGCTGATTTCTAGGTTGTCTTTAAAGAATTTTTGAATGTCTGGATCGATTGATTCTGAGACTAGACGAATTTTTTTCTCGTATTTCGCCTTCATCACGCTTGGCAGCATCGTTTGCAGACAGGTAATTTGAAACGCAAACGTAGTGGCTGCCATATAGGTGCCTAGGGATAGCATTTCTTCGTTCAAAACGGGTGTTAAGTCCATCACGTTGTCAATAAATTTAAGGATGCCTTCATAATCTGTTGAGTGTTGGATTTCCACTACAAACCCTTGAACTTTTCTGCCACCTTTACCAAATGGAACTTCTACTCGCATTCCACGTTTTAATTGACTTTCAAATGCTTCTGGAATGCCATAATCATAAGGTCGATTTGTTTGCATTGTTGGCACGTCAACAATCACTTTTGCAATGGAAACCATGTTTTCTCACACCCTTTATTTCTTGATTTTTGATAATGCCACTTGTAGAATTTCGTCAGCAATTAAATCTTTACTGCGGACAGACACATGAATAGGTTCTTGATCATTCGTGAAAATGGTCACTTCATTGGTATCTGAATTAAATCCAGCATTACTTTTTGAGACATCATTTGCAACAATCATATCGGCTTTCTTTTTAGCTAACTTTCCTTTAGCGTATTCTGCTAAATTAGTTGTTTCTGCCGCAAAGCCAATTAGTAATTGATGGTCTTTCATTTTGCCTAGCGTCGCTAAAATATCGGTTGTCTTTTCTAATTCTAAAGTAAGCAAGGACTCCGTTTTTTTTATTTTTTCTTTCGCTTCTTGAATTGGTCGATAATCTGAAACGGCAGCTGCCATAATTACGATATCGCTTGTTGCAAATCGTTCTAGGACGGCTTGCTCCATTTCCTGTGAGGATTCAACGATGACTCTCGTCACATTAACGGGTAAGGGCAAATTGCTCGTTGTGCTGATTAAGGTTACGTCAGCACCTAATAAGCTCGCTGATTTTGCTAAGCTGTATCCCATTTTCCCTGAGGAATCATTGGTAATAAAGCGAACTGGATCAATTCGTTCTTTGGTCCCACCAGCTGTGATGATGACTTTTTTAGTTGATAATGGCAAATCAATTTGTTGTTCCAATAATCCAGCTTCAATAAATGCTAAAATTTCATCTGGTTCAGGTAGGCGACCTTTTCCAACATAGCCTTCTGCTAAAAAACCAGTATTTGGTTCAATAATCATTCGTCCATCGACTTGTAATGTAGTTAAATTGCGGACAGTTGCCGGATTTTCAAACATGTGTTGATTCATTGCAGGTGCGATAAAAATTGGGGCTGTTGTCGCTAAAAGAGCGGTTGAAACGAAGTCATCTGCAATTCCGTTCGCCATTTTGGCAATGATATTAGCGGTTGCCGGAGCTACGACAGCTAAATCACACCAATCAGCCAAGTGAATATGTGCGACTTCTGAACTCACCTTTTCATCAAAAGTATCTAGGTAAACATCATTTTTACTTAACACTTGAAAAGTCAATGGTGTGACAAATTCAGTGGCAGAAGCAGTCATTGCTACTTTTACATCTGCTCCTGCTTTAATAAATTTCCGCACCAAATCACAAACTTTATAAACAGCAATGCCACCTGTAACATAAACGGCAATTTTTTTGTTTTTTAACATACCCAACAACTCCCTTGTTTGAAATCATTCTTTTCTATTTTACTAAAAAAAAGTCGTTTTGTCTTTGGAATTCCGTTAAAGTCTTGGTTAAACTTTTTTAGCATGGATTTAGAATAGAAAAGAAGCAAAAGCGCACAAACTCGCCTTTGCTTCTTCTCGTTGAATTTCTTTATTTAATCGTTTATTCTTCTGGTCCAACAGTTGTTGGATCAATGACTAAGTCTCCTGCTTCTACTTCTTCCAAAGCGCGGCCGACATTTTTATAAGATTGATACTCTTCTAACATTGGCATTGCGTTATCATGTAACTCATGAGCGCGTTTGCTGGCTAAAATCACCAATGAATATTTTGAATCGATTTTTTCTAGTAAGCTATCAATAGACGGATGTAACATCATAATTTCCTACAACTCCTCAATCATTTTTTTATAGCGGTGAAGCACTCGTGAAACTTTTAAGTGTTCACTTTCAATAATTTGTTTGATATTGCGTACGGCATTTTCCACTTCGTCATTTACAACGGCATAATCGTATAAACGCATCATTTCAATTTCTTCTACCGCTTTTTTCATACGTTCTTCGATCACAGACATCTCATCTGTTCCTCGTCCTACGATTCTAGACTTTAATTCGACTAAGTCTGGTGGCGTTAAAAAGATAAAAACACCTTCTGGCATTTTTTCTCGAACTTGCAACGCTCCTTGAACTTCAATCTCTAAAAAGACATCTTTTCCACTCGCTAATGTTTCTTCAACATATGAAAGTGGAGTCCCATAATAATTGCCGACATACTCAGCATACTCTAATAAGCCACCATTTTCAATCAAAGTTTCAAATTCTGCTCTTGTTCGAAAGAAATAATCAGTTGCATCAACTTCGCCAGCACGTTTATTTCGCGTTGTCATGGAAATTGAATATTCAAAATTGTTGTCTTCATTTTCAAAAATTGCTTGTCTTACTGTTCCTTTACCAACACCTGATGGTCCTGATAAAACAATTAACAAACCGCGTTCTGTCATAATGTCTCCCACTCCATTGTCTCATTTAATTCGTTTATATTATTCAATGTTTTGTACTTGTTCTCTAATTTTTTCAAGTTGTGTCTTCATTTGAATGACCGCATCCGTCAATTGAATTTGAGTTGCTTTTGAGCCAATTGTATTTACTTCACGGTTCATCTCTTGAATCAGAAAATCAAGCTCACGTCCAATAGGAGTATCTTTTTCTAATAATACACGCAATTGAGCAAGATGGCTATCAAGTCGCTCTAATTCTTCATGAATGTCGGCTTTTTCTAATAATAAGGCTAATTCAGTTAACAGTCTTGGTTCATCAACTAATCCTCCAGCAACTTCCATTAACTTGGTACTCAAACGTTTTTGATAATAGGCTTCAAAGCTCTCCGTATGGGTGGCAACTTCTTGAACTCCTTTTTCAAATTCAAACAAGTGATTCGTTAAGTGTTGTTTTAATCGCTCGCCTTCAGCTTTACGACTAGTGACCAATTCAATTAACGCTTGGTCCATGGCTTCTTGAATCAAGTTCATCAAATCATCGTTGGCTATTTTTTTCTCTTCAATCGCTAAAAAATCACCTGTGGCAATTAATTGAGTTAAGCTAGGTGTAAAATCAATTCCTTGTTCTTGGTATTTTTTATTCGCTTCTGAAACAAATCCAACAGCTTCTTCAATCAAGGACCAATTAACTTGGAGTTGTTTTTGATTTTCTGCGGTTTGTTTTAGATTGATGTAAACTTCAACACGCCCTCGTTTCAAAGTAGCTGTAATTTGTTTACGAATCTCACTTTCAAACGCATTTAATTCTTTTGGAAAACGACTAATGACTTCTAAAAATCGATGATTGATGGATTTAATTTCAATATCAATTTGGTAAGCAGCTGAGTGGATTGAATGCCTGCCAAATCCTGTCATACTTTTCATAAAGAACCTTCTTTCTCTTACATATCTTTTAAGTGTTCTTTTAAAACAGTGATTTCTTCGTTGGTTAAGGTCAAGCCTTTTCCCATTTTTTCATGATCTGGTGCCCAGTCACGAATATCAAACTTAGGAGGATTGCCATTCCAACTGACCAAATTAAATTCTTTTCGCCACCCTTTTGCATTTTCAGAAAGTACAGCGATTTCTTCCATGATTTCATATGAAAATTCTTTTGCCATCCTTATCACCTCAATTAAAATCAAGCTTTATTACAGTTTCCTTGAATTTGAAACTCACCAAATAGTGTACCATAAAATCAATGCTGGTAACAGTTCTTTTTTAGTTGATAAAGGTAGACTGCCATTAAGAACGCAATTGGTTTGCGCTCAATTAAAAATTGTTTGCGTTTTGACTGTAGCAAGCTGGCTTGATGTTGTTCTAATTGTTCCAAAAAGTAAACGGTCATTTTGACATTCGAAATAAAGGGCAACATTTCAGAATAAGCTGCTAGCCATTCGTCTCCACTATAAATACGATTGCTTTCGTCTAGCTCAAAGAGTGTTGTGGAATCGATTTGACTCGCAATTTTTTCAAATTTAGTGATTACGGCTTGGTTAAACTCGTCAAAAGAATAAATCTTGACGGGATTAATGCGTAGCATTTTACCTGTTAATTCGTGAATGGCAAAGCTTAGCTCACGTTTACCTACTCGCCCTTTAAAACTTAACCGTAATTTTTTTAATAAGAAGCGTTGGGTATCTTTATCAGTAAGATACGATGTTAAAAAAGATTCTTTGTCGCTGTGTATTAGTTTACGCGTTGTTTCGTAAAAAATTTTCTGGTGGGCCTTGAAAGAGTCATTCTCAAATGAGTACCAACTACCTTGTAGTTTGCCATAGGCTTTCAACGTTTCTAGATATCCTAATCCAATATTCAGCTCAGAACGAGCGCCATCAAAAAGCAAGATTGTTCCTAATGACCATTTACTAGACAATTCGCATACTGTTGCACCAGTTGGAACTTTCACCCTTCTAGTTATCCCTGGTCCTTTGACATCGACTACAATAAAATCTGTCGCACCTTTTTTAATCGCTAAATCAATTGGAATATTGTCATGATACCCGCCATCAACATAGCTTTTAGTTCCAATTTTAGTAGGTTGCATCATTGGAAAAAATGAGGCGCTTCCTAATAAATAAAGATTGACGAACCCTTTAGGAATTTCATCCAAAAAGAATGAAGCTGAACGCATCGTTGGAAACTCCGTCATTGCAATACCGAATTCAATGCCTCGATGACGCATCCGCTCTTCATCTAATAAAGGATCAATAATATTGGTTTTCAAGGGATTGGCACTAATGCCTTTGTTTCTAAAGGCATCTAATAAAAATTGACTAACCACTTTACGGTACCCTTTAAAATCAACAATATTTCCTGAAAAATCAATGTCTAGTACATGATTGGTTTCAATAGCTTCCCACATTTCACGAGCCGCTTCGTAATCTCCTTGAACAATCAGTCCGCCGTTTAAAGCTCCAACTGAAGTACCTGTCACCACCTGAAAATCGATCCCTAATTCCAACAAGCCTTGCCAAACACCAATTTGATAAGATCCTCTCGCACCACCGCCACCTAAAACCAGTGCTGTTTTTCGATTCTCTTGGCTTTGCATTTTCATTAGTTCCTCTCCTTTCTTAACTACTTTCACCCTATAATCGTGGTTTCTTCCGGGTATCTAATTTTCCCAGTGTAGGTTGTATCTTTTTTGATAAGCGATAATAAGATTGTGAAAATACCCACTCGACCAATAAACATCAATCCCATAACCAAAAATTTCCCAATAGCAGTCAATTCTGATGTTAATCCTAGCGTTACCCCCACCGTTCCAAAAGCAGAGAAAACTTCGAAAATAATGTATTCAACCCCACATTTTCTGGCAAGGTTTCTGTAATACTCAACAATACAATGGCCGTTGTGATGATTGACATTGTTGTAAAAAGCAGAACAAACGATCGATTGACGGTTTTAATATTAATCGTACGTCCTAAAAATTGCGTTTCTTCTTTTCCTTTAAAAATCGAGAGGGCATGAATAACCAACACACCAAAAGTGGATGTTTTAAGTCCGCCTGCGGTTGAACCAGATGAGCCACCGATATACATAAAAAAGCAAGTTAATAAAATACTCGCGTAACTTAGATCATTATAAGAAATACTGTTAAAACCAGCTGTTCTAGGTGTAATGGCTAGAAATAACGTATTCATCATACGGTCGAACCAATTTAATGAGCTCATTTGACCTAAATTGCCTTCTATTAATAAAAATAAAACAAAGCCACTAATAAGCAACAACGATGTTACGATTAGTGTTAATTTAGTGTGAAATGAAAAGCGCTTATTTTTTTTGTAGGTCAACAAGTCACGCCAGACAATAAAACCTAGTCCGCCTGCCACAATTAATAAACTTAAGACCAGTAATACATAGGGATTTTTTTGAAAGGATTCCAAACTGTTGCCAAATAAATCAAATCCCGCATTACAAAATGCCGAAATAGCATGAAAAATGCTATAAAAAATACCTTTTCCAATACCATACTTAGGAATAAAATCTATCATTAAAAGTAGTGCTCCTAATAACTGAACACCAATAGAGAATTTTAAAATATAGATAACTAGATTAATACCACCTGATAATTCATCGATGTTTAACGCTTCTTTCATAATAATGCGCATCTTTAAATTGACTTTTCTTTTTGATAAAAAAAGAATAAAAACGGTGAAGGACATAAACCCTAGACCGCCAATCTCAATTAACAACATGATAATTAATTTACCAGCCAAACTCCAATGAAGTGCGGTGTTTAGTGTAACTAAACCCGTTACACAAACAGCTGATGTCGCGGTAAATAAGGCATCAATTAAATTGGTGGGTTGATGATTACTGGCTGCAAAAGGCAACGACAATAAAAAGCCACCAATCAAAATTGTACTTAAAAAACCTAATGATAAAAATTGAACAGGAGATAATTGCCAATAAGAGTGTTTTAATTTATTTTTTCTTAACATTTAATTGCTCCTTGATTAAAATGATGAACTTAATTATTCGACTCTTTTTGAACCGAATGAAAAAATAGCAACCGAACCAAATCCCGTATGACTTGCAATCGTTGGACCAAAAGAATAGACAAGAACTTCTTTGACGTTCAGACGGTTTACTAATTCTAATTTTACTTGTTCAGCTTCTTCTGGTACACCTACATGACCTACTAGAATCGTTTGCTCAGTTGGGTTTTGAATCCCTTCAACGGTTTTATCAATCAAATAATTCAACGAACGTTTACGTCCACGAACTTTACTAATCGGAACCAGACCGCCTGCTTTATTGACGATAATAATCGGCTTTACATTTAATAACGAGCCCATTGTTGCTGCCACCGATGAAATTCGACCCCCTCGTTCTAAATGCTTCAAGTCGTCCACAGTCACCCATGAATGGAGATTCATTTTATTTTCTTCTACCCAACTAGCAACCTCTGCCAAGCTTTTTCCTTGTTCTTTTAATAACGCTGCTTGGTAGACTAATAATCCTTCTCCTAGACAAGCTGCTTTTGTATCAATTACAGTGATATTGACTGTTTGAAACTCTTCTTTCAGCATTTCGACAGCTGCTAATGCGTTATTATAGGACCCACTTAAAGCTGAAGAAAAAGCTAAATATAGAACGTCTTGTTGTTTTTCAACAAATGGTTTAAACATTTCATAGTAGGTTCCAATATTGATTTGAGATGTTGTCGCTATTTTCCCGTTTTTTAAATCTTGAAAAAAAGCATCTTTATCAAACGTTTTGCCTAAATCATCCACTAATTCTTCCCCTTCTAATTGAATGGTCATACTAATAATGGCTATTTGGTGTTCTTCAACAAATGATACTGGCAAGTCTGAACATGAATCGGTTATTAATTGAAAACTCATTTCTCTCACTCCTCTAAACACTTACAAAATTTACCTCTATTATTGCATGTTTTTGCCTAAAATTATACTCTTCAAAAAATAAAAAAGAAAAAGCTTGCAAAAGTGAACGTTTGTTCGTATAATAGATTTAACAAACAAACGTTCGGAGGTTTTAATCATGGAAAACTATTTTGCAACAAGTCAGCTTCGCCCTTTTAGTTTTTTACAAAAGAAAGTCACTGTCGGTCATAAGGAAACTCTTCAAGTTCACTCACAAATGCCACAAGCACAAATTCTTTTTTTCTTAAACCAAGCCTATCAAAAAAGAAAACCGATCGTCATCCAAGTTAATAAAACCAAACACATTCTTGCAATTAATGAACATACAGGTATTCTTCGTTACTCTCCAACGGAGCAACATCGTGCTATCTTAGAGAGCTCAAACCAAAACACAACCTATATGATTGATTTTAAAGACATCCGTCATATACGTATAGCAAATTAAAAACCTGAGATTGAAGTGGGTCATACTAAAAACTAGTACTATAAACTAGCTTTTCGTATCCACATCTTTCTCAGGTTTTTTTATTTAAAATAATGATGTTCTTTTAAAAATTTTTCTGCGACTACACTTGGTTCCATTAAATCATTGTCTACTTGATAATTCAATTTCTGCATCGTTTCAGTGGAAATTTTGCCATCCAATCTTTCTAAAACTGGCGCAAGTTTAGGATATTTTTCTAAAATTTGTTTTGTTGCAACTAAACTGGCATCATATGGTGGGAAAAAGTGCCGATCATCTTCTAAAATCTGTAGATTGTAACTGCCAATTCGGCCATCTGTTGAATAGCCGAGGACAACATCCATTTTACCAGCAGCTAATGCGTCATAAACTAACCCGATTTGCATCGGATACACTCGCTTAAAGTCAAAACCGTATTCTTTTGTAAAGGCAGGATAGCCATCTCCTTCACGTTTTAGCCAAGTGGTATCAACACCTGCTTCTAGTTGGTTCGCCACTGCTTTTAAATCACTAATTGTTTTTAAATGGTATTTTTCAGCGGTCTCTTTCGTGACCATAAAAGAAAAACTATTCGCAAATCCATAAGAAGGAAAGTAAACATGATCATATCGTTTAGCAAATTCTTTTTTAACAATTTGGTAGGCTTTTTTTGGATCTTTTTCAGCAGGGAGTTGCAACAACGTCGTTAAATCTGTTCCTGAGTATCGAGCAGCTGCAATGTCTGCATCTCCATTTAATAAGGCTTGATGGTTAATATTTGCAGAACCAAGATTATTGATTAAAATAACCGGTTCCTTTAATTCATGTTCAATCATGCCCCCAACTATACTCGCTAAAATCTGAGATTCCGACGTGACACCACCCGTTACTTTGATAGCCTCTCCATTTTTTCCATTACTAGATAAACCTGGCAAGCCACAACCACCTATTAGCAACATTAATAGTAATAATATACTTATTTTTTGATTCTTTTTCATTGTTTCACCTCCTAAGTTTTCACTCTTTTAATTTCAAAATAAAAAACGAATTCAGATCAGAATGAATCTGGTTCGTTTTTTATCACTATATTTTACTAGTTGCTTGTACGGGATCTAATTTCCGTTCGAAAAATCCTAATACTAAGTCACTAATGATAGCCATAAAGGCAGTTGGCAATGCTCCTGCTAAAATAATGGCCGTTCCATCAGTAGCATTGGTTCCTCTCGTAATGATATCCCCTAAACCACCTGCTCCAATAAATGAACCAATTGCGGTAATTCCGATTGCGACTACGAGTGCATTTCGAATCCCTGCCATAATTACGGATAGCGACAGTGGCAATTCTACCATATAAAGAATTTGGAATTTCGTCATTCCCATTCCTTTTCCTGAATCTAAAATATTACGATCAACGCTTCTCAAACCTGTATAAGCATTCTTGATAATTGGCAATAATGAATATAAAAAGACAGTCACAATAACAGTGTTTACGCCCAATCCTAAGCCTAACATCAAAATAGACAACATTGCTAATGAAGGAATCGTTTGAATCACATTTGCCATACCAATGACCCAACTAGCTAATTTCGTATGACGGGCAATCCATATCCCAATTGGTATCCCAATCACGGCTGCAAATAATACACCATAAATGGAGATTAAAAAGTGGCGCATAAATTGGCTGAAAACATAGGAGCCATTTTGATTAAAATAATAAATCAATTGCTCAAATAAATTCATATTTTCCATAATTTTAGTTGTCTCCTTTGCTAAAATAATCGTGTTCTTTTAAGAAGTCTTGCGCAACAACTTCTGGTTCAATCAAGTCATTATCTGCTTTGTAATTTAATTGTTGCATGGTTTTTGTATCAATTTTACCTTCAAGCTTTTCTAAAATCCCGTTTAACTTAGGATAGGCTTTTAAAATAGCATCTGTTGCAACAGGACTGGCATCATAGGGTGGGAAAAATTTTAAGTCATCTTCTAAGACAACTAAATCATAACTTGCAATCCGACCATCCGTTGAATAGCCTAGTACCGCATCCATTTTTCCAGCAGCTAGCGCATCGTAAACTAACCCAATTTGCATTGGATAGACACGTTTAAAATCAAAACCATAGTCCTCTTTAAATGCACGATAACCGTCACCCTCTTTTTCTAACCAAGAGCTGTCTACACCTGCATTTAATTGATCGGCAACTTTTTTGAAATCGCTAATTTTTTTCAACTGATATTTTTCAGCAGTTTCTTTCGTGACCATAAAAGCATAGGTATTCGCAAATCCATAAGAAGGGTAATATTTTTGTTTGTAGCGTTCTTCAAATTCTTTTACAACAATGTCCATTGCTTTTTTAGGATCTTTCTCGGCTGTCATTTGCAACGTTGACGTTAAATCCGTTCCCGTATAACGAGCAGCTGAAATATTCGCATCTCCATTTATCATTGCTTGATGGTTAATCGTTGTTGATCCTAAATTATTGATGACTTGAACTGGTTGATCGGTATAGTGTTCAATCATCCCTTTGACAATACCTGCTAAAATTTGTGTTTCCGTCGTTACGCCACCCGTCACTGTAATGGCATCTTTTCCCGCATCGCCACCTAATCCTGGCAAACTGCAACTACTCAGAACAAGTGCAACCAAGAAAAGTGCCACAATGTTCTTAGATTTTCTCATTGTGTTCATTTTTGGTTTTCCTCCTAGTCATTTGTACGAAGTGAAATGGGTGTAATCCAGTGTTCGAGTTTTCCAAGTAAGAAGTCAGCTAATAAGGCTAAAATTGTTACCGGAATTGTCCCACCGATAATCAGTGCTGGTTTATAAAGATTTAATCCATTGAAGATAAAGTCTCCTAAACCACCTGCTCCAATGTATGAAGCTAACGTTGCCCAAGCAATGACATATACGGCACCTAAACGGATACCTGCCATAATCACAGGTGCTGCTAATGGCAATTCAACCATTCGAATGGACTGAAAATTTGTCATGCCCATTCCTTTAGCAGCATCTTTTAAATTGGGATCAACATTTTTTACTCCTAAATAAGTATTTCTTAAAATAGGAAGCAAGGAATAGATAAAAAGTGCTACAATAGCGGGAAACTTCCCAATCCCAAAAATTGGAATCATTAAGGCTAACAACGCTAGCGATGGTACCGTTTGTAATACACTTGCAATTCCAATAACAACGGAAGCTGTTTTCTTTGTTCTAGTTAACAAGACGCCTAATGGCACTGCTACGATAATGCCTAGCCCGAGAGCCACTGCAGAAATATAAAGATGTTCCCACGTTTTAAGCAACAGCTCTGAGCCATAGGTATTTAAAAATTCAATCATTTTTTAGTTCCCCTTTCTACTCATTGCTTTCCTTAACTTCGACATTCTTTTCATTAGCTGGTACCGTTTCTTCCGAATCATCGTCTCCCCAAATAGTATCGTAAACGACATCTACTAGACTTGCTCTTGTAACGATTCCTACTAATTTTCCTGCATCATCTACAACTGGTACATATTTAAGTCCACGTTTTAAAATACGTTGAACCGTATCACGTAATAAGGAATCTTTGCGAACAAAGAAGACGTTCTTACTCATAATATCCCCTACACTTGTAGCAGTACGATGGTTGTAATCGATACTTTCAATATCAATATACCCTTTTAAGATCCCCGCATCGTCAGTTACCAACAAAGTATCCACTCGTTTATCGCGCATCAAGCGAATGGCTTCTGTTAATGATTTGCCTGGTGTAATGGAGATTGGCGTTTTCAACATCACTTGTTCAACCGTTTGAATATTCGGACGTGCTTGAATCAAACGATCATGCCCAATAAATTCTTCAACAAATTTATCAGCTGGTTCGCGTAAAATATTATCTGGCGTGTCAAATTGAACCACTCGACCTTCTCGCATAATCACAATTCTGTCTGCGAGCTTAAGGGCTTCATCCATATCATGGGTTACAAATATAATGGTTCTTCCCATTTCTTGTTGCAACTGCTTGACTAAATCCTGCAAGGCTTCACGGGTAATAGGATCTAGCGCACCAAAAGGTTCATCCATTAAAATAATATCTTGGTCAGCTGCTAATGCACGAACAACTCCAATCCGTTGTTGCTGTCCACCAGATAATTCAGATGGGTAGCGTTCAAGAAAGTCATTTGGTAAATCAACCAGCTTGATTAAACGATCTGCAATCTCTTTACGTTTATCTTCTGGCCATTTTAATAATTTAGGAACAAGAACAATATTTTCACGAATTGTCATATGTGGCATTAATCCGATTTGTTGAATGACGTACCCAATCTTGCGGCGCAATTCCACTGGATCTGTCTTAGCAATATCTTCCCCATTGATTAAAATTTGTCCCGATGTTGGTTCAATCATACGGTTGATCATTCTCATCGTAGTTGTTTTCCCACTACCGCTGGTACCGATAAACGCAATAAATTCGCCTTTTTCAAAATTTAAATTGACGTCATCAACTGCTTTTTTTCCACCTTTATAAATTTTTGAAACATTCTTGAATTCTAACAATCGATTCACCCCATTAGTTTTTTATTATTTTTGCATAAATAAACAAAAAGAAATACGTCTTCTCTTCTATTATCCATGAAAAAGTCCTATCTTTCAAATCAGACACACTGAAATCATTAAATTTTATCAAAAAAAACGCATAAATCAACTCTTTTGTGAAGTAAGATTTATACGTTTTCGGTAGAAAATTATGCAATTTTTTATAAGATGGGTGACAATAATCTGGAGAATTCTTGTTTAAACTTCATCCAGCGACTTTGCTGATCTAGTAACTCTTTTGTTAATAAATGACATTTTTCAATGTCTTTTTCGTATATTTGTTTTAAATCTTGTGCGATTACAGGATCATAAATGAAGGCATTGACTTCAAAGTTTAATTTAAAGCTTCTAAAATCAAGGTTTGCTGTACCAACTGAAGCAATTTCGCCATCAATTACCATTGTCTTCGCATGTAAAAAGCCGTTATCATAAATATACACCTTCGCACCCGCATTTACCATCTCGCCTGCAAAATAAGTGGTTGCTCTGTAAACGAATGGATGATCTGGCTTATTTGGAATCATAATCCGTACATCAATTCCAGACATCGCAGCTATTGTAATAGCATCTAACACACTGTCATCTGGAATAAAATAGGGCGATTGGATATAAATCGATTCTTTTGCCATACTAATCATCTTTAAATAGCCTTTTTTAATTTGTTGCAATTCTGAATCTGGTCCGCTAGAGACAATTTGCATATTGGTTTTTCCGTGATTTTTGCTTAATGGAAAGTACTCTTCTTTGTAATCAAATTTTTGTTTTACAACAGCTGCATTCCAATCCATTAAAAATCGACTTTGTAGAGCCAAAACGGCATTCCCCTCAATTCGAAGATGCGTATCACGCCAATAACCAAATTTTTTCACTTTCCCTAAATATTCATCTCCTATATTGAATCCTCCAATATATCCGACTTTCCCATCAATAATCACAATTTTACGATGATTTCGATAATTCAAACGCAAATTTATAATCGTCCAATGAGAACCAAAGAACGGTTCTGCTTTGCCACCTAATTTCTCTAAGTTCTTAAAAAAGCGATGCTTGGTTGAGCGAGATCCCATCGCATCATAGATAACTAACACTTCAACACCTGCTGCAGCTCGTTCTTCCAATGCTGCTAAAACTCGATTTCCTAGCTCATCTTGATGAAACGTATAATACAATAAATGAACATGGTGTTTGGCTTGTTGGATATCATGAATCAAATGATCAAATTTTTCTTTTCCATCGGTAAAAATCTTCAATTCATTTCCTTTGGTTAAAATCGATTCATCGCTTTCCAAAAATAAACTTGCCATTTCTTTTGTATTTTCATTACTTTGTTTGCTTGACAGCAATTCATCTTCCGCAAGCATTTCTTTTTGAGCCAAAACAAGTTCACTCATTCCAATGCTTTCCTGCGTCTTAATATCAAAAATTTTCTCTCGAGAGATTTTTTTACCAACAAAAAGATACGCAATAAACCCAATTCCCGGTAATAAAACAAGGACGAGCAACCATGCCCACGTGGCTGCTATATCTCGCTTTTCACGAAAAACTGTGATGATAGCTAAAAAAATATTAATCAATGTCACAAGAGCGATAACAAGTAAAATAGTATTCATAAAAGCCTCCTTTAAACGAACTTAATTCTTTATTATCTTACTATGAAGTTTTTCTTTTAGCTACTAAAATCTTATCTCATTTATAAAAATAATTCTTTTTCTAATAAAAAAAGGACCCTGTCAAAGTCCCTTTTTAAAATTCTTATTTTTTTAGCCAACTTGTTTCTTTCGAAAGAAATAAGTCGGGTGCTGTAGCAGCCACAATCACTAAAACAACACTGGTGACAATTCCTGTTGCCAATGCGCTTCCCCCATTCATAATAAAGGAAAACCAAACCGCACTCATTCCCTTTGGAGCATAACTTCCCCAAAAATAAAATCCTGCTACGAAATGCCAAAAGAAGCGGGCGAATGTTCCAATAAAAGTTCCCACTATAATATAGCTCACCATTTTCCTACGTTGCCTAGTCACGATTGATTCTCGTACTTGGCTGGCTACTACGCCTGCAAATCCCGTAAACATAAACGCGATAAAATATTCTATAAAGCCTTGTAGTAAATTTAAAATAGCCACATTTCCAACTAAAAAATGCAGAACGCCCCATAAAAATCCAGCAACAATTCCTGCTGCTACTCCTCTTCTAAAACTAAAAAGAATAAGCGGAATCATTCCTAATGAAATGGTGAAATTTGCTCCGATATTTGTTGGTAAAAATGACAAAACGATTGCAAGTGCCGCACAAATCGTTCCTTCAATCCAGATGGTTAACTTTGTTTTTGACATAAAAAAAACTCCTCCTTTGAATGTGTCGAACAGTGCCACACAACAAAGGAGGAGCTGAATGATTCTTTTTATCATCGTCGCCCCGTCACAATTCCTACGCTCGTACTAACGAACAGGTTCGAAGGGTTAGAATCCACTTGATTCAATCTCAGCCGCATTTGCAGCACCCCTTTGTGATGGTTGTTCTATTAATTTATTTTACGTTCTTTATCATACCAAGCCTTTTTTCATTCGTCAACTTTTGAAGTTATTTTAAGTGTTCAGCTAAATAAGCTATTTTTGCAAAATCCTTTTGATTATTTTTCTGATTTCGGTAACTATCTTTAGAAGAAGCTTGATAAAGTTGATAATATTGAGTGGCATTTAAAAGTCGATAACGTATCTCTTGATCTTCTATTTGCTTAATGTCATCTAAGGCAATTCCTGCAAATTCAGGCAGTGTATCAATAACTGAAAATTCAACTCGCAAGGTTCCTTTTTCAAAAGCATGCTCGTGTAAATCAACCAATGAGAAACCTAATCCTTCAAGTTGTTTTTTTACTTCTTCCCATTGGTAAATGATTTCTTCAACCGGAGCTGACCATCCCCTGCTATCTCCTGGAATATGTATATCAATATCTCCAACATCCCAATTTTTAGTTGTTACAATCTCAAGACCTAGTGAACCCATTAAAACCGGAACAATTCCACATTCATTTAGTTGTTTGGCAACGGATAAAAACACTGAATATTTTGGATTTTCATAACCATACGCTTTCATTCTATCCTCTCCTATTAAATGATTTTTCCCAATTGTTTTTTACGTTGATACAAGCTTAACAAGGCTATTAAAAACCAATAAATACTTATTAAATAAATACTCGCAACAAATTGCAATTTGCCATTTACCATGATTGCTTCTATTTTATAGTTGGTAACCGTTACAGCGAAGGCTGTGATACTCATAACAAAATAAAATAAAATCATTCTTTTTTTAATACTCGCTTCATGACCCAGCGCACCTTTCCAACTCGTCATTACACCAAAATAAAAGGAACTAAACAACAATAAAATCCATGTTTCTAAACGATTGGTTTCCGCCCACTGAAAGCCAGTTCCAGTCAGAAATTGATTCATAAGAAATAACCCAATAAACACTAAAAATGAATAGTAGCCATATTGATACCTCAGATTTTTACGATCTTTTCTCAACAATTCACATCACTCCTTTTATTCAGTATAAGGAAACAGAAAGTAAACTACAACGCGTTTGTTAATAGCTTTATTCGCTACAATGCTAATTCTCATCTTGATAAATAAATGCCTTCACTTGTTTTTGTACCTTTGAATTATCTAACAAGTCACTATGACCTGTTTGTTTGCCAGTAATGATGCTTTCTTGATAGCTTGCCACTTGCTTTTTGATAAATAGCCGACTAGCTAATGCGCTTTGTACAGGAACTACGCCATCACTATGCGTCTCATTTTTTTCTTGATCTCCAGCTATTGCCAAAACCTTTAACGACGAAGGCAATTGCGTTTGTTTTTCAGTAAAATTAGTTAATAGATGGCTCGCTTTTTTCACTTCTGTAAAGGCTAGATTATTGTCGTTATATTCGGCTTTTGTATCATTAAATGGCGTTGCAATGGTTATCAAGCGATTCATTTGGGGATTTGAGGTTGTTTGATAGTTCTCTAAATAAGTCGCTAAGACTAATCCTCCATTTGAATGACCCACAGCATCAAAAGTCGAAAACGGGTATTTTTTTTTGACGTCTAGCACTACGTTTTGAAACCATTTAGCTTCAATATCTACTGCTTTTTCGGTATTGTCTTCAAAACCGACAACGATAAAAGGACGCTCACTACTTTTTTTCAATTGATTTAAATAGTGAATCTTGCCATCTTTTTTAACTTGAATTTTTAGGGCTGCGTTGCTAGTCACCTGTTCCTCCATCAACGATTCCGTAAAGCTATTAAAACGTTTATTCGTTGCATTCGTTCCTGGTATCAAAAAAACAGGATTTTTTGCAGTTTGTTCTTCAGTGGGAACTTTAGGAAGTTGCTGTTGTTGATAAAACCGAATTCCAAAATAGCTTGTTGCAAGTAACGTTATAAGGACAAGGGCAAGCCCTTTAAAATTCATCTTCATCCACTAACCACTCCTTTTGCTTCCTGCTAATAATAAATTTTAAGGTATTTTCGTTTTTCCACTTCATCGAAGCCTTCCACCATATCCTTTTCAGTTAGCTGATTGACATCTTTTACAACAATTGAAATGTTATTATTGATTTTGATTTTATTTTTGACTTTTTTAGAAAAAGCTTCTTTATTTTTCTCATTTACTTTAAAATTATCAGGAAACGTCACTGCATGGGTTTTTTCATAGTTTGCAACGACTGTCTTAAATTCTTCTTGCTTTGATTCTTCTACCAACGTATCTGCAAAGTCTTCCAAATTGATTTCTGGCTGAACTTCTAAATATTCTTGTGCTTCTTTAATAAAAGTTGATTTTCCAACTAAGCTTTCATCGTCTTTTTTGACAAATTCCGCACAGATATTCACAAAACTTTCTGCTAATAGCGTGTCGTCTAGGACTTTTTCAATGCCTAAAAAATGTTGTTTCCAATACACGCTTTCTCCCCTCGTTAAATTGTCTAACGCAACAACGCGGTAGCCATCTTTTTCCTGCAGGTTAAAAACAATACAAGCTTTATCAATGTCTTTTTTAGTGATTCCTTTTTCATACCCAATCGTAACCGATTGCTGATTAAATTCATTTTTTAAGAAAACTTCTTTGTTTTCAACTTTAAAAATTCCAATCGCATCGGTTAATTCCCCTTCAATGATGCATTCGTTTAAATAAATCAACCACAAATCCCCTGATTTGACATTGGGATGGCTAGACGCTTCATACAGTTGCTTTAATAAATCAACCGACCCTTCAAAAAAAGAAGTTTCTTCATTAAAAATTTTACGAATGTAATTGTACGCTTCGTTATAATCTAAGCTTGTTGAGTGTGAAAAATGGTTTGTTGTTTCACTTTTAAAGGGAGATAAGAAAATTTCATTTAACACGGCGGTCATTTCTTCATCCAGTTCTTCAATAATATTATCTGCAATTTCATACCCTTGCTCTTGTGCTTTATTGCCTACAAAATGGACAATTATTTGACGCATTTTGGCATAAGAAAAATCAATCATTTTGTTATACACCTATTTCATTTGGATTCCCATTTGGGTTCAAAACTATTATACTCTATTTCTTTGCAGCTCGCTTCTACTTCATTAAAAAAATCAACTTTCCAACAGAACATACCTGTTAGAAAGTTGATTCTTTAGTGATCGATTTTTAATAATAACGCGTTAAATGCTACTACAACCGTACTCAATGACATTAAGACTGATCCAACGGCAGGACTTAATACAACTCCAATCGGAGCTAGAATCCCCGCAGCTAAAGGAATCGCAATAATATTGTATCCGGCACCCCACCATAAGTTTTCAATCATTTTTCTAGTAGTATTTTTGGCTAAGGATAGAAAATGTAGGGTATCAAGCGGATCGCTTTTCACTAAAATCACATCTGCTGAATCAATCGCAATATCCGTCCCTGCGCCAATTGCGATGCCAACATCTGCCTTTGCTAAGCTAGGGGCGTCATTTACTCCATCCCCTAACATCATCACCGTTTTCTCTTTTTGTTGATACCTTGCCACCATTTTTTCTTTTTCCTCTGGCAGAAGGTTCGCGTAGAATGTTTGAATTCCAACTTTGTCTGCAACTATTTTTGCTGCTGCTTGGTTATCGCCAGTCAACATTACTGGTTGAATCCCTCTATCCAATAGTTCCTTAATAAATTGAGAGGCATTTTCTTTGATTTTATCTCCTTGAGCAATTAACCCTATGACTGTTTCTTCAATCATTAAATAACTAACAGAATTTCCCTCCCCAGCTAATTGATTGAACTGTTCTTGATCAAATGCACCTTTTTGTTTCATCAAATAGGATGCGGTCACTATTTTTATGTTTTGGTGATTGATTGTTCCTGATAATCCAACACCTGGTATCGCTTGAACTTCACTAGCTGTTGGAAGTTTCACTTTTTCTTCCTCTACTCTTTTTAAAATACCCGTTGCTAAAGGATGACTCGATTTTTGTTCTAAAGCTCCTGCTATTTTTAAAATATCTAGTCTTGAATAGTCTGATTTGAAGCTTTCAATTGCAGTCACGCTAAAATCCCCTTCTGTTAAAGTTCCGGTTTTATCCATTAAGATGACATCCACTTTTTTCGCAGATTCAAGTGCATTTTTATTCCGGATCAATAAACCATTTTTAGCACCAAGTGAAGTGGAACGTGCGGTAACTAAAGGAACTGCTAGTCCTAGCGCATGGGGACAGGCAATCACCAATACCGTCACCATTCGTTCTAAGGGCGTGTTGATTTCTTTCGTAATAAACAACCAACTTACAAATGCTAAAATCCCTACGCTCAGCGCTACATAAAACAACCATTTTGCTACTCGATCAGAAAGCGACTCTACGGCTGATTTTTCTTCTTTTGCACTGCCAACTAAAGCCATTACTTGAGCTAGATAACCAGACTCACCCGTTCCAGTAACACTAATAGTGATCGTCCCTTCACCGTTAACCGAACCGCCAATCACTTTATCTTTCACTTGCTTTTTAACAGACTTCGCTTCCCCAGTAACCATCGCTTCATTAATACTAGTCGTTCCTGCTTCGACAATTCCATCTGCTGGTATTTTTTCGCCTGCCTTCACTTGCAACAAATCTCCGATTGCAACTTCTGATAAGGGAATTTGTTTTGTCTTTAAAGAAGTTGAGTCAATGATCGTCGCTTCATTTGGCAACAATTCCGCCATTTTTTTTAAGGCATCTCCAGCATTACTAATAGCTCGCATTTCTATCCAGTGTCCCAGTAACATAATGACGATTAACGTTGCCAATTCCCAGAAGAAATCCATAACATGTGGCTGATTTGGTAAGAAGTGATTGCTGATAAAAGCATAGACACTATAAAAGTAAGAAACCGAAATTCCTAAAGCAATTAGCGTCATCATTGCCGGACTATGAGCCTTTAGCTCCATTTTAGCTCCACTTAAAAAAGGCTTTCCTCCGTAGAAAAATAGGATCGTTCCTAATAACAAAACAAGCCAATCTGATCCTTTAAACGTAATTTGAAAAGGCAATTCCAGCCCCATCATTGGAGATAATAGAATAATCGGAATGGCGAGTAATAGCGAAACTAAAAACTTTTGTTTTAAATTCCCCATGTGTGCCATATGTTCCATCCCACTCATTTCTTCGTGATCCATTCCTTTCATATCGTGTGGGTCCATTGAATGATTCTTCATCGAATCCATAATAATCCCTCCTCTATCTACGACTACACATGTAATCGTTTTGGTTTATCTTTACAATACTGCGCCTTTGATTAAAAGTCAATTCATCCAACTTAAAAAGAAACTTGCTACTAATCATCAGCAAGTTTCCTTTGTTATTATAAATCCATTGAATAGATCAATTGAACGCCCAGTTCACCGTTAATTCTTCTTTTAGTATCATAAAACCCTGATTTTAAATAAAGCATCTGTGCCCCTATATTCATGTGATTAACAGCAAGTACAACTTCATTTACTTGTGGAAAGTGTTCATTAATAAAGGGTTTTAGAGTAGACATGGACTCTTTTCCATACCCTTTTCCTTGATAGCGATCATCAATGGAATACGCTCGCAATAAAATGGCATTGGGATTATCAGTGTAAGGCTCCACTCCAATACCAACCTGCAAAATAAAAAAACCAACGAATGCCTCCTCTTTTAAAATCATAATAGGATGCTTTTCAACTTCATACAATGTCTGAGTCATTGCGTCCATTGGCAACGAAGTAAAATGACTATCTTCTAAGAAATAACTTGCTAGCAACTCTCCATCACTCACCCGTGCTTCCCTTAACCAAACTCCAACTTCCTTTTTCATGCCTTACACCTCTCTCCATACAAATTTCTTTTATTTTAGTATATCATGTTGCCTTAAATTAGAAAATTTTTATGAAAAAAGACTAGAAGAAAAATCTTCTAGTCTCAAAAGTTTACTTGCCTGCCAAACGATAAATTGCCTCCGCGTAAATGTCCATAGCTCCATAGATATCTCGCAAGGACATTTTTTCATTTGCTTCATGAAAAGTAATCGGAGAATCTGGGAAAACCGCACCAAATGCCACACAATTATCCATTGTTCTAGCAAAAGTTGCTCCGCCTGACGTCATTGGATCTGAGAAATCCCCTGTTTTATCACGATATACGCCTAATAATGTTTCAACTAACGTTGATTCTAACGGTACATAAAGTGACGCTAGATAATCAAATTCTTCATATTTGAGATGATACTTTTTCGCTACTTCCGTAAGTGTTGCAACGATCTCGTCTTTGTTAACAGTTACTGGAATGCGAATATCAATACCAATTACGGACTCGTTTTCATCTACATTTAAAGAAGCAACGTTGAAGGTCAAAATACCAGAAGCGTTATCTTCTACTTCGCCAAATAGCTTGATTCCACGTGCATCTTCCTTGACTTCATTTGCAATAAAATCAATGGCTTCTGATTTTGTAATCATTTGAAGAGCCATTGCTAAACGAGTAACGGCATTGATTCCTTGATTTGCATCTTTTGAATGAATGGATTTCCCTAAAACCACCACAGTTTCATTTTCCATCTTATAGTTAAATCCTAATTTTTCAAGTTCGGATTTCAATGCTTCTTTAAGTGGACCTTTGTATCGTGCTTCTGCTGGAACAACGTTTAATGCATCTCCACATGCCACTGCAATACCCTTTGATCCTTTGCCTTTTAGTTTTACTTGTAACAAACCTTTTTCAGCAAACGTTAAAGGAAATTCAGCGTCTGGTGCAAAACCCATTACTGCTTTTTCTTCTTTTTCATTGTATTTATCCATACATCGCCATAAGTTTTCTTCATCCGTTCCAAAGATAAAGCGAATTCGTTTATCAAATTCAACTTCTGCATCAATCAAGGCTTTCATTCCATAAAGAGCTGCCATCGCTGGCCCTTTATCGTCTTGTGAACCACGTCCAAATAAAAAGTCATCACGAATCACACCTTCAAATGCTGGTGTTTCCCATAACTCTTCATTGCCTGGTGGCACAACATCTAAATGACAAAGAACGGCTAAAATTTCTTTTCCATCTCCATAATCTGCATATCCATAATAGCCTTCTGGATCTAGATAGGTTTTAAACCCTAGATCTTGACAAATGTCCAATGTTTTTTCTAATACCTTTTGAATGTCCTTACCAAATAAGGTGCCTTCAGTATTCGTTTCTCTTAAATAAGATGGGTAACTAATTAATGTTTGAATGGTTTCAATACAAGCTGCTTGGTGTTCTTTTGTAACAAATGATTTCACAATTTAGCCCTTCTTTCCATTATTTTTTAAGATTCGTACTTACATCACTGCTGCAATGCTTAGTACGATACAAGTCAAAATAAACAAGATGACAATTAATTTTACCATAAATTTCAACCAAATCGTCAAGTCAACCCTTGCTAAAGCCAAACCACCCATGACAACCCCTGACGTTGGTGTAATTAAGTTCACAATACCTGAACCTGCTTGATAAGCCGTTACAACCAAATGCTCTGGCACACCAGCAAAATTCCCCATTGGTCCAATAATCCCCATTGTAGCTGCTGCTAAGCCAGAAGTAGAAGGAATTAAGAAAGACATTGGAATATAGAAAATAAAGGTTAGCACAATAAAGACAACTGAAGATAAGCCACTTAGTCCTTGTTCGCCCCAATGTAAAACAGTCGCTGTTATCATTCCGTCGTTCATTACCACTTGAATCCCTCTTGCAATCGCACAAATTAAAGCGACCCCCAGTAATTCCCCTGCACCACTAATAAAAGTTGAAACAAAATCTTCCTCTTTCATACGATAAACAATTCCAATAATAACTGCCATTAAAAACATCAGCATTGTAATTTCAGTAAAATACCACGTTCCAAAAGGAGCGATATCTTTTCCAATTAATGCCCCCAATAATGGAAGGTTCGTTAACCATGTATTAAAAGTTTCAAAAATGGTCCATTTTGGATTAATCGATGACCACGGAATCAGACCAAAAATCATAATAACAAAAGTTAAAATAAAAAGAGTTAATACTTTTTTTTGTTTTGGTGTAATACTTTCCATATTTTCATTGATTTTAAAATGTTCTAAATCAGCTTCTCGTTGATGATACATTAGAGAAGCTTCTGGATTTTTTTCGATTTTTGATGCGTAACGATACACATAAATAATTCCAGCAGACAAGGTCACTACCAATAAAAGAATCCGCCAAATAATGCCATCTCCTGGACTAATTCCTAATGCTTGTGAAGCCACACCTGTTGCAAAGGGGTTTGTTGTTGAGGCCAAACATCCAATTTGTGAACCAATTAACACAATTCCAACCGCTACAATGGAGTCAAAGCCTACTGCAATCATGACTGGAATCAACAACGGATAAAAGGCCATTGTCTCTTCTGCCATTCCAAATGAGGTACCGCCTAATGCAAATAAAATCATTAAAATGGGAATAAGACGTTTTTCACGTCCCTTATTATTTTTTACCACTGAACTAATTCCCGCGTCCAATGCTCCTGTTTTTGTAATAACCCCTAAAAAGCCACCAATTACAATAATAAAAAATGAAATTTCCATTGCGCCTGGCGTTGTTTCAGTTCCTAGCATCCCTCTAATTGGTGCCATAAAAATATCCCATAATCCTTGTGGATGAGAAGCAGTTTGATGATAAGTTCCTGCAATAATATTGCCTGCTTTAGTGGTCTCATAAGCACCCGATGGGATCAACCAAGTTAAAATAGCAATTGCCACAATAATTAAAAATAAAACGGTATACGATGTGGGCATCGTAAATTTTTTCTTATTCACTTGCCTTCCTCCTTTTGTGGTTCGGAATTGATTGAATGAGTATGCATGTTCTACTCATGTTTATTGTATCACAACCCACAAAAAAACTAGTTTATTAACCTCGTTTTCTAACTAAAAACCCATCTTATTGTAAGCCTTTACTTTCTATTCTTTTACTGTTTCAACAGACTTATTTAAGTGAACCATTGATGTGTAAAGCTTTTCCAACAGTTGCTTAATCAAAAATAGTTGATATGTATAATCATTCTATTTATTCACTACACTCATAAAATAAAAACTTGCTTCTATCATAATATAGAAACAAGTTAATTCTAGAATTTGCTACTTTTCGCCATTCCATTCTGCAAAAAACTCTTTTAAATAGTTTTCCATATACAAATGTCTTTCATTGGCTAATTTTTTTCCAGTAGTTGTATTCATGGTATCTTTTAACTTTAATAACTTTTCATAAAAATGCATAATCGCCGTATCTTCGTTAGAGCGATATTCTGCTAACGTCATGTTCGTTCTTGGTTGCTTTGCCGGGTCGTGCATAGGTCGACCATGATGCCCTGAATAAATCATTGTTCTAGCAATCCCTATGGCTCCCATTGCATCCAATCGATCTGCGTCTTGAACAATTTTCCCTTCAATGGTTTCTAACTGTACTTTGTTCGTTCCACCTTTATAAGAAAGGTTTAAAACTATCGTTAAAATAGCTGTTTGATCTACTAACGCTAGCTTTTGACGCTTCAACCAATGTTCCACTCGTTGTTTCCCGATTTCTGGCGTTACGTTAAGTTTTTCATCAGGTATATCATGAAGTAATGCGGCCATTTCACAAACAAAAGCATCTACCTGTCTTGCTTCTTGCTGTGCAATTTGTTTAGTCAAATTTACCACTCGTTGAATATGAAACCAATCATGTCCGCTTTTTTCGTTATTTAGCGTTTGAAAGACAAACTCTTTTGTATCCTCTAAAATTTGTTTTTTTATTTTATTCGTCACGTTTTCTTTCACCTCCACCCTTTTATTAAACCCGTCATTCTTTTTTAGAATACAATTTTAATAGTAGAAAAACAACTTTTTCTTTATTAAGGTAAGCGGTTTCTTCGTGAAAATAAAATTTTTTTTAAATTCTTTCTAACGACTACTACAATGCGGATAACCCGACTTTTCAAGCTTTTTTTGAAAACAAATCAGTTTTCATTTTCTTTTATTTAATGTTAGAATAATAGACATGCTTTTTAAATCAGGGCATTTTCAATGTACAAAACAGATTAATTGAAACCGAAATAACAAAAAGAGCTTAATCATTTTGATTTACTGCAGGGAAATACTTCCTTGTCTTCTAGGTCATTGTCATTTCATTTTGTTCGTATCGTGTTTTAATTAAACTACAGTGTTTGATTAAAAAAGGAGGAAATTGTTTTGTCAAAAATTAAAGTTGAACATCTTACCAAAGTATTTGGAAAAAAAAGCGCTAAAGCACTTTCGATGTTAAAAGATGGTCAGTCTAAGAAAGACATCTTAAAAGAAACAGGCGCTACTATCGGGGTTGATAACGTAAGTTTCAACGTTGAAGAAGGCGAGATTTTTGTAATTATGGGATTGTCAGGTAGTGGGAAATCAACCTTGATTCGTCTGCTAAATCGTCTGATTGAACCAACATCTGGCGATATTTATTTAGATGATGTTGACTTAGTCAATATGGATAAAAAGACCTTACGCGAAACTCGTCGTAAAAGTATGAGTATGGTTTTCCAGAACTTCGGCTTGTTTCCAAATCGTACTATTTTAAAAAATACAGAATATGGCTTAGAAATTCAAGATATTGATAAAAGCGAACGCACACAACGTGCCAATGAAGCGTTGGATTTAGTTGGCTTAAATGGCTATGGGGAACAATACCCAGACCAATTATCAGGTGGGATGCAACAACGTGTTGGTCTTGCAAGAGCATTAGCGAATAACCCAGATATTTTATTGATGGATGAAGCCTTCTCTGCCTTAGATCCATTAAACCGAAAAGAAATGCAAAATCAATTGTTAGAATTACAAAGTACTGTTCAAAAAACAATTATTTTTATCACTCATGACTTAAATGAAGCCTTAAGAATCGGCGATCGTATTATGATTATGCGCGATGGTGCTGTTGTTCAAACCGGTACTCCTGAAGATATCTTAACGAGTCCTGAAAACGACTATGTTGAGAAATTTATCGAAGATGTGGATCGCTCTAAAGTCTTTACAGCAAGCAATGTGATGATTCGCCCGTCTACTATTTCAATCGAAAAAGATGGACCTCGTGTTGCCTTAAAACGCATGCGTGAAGAAAGCATCTCAAGTATTTTTGTTGTCAATCGTCATCGTGAGTTAATTGGAATGGTTCATGCTAAAGAAGTCTTAGATTTAATCAATGAAAAGAAATCGTCGCTTGAAGAAATCATTCACCGTGACATCGTAACAACTGAACCAGATACACCTATCGCTGATTTGATGGACACTGTTTCAACTATGGCGGTTCCAATGGCCGTTATTGAAAATAACAAACTTAAAGGAATAATTGTGCGCGGTTCTGTTCTGGCTGCGTTAGCAGGAAATGAGGTACCACAACATGTCTAATATACCAATGATTCCAATCGCTGATTGGATTGATTCACTCGTTGAAAACTTAACAAAATTTGAAGGATTCTTTAATGTAATTTCCGTGATTATCGCAAGCATCGCTAGCGTTTTCCAATGGGTCTTTGATATTTTACCAATTTGGCTGTTTATCGTCCTTGTTGTAGCATGCGTTTACTACGTTAACCGCAACGGAAAAAAATGGGGACTAATTGCCTTTTCATTCTTTGGCTTATTGTTTATTTGGAACTTAGGGTTCTGGCGTGATATGACTCAGACCTTAACGTTAGTCTTAACAAGTAGTTTTGTTGCCTTAGTAATCGGCGTACCTCTTGGTATTTGGATGTCAAAAAGCAGAATTGCTGAAAAAATCATCCGTCCGATTCTTGACTTTATGCAAACAATGCCAGCTTTCGTTTACTTGATTCCTGCTGTTGCCTTCTTTGGTATTGGAATGGTGCCTGGGGTTGTTGCTTCTGTTATTTTTGCAATGCCTCCAACTGTTCGTATGACAAACCTAGGTATTCGTAGTGTCCCAACTGAATTAGATGAAGCTGCAGATTCATTTGGATCAACTGGTTGGCAAAAACTTTTTAAAGTCGAGTTGCCAATCGCAAAATCAACCATTATGGCTGGGATTAACCAAAGTATCATGCTTGCTCTTTCAATGGTTGTTATTGCTTCAATGATTGGAACAATGGGACTTGGAACAAAAGTTTACTTTGCTGTTGGTCGTAATGACGCTGGTAACGGATTTACTGCTGGTTTAGCAATCGTTATTTTAGCTATCATTTTAGACCGTTTGACTCAAGCATTTACAAAAGATAAACGAACTCGCTAAGGAGGAATCAATGATGAAAAAATTAATGACGCTGTTATTAGCTGCCTCCTTTTTGATTCTATTAAGTAGTTGTGCTACTGGTCTTGAACCTTATAATGCAAAAAAACCACTTGGTGAACAAATCAATTACACGATTACAGGAATCGATGCAGGTGGCGGTATTATGTCTGCAACGGATAAAGCGATTGAAGATTACAAATTAACAAATTGGCAATTACAACCAAGCTCTTCTGCTGCCATGACAAGTACACTTGAAAAAGCAATCAAAGATAAGCGACCAATTGTTGTAACAGGTTGGACGCCTCACTGGATGTTTACTAAATATGATTTAAAATTCTTAAAAGATCCTAAAGAATCTTTCGGTACTGCTGAAAGCATCCATACGATCGTGCGCCAAGGTTTAAAAAAAGATGAACCTTCTGCTTACACGGTGCTAGATCGCTTCCACTGGACGCCAGAAGAGATGTCTGACGTGATGTTAGATGTCAACAATGGGATGGATCCTGAAAAAGCTGCTGAAAAATGGATTAAAGCAAATCCTGATGCAGTAGCTGAATGGACAAAAGGTGTTTCAAAAGTTGACAACCATAAGTTAAAATTAACCTATGTTGCTTGGGATTCTGAAATTGCTTCTACAAATGTGGTCGCTCTAGTCTTAAACCAATTAGGCTATGACACAACGATTCAGGCAATGGAAATTCAACCAATGTGGGCATCTGTTGCAACGGATGCTGCAGATGGTATGGTCGCTGCATGGTTGCCACGTACTTCTGGAGCCTTTTACAAAGATTATAAAGATAAAGTCGATGACTTAGGACCCAATCTTGAAGGGGCGCAACTTGGGTTAGTTGTTCCAACTTATATGGAAAATATCAATTCGATTGAAGATTTAAAAAAATAATAAAAAGCTTGCTGAATTTCAATTAGTTTGAAATTCAGCAAGCTTTTTTGCGTATAATTTAGTCAACTTTCATTTATTTCCTCATTAGTTAACATCTCTTCAAACCATTCTAAATTCACTATATGATGAGACCTAGAATTTTCTAGCATCTTTCTAAAATAGGTTGGCAACTCCTGCTCGGTTTTAAGTGACTGTTCTAATAAATTAATTCTGTTCTTTGTTTCAGTTAGTTGCTCTTTTACAATTTCTTCAAACTTTTCGCTAGGATATTCCTCAACAAATAGCATCGCACCAAAAAATGATAGTTTAACATAATCGGTTTTTGTTCCGTACTTATGCATCAACTTCTCAAACTCTTTCTCGCCTAATTCAGTCATCACATAGTGGTGAGCCTCATGGGTATTTTTTACGGCTATCGGTTCTATCTTATTAATAAGTCCCTTTTCTTCCATTTGTTGCAAATGATAATAAAAAGAGCCTTTAGTATAATTTACGATATATTTATAGTAGCGTAAGTCCATAAGGGCTAAGAGTTCGTAGCCATACGAGCCTGGATTTTGCTTTAATAGACCTAAGATAATTAATGGAATCAAAAAACAGACCCTCCTTTTATTTTCGAAAAAGATTTCCCAACTTCGCTTCAAATTCAGGATAACTAATAGTTCCTAATGCCATCTCCACACTTGCCAAATAAATTTTTTCCCCTTGGGTGTAGGCTCTTTTGCTTAAATTCCCCAATCTTTTTTCTTCACCTTCTAGCGGTTCCATTACATGTCGGCTGTTATCAAAGGCCTCGAAGTAACGTAAACCAAAGCGACGTTGTGAAAGAGCGTTGATATGAATTCCATCAGGATTTGCTGTCAGTTCTGCTGCAGTCACAAAGTAACAATATTCCTGTTCAAAAGCAACTTTTTGCAAGGCTTGATCAACTGCATGATGTTTTGTACAACTAATTCCAAAACCACTTTTCCCTAAAAAATCAGGCATACCGCCTATCATTAATGGTAGATTAGGAGCATTAAGCTCTGTTCTAAATGCTTTGATAACATGTAATAACTTTTCATAGTAATCTAGAAAACGCTCTGGAGTGCTATCGCTTTCTCCTTGGTGCCAAAGGATTCCTGTTAGTTGACTATTTTCCATCGCAAATTTTGCTTGGCTAATGGCATGACGAAATAGAATTCCATCTGGATGCCATTCATCTATTATACTGCCGCCTTCAGCACAAGGAATTAAACCTATTTGATCTTCTTTATTCTTCTCACACCAAGCTTCAGCGAATGAAGCTGCTAGTCCAACTCCAGCAACAGGACGATCATAGTTAATTGGCTCAGTCATCATTTGCCAACGTCCATTACGAAGCATTTGGATTCTTTCATTATAAATAGGTTGTACCTCTTTGATAAATCCTCGTCCAGCCATATTGGATTGTCCCAACATTAAAAATGAGTGTATCATTAGTTAATTCCTTCTTTCAATCATTATATATAGATAGTCTAATTAGACCGTTCCATCTATTATAGTCTAATTAGACTATATAGGTCAAGTTACAAAGAGCAAGGGCTTTAGAGTAGATAAGAGTCTATCCATTCCAAAGCCCTTCATTTTTAAATTGTTTCTGTTTGAGTTTGAGTTCATTTTTTACGCTGAAGCCTCAATTACCCAATCTACACTTCCACTACTATTTTCACATGTTTGAAGGGTAACTCGCTCTCCCCCACCAGTTCCAATCATTCGATCCCAATAATTGACACCATCGGCTATCCCAACTGCGTTTTGTGTGACTTGATAGATACGTTGAATATGGTAGACTGTCGGATGATTTGCAGCATCGGTGACCACAATTGTACTTCCAATTCCTAAATTCCAAATTCCTGAAAAAGCTCCCGGATTATGACCGATAATGTGGGTATTTAATCCATCTGTTCCTGACTGCACGGCAGCACCACCCCAAGTTGATGCATTTCCAGGATTTTCATCGATATAATTTTGCCCACCACTTTGTCCGGCATTCTCATAATGAATCGATTCCCCCATTAAATTCACTGTTTTTGGTTGATACTGTACTTCTTGAGGAACCGGTGATGGTGCTGCTTCGATGTTCTCCTTTTGGTTGACTAGATTTGCTTGATTTGAAGGACGGCTAATAGCTTGATTTTCTTTTGTTTGAGTAATCGTTGCTTGAGGTTCTTTAATTTGAGGAGCTTTATCTTTTACTGTT
This sequence comes from Carnobacterium divergens DSM 20623, assembly GCF_000744255.1. Taxonomy (NCBI): domain Bacteria; kingdom Bacillati; phylum Bacillota; class Bacilli; order Lactobacillales; family Carnobacteriaceae; genus Carnobacterium; species Carnobacterium divergens. Next base: position 778,802 of record NZ_JQLO01000001.1, on the reverse strand, counting down.
ACTGTTTTAGTAAGAATTGTTTGATTGCCTGATTGATCTTTCACTTCATAATTCACAGGATATTTGCCTGCTTTATTCCAATCAACTTTTCCTGTCTCAGTGACCTTACTAGTTAAATCGCCATCGTAATTATCTTTTGCACTCACTAATGTCATTACGTCTATTGATTCACCTATATTCGTTATTTTATCTTCTGCACTCAAGACTGGAGGGATTTTATCAACTACTTTTATTTCTGTTATTTTATTAATTTTATTTCCGCTTTCATCATTTGCTGAAATCGTTACATGATTGACACCTATTTTATCTATTTGATAATCAGATATTGTCGATACATTCGTAATGTCTCCATCCAAGTTATCTGTAATAGTAATTTTTTTTCCTAGTTGAAAAGGCTGATGAACTTCTACTTCATAAGAATCTTTAGCACTAATTACTGGTGGTGTTTCATCTTTTACAAGAATAGTAACTACCTCTTCATCAATCGTTTTTCCGGATTCTTTCAAAGCAACAGTTACTTTGTAATCGCCTATTTTATTCGTATTAACGGTTCCTTTTACAACACTCAATTTTAGATTTTTCTGTGAATGTTCAATTTTTATTTTGTTTAAGTTTAATTTTTGATGGTAAGTGGCTTGGATAGCATTTGAAAGTATTTCAGGATTGGTTAATTCTTTATTTACAATTAAACCTAGACCTCCAACTGAAATTGAACAACTTGTAAGTAAGAGTAAAGCAGTTTGATAAGGCATATCCAACACCTTCCATTCCCATTATTTTTTTATTTAAACAGACCATATTCTCTTTGTTATATAATACCTCTTTTTGTTATTTAATAATAATTTAATGCTCAAAAAAGACAAAAAAAACACTAATTCAATTAAATTAGTGTTTTTTTGACTTATTTTCTTTTTTTATTACGGTAACTTGATTCCATAATAATTGGTAAAATAACTGGTCTACGACGAGTTTTTTCAAATAGATGTTTACTTAGAGCTTCTCTAATCTCTTGTTTTAGACGGCTCCACTCAAATTCTTTACGACTTAAGTTTTCTTCAACAACTGTTCGAACAATTTCATTGCTTTCTTTAATTAAGTCTTCATTGGCTCTTACATATACAAAACCTTTTGTTGTTACATCTGGGCCTGAAATAATCTTGCCTTGTTTACGGCTAATCGTTACAACTGCAACAAAAATACCATCTTCGGATAACAATTTACGATCGCGTAATACGATATTGCCAATGTCGCCAATTCCAATTCCGTCAATCATTGTATTGCCCGCTTCAACTTGTCCAGCCATTCTCATACGTCCATCTTTATATTCCATAACATCGCCTTTACCTGGAATAAAAATGTTTTTATGAGGAATCCCAACTTCATTTGCTAATTCAGCATGAGCTGATAATAAACGGAACTGTCCTTTAACTGGAATGAAATAAGTTGGCTTCATCAAGTTAATCATCAATTGTAAATCTTTTTGTGATCCGTGACCTGAAGCTTTTAAATTATCTGAAATTTGTTTTACAGTACCACCCGCGCGGTAAATCATGTCTTCTGTTTTAGCAACAGTCGTTTCCATCGCTGTTGACGTAGTCGTTGTGATATAAATTAAATCGCCTTCTTTAATGTTCACTTGACGATGTCTGCCAAGTGCCATTTTTTGTAAGGATTGAATTGGTTCGCCTAAGTTCCCTGTTTCAAGTACGACAATTTCATTATCTGGATAATTATCGATGTCTTTGACAGGAACGATTAACTCATCACTTGGCAATTCAATTTTATTTAATTTCATTGCTGTTTTAACAATTTCTTCCAAGTCTTTACCGGTAATAAAGACTTTACGTTTTGATTTTTCAGCAGCATTTAAAACTTGCTGAACTCTTAGGATATTACTTGCAACACAGGCTGCAATAATACGACCTTCTGTATTTCTAAAGGTATCTAAAACTTCTCCTGCAATTTTCAAGTCACTTGCGTTTTCGACGGTACTTTCAGCACCTTCGGAATCACTTAGCAAGGCTAAAACATTGTTCTCGCCAATTGAACTGATTTTTGCAAAGTTGGTTTGATACATTGGAATTGCGCTTTGATCAAATTTAAAGTCTCCTGTATAAACGATACTGCCTTCATCTGTTTTAACAGCAATACCGACAGAGTCTGGAATCGTATGGGTTGTTTTAAAGAAACTCACAACTGAATTCCCAAACTCAATCTCTGTATTTTCGTCAATAATATGATAATCGTCAAAGCCTTTTGAAATATGATCTTTTTCAACAAAGAGTTTTGCTAAGGCAATCGTTAATTCTGTTCCAAAAACAGGAACACTGAATTTTTGTAAGAAATAAGGAAGTGCTCCGATTGCATCGGCATGTCCATGTGTTAAAAAGACACCTACAATACGGTCACTATTTTCTTCCAAATAACTAAAATCAGGAATCACAACGTCAATTCCTAGCAATTCATTTTCAGGGTAGATGAGCCCACAGTCTAAGATGTATATTTCTTCTTCCACTTCAACGATGTATAAATTTTTACCATTTTCACGAACACCGCCAAGTGCGATTATTTTAATGTCGCTCATTTTTTCACCTCTATTACTTTCTTTTAATTGTTCTTTTTAAATTTCTAATGCATTAAAAATAGCTTGCTCTTCTTCCATAGTACAAGGAATTAACGGCAATCTTAGGGAACCTACAGAAATACCTAAATGATTTAAACTCGCTTTAACGGGCGCTGGGGACGAAACGGTAAATAGGCTGTTCATTTTAGGAACAAGGTTACGATGAATTCTTGCTGCATCTGCTACTATACCTTCTTCTAATAAACGATACATCTCAGCCATTTCATTTCCTAAGACATGACTTGCAACCGAAATAATGCCTGTTGCTCCGATACATTTAGCAGGAAACGTTAGATTGTCTTCTCCAGAATAAACTAAGAAATCAACTGGCGCCCCTTCAATAATTTCACTCATAGCATCAAGTCCGGCACATTCCTTTGTCCCAATAATTGAATCAAATTGAGCTAATCGAATCGTTGTTTTTGCATCCATTGAAATTCCAGTTCGACCCGGAACGTTGTACATCATAATTGGCAAGTCACTTGCATTCGCAACGGCTTTGAAATGTTCATATAACCCTGCTTGACTTGGTTTGTTATAAAATGGAACCACTACTAAAGCAGCAGCAATGCCTTTTATTTTTGACACTTCTTTGGTAAATGCAACGGTTTCTGCTGTATTATTCGAGCCCGTTCCAGCAATGATTGGCACGCGTCCTGCCACAAATTCAACTGTTTTTTGATAAAGTGTCAATTTTTCATCATGAGTTAACGTAGGAGATTCTCCTGTAGTGCCACCAACGACTAAACCTTGGGTACCATTAGCTAAAAGATAGTCTATCAAAGCTTTTGTCTTTTCATAGTCAATGTCTCCTCTATCGTCAAATGGAGTTACCATTGCTGTCATTATGTTCGCCGTTTTGATTTCCAAAATCAATCATCCTTTCTTTCCGTTAACGAGTTCCCTTTTCTTACATCCTTAATTTAAATTTTAACTAAATCAAGTTTGTGTAAACTTTCAGCGATTTGAATTGAATTCCAAGCAGCACCTTTTAGTAAGTTATCTGATACAACCCACATATGGAAGCCTTTGTCTTCATCTAAATCTTTACGAATTCTGCCTACAAATGTCTCTTTTTTACCAACAGCTGTTAATGGCGTTGGATAAGTTTGCGTGTCTGGATCATCTTGTAAAACCACACCAGGAGCAATCATTAATTCCTGTTGAATCCCAAAGACTGTCGCTAATTCATCCTCTACTTCAAAATAAATCGATTCAGAATGTCCTGAAACAACAGGAATACGAACACAAGTGGCAGCAACTTTAATCGTTTCGTCTGCCATAATTTTTTTCGTTTCATTCATCATTTTCCACTCTTCATAGGTATAACCCGCATCACTAAACACATCAATTTGAGGCAATGCATTAAACGCGATTGGAAAATGTTTTTGATCGCCACTACAAGGTAAAATATTGGCTTCATAACCTTCTTTGTTTAACATGTGTTGCGCTTGGTCTTCCATTTCTTTGATAGCTGAAATTCCTGCTCCACTGACAGCTTGATAAGTAGAGACAATAATTCTTTTTAAACCGTATTTTTTGCGAATAGGTTCTAACGCTACCATCATTTGAATCGTTGAACAATTTGGATTTGCTATAATTCCTTGATGGGTTCTTAACGCTTCTTCATTCACTTCTGGCACAACTAGAGGCACATTTAAATCCATTCGATAAGCACTTGTATTATCAATCACTACTGCTCCACGCTTCACTGCTTCTGGGGCAAATTGTTTTGAGATGCCTCCACCTGCACTAAATAAAGCAATATCAATGCCTTCAAAAGAGTCCGGTGTTGTTTCTTCGATTACTAATTCCATTCCTTTAAAGTTCTTTACTTTTCCAGCAGATCTTTTTGATGCTAGTAATGTTACACTTTCAATTGGAAAAGTTGCTTCTTCTAACATTTCCATCATTTTTGAACCAACGGCTCCAGTTGCACCTACAATCGCAATATGATATCCACTCATACAGACAACTCCCTATTTTTTTGTTTATAGTTTATACATGACTTTTAAAACGTTCTTACTTTTGTCGTTTCTCATTCAAGTAATTAAAACTTGAATCAGACAAATGTAACCACCTCATATTTTACCATAAATGCGCCTTAAATCATACCTAACTTACCTTTTTGTGTTAAAATACAAACAGCTTAATTTAATTTTAAGAATTAATTTTAAAAAGGATGGGAATTTATCATGAAGCGTACAACAAAAATTGGACTAGTTAGCATACTTGTCTTGATTACTCTAACGTTAGGAGGTCTTTTAACACTAAATCTACTAACATACTCCCCTAGCCCACAAGCAGAATCTGCTTTAAAAAGTGATGCTACTGTGAATGTGAAAACAACTTCTAATGCGACTGTTTTTACACCCACTAAACACAAACAAAAAATCAGTGTTTTATTTTATCAAGGTGCTTTAGTAAAAGAAGACAGTTATAGCATTTGGGCTAAAAAACTTGCTGTTGAAGGAGGTTATACTGTTTATCTCATTCACCAACCGTTTCATTTAGCCGTTTTAAAAAGTGAAATTGCTACTGACATTATTCAAGAAAATAGTATTAAAGAGTACGTTATTGGCGGTCATTCACTAGGAGGCGTTATGGCGAGCCGTTTTGCAGAAAGCCACCCTTCAACCAACCTAAAAGGTGTTTTCTTTTTAGCCAGTTATCCTGATGAAAAAGGGTCGCTAGCAAAAACAACTTTACCCGTTCTTTCAATTACCGCAGATCATGACGGTGTCTTGAATTGGGATCGTTATAAAGAGGCAAAAAAAGACTTACCTCCCACAACGACATATCAGACAATCACAGGAGGAAATCACGCTGGCTTTGGCAGCTATGGACCACAAAAAGGAGATACTTCAGCTTTGATCTCCAACAATGAACAGCAAACGATGATCTCAGATTTACTACTTGACTGGCTAGATACAATTACTAAGTAATCCGAAAAACAGGTGACTCAGTCACCTGTTTTTTTTAGAATCAACTCATGGATAGCATAAGCAACTCCATCTTCATCATTTGATTTCGTAATAAAGGTCGCTAGTGCTTTCATTTCTTCTGTGCCATTTTCCATTACGACTGCATGTCCGGCATACTCTAGCATACTCCGATCATTTTCCGCATCTCCAATCGCCATCACTTCATCTACTTGCAATTGCAACGATTCCGCAAGGCTTTGTAGTGCCTTTCCCTTACTGGCTTGTTTATTTAAAAATTCAAAGTTATAAGGTACGCTTCTAACCATATAAAAGTCATCCTTAAACGAAGCTGGAAGTTCTTGAATCAATGTATCAATTTCTGTTGGATCTCCTAAAAACATTCCTTTTGTCACTAAGGTATCTGGCGTTAATTTATCCACATCAAGATACGTTAAATGCGTATGTAGCAATTTAGCATCATCTACTACAAGCTGAGATGGAGTAAGAACTGTGTGGTACATTTCCAACTCATCAAAAAAAGTTAATTGGGCTTTTTGATTGTTCGAAAATTGATAAATGCGCTTCACTTGATCGACTGTTAAGGTTAAATGATTTAACACTTTTTTTGATTGGGTTTCTTGTACTAAAGCACCGTTTTGTGTAATGGCTATTGTTGTTGAATCGAGTAAATCTAATTTTTCTAAATACGGAGCAATCCCCACAAGCGGTCTGCCTGTACATAATACAATTGTAACTCCACTGTTTTTTGCTAATTGGATTGCCTCACAAACATTTTGAGTCAAGCGATGGTCACTCGTTAAAAGTGTTCCATCAATATCAATAGCTACTAATTTGATCATTTTAATTATCCACCTTTTGATTGTTTACTCTTAGCATACCATAAAATCAACTTATTTAATTCTTGAAATGATTGCATTTATGTAGTTAGAATGCTATTTTAAAAGTAATCAATTTTCAGTTATTAAGAAAGGATGTTTAAATGTCCACGACAAAAGAAAAAGTACTTAGTTTTATTCAAAAAGCGTATCCAAATCCAATTTCTGGTCAATTAATTAGTTCAGAATTAGCGATTTCTAGAACAGCTGTCTGGAAAGCAATTCAGCGATTAAAGGAAGAAGGGTATGAAATTGACTCGATTGGTAGAAGCGGGTATCAATTTAAAGAGCCTCCAATTAGTAAAGCTTTACTTCAAGATCAATTAACAACTACCCTCATTGGAAAAGAGCTTTTAGTTTTCCCTACCATTTCTTCTACAAATACTAAAGCTAAAGAATTGGCAGATCAAGCTTTAATTGGGGATGGCGCTGTTTTGATTTCAGAAGAACAAACGGCTGCCAGAGGACGCATTGGTCGGACATGGAATTCACTTAAAGGAAAGACTATCTCTCTTTCCATCGTTTTAAAACCAGATCTTCAACCAGCAAAAGCTAGCTTACTCACTCAGTTAATGGCAGCAGCTTTTATCAATTCATTGCCTGAAAATGATTCAGTCAAAGTGAAATGGCCAAATGATATTGTGGTGAATGGCAAAAAGCTCTGTGGAATTTTAACAGAAATGAGCTCTGAATTAACAAAAATTCATTATGTGGTTGTTGGCATTGGCATCAATACCAATTTACTAGTCGAAGATTTTCCAGAAGATATTTCAAGCAAAGCTACATCTTTAGCTATTTTACAAAATCAAAAAATAGAACCGAATCATTTGATCTCTCAATTTTTAAAAGAATTTGAAACCTTATATTTAAATTTTATTGAATCAGAAGATCCAACGCCTTTTTTAGATAGTTGTCGTAAGGCTTCTGCTGTTATCGGGCAAGATATTTATCTTTTAAAAGGAAACGAGCGGCAATTAGCCCATGCTGTTGAAATTGATGATGAGGGACAGCTGTTGGTTCAATTAGCTGGGGAAACTGACTTAACTCCTGTTTTTGCTGGGGAAATTTCAATTAGAGGCTTAGATGGGTATATTTAAAAATAGCAAAAAGCACTGAATTAAAAATTCAGTGCTTTTTTATTAACTATTTTGTTTCTTTATCTGTTGTTTCTTCTTCGTCTTTTTTAAGCAAGGCTTTACGAGAAAGGTTGATTCGTCCTTGGTTATCAATTTCAGTAACTTTAACCATTACTTCATCATTTAATGCAAGAATATCTTCTACTTTTCCAACTCGCTCATTTGCAAGTTCAGAAATATGAACTAAGCCATCTTTTCCTTTAATAATTTCTACAAAAGCACCGAATTTTTCAATACGTTTTACTTTACCATTGAAAATTTCGCCAATTTTAATTTCTCTTGTTAAATCTTCAATAATTGTTTTCGCTTTTTGAATCATAGCGGCATCCGTTGAAGCGATGCTGACATTTCCTTCTTGATCAATATCGATTTTAACGCCAGTTTCTTCAATGATTGCATTGATTTGATCGCCACCACGACCAATAACCACTTTAATTTTTTCTGGTTTAATTTTAATCATTTCAATCTTAGGAGCATATTCGCTAAGCTCTATGCGTGGTGCAGAGATCGTAGAAGTTAATTCATCTAAAATTTCTAAACGTGCTTTTTTAGCTTGCGTTAAAGCTTCTTCTAAAATTTGTTGAGTAATTCCGTCAATCTTAATATCCATTTGAAGAGCTGTAATTCCAGCAGTCGTTCCAGCAACTTTAAAGTCCATGTCGCCTAAATGATCTTCCAATCCTTGAATATCCGTTAACACTGTATAGTTTTCGCCATCTTTAACAAGTCCCATTGCAATCCCTGCAACTGGTGCCTTAATTGGAACACCTGCATCCATTAATGCTAACGTTCCAGCACAGATACTTGCTTGAGAAGAAGAACCATTTGATTCTAATACTTCAGCAACCAAACGAATAGTGTAAGGGAAGTCCTCTTCACTTGGAATTACTTGAGACAAAGCACGTTCTCCTAAAGCACCGTGACCGATTTCACGACGACCAGGACCACGACTTGGCCCTGTACTCCCTACTGAATATTGAGGGAAGTTATAATGATGGATGAAACGTTTGCTCTCTTCAATTCCTAAGCCATCAATAATTTGATGTTCTCCAAGAGGTGCTAATGTTGCAATGGATAAAGCTTGTGTTTGTCCACGAGTAAACAATCCAGAACCATGAGTACGCGGCAACATGCCTACTTCAGAAGCTAAGTGACGAATCTCATCAATTTTACGGCCATCTGGACGGACTTTATCAACTGTGATTAAACGACGTACTTCATTTTTTTCTAAATCTTCCACAATTTGCTTCACTTCTTTAAAAATACGAGCCGCTTCTTCATCTGCAGCATATTTTTCTTCAAAGTGAGCAATCGCTTCTTCTTTTACAGCTTCAATATTTTCTTCACGAGCTAATTTTTCTTCTGTTTGAATAGCGTCAATCATTTTTTGTTTAAAGGCTGCATTTACTTCTGCATCTAGCGCTGCATCAATTTGTAACAATGCAATTTCCATTTTTTCTTTGCCCACTGCTTGAGCAATTTCTTCTTGGAAAGCAACTAATTCTTGAATGGCGTTATGACCAAAAAGTAAAGCGCCTAACATGTCTTCTTCTGAAACTTCTTTAGCGCCACTTTCAACCATGTTGATAGCGTCTTTTGTTCCTGCAACGGTTAAATGAATATCTGATAATTCATTTTGTTCAACTGTTGGGTTAATCACATACTCGCCATTAATACGACCAACGTCAACACCTGCAATTGGTCCATTAAATGGGATATCTGATATACAAAGTGCTAATGAAGAACCAAACATTGCAGCGAATTCTGGTGAGCAGTCTTGTTCTACTGACATTACTGTATTCGTAATTTGAACTTCATTACGGAAGCCTTCTGCAAACATTGGACGAATTGGGCGGTCAATCAAACGAGCAGTCAAAGTTGCTCTTTCACTTGGACGTGCTTCACGTTTAATAAATCCTCCTGGAATTTTACCAACTGCATACATTTTTTCATCATAATTCACTGTTAATGGGAAAAAGTCAACATCTTTTGCTTTTTTACTAGCTACTGCGGCCGTTAATACAGCAGTATCTCCATAACGGATTAAAGCAGCTCCATTTGCTTGTTTTGCTAATTGGCCCACTTCTACCTTTAACGTGCGGCCTGCCCACTCTTTTGTAAAAATTTGTTTTTCTGTCATATTTTACAGTTCTCCTTTGTTGTTCAAAGTCGAAAATCTTATTATCAAACAGATACACACAAGCTACTAAACAAATGTGAACACCTAATTTAGTTTAGATACTCGCATTTGCATAGTAGGATACCTTTTTTTTAGACAATCGATTTCTTCTTTGACAAGTTGATTTGATTCCAAACAAAATGAAGCGAGATTCGTATGAACCTCGCTCCAAAAGATACACGAAAATTAACGACGTAAGCCTAGGCTTTGAATTAATTCACGGTAACGAGCTACATCTTTGTTACGTAGGTATGCAAGCAAGTTACGACGGTGACCAATTTTTTTCATTAATCCACGGTATGAATGATGATCTTTTTTGTGAACACGTGCATGCTCATTTAAGTGATTGATTTCTGCAGTTAATACAGCAATTTGTACTTCTGGAGAACCAGTATCTCCTTCGTGAGTTGCATATTGTTTCATGATTACGTTTTTGTCTTCTTTAGAAATTGCCATTTCTAAACACCTCTTCCTATTAGATTTGCCACTTACTGAGTAATCCGTTGGTGACTCGGGAAACCAAGTAAGGGTCATGTGTTATACACAATCTAAACTTTACACGATTTCACTAGAAATTGCAAGAGATTTCAAGTTACGTTTTGCTTCTTTTTAAAGGATTGAAATCCAATATCTTTGCACTATATTTCCGTCATTTTCAACAAATTCATTCTCCATCTGACCACCATTATGCTGAATCGTTTTTCTTGAGCCTTCATTTTCTTTATCACAAGTGATTAAAATTTTTTTAAGGCCTAGTTTCTGACATTCTTCTAGGCTCAGATTCAATAAACGAGTCGCATACCCTTTTCTTCTCATGCTAGGTTTAATGCCATACCCAATATGTCCACCTATTCGAAGCAACTCCTCAGTTAGACAATGGCGAATATTTACAACTCCAATAACTTCATTTTCAGGACTGCTACCAAAAAGTTGGTGCAGGCACCCAGTTTTCCGGAATATTTTCACCCCGTGCTTCTTCTTCAAAAAGGCTGATCATTTCTTTGAAATGAGTCGGATCTCTTTCAATAACCCAAGGAACCCTTTTTTCTTTTGATTGTTTCCAATCGTTTAAAAAAAACAATAACTCGATTCTAATTCATCGATTGGTTTCGTTAAGTAATAGTTTTCTTTCATACCAGACAGCTCCCTTAGTTTAGTAATAAATTATCCTACGTTACAATAGAGAAAAATAAAAATCAAGTTTGAAATTTATAAGTTGTAACTTAAAAAAACTAGTCTAGTAATAAAAAAGAGCAGAACTAGAAGTAAAATTCTAATTCCGCTCTGCTATTATTTTGCTTTTAATTCAAGAACAATATCTCTTAGATTTGCAGCTTTTTCAAAATCCAATTCTTTTGCTGCAGCTCGCATTTCCATCTCCATTTTAGTAATCAACTCTTTACGTTCAGCTTGAGTCAATTTATCTACCATTGAAGCGGCAATATCGTAATCTTCTGGATCATCAACCGCTTTCGTAATTGAAATCAAATCGCGAATCTCTTTAATAATCGTTTGAGGCTCAATACCATGCTCTTTATTGTACGCAATCTGAGTAGCGCGACGTCTTTCCGTTTCACCAATCGCGCCCTTCATTGATTCCGTCATATTGTCTGCATACATAATAACTTTTCCGTTTGAATTCCGTGCTGCTCGGCCAATTGTTTGCACAAGTGAACGTTCGCTTCGTAAAAAACCTTCTTTATCAGCATCTAATATCGCTACTAATGAAACTTCAGGGACATCGATTCCTTCACGTAATAAGTTGATTCCGATCAATACATCAAATTCACCTAAGCGCAAATCACGAATAATTTCAGTTCGTTCAAGTGTTTTAATATCACTATGCAGATATTTTACTTTGATTCCTACTTCTTTTAAATAATTTGTTAAATCTTCTGACATTTTTTTAGTTAATGTCGTGATAAATACACGTTCATTCCGTTCACTGCGTTCATTGATTTCACCAATCAAATCATCAATTTGTCCAATAATTGGACGCACTTCAATCACTGGATCAAGGAGTCCAGTTGGGCGAATAATTTGCTGAACGACCTCTGGTGTGTGCTCAAGTTCGTAAGGCCCTGGTGTCGCTGAAATATACATAATTTGATTGACATGTTCTTCAAACTCTTCTAATCTCAATGGGCGGTTATCTAATGCACTTGGCAAGCGAAAACCATAATCAATCAAGCGCTGTTTTCTCGCTTGGTCACCATTAAACATTCCTCTAATTTGCGACATCGTGATATGAGATTCATCAATAACAATTAAAAAGTCATCTGGGAAGAAATCGATTAAAGTATAGGGTGGTTCTCCTTTTTCACGGCCGTCCATATGTCGAGAGTAGTTTTCAATTCCTGAACAATAGCCCATTTCCAACATCATTTCAATGTCATATTTTGTTCGTTGTTCTAAGCGCTGAGCCTCTACTAGCAAATCTTGACTCCTTAATTCGGCTAAGCGTTCTTCTAACTCTGATTGTATTTTTGCAACGGCCTCTCGTGTTTGATCTTCATTTTTAATAAAATGAGTTGCTGGAAAAACAGGAACGTGTTCAATATCCGCTTTTACTTCTCCCGTTAACACATCTACTTCGCGAATCCGTTCAATTTCATCGCCAAAAAATTCAACCCGAATGGCTTCACTGTCTCTTGAAGCCAAAAATATTTCGACAACATCGCCGCGCACTCTGAATCTCCCACGCTGAAAGTCTATATCATTTCGTTCAAACTGCATTTCTACTAAACGGCGTAACAATTCATTACGGTCCATTTCAGCACCTTGTCTTAGTGAAAGAACATGCTCTTTGTAATCAACAGGGTTTACTAGTCCGTAAATACAAGAAACCGAAGCCACCACAATAACGTCTCGTCGTTCTAATAAAGCGCTCGTTGCTGAGTGACGTAATTTATCGATTTCATCGTTTACACTTGATTCTTTTTCAATGTAAGTGTCGCTTGAAGGTACATACGCTTCTGGTTGATAATAATCATAATAACTGACAAAATATTCAACTGCATTATTTGGGAAAAATTCTTTAAATTCTCCATATAATTGACCCGCTAATGTTTTATTATGCGCAATTACCAACGTAGGCTTGTTTACTTCTTGAATCACATTGGATACAGTAAATGTTTTTCCTGTTCCTGTTGCCCCTAGTAAAGTCTGCTCTTTTTTTCCAGCGTTTATTCCTTCTGTCAACAATCGAATCGCTTCTGGCTGGTCCCCACTAGGTTTGTATTTTGAAACTAATTCAAATGTATCTTTTGGCATTAAAATGAACCTCCTTTTATCAATAAATGGTTCTATTTTGGTTTAATGTTTATGATTTGTTGAAGCATTGATTGCTTTAATAACAGCATTTCTAAAACCATATTCTTCTAAAGTCACGACTCCTTGAATCGTTGTTCCACCTGGCGAACAAACATCGTCTTTAATTGCTCCAGGATGTTTTCCAGATAGCATCGTCATTTTTGCGGTTCCAATTAATGATTGTTCCGCTAGCAAATAGGCTTCCTCTCTAGAAAGACCATTCAACACACCCGCATCAGCTAAAGCTTCAATAAAAATAGCAATAAAGGCTGGCGAACAACCGGACAATGTACTAGCACTATTAATTTTAGTTTCTGCTAACACGACCGTTTCTCCAACTGACTGAAATAAACCATTTACTAATTCACATTCCGTCTCTGTTAGATTTTCTCCAAATGTAATAGCTGTCATCCCTGCTTTGATAGACACTGGTGTATTAGGAATTGCTCGTACAATTTTCTTATCACTACCCAAAATATCTTGGTATTCTTTTAATTCCATTGAGGCCGCTAAGCTAATAATCAAGGTTTCTTTAGAAATGGCATCTTTGATTTCAGTTAAAACTGATGGCATTATTTTAGGAGTCACCGCTAAAATAACCATATCGGAATGAGCAACCTCTACATTAGTCTGTCCCAACACAAAATGCAGTTCTTCTTGTAACGCTTTTGCAGTTCCGCTTTTTCCTCCACTCACAATGATTTCTTCAGGTAAAATATAGTTCGCTGCTAATAATCCTTTTAATAGTGCTCCGCCCATTTGACCAGCACCAATCAATCCAATTTTTTTCATAAACGTACCTTCTTTCATTATCGGTTATCTATTCTTATATTTTAACACAGAACGTTTGTTCCGTAAATAAAGACTGCCTATTCTTTTAAAATGAAAAAAACACCACTCATAAATGAATGGTGTTCTCAAAAAATAAAGCGCCCATCTTATAAAGAATGAGCGTTCCAAGTCTAATTATTTAGCTAATTTAGCAGTTAAACGAGATTTGTCACGGTTAGCTTTATTTTTATGAATCAATCCTTTTGTAGCAGCCATGTCTACAGATTTGATTGCTTCGTTGTATAATGTTGTTACGTTTTCAGAACCAGCTTCTACAGCTTGTTCGAATTTTTTAATAGCAGTACGCATAGCGCTTTTTTGAGCACTATTTTGTACAGCAGATTTTTCGCTTGTACGTACACGCTTGATTGCAGATTCGATATTTGGCATTTGATTCACCCCACTTTCAATTATTTATAACTAAAACAGATTCTATTTCAGTTATCTCCAACATGAACTATTATACATAATGCAGAGCGTCATTGCAATATAAAGTGTAAAGTTTTTTTACTTGATAGCTATAAAATTTTATCCTCTTTAAGTTCTTAAAAAAAATAAAGACTATCTGACTTATTTTAATGCTGAAAATTGTAAGACAAACAACTCAAATTGCATTTCCTTATCGCCTTTTCCTGTTTTTAAACGATACTCCGTTTCAATCAGTCCATGAAATGCATCCTTTAATACTTTTTCTTCAAATTTCCTGGCCTGTTGAATCGCCAATTTTACTCTATAAGGGTGCACTTTTAAAGCACTTGCAATATCCCCTTGCTGATAGCCTTTTTTTTCTAAAATTTTAACTTGAACTAATAAACGAAATTGGGTCATTAAAATTGCGTTAATTTTGATGGGATCTTCTTTTTGCAATAACAAATCCTGATACAAACTTAACGCATCCGAAACTCTCTTTTTTAACACATACTCAACTAATGCGAAAATATTTTGTTCCAATGATTTTGGCACTAAATCATTTACTGCTTGTTTCGTAATAGTTTGGCTGTCTCCTGCATATAAAAATAATTTAGGTAGTTCGCCCATTGCCAATGAGAGTTTCGCATCTGTCAGTTGAATAAATAATTCAAAGGCTTCTGGGCTAATTTGAAAACCTTCATTGTCAATCGTCTCTTTTAAAAAAGAACGGGTTTCTTTTTCGGAAAGTGCTTTAACATCAATTGTTGTTGCAACTTTTTTTACAAGTTTTGTTATTTTTTTTCGTTCATCTAACTTTTCATATGGAGCAAAAAAAGCAAGAACTGTAAATTCAGGTGGATTTTTCAAATAGTTTTCCAACCAGACCAAATCGTGTTCTAATTTTTGCTTAGTTTTTTCAGCTGTTAAAAAAGTGGGTCTGTCAATAATCACCAATCGTTTATCGCCAAAAAATGGCACTGATTCAGCATCATCTAATGCTACGCCGACTAAAACTTCTTCCATATCATAATTTCCAAAATTCAAATCCATCTCATCTGGTTTTAATACCGCATCAATAAGTGTTTGTTTAGCAGAATCTGTTAAATAAGATTCTGTTCCTAAAAACAGATACACTGAAGCTAATTTGCCTTGTTTTAGTTTTGCAATTTCACTTGCATAGTTCACACTTATTCACCACTTTCTTATCCTACACTTATGTTACAAATCCTCTTTGCCAATTGCAAGTTAAATTTTATTTATTTTAACATCGTTTCGAATAGATGCGTGCCAACTGTTTCACCTTTAGAGTCGAACTGATAATAAATGGCACCACTTTTATCTGTACGATAAATGTTGACTCCATATTTAGTTAGTCGCTGTAAGACTTCTGGTCTAGGATGCTTGAATCGATTTCTTTCTCCGCAAGAAATTAAACCATACTTGGGTTCTAACTGTTTCAAAAAGGGTTCGTGACTCGACGTATTACTCCCATGATGTCCCACTTTCAACACATCCACTTTTAATGTAGGATACATAGCAATTAATTGTTCTTCACCTTCTTTTTCCAAATCACCTGTAAATAACCAATGGAATTCTCCAATTTTTCCATATGCCACTATCGAATCATTATTTTCACCTTTTCCTTTTTCAAATGGATACAATACTTTTAAATAAGTATTATTTGTTTGAAATAAAACATCTCCTTTTAAAACTTCTGTCACTTTAATTTCTTTTTGTACAAATTGATTGACTATTTCTTTAAAAGACTTTTTAGCCGTTCCTCCTTTTGGAAAAACCAGTTCTTGTATTTTAATTTCTTTAGATAAATCAAGTAACGCTCCCATATGGTCTGTATCGCTGTGTGTAATAACTACTTTATCTAAGTTTGAAATACCTTCTGCTTTTAAAGTTGGAATCAGAATTTTTTCAGCTATTCTGTGATTTGGATCTATTTTTTGTTTCCATTTTTCTTGTTTAAAATGGAAGGCTCCACCTGTATCAATCAAATAGTTTCCTTTATTAAATGGTTGCTTAATTAATAAAGCATCTCCTTGCCCGACATCAATCACCACCACTTTTCCATATGGCTGAAGAATGGGTTGAAAGCTTAGCAAAGTAAAACTACATAATAAAATAAAACTTGTAGTTCCCTTCCATTTTTGACTCTCCCAAGCTAAGAATGTGACTAATAAACTGATAAAAAGGACGAAAAGTAAATAAAAAAAAGGAACCCCGGTTACAATTGAATAAAAAGAACGAAAACTAATTGCATCAATAAGCCATTCAAATAACATTAAAATAAATTGGACAACTTTAATAAAATTCGTATAGAGTAAAGTATTCCCTATCGTGAGTAATCCCATCAACAAAATAACTAAAAGAGGAATTAATCCATGAACAACAAGTGGAACAACTATTATATTTGCCACAATACTTATCCAAGAAAATTCGTGAAAATAACAAACTAAAATAGGAATAGAAACAAGCATTGCGACCAAAGAGATCCAGACTGACTCAATTATTGAATCCTGTTTCTTTTTAAACAAATTTTGGCTCAATAGAATCATTACAAAACTAAGCAAGTAACTTAATTGAAAGCCTAATGTCACTATTAGACTAGGATTAAGCCAAATTGCAATAATTAACACCACACTCCAAGAATCTAATGAAGACCATCTTAACATCAATTTTTCAGCAATCAATGAAATTAATAACATAAAAATAGCTCTAAAAACACTTACCGTCCAACCCGCAAAATAGCCATAAATTGGAAAGATAAAAATCAAAAAATAGCCTGTCGTCTCTGCGGTAAAACCAATTCGCAACAAAAAATACTTCACACGATTCAACAGAAATTGCAAATGAACACCTGAAATGCTTAACAGATGAACTATACCTAGCGCCTTCAAATTTTTCACTAAATCATCGGACAAATCATTCCTTTCTGAAAATAGAAGTGCTTTTAAATAACTGGCTACCTTTATAGGAAGTTTCTGATCTATTATGTGAAATAACTTCTTTCGATAACTAAATGAGCCTAAGCTCTTTAGTTGTAACTGAGTCTCTTTTTGAGTGCTTATTTGTAAAATCCAATGACAGTTTTCTTGAGATAGATACTGACGATAGTTAAATTGTCCATAATTCCGATTGTTTTCAGGAAGAATCAGTTCACCAATAACCACTAGCTTTAATGGGTAATCAATACGCTGCCAATAAAGTTGTTCTGCTTCATTTTTCAAACGATAAAAAGCGATTACTTTTTCTGTTTGCTTAGTTTGATTACAAGTTGCTTTCCCGTAGAATTGGACTTGGTCTCCATTGATACGAATCGAATCGGGCAACACGGTTACTTGAAAATGCTGTTCTTTTCCTGAAAAATTTGTCTGATTTACTCCTTCATATAAATAAAAAAAAGCGATTGTTAACATACCTATCACGCAAGATGTTAAAAAAAGCCTATTTTTTTTTAAGCAGTACAGACGGATTAAGAAAAAAGAACAGATTACTAAACTGAGCCAATTAAACTTTGTCACTAAGACAACTTCAATTAACAACGAGAAAATAGCGATAAAACACAGATAT
The DNA here is from genome assembly GCF_000744255.1 of Carnobacterium divergens DSM 20623. NCBI lineage: Bacteria > Bacillati > Bacillota > Bacilli > Lactobacillales > Carnobacteriaceae > Carnobacterium > Carnobacterium divergens. Next base: position 760,908 of record NZ_JQLO01000001.1, on the reverse strand, counting down.
CCTCTCATCAAGAACTAACTTAATGAGGCTGTTCTGTTGAAGAATCTAAATTCGTTTCACCAAAATGGAGTTGAGAAAAATAGGATTTGTCTAATGTCACTTTTTGACATTGAACCTGAGCTTGTTCGATTAATTTTAATGCGTAAGGATCATTATGATAATCTTCTAAATAGTGGATTTTTTTAATTCCTGCTTGTAAAATCATTTTAGTGCACGGTAGACAAGGAAAATGAGTCACATAGATCTCTGCATTTTCAGTTGCAACTCCAAACTTTGCACACTGTAAAATAGCATTCATCTCTGCATGAATGGTTCTGACACAATGTCCATCAATAATATAACACCCTTCATCGACACAATGAGCGTCTCCAGTCACCGAACCATTGTACCCGCCTGCAATAATTCTTTTATCACGTACAATCGTTGCACCTACCGTCAATCTGGTACACGTGCTTCTTAAAGATAATAATAAACTTTGTGCCATAAAATATTGATCCCATGGAATTCTTTCCACCATTTTCTTTCCCCCTAACGCTAATTTCTTTAAGTATACAAAAGCCTATATAAACTTTCAACGCTTTTATTCATCCACTGTCAGTTGCTCTTTTAATGCCTCGTAGGTTTTCTCTCCAATTCCTGAAACTTTTGTTAGTTCTTCAATTTGTTGAAACGAGCCATTTTCCTCGCGATAACGAATAATATCTTCTGCTTTTTTCAATCCGACTCCAGCGAGCGTTTGCAATTCTGCAACACTTGCCGTGTTTAAATTAACTTTTAACCCTTTGCTAGCTACTTCCTCGTTCACTTTCTCACCTGATTTAACTGGTTGTTTTAAACTCTGTTCCATCGTTAGCTCTTCACCATTTTTAGGAACATAAATCATCAGTTGATCCGTTAAACGTAAGGCTAAATTCATCTGTGATTGGTCTGCTTCTCCAGTAAAACCTCCTGCTAAATTAATAGCATCAATCAAGCGCATATCACTCGTTACTCCATAGACCCCAGGATTTTTAACGGCTCCTTTTATATCGACTACTAATTTTTCTGGTGAAGGTTCTTTCTTTTTTGATGATTCTTCTTTTTCAAGTTGTTGCTCTTCTTTACTCCTTGATTCCTCAAGCGGTTCTACCACTATATTTTCAGAACTTTGTTGAGTAAATAATAAAATAATCAATGTAGAAATCATAACTACTAGCACTAAACTGAGCGCAATAACTGATAAAAATAGCCGGTTTTTTTGAATCCATTTCTTCATGTCATTCATCTCATTTCTCCCTTCTTAATTTCCCCCTTATCATTATTATTTGTCAAAAAGTTCTTTTTTCTTTTTTTCAAGGGTTATCTTTATTCATTTTTTTTAAAATAAAGTATAGTGATAGTATAAAATTTAAGTTGTGTGACTATAAAAAAATAGGAGGAATTAAGATGCGTTTAACAAGAATCACAAAAATGTATTTAGCATTTGGGGTTACGTTGCTACTCAATGCTTTAGCGACCATTATTCCAATCAATGGATTAACAACTGGTGAGATTTCAAATCAGTTTACAGTTTACTTCACACCAGCAGGGTATGTATTTAGCATTTGGGGTATTATTTATTTAGCCTTGTTTTTATGGCTCCTGAGTTTTTCGCTAAAACGACAAGTTCTCACAACAAATCTTTACTGGGGATTTTTAATTAGTTCTCTTGCCAATAGTTTATGGATTTTATTCTGGCAGTATCGTTTTCCCGGCGTGTCAATTTTAGTTATCATATTGTTGCTAGTTTCATTATTATGGTTGTACCGTAGTCAACTTGAAACGGGAAGCTCGTGGATTTATCTCCTTCCAATTTCAATTTATCTTGGTTGGGTGAGCGTTGCTACTTTAGCTAATATGAGTTATTGGTTAGTAGCCATTGTTGGCATTCATCCATTTTTCCAAGGAATTGTGACGTTAATTTTTTTATCTTTAACTGTTGTTATTGGTTTTGGTGCACTTCATTATTTACGAAATTGGGCAATCGTTGGTGTTTATTTATGGGCCTTGTACGGGATTTTTATTCATAACCTAGCAATCAATTGGTTTATTGCTATTGTTGCATTGGCTTTAACGATTCTCTTAGCGGTTGTAACTATCGGCTATATGATTGAAGCACTAAAAAAACGACCTAAAGAGTCTTCAAAAAAAGAAAAACGAGTACTTTAACAAAAAAACCTCGAAAAAATGATAGACTCATTTTTTCGAGGTTTTCTATTTTTCTAAATACGTAATGGCATCTTGGAATGTTTTAATTGGTACGATTTTCATTTTTGTATTAATTTTTTCAGCTGCTAGTTTAGCTTCTTCGTAGTTTGTTTTAATTGTCGGGTATTTCTTTTTAATTGCTGGATCAATCTCATCGTCTGGAGCAAAGAAGATTGTCGCCCCCTCTTTACTAGCTGCTACAACTTTTTTATCAATTCCTCCAATACGTCCCACTGTTCCATCGGGAGCAATGGTTCCAGTTCCTGCAATTTCTCTGCCTCTCCGCAAGTCTTGTTGTTTCAATTGACTATAAATTTCCAAAGTAAACATCATTCCTGCTGAAGGACCTCCAATTTTATCCGTGTTCACATCGACTGGAATATCTGTTTTAATGGTCGTGTCATCGACTAAACTAATTCCAAGTCCAGCCTTTTTATCAGCTTCCATTTCAATTAACGGGGCTTTTACTGTTTTTTCAACACCTTGACGCTTAAATTTAACTTGAATCGTTTCGCCAATTTTCTGTTTTTTTACATAATCAATGAATTCTTTGGAACTTTTAAATCTTTGATTATTTAATGAAATAATGGTATCTCCCGGTTGCAATAGATTTTTAAATTTAGAATTTTTAGTAATGGACATCACATAGACACCGTTGTATTCCGTTTGGTAGTTTTCACCAGCCGTTTTAAAAGCTAACTCTATCGCGGAATTAACGGAACTTGTCATATAATACTGTTGCAAATTGTTAAATTCTTGGTTCGATTCGACCTCTCCATATAGTTCCGCCTTCGTCACGCCTTCATGAAAAGGTAAGAAGCGCATAAAGTATAAAAGTGGCGTAGCCCGTCTAATAGCAACGGTTGTCAACATAAAACGACCTTTTTCTTTATCCTCTTGATGATCAACCGTCACCATTTTCGATAAACTGACCGCATCTCCTGGCGATTCAATATAATAAGGAATCGGCACTGCTACACCAAGAACAAGAACTACTAAAATTAATGGTAAAAGCCAATTAAGTCGCTTCTTTTGTTTCATGTCATTTCCTCCATCAAGTCTTTTAGGGCATATATTTCAATTTAATAGCTTGATTAATAGCCGTTGGGACAAGCTTTGAAACGTCCCCACCAAATTTTGCAACTTCTTTGATTAAACTTGAACTCAAAAAACGGTAGCGCTCATCTGCCAGTAAAAAAACTGTTTCAATTTGACTATTTTGTAATTTATTCATTGAGGCAATGCTAAATTCATACTCAAAATCTGTCACATTGCGCATTCCCCTCACCATTGCGCTAACCCCTAGTTTCGTAGCCAAATCAATTGTTAAACCACCTACATGAGCAATCACTTCAACGTTAGGAATATGCTTTGTTGCTTCTGTAATCAACGAAATTTTTTCATCTGAATCAAAGAGAGACACTTTTGACGTGTTGGTCAGTACAGCTATAATCACTGTATCAAAAATTTTAGCAGCACGCTCAATCGTGTCGACATGTCCATTGGTCAATGGATCAAAACTCCCAGGAAATAAGGCCTTATTCGTCATTCTTTTCACCTGCTTCAATTTCATAAATCATAATCTTTGTAATTCCGTATCTTTCTTGTCGAATTAACGTAGCAGTTTGAATGTTATCTGGCAAATCGACTTTTTTTTCTACTTCACAGACAATTAATCCCTTATCTACAATCAAATTACCTGTAATTAATTTTTCGATTTGATTCACAATTTCTTGTTTTAGATAGGGTGGATCTAAAAAAACCAAATCAAACGTTTGTTGTTTAGAACGGAGTAAATCAATGGCCCGATTGGCATCGTTACGATAAACTGTGAATTTCTTACTTTCTTTCGTCATCTCAATATTTTCTTTAATTGTTTTTAATGCTAAAGGATCTTTGTCAATCAAAACTGCCGTATCCATGCCTCTTGAAACAGCTTCAATAGATAGTCCTCCGCTCCCTGCAAATAAATCTAAACAACTTCCACCTTCAAAGTAAGGACCAATAATATTAAATAGTGATTCTTTGATTTTATCGGTTGTCGGTCTGGTATTAGTACCAGGGACTGCTTTTAAACGTCTCCCGCCATATTCTCCTGAAATTACACGCATTGATTGTGACTTCCCTTCTTATTTAAACATTCATTTATCAACTTTTTTCTTTACTTGTTCAGTTTAGTTGACTGGAGTTGTTTTTGTCAATATTGTTTTCAGCTAAACTAAAAAGAGGACACCGAAATGTCCCCTACTTTTAGTTTAATTATAATACGACTTCCAATGGGTCTTTTAACAACAACTCATTTTTTCCTTCAATCATGTTGATTTCTTCAATTTCTTCTACTTCTTTACGTGTTTTTCGGTGACCAATTCGTTCACTGAAATTCATATTAATCAACGGGCGGTAAGACACTTCCACTTTACGAACAAAGTGCAACCCATTTAACTTTTTCTCAGCAACTTCCACATCGTCACGATCAATGTAAATCACAACATACTTCATTTTTTTTGACACGTAGTGAATTAGACCGAAGCGTTTCAAGGTTTTGAGATGGCGGAGGCTATACACCCAAACAATCATTCCTTGTCGTTCATTTAGAGTCAATTCCATTCTTAATCCTCCTATCCGCAACCGCAACTTCCACCACAACCACTTTTGCCAGTTGTAAAAAATGGATTTCCGGCAGGAACTTTTATTGTATCAGAAACAGCTTTAGCAAGCGTCAGACTAATTTCATCTAATATTGTTTGTAAATCTGTTTCTAGTAAACGATAGCGATAAACGGATTCGTCTGTATCCATCTCTCGTTTTAATCGTCTTACTTCACGATTTAATTCTTTATAATCTGGAGCATACTTTCCATATGCTTCAATCGCTTCAAAAGCTGATTTTGCTTTATTAAATGCCTGTATTTTTTGTTGAGCTACCGCATCTTCTTTCAGAGTAACCTTTGCTAAACAATAATCGATTCCAATTTTACTTTCCATAATGTTTTTCACTAAAGTCAATGCCTCTGTTTCAACTTCTAAATATTCTTGAGTTACAATCATTAGACTCCTTCTTTCTACATTATTACTTATAGTATAATCGGAAATACAATTCGTTACAAGTCGCTAGTTAATAAAAGCAAAGCTTCGTGCTTTTGATAATTAATTCCTATTGATTTAAATTGTTTGTTCATTATCAATTCTCTTTGGCTTTCTAAGCTAAACAATGAGCCTACAATCCAGGTAGCATCTGTTGTTTGATTGGAATAAAGTGAGTCAAGTTCTTTAAAGTTATCTTGTTTTGTTGATAAAAAAGCCTCAATTTTTTTATTAGATAACTCATTATTTATTTTTGATTCCTCCAACGGTTTTCTGTACTCTGCAAAAATCTGACTAGACAACGCATTTAAACTAGGATTCATTTCTAAACTAGGTACTTTATTACGCCGTCTCAATACATTGATTATTTCAAAAGTTTCTTGCTGGTTCCCTTGGTTTACCGCATTCCAATCTAAATTATCTTGACTAACTGAAGGGATTGGCGTTTTTGAAACGACTTCATAAAGATTCATATACATTAATGTTGAAACATCTAAATAACGAATACCCATGACTTTATTTGCAAATTGATCTAAAATTAAAATAGCAAAAGTACCATTGTCAAAAGCAATCAACGGATGGTTGTTCATATCATTTTCAGATAATTCCAATTCATAGGTGTCCTCGTTGTACTCAACTTCAAAATTAGGATAGAGAGTTGCCGTACTATAAATAGAGTCTATTGCCATTCCTATTTTAAAAGGCGCGACATCCAAATTATTCCCTAAAGCAAAAATAGTCACAATTTTTCCGTCTTTAACTCCTACTTGTAGGTAATCTTTATCTTTTTGATTGTAAATCCACCACTGAAAATCATAAGCCGTCTCGTCTTTTCGAACGGGTTCGCCAAATTGTTGCGTAAATAAGTCGACTGATATTCCAATATAATTTGCTAAACCATCAACAGGAACCGTTTTTTGGACCATTCCTGTTTTTGGTTTTTTTATAACTTGTTCATTTATTTTCGCTTGATCTTTATTTGATTCTGTTTGTGTAGCCGAGTTAAAAACAGGTAAAGCATAGACAATTACCATCGCAACAATAACTATTGGAATTGCTCTTAAAAGTGTCTTCATGTGTTTTTAACCCTCATTTCTTTAATCCGTTTCTTTTATTATCCACTTATCTGGCTTTCATTTCAATCAGTAAATCACCTGTTTCAATCAAATCACCATTTTGAACATATACTTGATCAATTACGCCTTCAAAATTTGCTTGAATCGTTGTCTCCATCTTCATCGCTTCAGTAATTAAAATAGGTTCTCCACTCTTAACACGATCCCCTTTTTTAACTAATACATCTAAAACAGAACCAGGCATTGTTGCTCCCACGTGTTCCTTGTTAGTTGGCTCAGCTTTTTTACGAAGAATTGCCGTACCGGTTACACTCATATCTTTAACAACGACTTCTCGGCCTTGACCATTTAACTCAAAGTAGATAATACGCATTCCCTCAGAATCTGGTTCACCAATTTGAATCAGTTTTACAATCAGTGTTTTTCCTTTTTCAATTCGAACTTCAACAGATTCTCCTGTCCGCATTCCGTGGAAGAATGTTGGCGTATCTAATAACGTCACATCTCCAAACTGATCGTGCATTTTGCAATAATCTAAGAAAACTTGAGGGTACATAATATAACTTAAAACATCTTCTTGGGTAGGTTCACTGCTCATTTTTTCAGCTAATTCTTTTTTCACAGCTTCAAAATCAACTGGCGCTGCCAAAGTTCCTGGACGTACATTAATTGGTGTCCGATCTTTAACAATAATTTTTTGCAACTCTTTTGGAAAGCCCCCTGTTGGTTGACCTAAGTCTCCCATAAAGAAGCCAATTACAGAATCAGGGAAATCAATTGTTGAACCTTTTTCATAGACATCTGCTTCATTTAGTTCATTTTGAACCATAAACAAAGCCATATCTCCAACAACTTTTGAGGAAGGTGTTACTTTAACAATATCCCCAAACATTAAGTTAACGGTAGCATACGTTGCTTTAACTTCTTCCCAACGCTCTCCTAAACCTACTGCTTTAGCTTGCTGTTGAAGGTTTGAATACTGACCACCTGGCATTTCATGCTGATAAACTTCTGTTTGCGGTGCGCTGATCCCATTTTCAAAATCACTATAGTAGGTTCGCACGTCTTCCCAATAATGATTTAGTTGTTGCACATTTTCAATAGCAATATCTGGTGTTCGATCGCCATTCACTAAAGCATAATACAAACTACTCATACTAGGTTGGCTGGTCGCACCACTCACAGCACTCATCGCAACGTCAACAATATCCACGCCTGCTTTAACTGCTGAAGCGTAGGTGAAAATACCGTTACCACTTGTATCGTGGGTATGCAAATGAATGGGTAAATCAATCGATGCTTTTAGTTCACTGATTAATCGGTAGGCAGCTTGCGGCATCAATAACCCTGCCATATCTTTCAACGCAATAATATGCGCTCCTTGTCGTTCTAATTCTTGTGCCATATCAATGTAATATTGCACGGTATATTTATCTCTCGTTGGGTCATTGATATCTCCCGTATAACAAATAGCCGCTTCTGCGATTTTACCCGTGTCACGTACAACTTGAATGCTTTTTTCCATTTGTGGAATCCAGTTTAAGCTATCAAAAATACGGAATACATCCACACCATTTTGAGCAGCTTGTTGGATAAAGGCTTCAATAACATTATCTGGATAATTTTGATAACCGACTGCATTTGAACCTCTAAATAACATTTGGAATAACGTATCTGGCATTCTACGACGTAATTTTCTTAATCGCTCCCAAGGATCTTCTGTTAAGAAACGGTATGCAACGTCAAATGTAGCCCCACCCCACATTTCTTCTGAAAATAATTGTGGAATACCAGCTTGGGTTTCTTCCGCAATCGTTACAAAATCCTGTGTTCTCACTCTAGTTGCCAATAGACTTTGATGGGCATCTCTAAAGGTTGTATCTGTTAATAACACTTGATTTTGTTCTCTAACCCAATCAACAACAGCATCTGCCCCATCTTTATCTAGAATATTTTTAGCACTGATATAGGGTTCATTTGGTAAAATCAATTTTTGTGGTTTACGAGCTGCTGCTAAGAATTTCTTCTCATTTTTTTCAATTCCGGGAAAACCATTTACGGTAATATTGCTAATGTATTTCATCGTTTTATTTCCACGGTCACGAATTTTCGAAAATTTAAATAGTTCAGGCGTTGTATCAATAAACGTTGTTTTTGCATTTCCAGATAAGAATATCGGATGAGAAATAACATTTTGCATAAACGGAATATTCGTTTTAACTCCACGAATTCTAAATTCTTTTAGTGAACGTTCCATTTTTTGAACTGCCAACTCAAACGTCATCGCTTGCACACATACTTTAACTAATAATGAGTCAAAAAATGGTGAAACTACGCTCCCTTGGAACCCGTTTCCTGCATCTAAACGAATACCAAAACCACCTGGTGAGCGATACGTGTCAATTTTTCCAGTATCTGGTAAGAAATGATTCATCGGATCTTCCGTTGTAACGCGACATTGAATTGCTGCACCTATGATTTTAATGTCAGCTTGTTGAGGCAAATACATTTCTTTAAAAAGATCTTTGCCCATCGCTATTTGCAATTGGGATTGAACGATATCAATACCAGTAATCATCTCTGTAATCGTGTGTTCTACTTGAACACGAGGATTTACTTCAATAAAATAAAAGTTTTCACCTTCTAATAAAAATTCAACAGTTCCCGCATTGACATAATGAACATGTTCCATTAATTGAACTGCCGCTTGGCACATCGCTTCTCTCAAGGTATCTGGTATAGACACACAAGGAGCTACTTCTACTACCTTTTGATGACGTCTTTGAACCGAACAATCACGTTCATACAAATGAATGATGTTTCCATGTTGATCTCCAAGAATTTGAACTTCAATATGTTTTGGATTGGAAATGTAACGTTCTACATAAACTTCGTCACTTCCAAAAGCTGCTTTAGCTTCACTTTTAGCACGATCATAACTATCTTTTACTTCTCTTTGAGAATGAGCTACACGCATTCCTCGACCACCGCCACCTAAAGCAGCTTTAATCATAATTGGATAGCCATGTTCATTAGCAAATTCTTCTACTTCTGCAAGGCTTGAAACAGGACCGTCTGTTCCTGGAATCGATTGAATATTTGCAGCAATAGCTGCTTCTTTTGCTTTTATTTTATCACCAAAAATATCTAAATGATGTAAATCAGGTCCGATAAAAGTAATTCCTTCTCCTTTACAACGTTTTGCAAAAGAAAGGTTTTCCGATAAAAAACCATATCCTGGATGAATCGCATCTGCTCCTGCATATTTTGCAATTCGGATCATATCTTCAATATCTAAGTATGCTTCAATAGGTTTTTTCCCTTTCCCTACCAAATATGCCTCATCTGCTTTAAAACGGTGAACAGAACTTGCATCTTCTTGTGCATAAACTGCTACTGTATCTAAATGTAACTCTGTACATGCTCTAAAAATTCGAATCGCGATTTCTCCACGGTTAGCCACTAATACTTTTTTCATGACCTCACTCCTTGTCCATTCATTATTAGTTTCCTTAAAAAAAAGACTTCAAAAACAGAAGTCTTTTCTAATCATATTTTCATTATACACAATCATGGAACAACTTAACATCAAAATTGTTCAAATTGGTGATATTTCTATCTCGCTAATTTTTCTAAACGTAGTTTTTCACGCTTCATTTTTTCAGTTGCACTTACATTCAATACTAAACCAATTGAAATCGTCAAAACAAGGGTACTAGAACCACCATAACTAATAAAAGGGAATGTTACCCCAGTAATTGGTAAAAGTCCTACAACGCCTCCTAAATTAATAAATCCTTGCACTAATAACATCGTTGCGATTCCAATACAAAGTAACGAACCAAAGGCATCTTTTGCACGAATGCCAATTAAATAAATTCTTAAAATCAAAAAGACAAATAAGGTTACAACAACAAAAATCCCAAAGAGACCAAATTCTTCCCCTAAAATAGACATAATAAAATCCGTATATGGTTCAGGTAAATAACCGGTTTTTTGAACGCTTTGGCCAATTCCAACACCAAAAAGACCACCGCGACTTAACGCATAGTAAGAATTCACAAGTTGATTCCCTACTGTTTCAGAAACGGCAAAAGGATCCCAAAAAGCCACAAAACGCTGATACTGGTACTTATCTAAAAATGGAGTATTCTCACCAAGTTTTTGTACCATTTCCAAAACTCCAAAAATGACACCGATACCCAGCAAACCAGAACCGACCCCTAAATAAACCGATACACCACTTGCAAAAATCATCACCACTCCAATAACTAAAATAATTCCTGCGCCTCCAATATCTGGCTGCATCGCAATCAATAACAAGAAAAACAAGAAAATCGTTAGCGGTGGGGTGACTGTATTTCTAAAATCATGTACAATACTTCGTTGTTTTTTAGAAAAAATAAATGCAAAATACCAAATAATAACAATTTTACAAAATTCAGCTGGTTGTAAATTAAATCCAAAAATACTTAACCAACCTGCTGCTCCATTTAAAGCCTCCCCGAAGAAAAACAAGTACAGTAAGGAAATCGCAATTACTAATAGAGCAAACATGACTAAACGTTTGTTTTTTAACATCTCATATTTAAAGGACATCACCACAAAAGAAACGACCAATCCCATTAAGACAAATATACTTTGTAACTTAAAAAAATGATCGGGTGTGCTATTAATTGGTGGAATAGTTGCTACAAAACTACTGGCGCTATATACCATTAAAATGCCAAGCACGGATAGGATTAAATACGGTATAAAAATATAATAATCAAGATATTTTAATTTTTTCATATAGTTGGCTAAATCTCTAGTAGCCCATAACCTCCCTTATGAACTAAATTTGCTCTTTTTTTTCGTCATACATTTCAGTGTAAACGTCATTCAATGTTTTTTCTAAATCACTTAATATTCGATGACCTTCATCTTCTGAAACAATGCCAATTTTACTAGCATAGGCGATTTCTCTAGAAAATCCATACATTTGTGTGTCTACTACTTCTTCAAATGCAGGGCATTGCGCTAGGCATAAATGTTGTTTTTGACTACTTATTAATGTATATATTCGTTCTGCATCTTCCATCAATGCAGCTAAAGCCTTATCTTTTTGGACAACTTCTGACATGCCTTCATCCCTCCCATAAACTTACTCATTGTTTATTATAGCATAAATTAAACAAACACAAAGACTAAAGATGATTAAATTTACCTTTTAAACAAAAAAAAATTAGCTAAGTAAATTCACTTAGCTAACTTTTTTATTTTTTATTCTGTAGCAGTTAAACGGCTTTTCTTAGCAGCTTTTTCACGTTCGTTTTTGTTTAATACTTGTTTACGCAAACGAATGCTTTCTGGTGTGATTTCACAATACTCATCATCACCTAAGAATTCTAATGATTCTTCTAATGATAATTTACGAGGACGTTTGATCACATTTGTTTGGTCTTTATTAGCAGAACGAACGTTAGTCATTTGTTTTGCTTTTGTAATATTAACCGTAATATCATTTTCACGTGAGTTTTCACCGACGATCATACCTTCATAAATTTCAGTACCTGGTTCGATAAAGATGGTTCCACGGTCTTCAACACCCATTGTTCCATAAGTCGTTGTTTTACCTGTTTCAGTTGAAACAAGTGCACCATTACGACGTCCACCAATTTTACCACTTAATACAGGTAGGTATTGGTCAAATGTGTGGTTCATGATTCCGTATCCGCGAGTCATTGATAAGAATTCTGTTGAATATCCAATCAATCCACGAGCAGGAGCTAGGAATGTTAAACGAACTTGTCCGTTTCCGTTGTTTTGCATATCTTGCATTTCGCCTTTACGTTGGCTTAATGATTCGATAATTGAACCCATATACTCTTCAGGTGTGTCGATTTGAACTAATTCAAATGGTTCACATAATTTACCTTGGAATTCTTTAACGATTACAGATGGACGTGATACTTGCAATTCATAGCCCTCACGACGCATGTTTTCAATTAAGATTGATAAATGTAATTCGCCACGTCCAGAAACAACCCAAGCGTCAGGAGACGGAGTACTTTCAACACGTAAAGAAACATCTGTGTGTAATTGTGACATTAAACGTTCTTCGATTTTACGAGAAGTAACCCATTTACCTTCGCGTCCTGCGAATGGTGAGTTATTTACAAGGAAAGTCATTTGTAAGGTTGGTTCATCAATGTGTAACACTGGTAGTGGTTCTTGATGGTCAACAGGTGTTACTGTTTCTCCAACGAAGATATCTTCCATACCAGAAACAGCAATCAAATCTCCTGCTTGTGCTTCTTGGATTTCTAAACGTTGCAAACCAAAGAAACCAAATAATTTAGTGACGCGGAAGTTCTTAACAGAACCATCTAATTTAGTTAAGGCAACATTATCGCCAACTTTAATGGTTCCACGGAATACGCGTCCAATACCGATACGTCCAACGTAGTCATTATAATCTAATAATGATACTTGGAATTGTAAAGGTTCATCGCTATTGTCAATTGGAGCAGGAATTGTTTTAACGATTGTATCGAAAACGTTATCCATTGTTGCTTCTTGATCATTTTTATCATCAGACATACTAGAAGTTCCGTTCATAGCTGAAGCATAAATTACTGGGAATTCTAATTGATCATCATCTGCACCTAATTCGATAAATAATTCTAAAACTTCATCAACAACTTCAGCAGGACGAGCTGCATCACGGTCAATTTTGTTTACAACTACGATTGGAATTAGTTTTTGTTCCAAAGCTTTTTTCAATACAAAACGTGTTTGAGGCATTGTTCCTTCGTATGCATCTACAACAAGGACTACTCCATCAACCATTTTCATGATACGTTCTACTTCACCACCGAAATCGGCATGTCCTGGTGTATCCATGATATTGATGCGTGTACCTTTATAGTCAACAGCAGTGTTTTTAGCTAAGATAGTGATTCCACGTTCTTTTTCAATATCGTTAGAATCCATCGCTCTTTCTGCTAGTTCATTATGAGAATCTAATGTACTTGATTGTTTTAATAATTCATCAACTAATGTTGTTTTACCATGGTCAACGTGGGCAATAATTGCGACGTTTCTGATATCATTTCTTCTTTTCATAAATATATTCCTCCGAGACTCTTTGAGAGTTATTTCAATGCTACTGATTCGCTATCCACTCTACGTGTAAAACAGTTCACTTATCAAGTTGAAATTCAACTTAAGGAACTTTTTTCATAAGTTTTTTGCAAAATCCGATTTGAAAACGCACTGAAAACTTATGAAGACAACTATCAACTTATCTAGTCTAACACTATTTTGCCTCTTTGAAAAGAAAAAAATCTTGGTTTTTGTAGTTTTTTTTAAGAAAACGGTTCAATTTGTTAATTAGGTCCAATAATTGCCGTTACCTGTTTTCTATAATTGCCTTTTTTTCAATAGAAAATAGCGAGTTGTAACTTATTTACAATTTTTCACTTTTATTTTTTTAGTTATTTTATTTTTTAAATCACTCCATCAGAACTTTTTTCAAAACAACTCAGAATTTTTTTATGGTTTTAATAAATAATCCGTTAATATTTCTTGATATGCTTTTGGTGTAGCAACAATAATGCCGTTTTTACTTAACAAATCAACCTCTTTTCCATCTAACTTTTTGTAGACTAACCCTACTTCTTCTGCAATCACTTTACCTGCAGCAATATCCCATGGGCATAAAGAATATGAAAGATAGGCAGCTAAACGCCCGCTAACTACATGAGCTGTCTCAACACCTGCTGATCCAACCATCCTCACACCCGAACTAGCTAAGCCCATTTCAGCAGCGTGATAGCGATTTGTTGCAAACATGCCACTGTTAATAGCCACTAATCCTTCTTTTAGCGAGGTATCCTCAACCATTGGAAGTTTTTCATCATTACAATAGGCTCCCTGTCCTTTTACGGCCCAATACATTTCGTCTTCCATAACGTCATAAATATACCCCATTTGACCAATTCCATTATGATAAACACCTATCATAATTGCAAAATTTCTTTTTTGTTTGATAAAATTTAAAGTTCCATCAATCGGATCAATGATCCAAACGGTTCCTTCTAAATCTTGGAAACTATTTCCAAAACCTTCTTCCCCCATAATCCGTTCAGTGGGGAACCTTTCTTGAATTTTGCTGATTAAAAAAACTTCCACTGCTTTATCCATATTCGTAACTAAATCATTTCGATGAGTTTTCACCTCAACAGTCAGTTCTTCTTGCAGTGATTTCAAAATCATCGTAGCTGCTTCTAAAATCCAACCTTTAATTAATTCATGTCTCTTTTGAAAAACCATAAAAAATCCGCTCCTTAATTAACCCTTTAATTCTATTGTACCAAACTGAATGTAAATTAAGGAATAAAATCAACCAAAAAAAGAATGTCATCACTTATAAAAGCAACGAAATCCTTCTTGGCAACTTACTTACATATGAATATTTTTTTTAGTACTTGTTTTTGCTTCTTGAACAACTTTATACAACGAATAAGAAGATAATTGCTGAAATTCTCGACCCCATTTTTTTTCTTCACCAATGGCTGGAATCACTTGTTTAAATGCTTGATATTTTTTTAAAAAGAGTTCGCGATCAATCCCGGTTTCATATGCTAATTCCACTGCTCGCCAAAGATCAATTACACGAACCATATCTTCCCTTGACCATTCTAAATCGATAGGATAGCTGTAACTTTTTTCCATGTTATTCACCTGTAACTTTCTATTATTTCCCTTGTTCAATAATATCTAATTGTTCTCTGATTTGTTTTGCGACACCTAAAATTTCTTGGCGTTCATCATCTGAAAATCCAAGTTCATAAGACGCACTAATGCCATTTTCACCTAGTAAAATCGGGAGAGATAACGGAATAGCCTTGTACTCATCAATATCCACTAAATGGACTAATGGAACAATTGCTTCTTCATTATTACTGATTAATTGAACTAATTTCGCTAATGTTGCAGCGTTTGTATAGCCTGTTCGGCAAACCGCATTATCGTCATAGCGTTTTAGAATCATCTCTTCCATTTTAAACATAGCTTCTTGATTAAAAGCATTATCAGAGTCTACAGTCAAGCCTAGCACCGGCGTCCCACCAACATAAGAACGACTCCAAATCGCTATTTTTTGATTTTTTTGACTCCCACCAACAATATAACCTTTCACATCATGAACCGAAATTTTAAAAAATTTACTTAACATATTTTGAAAATAAATTGTATCAAAATAGGTTCCTAAGCCAAAAATACGTTCTTTTGGCAACCCTGAAAACTTCCAAATCAAATAAGTAAAAATATCTGTTGGTTCAGTTGCGATAATCACCATACCATCAAAACTATTCGCCATTGCTTGGTTAATTATTTTTCGAACTAATTTGATATTACGCCTAAGATACTCTTTGTCCGTTTCGTCTTCATTGCGTTCCTCGCATGCTGTAATAATTAATAAATCGGTATCTTGAAAGTCTTTTTCATTGCCAATCTTTAAAGTAGTATGTGGAAAAATAGCTTCTGTATAAGTTAAATCTTTAAAAATAGCCATATCTAACTCTGGCACATCTAATAAAACCAACTCCTTGATTTTCATCCGCAACATACTTAAAAAAGTAAAATCATAAGCAGTTCGATTATTCCCTGCTACCATCACTTTACTTAGATGACCTCTACCCATCCAACACCCTCCTGTATTTCAACCACTATTGCAAAGTTTTCTTTCTTCTTAAAAACTTTACTCTCCATCTCTTATTATACTAAAATTACTGACAGATACTTCTTTTTGTAACAAAGTCATCAATTTGTCATTATAATGTAAATATTCTGTTTTTAACAACTTAATAAAAAAAGAACTTCTACAAAACTAATGACGAATCATTAATTTGTAGAAGTTCTTTCAATAAAATCAAATTGATTTTCAGTATAAGCACGTCTTCTTTTACAAGTAGACGACTAATCGACTATGCGTTTAGTTTTTTATATGAACTTACTATTAAATGTGAATTGGCATACCTAATGCTAATTCAGCAGCATCCATAACTGTTTCAGCTAATGAAGGATGAGCATGAATTGTAAGAGCGATGTCTTCAGCATTCATACCTGACTCAATTGCTAAACCTAATTCAGCAATAATGTCACTTGCGCCAACACCGGCAACTTGTGCACCAACAAGAACGTTATCTTCTTTAGTCGTTACTAAACGTACAAAACCTTCAGTAGCATCAAGAGATAAAGCACGTCCATTTGCTTGTAGAGGGAATTTAGATGCTTTAACATCCATTCCTTCAGCTTTTGCTTCTGCTTGAGTAAGACCAACAGATGCTAATTCAGGATCCGTGAAACATACTGCAGGCATTGCTTTATAATCAACTGCTACTTTTTTACCAGAAATAGCTTCTGCAGCAATTTTAGCTTCATAGCTTGCTTTGTGTGCTAATGCAAGACCAGGAACGATATCGCCAATTGCATAAATATTTGGTTTATTTGTACGGCCTTGTGCGTCAACTGTGATTAATCCACGTTCGCCAACTTCAACACCCGCTTGTTCTAAACCTAATTCATCTGTATTTGGACGACGACCAACTGTTACCATCACATAATCGGCATCAATTGATTTTTCAGAACCATTTACTTCATATTTAACTGTTACGCCATCTGCAGTTTCAATTGCTTCTTTAGCCATTGCACCTGTTTCAATTGTAACGTTTTTCTTTTTGAAGTTATCTGTTACAAATTTAACCATGTCTTTTTCAAAGTTAGGCAAAATTGAAGGAGAACCTTCTAAAATTGTTACTTCAGCGCCTAAGTTTGCGTAAGCTCCAGCTAATTCGCTTCCGATATATCCGCCACCGATAACAACTAATTTTTTAGGCACTTCTTGAAGTGCTAAACCACCAGTTGAATCAATGATACGTTTGCCAAATTTAAATCCTTTGATTTCAATCGGACGGCTACCAGTTGCCACAATTGCGTTGTTGAATGTATAGCTTTGTGCACTTGTTTCAGTCATTACGCGTAGGTCATGCTCATCAACGAAGAAAGCTTCACCACGTAAAATTTCAACTTTGTGTTTTTTCAATAACATTTCAACACCACTAGTTAGTGATTTGACAACTTTATTGTTTTTCCATTCTTGAGTTTTAGCAAAATCTAAAACCACATTTTCAGCTGTTACACCAAATACTTCTGAGTGCATAGCGTCTTGGTAGTGATGTCCAGCACTGATTAGTGCTTTTGAAGGAATACATCCAACGTTTAAACAAACTCCACCGATATTTTCTTTTTCAACGATTGCTACTTTTTGACCTAGTTGAGCTGCACGAATAGCGGCAACATATCCTCCAGGGCCTGAACCAATAACAACTGTGTCTAATTCGATTGCGAAATCTCCTACTACCATTTTATGATCATCCTTCCATTAATAATAATTCTGGATCTGCTAGTAATGCTTTCATATCGTTCATTGCTTTTTGAGCAGTCGCTCCATCAATGATACGGTGATCAAAGCTTAATGATAATTGCATAACTGGTGCTACAACAATTTCATCATCAGCATTTACAACTGCTTTTTTAGCGATTTTACCAACACCTAAAATAGCAACTTCTGGGTAGTTGATAACTGGAGTGAACCAGCCGCCACCGATTGAACCAATGTTGCTAATCGTGCAAGATCCGCCACGCATATCTGCTGCTGCTAATTTACCTTCAGCTGCTGCTTTTGCATGGGTTGTAATTTCACCTGCAATTGAGAAAATACTTTTCGCATCTGCATTTTTAATGTTAGGAACAAATAGACCGTGATCCGTATCTGTTGCGATTCCAACGTTTACATAGTGTTTGTAAACAATTTCTTGAGTCGCATCATCAATTGAAGCATTTAATGCTGGATATTTGCGTAATACAGATACCAATGCTTTTACAACATATGGTAAGAATGTTAATTTAACGCCTTTATCTGCTGCGATATCTTTGAAACGTTTTCTGTGAGCCATTAATTTAGTAGCATCTACTTCATCGAATAGCGTAACGTGTGGTGCTGTTGCTTTACTGTTAACCATTGCTTTAGCAATTGCTTTACGAGTAGGAGACATTTTTTCTCTTGTTTCCATTTCGCCCATTGTTGAAGTAAATGGTTGTGCTGGTGCAGCTGGTTTAGAAGCTGGAGCTGATGCAGTTGTTGTTGAAGCTGATGCTTCTTCTTTAGCTGCAGGTGCTGCTGTTGCGCCACCAGTTGTAAAGTTTAAGATATCTTCTTTTGTGATACGTCCGCCTTTACCAGTTGCTGATACTAAACTGATATCAATTCCTTTTTCACGTGCTAATTGACGTACTGAAGGCATTGCTAAAATGCGTTTTGATGGATCACTTGTTGCAACGACTGAACCTGCGCCAGTAGCAGCAGGTGTTGCTGTAGTTTCACTTGTTGGAGTTACTGCTGGACTTGCCGGAGTTTGTTCAGTTGCAGGTGCACTGTGATCAACGAAGTCTGGTGCATCAATTTCAACTAAAACATCACCAACATTGGCAACTGTTCCTTCTGAAACAAGAATGTTTTTAACAGTACCTGTTACTGGAGATGGAATTTCTTCAACTGATTTGTCATTTTGTACTTCTAATAACGTATCGTCTTCATTGATTGTATCGCCTGGAGCTACAAACCATTTAACGATTTCGCCTTCTGCAATTCCTTCACCAATATCTGGTAATTTGAATTGGAATAAAGCTGAAGCACCACTTGCTGCAGGTGCAGCTGCTGGAGCTGATTCTTTAGCAGGAGCAGGAGCTGCTGCTTCATCTTCTTCATGTCCTGGAGCGTCGATTTCAACTAAAACATCGCCAACTACGGCAACTGTTCCTTCTTCAACTAAGATACTTTTAACAGTACCTGTTACTGGAGATGGAATTTCTTCAACTGATTTGTCATTTTGTACTTCTAGTAAAGTATCATCTTCATTGATTGTGTCGCCTGGTTTTACGAACCATTTAACGATTTCACCTTCATGGATTCCTTCACCGATATCTGGTAATTTAAATTTAAAAGCCATTTTCGATAACTTCCCTTCTATATTAACTAGTTTGTCTTTTACAAAATAGTTTGTTCAAGTGCTTTAGAAATGAAACAAATGCAACCAATCCATAACTCTCAGAGATGTGATTGCATTCGTTTTAATCTTGGAAATAAATTAGAAGTTGTATACTTCTTTAATTTTTTCTTCAATATCTGTTGCATTTGGTAACCAGATGTTTTCTGCTTGACCGAATGGGAAAATTGTATCAGGAGCAGCAACACGTCCAATTGGAGCTTCCAATGAAAGGATTGCGCGTTCTGAAATTTCAGACATAACCATTGCACCAACACCTGCTTGACGTTGTGCTTCTTGAACAACTACTACGCGACCAGTTTTTTCAACTGAAGCAATAATTGTTTCAATATCTAATGGTGAAACTGTTCTAAGATCCACGATTTCAACTGAAATGCCTTCTTTTTCAAGTTTTTCAGCTGCTTTTAACGCTTCACGAACCATTGCGCCATAAGTGATAACTGATACATCTGTACCTTCTTTAGTGATAGCTGCTTTGCCTAGTGGAACAGTGTATTCGCCATCAGGAACTTCATCACGGAAAGAACGGTATAATTTCATGTGCTCTAAGAAAACGACTGGATCGTTATCGCGAATAGAAGAAATCAATAAGCCTTTAGCGTCATATGGGTTACTTGGAATAACAATCTTGATACCAGGAGATTGAGCAATCAATCCTTCTAAGTTATCTGAGTGTAATTCTGGAGTATGAACTCCACCACCAAATGGTGCGCGGATTGTGATTGGCATGTTACGAGTGCTACTCATACGGTAACGTGTACGAGCTGCTTGTCCTACGATTGAATCCATTACTTCAAATACGAATCCGAAGAATTGAATTTCTGGAACTGGACGGAAGCCTTCTAATGCTAAACCTACTGCAAGTCCACCAATACCTGATTCTGCAAGTGGTGTATCGAATACGCGGTCTTCACCGAATTGTGCTTGTAAGCCTTCAGTAGCACGGAATACCCCACCATTGTTCCCAACGTCTTCACCGAAAATCAAAACGTTTTCGTCTTTGCCAAGTTCAACTGCAAGCGCATCAGTGATGGCTTGGATCATTGTTTTTTGTGCCATGATTATTTACTCTCCTTTGCTTCAAAGATTGCAATTTGTTCTTTAAGTGTTTGGTTTGGTTCTTCAAACATGTTTTTCAAGAAATCAGAAACTTTTTGTTTTGGTTCTTGATCTGCTTCTTTAATTGCGTCTTTAATTTCTTCTTTTGCTGCTTCAATTACTTCGTTTTCTTTTTCTTCAGTCCATAAGCCTTTTTCAGTTAAGAAAATACGCATACGTACTAATGGATCACGTTTTTCCCAGATATCGTCTGTTTCTTTCGTACGGTAACGAGTTGGGTCATCTCCTGAAAGTGTATGTGGACCATAACGGTAAGTTAAAGTTTCAATTAAAGTTGGACCGTCGCCTGCAATTGCACGCTCTCTTGCTTCTTTTGTTACAGCGTAAACTGCTAAAGCATCCATCCCATCAACTTGTACTCCTGGAATTCCAGCAGCTACTGCTTTTTGAGCCAATGTTACAGCTTTAGTTTGAACTGAACGTGGAGTTGAGATTGCATAGCCGTTGTTTTGAACGATAAAGATTGCAGGTGCATTGTATGCCCCAGCGAAGTTCATTCCTTCGTAGAAATCTCCTTGTGATGAACCACCATCACCTGTATAAGTTAAAACGACATTTTTCTTGCCGCGTTTTTTAAGACCTAAAGCAACACCAGCAGCTTGAACGATTTGTGCACCAATAATGATTTGTGGTGGCAATGCTTGTAAGCTAGCGTCATATTTGTTACCAGCAGCATGTCCTCTTGACCATAAGAAAGCTTCTTTTAAAGGTAAGCCGTGTTGAATCAATTGAGGGACATCACGATACCCAGGTAATAATACGTCTTCTTTTTCAATTGCATAATGACTTGCTAATTGACTTGCTTCTTGTCCAGCAGTTGGTGCAACGAACCCTAAACGTCCTTGACGGTTTAAGGCAGTTGAACGTTGGTCTAACACACGTGACCATACCATTTTAGACATTAAATCAACTAACTCTTCATCAGATAAATCTGGCATTAAATCAGGATTAACAATCTTCCCATCCTCATCTAAAATTTGTACTGTTGGAAATTCTGCATTCACGCCGTGTAGTAATGCATCAAAATCGACAGGTTTATTCTTTTTTGTAGCCATCTTTAACCATTCCTCTCTTCATCACAATCTATTTTTGTTTGTAAGATGCTGTTTTATACAGTTACTAAAACTGTATTAGTGTAATCTCTTTACTCATTTAATTTAACACGCTTTCATAGGATATGCAAGGGATACGGGTCATTTTTGATGTCTGTAAATCGTAAAAAGTCTAGGGTTAGCATAGAAAATCAACCTAACGCACCATCATAGTGAAAACATTCACTTTATACTTTTTTAAGAAGAATAAAGAATAATTGTAGATTTAAAAATTACTCAAATTCAACAAATTGCGTTGAATCAAGTTCAATCTGTTACATTCCGATTGTAAAACTGTATTATTATTTCGATTATTTTATGAAACAGCTCTCGCATGATATTGTTTTCACAATCAAAAAAATATTGATTAGATTTTTCTCATAATACGTTTCTGACAAAAATATCAACGAATCCTTCTTTTTAGAAAACAACATTGTTTTTATATTTCTTTTAGTACCATAAATTTTCCCTATGATTTTCTAATTGAACTATTCATCTTTCTTCCTATAATATGGTGTAACTAAAAGAAGACTTTATCTTAGCTAAGATAAAGTCTTCTTTTTAAAGCCACTCTTTATTAATTTTAATATAGATTGTTTTAACTAATTGAACTGCAACTCCATATGCAAGTACAATTAGAACCATCCATTTCCAATAAGCCATTGGTAGAGGAACAAAATCAAAAAATCCACCTAGAGCTGTATCAGGAATTAGAATTGCAATCGCAATCACACAAATTGTCGAAATCGTTACAGGTATGCTGGCCATACTTTGAATAAACGGAATTTTTTTTGTTCTAATAATATGAACAACCACTGTTTGAGTAATCAATCCAATAACGAACCAACCAGAGTGGAATAACGCTTGATTGCCTACTGTATTTGCATGGAAGACAAAGTACATTAATAAGAAGGTCAGAATATCAAAAATGGAACTAATTGGTCCAATCGATAATGTAAATTTCATTAAGTTGCCTGTATTCCATTTAGCTGGCTTCATTAAGTCTTCTTCGTCCATTCGATCCCACGGAATCGTTAATTGAGCAACATCGTAAATCAAGTTTTGAACAAGAAGTTGGATAGAAAGCATTGGTAAAAACGGTAAGAAGGCACTTGCCACTAATACACTAAAAACATTCCCAAAGTTAGAACTAACTGTCATTTTAATGTATTTCATCATATTGCCAAAGACCGTCCGACCTTCTAATACACCATCTTCTAAAACTGTTAAGCTTTTTTCTAGTAAAATAATTGAACTTGCTTCTTTTGTAATGTCTGCTGCCGTATCAACAGAAATGCCAACATCTGCTTTTCGCAAAGCTGGTGCATCATTGATTCCATCTCCCATAAACCCAACAGTATGACCTTTTTTCTGAAGAAGAGCAATAATACGTGCTTTTTGCATCGGATTTAGCTTAGCAAAAAGATTGACTTTTTCTGAAGCTTCCATTAATGCTTCGTCACTCATCGTTTCGATTTCATTGCCTAATAAAACTTGTCCTACTTCAATCCCTACATCTTTACAGACTTTTTGTGAAACAATTTCATTATCTCCAGTTAAAACTTTTACCGTTACGCCATGTTCATGTAGAGATTTAATAGCTGTGATGGAAGATTTTTTTGCTGGGTCAAGAAATCCCATAAAACCAGCTAAAATCATTTCATTTTCATCTGCAATACTATAGATTGCTGTATCATGAACATCTTTTTTATAGGCAACACCTAGCACGCGCATACCGTCTTGATTCATATCAACACTAACTGTCAACATTTTTTCTCGCAACGATTCAGTTAGAGGAACAACTTCATCATTAATTTCCACATGAGAACAGATTTTCATCATTTCTTCTACGGCACCTTTTGTAATCATTAACTGATGACCCTCATTATTGACCGCTACTGTTAAACGACGTCTAGAAAAATCAAATGGAATCTCATCAATTTTTTCAACATGCCCTATTTTTTGTGCCAATTTATTTTCTTCATAATAATTAATAACAGCATGATCCATTAAATTCTTCCAACCTGTTTGATAATTAGAATTTAAAAATGCTAAATCTAGAACTTTTTTACAGTTATCACCAATTGGACTAACGTGTTTAACAAGTACAACATGATCTTCTGTAATTGTTCCAGTTTTATCTGTACAAAGAATATCCATTGCCCCTAGATTTTGAATGGCATTGAGTTCTTTTACAATTACTTTTTTCTTAGACATTTTGATAGCACCTTTTGCTAAATTGCTTGTAATAATCATTGGCAACATTTCAGGCGTCAAACCAACTGCTACAGCAATCGCAAAGAAGAACGCTTGGCCCCAATCGCCTTTAGTCAAACCATTCAGTAGAAAAACAATAGGTACCATGACAACCATAAAACGAATCAACACTTTACTAACATTTTTTACTCCGCGATCAAAACTAGTTTCGCCTCTTTTTTCAGAAACATTAGACGCAATATCGCCAAAGAAAGTATCATTTCCTGTTTTTAAAATAATTGCTCGACCTTGTCCACTTAAAACATCGGTTCCCATAAATGCTAAATTCGCTAAATCTAAAGCAGTATCTTCTTCTGTTGGTTCTTCTACTTTAACTAATTTTTCAACTGGCATTGACTCACCAGTCAATGATGCTTGGTTCACAAATAAATCTTTTGTCCAAATGAAACGAGCATCTGCAGGAATCATATCCCCCGTTGATAAATTCACAATATCACCAGGAACAACTTCATCGATAGGGATTTCAGTCGTTACTCCGTCTCTTGTGATTCCACAAGTTGTTTCAATTAATTCTTTTAAAGCTAAACTTGCTTTTTGTGAGCGATATTCTTGAATAAAACGAATACCAACACTCAATAAAATCATCACACCCATTACAAGGCTTGCTTCAAAATCATTGGTTAGCGCTGATACAACCATTAAAAGAGCCAATACGTACACAAAAGGATCTTTAAATGCTTCTACTAATAGAACAAACCACGGGGTTGGTCTTTGTGTTGCTACTTCATTTGGACCGTATTCTGCTAAACGTTTGCTTGCCATTTGTTCACTTAATCCACTTGGGCTTGATTGGTAGTTTATCATTACTTTTTTTTCAGATAGACGAGCTAATTTTTTTAAATCGTTATCTTTTGATTTTTTTTCCATTTGAATTTGTTTTTTTCGATTCATCATCATTTTCTTTGCCTCCATTTCTTGTCAAAAGAAAAGAAGAACAGTTC
This sequence comes from Carnobacterium divergens DSM 20623, assembly GCF_000744255.1. NCBI lineage: Bacteria > Bacillati > Bacillota > Bacilli > Lactobacillales > Carnobacteriaceae > Carnobacterium > Carnobacterium divergens. The sequence goes on along the minus strand of NZ_JQLO01000001.1, from coordinate 735,983 downwards.
CTAATCAATCCAACTTCGTTAAATGGTCAGTATCACTAGGAGGTTTATTCACCTTTTCCTTCGACTTCTGACTTCCAGGGTCACTATTTTCACTTGCTTTAGTCGTACTTTTCATGATACTCACCTCGCTTTGAATGTTTAGGAATCCAGAGAACAAGAGATCTACTTGAACTGATTTCCATTGAAAATTAAAACCGTTTTTGCTAGATGCATACAAAAAAGCACATACTCAAATAACAGAGTATGTGCTTGGAAAGTTTCATCTAAACCATCACATCACAAGATAAGCGCACCAAAATAAACCACTTATACTTTCTCCATCATCGAGCTTTAGCACTATATGGCGTAGATTATTCATCAGCTACGTTAAAAATGACCTTAATTCGATCAAACTTGTTGACCCATTGGCATCTCTCGATGTTTTTGGGCAGCAGCATATTTCCATATAGGAGCCTCACCTAACAGAAGCGTGTATTTAATTTTCTTTACGTGCTTAGTATAGTGTTCAAAAATTGATTCGTCAAGACCTTTATCCATATTTAAAAATTATTTCACTTTTTAATTAGCCATTTTATACTCGTAAAATAATGAATAAAACTCATCGTGACAACTTTTTTTAAAGCTTTAGTTAGTTAATAACTATTTATTTTCTAAACTACTCCCTGAGAAATCATTGCATTTGATACTTTCAAGAAACCAGCGATATTAGCACCACTTACAAAGTCACCAGGAACGCCATATTCAGCGGCTGTATCACGACAATCTAAGTAAATTTTAGTCATAATTTCTTTTAATCTCATATCAACTTCTTCAAATGTCCAACTTAAACGTAAACTATTTTGACTCATTTCCAAAGCCGAAACGGCTACGCCACCTGCATTGGCTGCTTTAGCAGGTCCATATAAAATACCTGCATTTTGATAAATCTCTATTGCCTCTAAATCACTTGGCATATTTGCACCTTCCGCCACTGCATATACACCATTATCAATCATTTTAGTAGCAATTGTACCGTTGATTTCATTTTGAGTTGCAGAGGGCAATGCGATTTGATACTCTTCATCAATTTCCCAAACAGTTCCTTCGTTATATCGAGCCGTTGGATGTTTAACAATATACTCTGAAATTCTCTTGCGCTCAACTTCTTTTAATTGTTTAACTGTTTCAATTTTAATACCCTCTAAGTCAACAATATAACCATTTGAATCTGAACACGCAATAACGGTTCCACCTAATTGATGTACTTTTTCAATTGCGTAGATCGCCACATTTCCACTTCCAGAAACGACTACTTTTTGATTTTTAAAGCTTTTACCTGTATCTTTTAACATCTCTTCTGTAAAATAGACCAGCCCATAACCTGTCGCTTCTGTTCTTGCCAAACTCCCACCCATTGGAATTGGTTTTCCTGTTAAAACACCTGCATGGAAACCATTTAAACGTTTGTATTGACCAAATAAATAACCGATTTCTCTTCCTCCAACACCAATATCACCTGCTGGGACATCCGTATCTGGACCAATATATTTTTGAAGTTCGGTCATAAAACTTTGACAAAATCGCATGACTTCGTTATCTGTTTTTCCTTTTGGATCAAAATCACTGCCACCTTTTCCGCCGCCAATCGGCAAACCCGTTAAACTATTTTTAAAAATTTGTTCAAACCCTAGGAATTTGACAATACTTTGATTAACACTTGGATGCAACCTTAAGCCACCTTTATAAGGTCCAATTGCTGAACTAAATTGCACTCTAAAACCTCGGTTTACTTGAGTTTTCCCTTTTGCATCGGTCCAAGGAACTCTAAATTGAATAATACGTTCAGGTTCAACGATTCTCGACAAAATATTTTCTTCCATTAATCGTGGATGTCTTTCTAAAACAGGTTCAATTGAGTTGAAAAATTCTTTGACAGCTTGTAAAAATTCAGTTTGATGTGGATCTCTTTCCATTACTTCTTGATAAACTGCTTTGATATATCGTTTTGCTTCTCCCATCAAATCACTCCTAAATAGAATTTGTCACGTTAAATTTTAATTATTATCTCACAAAAAACTCATTTTTAAAAGGAATATATTGTTTAAAAAAATGATTTCGCTTACATATAAATACTGCCTTATGCTCTTTAAATTTCATTAAAATTGTTCTTGAAGTTCGTGCAATTTAATGCCAATACTGTTAAAATGTATAAGACGAAAGAAAATAATTGATGCAATTTAATTAAACAAGATTAGTAGGAGTGACGATTTATGATAACAATGGATACTATTATTAGGGAGGGTAACCCTACTTTACGAGAAATCGCTGAAGAAGTAAGATTCCCTCTTTCCAATGAGGAACAAATTTTATGCAAAGAAATGATTGAATTTTTAAAAAATAGCCAAGATCCTGAATTAGCTGAAAAATACAATTTACGTGGTGGCGTTGGTTTAGCGGCACCACAATTAGATATCAAAAAAAGGATTATCGCCGTTCATATTCCTAGTGATGAGCAAAATGCAGAGCCAATTCTTAGCAGTATTATGATTAATCCTAAAATTATTAGCCATTCTGTTCAAAGTTCTTGCTTAGCAGAAGGTGAAGGCTGTCTTTCAGTTGATCGCGAAGTACCTGGATATGTCGTGCGTCACAGTCGAATTACGCTGACTTACTTCGATCCTGAAGGAACTTCTCACAAAATTCGTTTAAAAAACTATCCAGCAATTGTTGTGCAACATGAGATTGACCACATCAATGGCATTATGTTCTACGACCATATTAATTCACAAGAACCATTCAAAGTTGAAAATGATGTAACGGTAATTTCTTAATAAGTAAGACAAAGCGTTTTTATCGCTTTGTCTTTTTTTTATTTAAATAATTTTCTTTCGGTTAAGTTCTTCTATATAGTTTTATCTTTGCTCAAGTTTCGATTTTATTCTACTATAAAAGAACTTTTAGAATAAAAACACCTGATTAAAAAGTTGTATAAGTTGACTTCACCATTAAAAGAGAATATGATTAAACAAATACCAATAATTTTAATCTAATTTTAATAAAAAAATGGAGGTGAATTCTAATGACTAACACTACCGTTATTCCAATAGTTTCCGCGTCAGATGAAAAATACGCTCCTTACCTTGGTGTAATGATACAGTCATTACTCAACCATCTTCCTGATAAGTACTCTGTTATTTTTTATATCATTGACGATTATATTTCGGAACAAAGTAAAGAACACTTAAGTTCACTTGGTCAAATTCAGTATCTTTCAGTTAACAAAGCTCTTTATCAAAACTTTTTGGAAAGCGATCATATAACTCAAACTGCCTATTATCGAATCTCTATTCCTGATTTATTAGTTGATTTAGACTATGAAAAAGTGCTTTACTTGGATGCCGACATGCTGATTTTAGATGATATTTCAAAACTATTTCAGACTGATTTAGGAGACGCTATCGTCGGAGCTGTGATTGATCCGGGACAAGCTAAAGCTTCTGCTCGTCTAGGCATCACAACAAACGATTATTATTTTAATTCCGGTACACTCTTAATTCAGCTCCAACAATGGCGCAAAAATCATATCACAAAAAAGACGATTGACTATTTGACTAACTTCCCCGATAAAATCATCTATCATGACCAAGATGCTCTAAATGCCACTCTTTATGAAAATTGGTTTCCCCTTCATCCAAAATGGAACATGCAAACTTCTCTTATTTTCAGAAAACACAATGCCCCCGATGCGCATTACGCAAAAACTTATGAAGAAGCCATCACACTCCCTTCAATCATTCACTTCACTGGACACGACAAACCTTGGAACACCCTTCAAGGTCACCCATACACTCAAGCATATTTAGCACAACTTCAAGCAGGACCTTTCAAAAAAAATATGTACCAAACTAAAGAGACGGAGGAAATACTATGACAACATTAACGAATCATGATAAACCTATCTCAATTGTTTCTTCAACAAATGAAAATTTTGCTCCTCACTTAGCAACATTACTTTGTTCCTTATTAGATAAAAATAATGCTCCTTTTCATTTTTATATCATTGACGATGGACTTAGTTTGCGTTCGAAACTTCTTTTAAATCGAACCATTAGTTCATACAATAAAGCGGTTATTTCTTATATTTCAGTAGACGCCAGCCTTTTTGAAAATATGGTGGAAAGCAACCGAATCCCTCAAACAGCATACTATCGTATTGCGATACCCAATTTAATTACAGATCCAGACGTGGAACGTATTATCTACCTTGACTGTGATATGTTGGTAATGGATTCTATCGAAGAATTATGGGGAATGGATTTAGAAGAACATTTATTAGGGGCTGTTGAAGATGCTGGGTTTCATCATCGACTTGAAACTATGGGAATTCCATTTCAATCTAGTCGCTATTTCAACTCTGGTTTAATGGTCCTAGATTTAGAAAAATGGCGTCAAGAACAAATTTCAGAAAAAGTGTTACAATTTGCCCATGATTTTCCTAAAAAATTAAAATTTCACGATCAAGATGCTTTAAATGCCATTTTGCATGATCGTTGGACGCCACTTCATCCAAAATGGAATGCTCAAACCTATATGATGTTAAAGGAAAAAGTTCACCCGACATTACTAGGCCACTTACAGTATCGCGAAGCCAGAAAAAGTCCAAGTATTATTCATTTTTGCGGGCATGAAAAACCTTGGATGGGTATTTCTCGTCATCCATTCGCTTCTTATTACCATCACTATCGTAGTAAAACAGCTTTTGACTATGAACCCATAACGATCCAAGACTATGTGGAGGGCTAATAAACGTGGATATCAATCTAGTTCTTATCGCAACTAAAAAAGAATAAAAACGACGATTTCTACCGTGAAAGGGAAATCGTCGTTTTTTATTGCCACATTAAATTAAGTCTAACTTTGTCAACGCTTTTGCAATCCCATCTTCATTGCAATTATCGGTTACGTAAGTTGCTTGTGATTTTACTGGTTCTACAGCATTTCCCATCGCAACCCCTGTTCCGACCATCGTTAACAATTCCAAATCATTTAAACCATCACCAAAAGCAATCGTATCTTCTACTGAGAAGCCTTGCATTTCAGCAATTTTTAAAGCTGTATTCGCCTTAGAACCATCATAAGGCAAAATATCTACTCCCACATCGTGCCAACGCACAAAACGAAACTTAGGAAATTGCCCTTGTTCATAATGCTTTTTTTCTAATTCTGAATAAAAAATCAAACTTTGGTACAACTTATTTGACTGATAGAATTCACGGTCATAGTCTGGAACGCCAAAATCTATGCTATTCATCGCTTCTTCAATCGATTTTTTACTGACTTCATCACGACTTCTTAAAAGGTCAGCTGATTGATAGACAATTTGATGTCCTTGCAAATCGGCTACTTGTAACAGTTCTTCATATGCCCCTGGATCTAACGAATTTTCAAAGACTAATTCATGATGATAATAACCAGCTGCTCCGTTACATACAATATAACTATTAAAATCCAACTCTTCAATTACTTTTTGTGCTAAGAATAAATTTCTACCTGTCGCAATTGCAAGCTCATGTCCATTATTTTTAAGCGTTTTCAAAGCATCCCTCGTACTAGCTAAAACTTCTTTATTCTCATTCAACAACGTACCATCAATATCAAAAAAAATCATTTTTTTGTTCATTTGCTTCTCTCCTACTTTCAACTCTTCTTTACCCCTTTTAGTTTACCGATAATTGAAGCAAAGTGCAAAACAAAAAAAGAAATTCAACGAAATTGAATTTCTTTTTTTGTTTCTTAACGAGGATGGCTCCATTTTTTAGGACTCCAAATCTCACCTTCTAAAGCAACTTGTAAGCTCTCATTATCTGAATTTAATTCATTTATATATTCAATTGTAGCATCTACAATAAACTGATCTTGGTCACCTTTTACTAATTTTTGTAACTCTTGCTTAATCCATTCTCTCATTTCCATTTTCTATTCCTCGCTTTCCTTGCCAATTCAGTTTACTACATGAATAAAAAAAAGAATACTAAAGTGGTTTAAAACAAAAAAGACAACCTGTTAAGGTTGCCTTTTTACTATTCTGCTTCTTCACTGAATTGGCTATTGTATAATTTTTCATAGAAACCACCCTCAGCTAAGAGGCTTTCATGAGTTCCTTGTTCGATAATCTCTCCTTGATTCATTACAAGGATTAAATCAGCATCACGAATAGTTGATAAACGGTGGGCAATTACAAAACTTGTTCTGCCTTCCATTACGCGCTTCATCGCTTTTTGTATCAACGCTTCTAAACGTGTATCCACAGAACTCGTCGCTTCATCTAAAATGAGAATTTTAGGATCAGAAATGATAGCTCGTGCAATTGTTAGCAATTGCTTTTGTCCTAGTGAAATATTGGATGCTTCTTGGTTTAACACCATATCATATCCATCCGGTAACGTACGAATAAAATGATCCACATTGGCTGTTTTAGCTGCATCCACCACTTCATACTCAGTCGCATCAAGCTTACCAAACCGAATATTATCTGAAATACTCGCATTATACAACCAAGCATCTTGCAACACCATACCAAATTGAGATCGAACATCCGCTCGTGACATCTCTTTTGTGTCGATGCCATCAATTTTTATAGCGCCATGATCCACATCGTAAAAACGCATTAGTAAATTAATCAAGGTTGTTTTCCCTGCCCCAGTTGGACCAACAATTGCAACTGTTTGACCGCTTTTTACTTCCACATTTAAATCTGTAATCAATGGATTTTTTTTATCATAACCAAATCCAACATGTTCAAAAGTCACATCCCCCCGAACTTTTTCAGGTAAAGGGTATTGAACTAAATCTGGTTTTTCTTCTGGCTCATCTAAAATTTCAAAAACTCGACCGGTTGCGGCGGCTGCACTTTGTAAGACACCAGACAACTGTGTGATTTGTGAAATGGGTTGATTGATTTGCCAAATATATTGAGTGAATGCTTGTAAATTCCCTAAAGTTAGCATTCCTTGAATAACAGAATAACCACCAAAAACGGCAATTCCAACATAAGCTAAATTTGAAGCTAAACCGACTAATGGCATCATTAAACCTGAAACAAAGGCTGCTTTAAAACCAAACCCCGCTAATTTATGGTTAATTTCTTTAAAATTGGATAACGTATCCGCTTCTTTACCATATAATTTAATGACCGAAAAACCGCTATAACTTTCTTGAACAAAACCATTTAGTTCACCTAACGCTTTTTGTTGGCCTTTAAAATAAGGTTGTGATTTTTTGACAACTGCTTTTGAAATAAAAATCGAAGTCGGAATAATCAACAAGATAATAATCGCTAATGGAATAGAAATATATAACATCATTCCAACTGCAAATACGATTCCCATCACTGAATTCACAATTTGAATCAAGCTTTGCTGCATTGCATTACTAATCGCATCCACATCATTCGTCACTCGACTTAAAATATTCCCTTGTTGATTTTTATCAAAATAAGAAACTGGCAAGCGATTGATTTTATTGTCAATATCACTTCTTAAATCACGCATCGTATGTTGAACAACATTCGTCATAATGAAACTCGCTGACAACATTGTAATTTGATAAATCGCTGCGGCCCCCAACATGTATAAAATCACTTTTTGAACATAGGGGAAGTTAACCGCTGCTGCTGGTACATGATTTGCGATATCTTTGATATTGTTTCCTACTTCCGTAATAATCAGCCCCATAATAAAAGGCTGTAAAGCATTGGCCATCATACAAATAATCGTAAGAAGGATAGCTGAAATAAAACCAATTTTATAGGGTTTTACATAAGCACTTAAGCGTTTAATTGATTGAATGGATTCTCTCATGCTAACTCCTCCTTCGATAATTGTGAAGCGGCGATATCATAATAAACGTCACATGTTTTTAATAACTCTTTGTGGGTACCCATGCCGATAACTTCCCCTTCATTTAAGACGAGAATTTTATCTGCGTGCATAATCGTTCCCACACGTTGTGCTACAATTAGTACAGTTGCTTCTTTTGTTTCAGATTTTAAACGCGCTCGCAATTTTGCATCTGTTTGATAATCTAACGCAGAAAAACTATCATCAAAAATATAAACATCTGGTTTTTTAACAATTGCCCGTGCAATGGACAAACGTTGCTTTTGACCACCAGACATATTGCTTCCACCTTCTGCTAAAAGTTCATCGTATTGAGCTGGTTTTAATGAGATAAACTCTTTTGCTTGAGCAATATCAGACGCTTCTTCTAATTCTCCAGTTGTCGCATTCCATTTTCCATAGCGCATATTTTCAGCAATCGTTCCTGTAAATAGCAAGGCTTTTTGTGGAATATAGCCAATTTTCTTGCGTAAAGCACTTAACTTGTAATCTCGTACATCCACGCCATCTAATAAAATACGACCTTTCGTTACGTCATAGAAACGGGGAATCAATTGAATTAAGGTTGACTTCCCACTTCCTGTGCTTCCGATAAAGGCGATTGTTTCACCTGGTTTTGAAGAAAAACTAACATCCCGAATAATCGGTGTTTCTGTATTTCCAGGATAAGCAAACGTCACATTTTCAAAAGTTAAATACCCATGTGTTTTTGTTTCTGTAATGCCATTTTCATTTTCTGTAATAACTGGCTCCGTTGCCAATACTTCTTCGATACGGTGAGCAGAAACTGCTGCTCTTGGATACATCATAAAGACATTTGCAAATAGCATAAATGAGAATAACGCGTGGAAAATGTATTCAATAAATGCTATTAAATTTCCAACTTGTAAATCACCTGTATTGATTTGTCCTACACCTAACCAAATAACAACGGCAAAAATAATGTTAAAGACAACCGAAAATCCAGGTTGCGCATAGGCCATTAATTTAAAGAGCTTTTTTGAAACAGTTGCATATGCATCGTTAACTACTTTAAAACGTTTTTCTTGAAATTTTTCATTTACAAAGGCTCGAATCACTCGTAGACCTGTTAAATTTTCACGTAAATTCAAGTTAATGGCATCCAAATTGGATTGCTGACTTTCAGAAAGTGGTTCTGATTTCTTTCCTATTAATAGAACCCCAATCAATAAAAATGGAATGGCTGCAAAAACAACCCATGACAACGAAGGACTAGTTCGTACAATCATGATAAAGCTCGAAATGAACATTAATGGTGTCATCATTCCCATTCTTAAGATCATTTGCATAAATTGCATCACTTGAAATGCATCATTTGTTGTTCTAGTTACCAACGAAGACACACCAAATTGGTCATATTCACGATGCGAAAACGATTGCGTTTTTTCAAAAATATCGTCACGGATATCTCGCACAATACTTGTTGTGATCTTACTTCCACAATAAGCTAGAAACATCAGTGCGACTAAACCAATCAAACAAATTGCAATCATAATCATGCCATAATACTTAACCTCACCGAAATCATTCACGGCGATTCCATTATCAATCATTTTTGCCAATAACGTCGGCAGTCCTAACTCGATTAAAATAAAGCCAAACACGCTTAAAAAATTTAAAAATACCAATCCCTTATATTTCATCGTGTAACGCCACATTAATTTCAATTTATCATCTCCTTTTCCCCGTAACCACTGTGTTTTAATATTATAAAACACAAAAAAATTGAATAATTTCACTATACCATAATTTTTGCTATTATGTCAGATTTTTTTGCTTTAATCAATAGCTATTTAAACAAACTATTCATAAAAACTTGTTGATCAATTAAAAATAAACGCTTTTTTATTATCGAATCTCTCTTAGTTGTCTCAATTTCAGCGATTCTTCCCATTTGATACCTTTAGAATGATTTACTTTCTATACTTCGTTCAAAAATTATGGTAAAATACACTTACAATGTTGTGATTAAAACACAGCCACCTGTTCGGGAAAAAATAACAACTTAGTGGAGTCTGTTATTAAAAATATCGTTAACACTAATTTCATCTTAATTTTTAACAATGGTATCTTTCTGTTTTTTTAATTAGCTAGACTTATAACTAAAGGCCTATCTGATTACCGAATAAACCAACTTACAGGGCAAATCAAGCCCTTTATTTTGTATGGTTAGCACTATCACAACAATTGAATTTAAGTTTTAGCCTATTTAGATAAATTCACTGCATTTTGCAGTTATATAAGGAGAGAAAATTATGATTTTTAAAGTCACTTATCAAGTAACAAAAACCAGAAATCCAAAACGTGAGGACACTCAAGCCCTATACGTAGAAGCAGAATCAGCGGTAGCAGCCCGCAAACTAGTTGAAGAAAACACCCCTTACAATATTGAGTTTGTTCAACCAGTAGAAGGAAAACACTTAGCTTACGAACAAAAAAATCCTGACTTCAAATTAACGGAGTTTTAAGAAATGAAACCAACTATAAAAAACAATGAAGCTGCTGTCTTTGGTATCGGGGGGCTAGGGGAAATTGGAAAAAATACGTACGGTGTTCAATTTCAAGATGAAATTATCATTGTAGATGCTGGTATTAAATTTCCTGAAGACGACTTATTAGGAATTGATTATGTGATTCCTGATTATAGTTACATTGTTCAAAATATTAATAAAGTAAAAGCGCTAGTGATTACTCATGGACATGAGGATCATATCGGTGGGATTCCCTTCCTATTGAAACAAGTAAACATTCCAGTTTATGCGGGTCCTCTTGCATTAGCCTTGATTCGTAATAAATTAGACGAGCATGGTCTTTTACGGGATGCGGAACTACATCAAATCGGTGAAGATTCTGTATTAAAATTCCGTAAAACAAGTGTAAGTTTCTTTAGAACCACACACAGTATTCCAGATGCACTAGGAATCGTTGTTAAAACACCACCCGGCAACATTGTCTTAACGGGTGACTTTAAGTTCGATTTCACACCTGTTGGTGAACCTGCTAACTTACACCGTATGGCAAAAATTGGAGAAGATGGCGTATTAGCACTCTTATCTGATAGTACAAATGCGGAAGTTCCAAACTTTACTCAATCCGAACAAGTCGTTGGTGAATCCATCACTAGTATTTTCCAAAAAGTAGAAGGTCGAATTATTTTTGCGACTTTTGCATCAAATATTTCACGTCTCCAACAAGTTGCAAATGCAGCGGTAAAAACGGGTCGTAAAATTGCTGTTTTTGGTCGAAGTATGGAAGCTGCTATGGTCACTGGGCGTCAATTAGGTTATATCACTGCACCTGAAGATACATTTATCGATGCTCACGAATTAAATCGTTTGCCTGCAAATGAGGTAACGATTTTATGTACCGGCTCTCAAGGTGAACCAATGGCAGCGCTAAGCCGTATTGCCAACGGAACTCACCGTCAAATCTCCATTCAACCTGGTGATACAGTTGTCTTTTCAAGTTCGCCTATCCCAGGCAATACAACTAGTGTAAACCGCGTAATCAACTTGCTTTCTGAAGCTGGTGCCGAAGTGATTCACGGAAAAGTCAACAACATTCACACTTCAGGTCATGGTGGACAACAAGAACAAAAATTAATGCTTCGTTTAATGAAACCTAAGTATTTTGTTCCTGTCCATGGTGAATTTAGAATGCAAAAAATCCATACGACCCTTGCAGAACAAGTTGGCATTCCAAAAGAAAATTCATTTATCCTTGCAAATGGTGATGTTTTAGCATTAACGGCTGATTCTGCTCGCTCTGCTGGTCATTTCAATGCAAGTGATGTTTATGTTGATGGAAAAGGAATTGGAGATATCGGCAACGTGGTCCTACGTGACCGTAGAATCCTCTCTGAGGAAGGTTTAGTTGTTGTCGTTGTGACCTTAGATTATAAAACAAAAGACGTTTTAGCTGGTCCAGATATCCTTTCTCGTGGCTTTATCTACATGCGTGAGTCTGGTGATTTAATCAATGAAGCGCAACGTGTTATCTTTAAAAACTTAAAAGAGGCGCTAAAAGAAGAAAATGTAACTGAACAATATATTAAAGAAACGATTATTGGCAGTTTACAACCTTTCTTATTTGAAAAAACAGAGCGTCATCCAATGATTTTACCAATCATTATGCCTGTTTAACCATTCTATAAAAAGGATTGTTCTAATTACTTAGAGCAATCCTTTTTTTTGTTTCATATATGAATAAAAAATCGAATGATTTTAAAAAAATTAAATTTATTAAAATAAATTTAATTTAACCATTTTCAACTTCCCTTCACGCCTTTTCTTACTCAATGTATCGCTTTAAAACAACTAATACAACTATTTCATTAATTAATTATTCACATGAATTATAACAATACATTTATTCTTTTACTAAATACATAAAAAAAAGCAAGTGTGTGTGTATGTTCGCCTTTACTTATTGAACGTATGTTCGTATAATAGGATTATCTTATTAAAACGAGAGGTGAACTGTTACGGAATTGGAATTGGACTATTCTAACGAACCACGTTCGGATATTTTATGTATCGACATCAAAAGTTTTTACGCCAGTGTTGAATGCGTTGAACGAGGATTAGACCCACTTAAAACCATGCTTGTTGTAATGTCTAACGAAGAAAGCAATGGTGGGTTAATTTTAGCTAGTTCACCTGCTGCAAAAAAAAAACTAGGGATTTCTAATGTGATGCGTAAATTTGATTTGCCTCACCACCCTCAATTAATCATCGTCCCTCCTCGTATGAGTTTATATATTGAGAAAAACAAACAAATTATCGCTATTTTTAGAAAATATGCAGCTGAAGAAGATATTTTAGTCTATTCAATTGATGAAGCTTTTCTGAAAATAACCCCTGTTAAAAAAATGTTTCATGCTACTCCTTATGAAATTGCACGAAAAATCCAGTACGATGTCTATCATCAGCTAGGTTTGTATACCACCATTGGAATTGGAGATAATCCGTTGTTAGCCAAACTAGCTTTAGATAATGAGGCCAAAAATGCGCCTGATTTTAAAGCCGAATGGCGCTATCAAAATGTAGCGGATAAAGTTTGGAAGATTCCCTCGTTAACAGATATGTGGGGAATTGGTTCGCAAACGGCTAAAAAATTAATTCAAATGAATGTCCACTCAGTTTATGACTTAGCACATTTTGATCCTGGAATACTCAAAGAAAAAATGGGGATTATCGGTGAACAGCTTTATGCACATTCATGGGGAATCGATCGTAGCGATATTTCAGTTAAATACAAATCCTTAGAAAAATCTTACAGCAATTCACAAATACTGCTTAAAGACTATAGCATTCAAAAAGAAATAGAATTAGTCATTAAAGAAATGGCTGATCAAGTAGCTACAAGATTACGAAAAAAAAATTGTCAAACACAGTGTATTTCTCTTTTTATACGCTATTCAAATCACGAAGTAACCAAAGGCTTTAATCGACAACTCAAAATTACCGCTACTAACAATACCAAGCAATTAATTGAATACTGTCTTACTTTGTTTAGAAACTATTATAAAGATGAAAGTGTCCGACAAATTGGCATCAGTTACTCAAAACTAGTTTACCGTACAGATATCCAATTAGATCTTTTCAAAGAAATAAATGAACAAGTCAACGAGTACCATTTAGATACAGTTGTTGATAAAGTTCGTACTAAGTACGGTTTTAATAGTCTGATTCATGCTAGTAGCCTTCTTGAAGGTGCTACTGCAATCAAGCGTAGTTCGTTAGTAGGCGGGCACGCATCAGGAAAGGAAGAACGTCATGCTAAATAAATTTAACGATCACTATCAAGACCGAGGAACAGTCAAATGGCAAGGAATGTATTTATCCGAACACAGTCAATCATTGGAGAACGATGCAACTGAACTAGCCGATACCATTTCTCAAAAACCTCAAATGACTTCTTTTGAAATAGCTTCTGTTTTAGATTCTGCAATTGTTAAGAATAAAAAAGTAGCGATTCAAATAGAAGAAATTAATGAAAATGGTGATTACGCTAAAGATACAATTGGAAAAATAAAAGGCTATGATGAATTAGGTATTTATATCGATCATATTAAAGTTGGCTATGATGAAATCAGAAACATTCAACTTTATGAAGAAATAAAATGGAGTAAAATAATAAATTAAAAATAGGTCATTGCGCTTCAAACTATCCGTTTATTGTTGTGCTTTTTCATTTTTTAACATAAATTTGGTATTTATATAAATTGACTATTAAAAAATTAAACGTTATAGTTAAATTAATATTTTGTTTTATAATGCAAAAAAAGACTAGCCCTTAGTTTCCCAAAACCTAAGAGCTAGTCTTTTTTAATTTTTATAAATATTCATAAATAGGTTCATCTTTTAATTCATCATAATCTACTTTTAAATCATGACCACTAAAATACCACTCATCGCCGTCTTCAACGAAATACGTTACGCCTTCTTTTTCAGTACTTCCTAGCGGATTACGAGGTTCTACTAATTCAATCCCCAAAGAGAATCCTTGTTGGATGGGACTAGTTCCACCATATTTTCCAAAAAAACGGACAAAAGTTCCATTTGACACACCAACTTCATCTTCAAACCATTTTTTTGCAGTATCTGTAATTTCAATTTTCATTTTATTAATCGCACAAAAGCTTTCTTTTGTGACTCCTCCTTTCCATCAATCATACACCCTCTATTCTACCATAAATACTAAAAAAACCACATTTTGCTGTTTACACAGTTAAGGCATCATTGCTTCTAAACGGTCTAAATCAATGACTGATCCTACAACCATCAACGTATCGTTTTCTTCAATCGTTTCTGTTGCTTTTGGTGAAATAATCATTTCTTGTCCGCGTCGAATCCCAATGACTGTCAAACCAAATTTTGCTCTAAAATCTAGTTCATCCAGTGATTTGCGATAAAATTTTGGATTCGTTACCTTTAATTCTACTAACGAATATTCGTCTGACAGCTCCAAATAGTCCACCACATTTTTAGAAACTAAATGATGTCCTATACGAATTCCCATGTCTCTTTCAGGATGAACAACGTGATCTGCCCCAATGCGTTCTAATACTTTTCCGTGATAATCATTTTGTGCTTTAGCTGTTACAAAAGGAACACCCATTTCTTTAATCATTAAAGTAGCTAAAATACTGGCTTGAATGTCTTCCCCAATTGCAACAATAACATGATCAAAATTACGAATGCCTAATGATCGTAACACACTTTCATCTTGAGCATTTGCTACTACTGCATGAGTCGCGATATTCATAAATTCATTTACACGGTCTTCACTTGAGTCAATGACTAATACATCTTGACCAGCTTCTACTAACGTACGGCAAATACTACCGCCAAAACGTCCTAATCCAATAATCGCAAAGTTCTTTTTCATTCTTTATATCACCTTTCATATATGCCTCATTTTAATTTTACTCTCTTCTAGTATAACAAAAAAAAGCAAAACCAACAGCTTTCCATTCGGTTTTGCTTTTCTTTTATTTGATAAGATGATGTTTAAACGCATAAATTGCTGCTTGTGTGCGATCTTCTACATCTAATTTAGCTAATATATTGGATACATGTGTTTTGACAGTCTTCAATGTAATGAACAATTGGTCCGCAATTTCTTGATTTGAATTCCCTTGTGCAATCAATAATAAAATTTCATTTTCACGATTAGTCAGATCATCATGTAACACAGGTTCTTTCTTTTTAGTAAAACGTTCCATCATCTTACCTGTCACTTCTGGTTCTAAAATTGACTCACCAGCGTATGTAGAACGAATGGCATTTGCAATTTCTCCTGCAGTTGATGTTTTAAGCATATAGCTAGATGCACCTGCCTCTAATGCTGGATAAACTTTTTCATCATCAATAAAACTTGTGACAATGATGATTTTTGCTTCAGGCCAATCTTTTAAAATTGCTTTTGTTGACTCAATCCCATCCATGACATCCATCACTAAATCCATCATGATTACGTCAGGTCTTAATTCTAATGCCTTTTCATACCCAATCAAGCCATTTTCAGCTTCACCAATCACTTCAATATCCGGTTGAATCGACAAATAAGCTGAAACCCCTAATCTTACCATTTCGTGATCATCAATCAGCAATACTTTGATCATTCTCGTCACTCCCTTTTATAATTGGTATCTTGATTTCAATGCTCGTTCCTTGACCAGGGAAACTAATAAACTTACAAATTCCACCCATACCTGCTACACGTTCTTTAATATTTTGTAATCCATAATTTCCCGCTTTACTTTCTTTCGTATCAAAACCAACACCATCATCAATCACACGCAATAAAATGGATTGATCGACTTTCTTTAAATAAACTTCTAATTCATTTGCTTTTGAATGTCGCAGTGTATTAGACAGCAATTCTTGTACAATTCTAAATAGGTGATCTTCAATCCCACTTGGCAAATAAACATCTTCTATTTCCCATGTCAAAATAATTTGTACTTTTGATTTTAATTCAACAAGTAATTGCTCAATTCCTTTTTTCAACGTTTTTCCTTCTAAACTAATAGGACGTAAATGAAGCAACAAAGCTCTCATTTCAGATTGCGAATCATTGATAATACTTTCAACCATTTTTAGTTGCTTTTGAAAAAGCTCACTAGAATCAACAGCAGCTTGCTCATTCAAAGCAGATAATAACATCATAGCAGCAAATAATTGTTGACTAACTGAGTCGTGAAGCTCTCTTGCTAAGCGATGACGCTCCTGTGTTAAGATTTCTTCTTTTGTTTCACCATCAACAAATTTAGGCTGATTGCCGTTCAATTGTACTTCTTTGGATAGTTCTACAAGTTTGTCTTTGACAACGCATATATGTTTATCGATATCTTCTTGATAAATGGACGCACTATAAAGATCGTTTTGTTCCTTAAAAACACTCGCTTCATAATTTCCATCAGCTAAAGCTTGTAATTCTTCCTCAATATGTTCCCATTGCGCACGTCCAACAAAGTACATAATTGTAGCAACTACCACTCCAATAATAAGCGAAAAAGCAACTAAATAAACTAAAAAAGGGATGGCTAAAATCTTAACCGAAATCAAGTCAATATACCATCGATTTTTAGATGTTGCAGAACTAAATGCAATTGCTATTAACAGCATAACAATAAATGAAAAAAACGAAACGGTGAAAAAGGTACGTTGATTCACTATTTTTTTCATACCTCAATCACCTCAATATCACCAATTAACACATTTGTAATGATCTTGATTTTTCGAATGCTTTCTTCATATTGATCGCTATACATTTTAACGGTCTCATTTTTTAGTGTATAGCTATCGCCTTCAAAGCTTATTTTACCACGAATTGCGCTATGTTCAATCATAACACCTACACCAACTGGAACTAAAATGCGGGTTTTTCCAAAACCTTTACGAATCACAACAAAACTTTCATCTTTCGGCAATAATGTATTCCCTAAATCAATGATTGTATCTCCTGCAAAAATAGAAAAATTAATATCATCCCATTCATAAATTGCATTTCCAATTCGTTCATTTCCAATCCATGGGCGTTTCATACGCTTGCCATTTTTTTCAGTGGTACTACTTGTTTCTACCACAACGAGTGATTTTCGTTTCCACGGAGCGTTTGAAAAATTTTTATTCTTCATATTCGTAAATAACTGACTGCCACTAATTGAAAAGAAGAAAATAGCAAAAATTAACATTAACCATATTGAACTTGTTGATAGTAAAACAAAAACCACCAATAAGCCACCTAAAACTAAAAAGAAACTATTATTGTATCCTTTTGTAAATTTATTTTTAAGACTCCAAATACTCATCACTAAACCCGCTACAAAAGCAATCATTAGTGGAATAGTTGAAAAAATTTGGAAAATAAGATAAACAAATAATAAGCTTTCAATAAGGATGAAAAATTGCCAATTGTTTTTCATAGTCACCCTCCTTTATATTTTATATTCTTTTCTAAGTATAGCATCTTTTACGAGGGAAACAGCGTGCTCAAGCATGAATTCTCTCTAAGACTAAAGACTGATATTGGACTATTTTGATTCTATAAAGAAGGAAAAGCCACTCAAAAGAGCAGCTTTCCAATTTTATTTATTCATTTGATTAAGATACGCTGATAATTTTCACTTGCATATCTCCACCTGGAGTTGAAATGATAACCTCATCATCAATACGTTTCCCAATAATTGCTTTAGCAATCGGTGAATCGTTAGAAATTTTACCAGAAAATGGATCTGCTTCTGCACTTCCAACAATTGTGTATTCCTCTTCTTCACCATCAGGTAATTCAATAAATTTCACTGTACGACCTAATGAAACCTCGTCTTTATCTGTGTTTTTATTGTCGATGATTTCTGATAAGCGAATCATATTTTCTAGTGTCGTAATACGACCTTCAACGAAAGCTTGCTCATCTTTTGCTGATTCGTACTCGGAGTTTTCTGATAAATCTCCAAAGCTACGAGCAATTTTAATTCTTTCAACGATTTCTTTTCTTTTAACAGTTTTTAATTCTTCTAATTCATTTTCTAATTTTTCTTTACCTTCTAAAGTCATAGGATAAACTTTTTCTACCATGTTCGTACTCTCCTTCTAAATAATCTGTTTATTACAAATTATTTCAGCGCCATTCATTTATTTTTTATGAAAGCGTACTATTTATTTTTCAATATTGACAAGATACCACGAAGCAAAGGAATTGTAAATAGTAATCTACATTATTTATGAATTTTCTCACTGATTATTCAATATCGAACTAATCTTTGTGGTCATCAAATCAATTGCTACTTGGTTTTGTCCACCTTCTGGAATAATTAAATCTGCATATTTTTTAGTCGGTTCGATAAATTGATGATACATTGGCTTCACGACACTTAAATACTGTTGAATAACAGAATCTAATGTGCGACCCCGTTCTTCCATGTCTCGTTTGATACGGCGAATAATTCGGATATCATCATCGGTATCAACATAAACTTTAATATCCATTAAATCACGCAATCTAGCGTCTTCTAAAATTAAGATACCTTCAACAATAATCACTTCTTTTGGTTCTTGTAAGACTATTTGACTACTTCTTGTATGAGCTGCATAATCGTAAACTGGTTTTTCAATCGAACGATACTGAATCAAATCCTCAACATGTTGAATCATTAGTTCTGTATCAAATGCAAAAGGATGATCGTAATTTGTTTTTAATCGTTCTTCAAAACTTAAATCACTTTGATCTTTGTAATAAAAATCTTGCTCTAATAATAGAATGGAGTGCCCTGAAAATTTGTTGAAGATTGCTCGACTGACACTTGTTTTACCGCTACCTGAACCACCAGTAACCCCGATCACGATTGGCTTATTCTTACTCATTATGCTAAATTCCGCTCCTTATTTAAAAGCATTGAATCAATTGATTCAATGCTTTTTTTCTGTTTCTAATTTTAATCAAGATATTTTGCTTTTAATTTTAAATGTTCGTCATAAGTTTCTGCAAAATAAACTTTTCCAGTTTTGGTATCTGCTAAGAAATATAAATAACTTGTATCTGCTGGATTTAGCGTTGCTTTGATAGATTCTAATCCTGGATTATTAAATGGCCCAGGTCCGAAACCTTTATTTTGATAAAGGTTATATGGGGAATCAACTTCTAAATCTTTCTCAGTTACTAATTCTTTATGTGTATCTAAAGAATATAGGACACTGATATCCGTTTGTAATGGCATATCCTCAGCTACACGATTGTAAAAGACATTGGCAATTTTAGTACGGTCATCATAAGAAACGCCTTCTTTTTCAACAAGAGAGGCTACAGTTAGAACTTCTTGAACCGTTTTCCCTTGTGCTTGTATCGTTCCGTAGAATGATTTCATCACTTCATCCGTTTTCTTAATCATATCTTCAACAATTTCTTCTAATGTCATTTTTTTATCATAATCGTATGTGGCTGGGAAAAGATAGCCTTCTAAACGATAACGTACATTCGTTGCACTCATTGCACTATCTAATAATTGTGGATACTTTTGTTGCATATTGGTTAAGAATGTTTCATCTTGAACTAATTTTAAGAATTCTTCTTTTTTATATTTTGTTGATTTTTCAACGGATTGTGCTATCTGCTCCATGGTTAAACCTTCTTGAACCAGAATCTTATTAGCTCCTTCGCCAGCTGTTGCACTTCCGCCTTTTTGAAGATCTTTAATAATTTGATTCAAAGTCATTGATGGTTTCAATTCATAGTAACCAGCTAAAAAATTGGCTGCATTATTTGTTTTTACATAATAACTAAAAACAAAAGCACTTTTGATAATTCCTTTATCTTCCAAAATTTTTGCAATTTCTTTTGTAGTAGAACCAATTGGTACTTCAACTTGTATTTTTTCTTCACTTGATGGATTTAACGGTTGTAAAGAACTCGTTACATAGCGATAACCTACTAATCCTAAAATAACTAACAAAATAACCAATACACCGATAATGCTAAGAACAACCTTTTTTACCACAGTTGATTCTTTTTCTCTGTCTAACATTCTTGAGCGTGACTCAGCCATTAATTTTTCCTTTTTACTTGGCTGTTCCTCGTTATTATTTCCCAAGAAAAAACCCTCCTAACTCCCATTAAAGAAAACAATCATTTTCTTCAATTTCATAACTAACTTCAATTATTATACATGATATCTACAGTAATGAGAACAATAATCTAGCGTTTTTTTGATTATCTTGCTAATTTTAGACTTTTTTTAAGTTTACAACAAAGCCTTTTCTTATTTACGCCTACAAAAAAAGCTAACAAGTACAATTGTTAGCTTTTATTTGATTATTCTTCTTCATCATCTGCCATGAAAGTATTTAAAACTTCTTCAATCATGTCCCACTCTTCATTTGTTTCGATTGGTTTCAAGTCTCCTTGATTCCCATCTTCTTGCTCTACATATGAGAAAGCTTGTAACTCGATTTCTTCACCTTCTGGAATTCCAGCTGGATAAACTAAAACATATGATTTTGCGTAATCATCTGAATCAAATGTGAATAAGATTTCGTATAATTCTTCATTTCCATTTTCATCAATAATTGTAATATGTTCGTGATCGTGATGATCTTCTTCATGATTGTGATCGTGTGTCATTCTAAACACTCCTTTAAATATATATCTTTCATCTGTTATATTCTACCGTATTTGAGATAAAAAAGCTAGTTTCGGTTTCCATCTAAAAAATTTTGAAGGATCATCACTGCGGCTACTTTATCAATTACTTTTTTTCGTTTACTACGAGAAGTATTGGCTTGTTCAATCAACATTCGTTCAGCTTGAACTGTGGTTAATCGTTCATCTTGAAATTCAATGGGCAAATCAAGCTCTTTTTTCAGCAACTCGGCATAATGCATTGAAGCTTCGGCCCTTGGTCCAATTGAGTTGTTCATGTTTTTAGGCAATCCAACTACGAACTTGGATACTTCATATTCTTTTGCCAATTCAACGACTCGATCGAGTCCGTATTTTTCTTCAGCTTCATTTATTCTAATAATCTCGATGCCTTGAGCTGTCCAACCAAATGGATCACTAATCGCGATTCCAACAGTTTTTGAACCGACATCTAATCCCATTATTCTCATTTAATTACAGGTCCACTCTCTTTCAAATAAGTTTTAACCAACTCTTCAACAATTTCATCACGTTCATGGCGTCTAATTAAGTTTCTAGCGTCATTGTGACGAGGAATATAAGCCGGATCTCCTGAAAGTAAGTAACCCACGATTTGATTGATTGGATTGTATCCTTTTTCTTCTAATGCTGCATAAACTAAAGTTAATGTTTCTTTGACATTTTTTTCCCGATTATCACCAAAGTCAAAACGCACTGTTTCATCAATTGAGCTCATTTTCTTACACCCCATTCTTTAATGCTTATTCTTATATTCTACAAGAAAGATGTGGAAACTACAATGCTTATTCCAGATTCCTTTCTTAATTTTTTCTTTTATTTACTTCTTATTTACTTTTTTTAAAAAAATTGATAGCGTTTACGAAGATTCTAAATAAAAACAGCTAATCTTAAGAAAGATTAGCTGTTTTTACGATAATTCTTATTCTGCTTTTTCTTCAATCCATTTTGTTACTTGTACTAAGGCATCTGATAAACCAGCTGGGTTTTTACCACCAGCTTGAGCCATATCTGGACGTCCACCGCCACCTCCGCCAACAAGAGGCGCAATTTCTTTAATCAAATCTCCAGCTTTTAGACCTTTTTTGATGCTTTCTTGGTTAATTGCTGCGAGTAAGCTTACTTTATCTTCTTGGGCAGTAGCTAATACTAGGATATCCGAAACATTATTTTGTTTCCATTGATCAGCTAGTTGGCGCAAGCCATTCATATCTTTCACATCAACTTTTGCTGCAATTACACTAAATCCTGCTACATCATTTATTTCTTTAAAGATATCTCCTGCTTGATCGTTAGCTAATTTTGCTTGCAACGAATCATTTTCTTTTTGAACTTCTTTTAATTCTGCTTGTAATTGAGTTACTTTTGAAACCACTTCTTTCGTTTGTGGTGCTTTTACTAGCGCTGCTACTTCGTTTAAGCGTGTTTGTTCTATGAATAACGCAAGGTAAGCCTCTTCGCTCGTTACAGCTTCAATACGGCGGACGCCTGCTCCAATACCCGATTCTGAAAGGATTTTGAATACACCAATCTCACTTGTATTTTGAACATGAACCCCACCACAAAGCTCAATTGAATAGTTATCAATATTGACAACACGAACAACTTTGCCATACTTTTCACCAAACAAGGCCATTGCGCCCATTTGTTTTGCTTCTTCAATTCCTGTTTCAACAGTTTCAACTGAAAGTGATTCCCAAATTTTTTCATTGACGATTCGTTCCATTTTAGCCAATTCGTCTGCAGTGATTTGACCGAAATGAGTGAAATCAAAACGTAAATAATGTGGTGCAACTAATGAACCTGCTTGATTTGCATGATCGCCTAATACATCCTTCAACGCACGATGCAATAAATGCGTTGCTGTATGATTACGTGTTATTTTACGACGAGCTGTTTTATCGACAGCTAACTTATAGGTTTCTCCCACTGTTAATGTTGTTAAAACTTCGACAGAATGTAAAGGTTGGCCATTTGGCGCTTTTTTTACATCGATTACTTTCGCTACAACGTCACCATTGGCATTCTTAACGACACCAGTATCGGCAACTTGTCCACCCATTTCAGCGTAAAACGGTGTTTGATCAAAAATAAGTTGTGCTTCGTGGTCAACATTAACGCTCTCTACAAGCTCATCTGAGGTTGCAATAATGCTTAAAACGCCTGTGGCATCTGTTTCATGGTAGCCTACAAAATGACTTGGTACTTTTACTTCTGAAAGCAAGCCTGTTTGAACAGCCATTGATTTCGCATCGCTTCTTGCTGCACGCGCACGGTCTTGTTGTTTTTTCATTTCGACTTTAAAGCCTTCATGGTCGACCTTCAAGCCTTCGTCTTCTGCGTATTCTTCAGTTAATTCAACTGGGAATCCATAAGTGTCATATAGTTTGAAAATATCAGCACCTGTGATAGTGTCTTCACCTTTTTCTTTTAACTCTTTTACAATGTTATTTAAAATTGTCAAACCGTCATTGATTGTTTCATGGAAACGTTCTTCTTCAGTACGGATAACTTTAACGATGAAATCTTCTTTATCTAGAATTTCTGGATAGTAGCTGTTCATAATACGACCAACAACTGGAACTAATTTATACATAAAAGCTTCATGGATTCCTAATTTTTTACCATGCATTACAGCACGACGTAATAGACGGCGAAGAACATAACCACGCCCTTCATTCGATGGCAACGCACCATCTCCAATAGCAAAGCTGACTGCACGAACGTGATCGGCAATTACTTTAAATGAGATGTCTAATTGTGGATCAACTGCATACTTTTTATTTGCGCTCAAGCTTGCTACTTCTTCGATAATCGGCATAAATAAATCTGTTTCAAAATTTGTTGGAGCGTCTTGTAAGATAGACACAACACGTTCTAATCCCATTCCTGTATCAATATTTTTATTTGGTAACGGCTCATAGGTATTATCTGGTTTGTGGTTGAATTCAGAAAAGACTAAATTCCAAATTTCAAGGTAGCGTTCGTTTTCGCCACCAGGATAATTTTCTGGATCATCTGCTTCCAAATCATTAAATTCTTCGCCACGATCATAGAAGATTTCTGAATCTGGACCACTTGGACCTGCTCCTATATCCCAGAAATTATCTTCAACGTCAACGATATGCTCATCTGTTAATCCAACTTTTTCCTTCCATAGGCGTCTTGCTTCCTTATCTTCTGGATAAACAGTTACATATAATTTTTCTGGGTCTAAAGCTAACCATTTTTCATCTGTTAAAAATTCCCATGCCCATACAATCGCATCTTCTTTGAAATAATCTCCAATCGAGAAATTTCCTAGCATTTCAAATAGGGTGTGATGGCGAGCTGTTTTCCCAACGTTTTCGATATCATTCGTACGAATACTTTTTTGAGCGTTTGTAATTCTTGGATTTTCTGGCACAATGGTTCCATCAAAATATTTTTTTAATGTAGCAACGCCTGAATTAATCCATAGTAATGTTGGGTCTTCAAAGGGAACCAATGAAGCACTCGGCTCGATTTTATGTCCTTTTGATGCAAAAAAATCTAGAAATAGTTGACGTACTTCAGCACTTGTTAATCTTTTCATGATAGTCTTCCTCTCATCTGTTAATTTTTTTAATGGGTTGTTTCTTTTCAGAAACAAAAAAATCCAATAAACTCGTTGCATACAAGGACGAAAAATCGCGGTACCACCTTGTTTGCAATGAAATCCATTGGATGTATCATTACCTCTTAAGTCTTCGATAACGCGAAGAAAGCGATAGTATTACTACTATAAGTTTAATTAAAAGGGAGCATTGATGTTAGTTTAGTGATTTTCTTTCAGCCGTGGAAAATCTTTCTTTAACTAAGAGCTACAAACAATATATCCTTTTACTGTGATTTTAGTATAGGAGAAGAATCTTATTTTGTCAATTGTTTCTCGCTAGAAAAACAACTTTGATTTAAATCTTTTCTTCAATAAACAACAGACTTCTCATCCAGTCGTTCTTTTTCACCATTTGTCTTCAAGTCTAGTTGAATAATAAGTAATTGCTTTTTGGTACAGTTGTATATCGCTATCTGAGGAAGTCATTGCCAAGAGCTGTAAAAGCAACTCCATGCCTTTTTGATATTCCCCTAGATTATAATAAACCATCGCTAAGAAGACACGATAGGCATTATTTTCAGGAAAGCAGTCAATTCCTTTTAAGAAGGTTTCTTTTGCTAAAATATACTCGCCAATTGCTCGATAGGTGCTGCCCAACCCTAAATAAGCTTCTTTTAAGTCGGTCTGATTCAGTCCAAACTTAATTGCTTTTTGATAATAATTAATGGCTTCTTTCTCAAGGCTTAAATTATCACAACACCATGCAGATTGATAGTAAATAGGTCCATTCAGTGGTTCATCAATTAAGAGTTTTTCTAAAATGTTTAATGCTTCTTTGGATTGATTATTTTCTCTCAAAATAATGGCTTCTAGTAGTTTTGATTTCATAAGCTTCTCCCCTTTGGTCGAAATCAATTCTTTTTTAGTATACGTTATTATGGAAGGGTTTCAAATTAATTTCATAAAAAAGAAGCCACTTTATAAAAAGTCACTTCTTAGCAGTTTTACTCTTATTCTAGTTCTTTTAATAAACTAAAGCCTCGTCCCATTACTTCACTAGCACTTGTTACAACTACAAAGGCATGAGGATCAATGACTAATACCGTTTCTTTTAAATGATTAAATTCTCGTTCCGGAATCACACACATCAGCATCTCTTTATCTGTATTTCCGTAACCACCTTTAATATTTACATTCGTTACACCACGATCAACTTCGTTTAAAATAGCTAAACGAATCATCTCTGATTTTTCTGAAATAATAAAAATATTTTTTGATCGATTCACACCAACTTGGACTAAATCAATTACGCGGCTGATGATAAACAATGAGATCAACGAGTACATTACGGTGTTTAAATCAAAAACAAGTAACGCACTTAAAACAACCATTCCATCGATAATTCCAACACATGCACCCATTGGTATCTTTAAGTATTTGTTCATAATTTGAGATAAAATAGCTGTTCCACCCGTTGAAGCATTGCCTCGAAAAACAAGACCTAGACCAATTCCTATCATTACGCCACCGAAAATAGCAGCTAATAACGGTGTTTCCGTCCAAGGTTGAATACCATGTAGTAAGCCTACAAAGGTTGGTAATAATAAACTTCCTAAAATTGTTTTGATTCCCGATTGATAGCCTAATGTAAAAAAGCAAAGGACTAATAAAGGAACATTGACAACATATAAGATGGCTGAAGGTGACCAACCAAAAACACTATTTAACGCAATACTCAGACCACTTACGCCACCTGAAACAATTTGATTAGGAATTAAAAAAACATTCATAGATAAGGCAATAAAAAAAGCTCCTACAATGACTAACAACACATCAACAAACTTCATTGTATAAGGACTTTCAACAATTTTCTTTTTCAAAACTTCCACTCCTTTTTAACCCGACAAAATTCATTCTAACATCCAGATGTAGTATCTACAATTTATTTTTTCATGGAAACGGTTATTTTCATAAAAAAACTCTCCAAGTCTTAACATCGACTTTGGAGAGTTCCTTGTTTTTAGTTTTCTTCTTCACCTTTTAATACGATTCCTTTATAAAGGAATACCGTAATGAAATAGTAAACACCATAAATTACAGCAAATATCGCAAATGGTACCCAGATTTTATAATACGGCTGTGGCAACAGAAATTTGAACATCTGCATACCAATTAATACATGAATAGCTCCAATAACAGCTGGGAAAATAAAAATCATAGCCATTTCTTTATAAATAGAAGCAACTAGTAAACTTTTGCGAACGCCAATTTTCCCTAACATCGTGTAACGCTTCGTATCGCTTGTTGCGCCAGTCAGAACTTTGAACATCAAACAGCTTGCCATCATTGCTAAAAAGGCGAACCCTAAGAATAGTCCCATAAAAACAGTTCCACTTGATAAACTATTTAATCCTGTATACGTTTCATATTTACTTGAGGTATATTCAGTTTTTGGATATCTTGTTTTCTCAATAAGGTAAATTGCTTTAAACTGTTTCAAATAACTTAAATAATTATTTGTATTTCCTACTACAACTTGCTTTTCCTTTTGTGAAAGAGCATCAAAAGCTTCTTTTGAGACTAGTTTAATGGGAAGTTGTTCAGCATTTGTATCGTATCCATTGCTTATATTCCCTAAAGCATTTAACCAATTGCTATTTTCATCTGTTACTTCTTTCGGATTTAAAAGTTGGTTTTCTGGAATTGGTTCATTGATTTTTGAAAAAGTAGTTTTGAAACTACCATCTTCCATTTTTTGACTCTCACCAATCAGTGGAGGATTTTTTTTCATTTCATCACTGACAAAATAGGTTACTTGCCCATCTGTTTTGTAATGATACGTTGTTTTTTTATCAAATTGAATCTCATCCATAATTTTGGTTTCTTTTTGTGTTGGATTATACGTAACAATATCGTATGCACTTACTTGATCTAGCGTTAATTTTGTGCTATTTTGAAAAGCAAAACCAACAGTAATTGCACCAACTGCCAACGCAATTAACATCGCCACCATGGCTAAAACCTTCGTTAAATCATTTACTCGGAAACTTAATTGCGAGAAGGTAAAAATATTAATTTTTTTCTCACTTATTTTTTTGTTTGCCTTTAATTTTTCAACTAAAAATGGCAAAGCTGTTTTGAAAAATAAGAAGGTTCCAGCTGTAATTGTAATCAAAGCTACGATAATACCGATAAATTGAAATGTCACAATTTTAATCATCATAAAATAACCAATTGCTAATAATATTAATGAGATAATTGATTGAATCGTCATTTTTTTAGGATTCAATACGATATGATCGGCTTTAGTTTCACCATGAATTAGTGTCAAGGCAGATAGTTTTGATAGTTTAATTAAATTTACACAGGCTGAAACAATAAATAAAATTAAGTAAAAAATAATTGTGACTAGCATTGCAGGTACATATAAAGCATGGTAATTTGGTGAATTAAAATCAAGTTGATGCATTAAAAGTTGACCAACAACTTGTGATAAGCCAATTCCAATCACGATTCCAATTACAATTGAAGCTAATCCTAAGATCATCGTTTCAATGAACATCATCTTGCCAATTTTTTTCTTTTTAGCACCTAAAGTCATATACATTCCATATTCTTTTTGGCGTAAGGAAAGTAAAAATGTATTGGCGTATAAAATGTAAACAATGGTGATAATACCAAGCAAGACAGAACCTGCCTGAAAAACAAACGAAACCGCACTAATCATAGAATTTTGTTTTAAAAAGGCATCGTTCATCGCTAATGTTTCAAACATATAAAAAATTGAACTTGACATCACTAAACCAACTAGTAGTACAATATAGTCTTTTAGCTTACTTTTAATTCCTGATAAGGATAATTTTAATAACACAGTTTTTCAACTCCCACTCTACTCTTTTGTTCCAAAGCTTGCTAGAACATCCAAAATTTCTTGATAAAATGCTTCTCGTGTATCAGTACGATGAATCTCTTTAAAAATCTCGCCATCTTGAATAAATAAAATTCGTTTACAATAACTTGCACTGTATGCATCATGTGTTACTAGTAAAATCGAAACGTCAAAATCCTCATTTAGTCCTTTCATTGATTCAAGTAAGCTTTTCGCGTTTTTAGAATCAAGTGCGCCTGTTGGTTCATCTCCTAAAAGAATAGCTGGCTCATGAACAAGTGCTCTAGCTGCTGCTACTCGTTGTTTTTGTCCGCCTGAAACTTCAGCAGGATAATGATGCAAAATTCTTGTAATGTCTAACGTTTCTGCAATTTTTTCAACTTTTGGTTTGATTTGTTTTGATGGCACATCTTGTAACGACAATGGCAACGCAATATTTTCATACATTGTTAAGTTCTCTAATAAATTAAAGTCTTGGAATATAAACCCTAGTTCTTTTGCTCGAAAATCAGATAATTGATCCGAGGTTAAATGTGTAATATCTTTACCAGCTATTTTAATGGAACCAGAAGTCGTTGTGTCTAGTGTAGACAATACATTAAGTAACGTTGTTTTTCCTGAACCAGACGGTCCCATAATTCCAACGAAATCACCTTTCTTAACGTCAAAAGATACATCTTTTAATGCTTCATATTGATTTTCATTTTTTTTACCGTATACTTTTCGTACATTTTTTACATCTACTACTGTCTCTTTCATGCTTCTTCCTCCTACTAACTCATCTATTGATTTCAGTTCTTTTTACTACTTCTTTAGTCTAGCACGCATTTTTCTCACTAGCCTGTTTTAAAACTTACAATTTCAACTAGCATCTTACAGTTTTGTCATGTAGTCAAAGGGATAACGTGTCGAATCTTAATTGTACGTTCATCCGTTACTATTTCATTTTTGCTTAGTTAGAGTGATTAAAATTGGTTTTTTAGGTAACTAGTAGGAGCCTTTCGTTTCATTAGACTTCTAGTTACTTATCCATTAGAATTAGAGTGTAGGAACTAAAAAATTTGAAAGTAGGGATAAAGATGACAAACTATGAAAAAAAAGAAGAACATGCTATTGAAAAGATTGCAGACACACTTTTAAAGTTAGAGAAAACGTTATCGAAGCTAGACAGTACTGAAAACAAAGTTACCGTTTTTATTGAACAAGAAAAAGCGATCCACGAAATCAAAAAAATAGTAAAAGAAGCTAAAAAAATTGATAAATTTAATGATAAAGAACTTGAAAAAGAAGAAAAAAGAGATATTGCTTCCATTGAAAAATCCCAAGTCGCATTGGCAGATATCGAAAAAAACTTTGACCATTTAGATCGTACACTTGAAAAGCTGGATGATTCTAATACACGAGTAAAAAGTTATGTTGAACAAGAAAAAGCCATTCATGAAGCTAAAAAAATACTAAAAAACATTGACAAATATAACGCTTTATAACATAAAAAGGATTGAATCAACTAGATTCAATCCTTTTTAGTTGAAATAATTTAACAACACACAAAATTAGCTTAATGTGTAAAACCATGAACACTTTTATCAGATGAATCATGAAATAAAATGCTTGCTTCAGCTAATTCTTGTAATGACATCTTAAAGTCTTCCATAAAGGCTTCTGCACTATTCAATCCAAAATCACCTCGACAAACATATCGTTGAATCACAATATGACTTAACTTTTCAGGCAATGGGTACGCTGGAACTTGCCAACCTTTCATTTGCAAACGATCTGCTAAGTCATAGAGTGTCCATTTTACTTGATCTTTTTTTAACGTATAGCAAACGATTGGCAAATTACTTCCATCATTGTAAATATCAAAAAGACCCGTTTTCTCGACTTCATTGGCTAAATAAAGGGCAACATCCTTTGTTCTTTGATGAATTTCTCGGTATCCTTCAAAACCAAAACGTAAAAAATTATAGTATTGACCAATAATTGGACTAGCGCTTCTTGAAAAATTAATAGCCATCGTTGGCATCGAGCCGCCTAAATAACTCACTTCAAAAATTAATTCTTTTGGTAAATATGCCTCATCTTTCCAAACAATCCAACCAATTCCTGGATACACTAACCCATACTTATGACCAGATGTGTTGATGGAAATCACATTTTTTAATCGAAAATCCCATTCTAGCATTGGATCAATAAAAGGAGTGAATAGTCCTCCAGATGCAGCATCAACATGAATAAAAACTTTAAATTCGGTTTTTTGGTTATACACTTCTAGTTTATCGTCTAAGGATTTAATATCATCAAACTTGCCAGTATAAGTGATTCCTAATATTCCAACTACTCCTATCGTATAGGTATCAATTTTGTCCATTACCTGCTCTACATCAATACTCATATGCTCTAAATCCATTGGAACTACCCTCATTTCAATGTCCCAATAAACACAAAATTTTTCCCAACAAACTTGATAACCAGATGAAATAATCAAGTTGGGCTTTTGCTTGTTTAGATCTAATCCTAATTTTTCAGCACGTTTGCGCCAGCTAAACTTCATCGCCATTCCACCTAACATACACGCTTCAGACGAACCGACCGTTGAGGTACCAATATACTTTTGATCTTTTGGTGCATTCCAGAGGTCTGCTATCATATTGACACACCGATTTTCTAATTCTGCAGTTCTTGGGTACTCAGATTTATCAATTGCATTTTTTTCTAATGTTTCAGACATTAATTTAGTCGCCTCGTCTTCCATATAGGTTTGACAAAAAGTGGCTAAATTCTGCCTAGCATTGCCTTCATCTAATAATTCATCTTTCACAAGACGGTACGCAATTCTTGGCTCAATAGGTGATTTGCCTAATACATATTTAGGAATTTCCCGATCTTCTTCCCGCGTTCCAAAAATAGGTGCTAGTAATTCTTTACTATTTTCCTTATCATTACGGCTGTATAACATTCTTTTACCTCCCCTAGTTTCTCTGTTAGCTACTTAAATCATAGCAAATAAGTACCGTATTTGATAACAATATCCCTTTAATTGAAGCCTAGCTCTTTTACTATCTGAATTTTTACGATATAATAAATCATTACTGTAAAAAGGGAGTTCAGTCTATTTTGGAAAAATCAACCTATTATGTTGTCATTAATCTTCAATCTGGAAGTGGCAACGGTGCTAACGTTTGGAAAATCATCGAAAAGGCTCTTCTTGAAAAAAAGAAAAACTATCAGCTTTTTATTAGTGAATACGCAGGACACACCATTTCGCTTGTGAATCAGCTGGCTAAGGATATTCATACTACTCAACAAAAGGATGCTTTAATTTTAATTATTGGAGGAGATGGCACCCTTCATGAAGCTGTTCGTGGTCTTGGGGAAGAATACAAAAAAACGCCTTTAGGTTACATACCAGCTGGCTCTGGCAATGATTTCGCTCGTGGAGTTGGCATTTCAAGAAAACCATTAGTTGCATTAAACCAAATTTTAAAGGCTAAATCAGCCTCAGCCTTTGACATTATTGAATTTCAAGAAAAAGAGCAACCAGTTGGCTATTTTGTTAATAACGTAGGCGTTGGTTTTGATGCCTTAGTCGTAAAATTAACGAACAACTCTAGTGCAAAAGCGACTTTAAATAAATATAATTTAGGTTCTTTGGCTTATGTAGCTTCTCTTGTAAAAGCTTACTTTAACCAGCGGAGCTTTCCTATCCAATTAACTGTTGACGGCAAAACAACAGCGTTTAAAGATGCTTTTCTAGTTACGACTACGAATCATTCTTATTTTGGTGGCGGGGTCAATATTGCGCCTATGGCTGTTCCAACTGATGGATTAATTGACGTCATTGTAGTTTCTAAATTACCTCTTCTAAAAATAATTAGTTTGTTCGTCATGATGCTGCTTGGTGGACGTCATACTCGGTTTAAATCTGTGCACCATTTTAGTGGAAAAAAAATCCATTTAGAAACGCTCCATGCTGTCGATGGACAAGCCGATGGAGAAGAATTGGGAAAACAGCTTTTTGACCTTGATTTCAATCCTGCTACTCGTTATTTTTGGTTTGCTAACTAAATTTAAAAGCCTTGATTGCCCTGTTTCATAAAATAGGGCAATTAAGGCTTTTTTAATTAAAATCATAAGGGGAGCAGTTTTCCATGCCAATCATAGGATTTATTTGGTTGGATGTGACTAATTTTAAAGTTAGATGATAGGAAATAGGTTCATTTGATGGATCTGTCGTTGTTTCCTCAGCTTCAAATAAACTTAATTCTTCTGTTTTCGGTTGCTGTTCTTCTTTAATCGGTTCAGCAGGTTGTTTTTCTTCGACTTCTAAAGAATCAACTTTTTTTGGTGTTAATGGTTCAAAATGAACTTCTACCTCATCCGTTTCAACAATACGCTCTTTTAAAGTTGTTAAGCGATCATCTGATGATTTTTCCACACAAGTCTCAAATGCCTGTGGTTCGCCACATAAAATCAGCAAATCGCGACTTCTCGTAATCGCTGTATAAAGTAAATCGCGACGTAGCATTCGATGGTAATTACGTACCATGGGTAAAATCACCATTTTAAATTCGCTACCTTGTGATTTATGAATGGAACAACAATAGGCTAACGTTATTTTATTCCATTCATTTCGCTTATAAGTCACTTCATTTGTATCAAATTGAATAATCATTTCATCGACTTTATCTTCGGTTTCTTTGGCTAATTGAATACCTACAACTTCTCCCATATCGCCATTAAAAACATTGGACTCAGGATTGTTTACCAAATGTAAAATCTTATCGCCAATTCGATAGACTTTGTCATTGAATTTTACTTCTTTTCGTTTGCCTGTATCATTTGGATTAAAAATTTCTTGCATCATTTTATTTAGTGCGTCAATTCCCGCTGGACCTCGATACATGGGAGCCAACACTTGAATGTCTTGTGAAGTAAAGCCTTTTGCTTTCGCTTTTTCAACGACCTGCTTAATGACGTGCTCAATTTGTGGGGATTCACACCTGAAAAAGGAGCGGTCTTTTTTGTTGCTAGTAAAGTCGGCAGGTAATTTTCCATCTTTGATTTCATGAGCTAGTTGAATAATCGAAGAGCCGTCTTCCTGACGGTAAATTTCATTTAATTCCATACTGGGAATCATCTGTGATTTTAATAAGTCATGTAACACTTGACCCGGTCCAACTGAAGGCAATTGATCTTTATCGCCAACTAATATTACTTGCATGTTACTTGGAACTGCCTTTAGCAGGCTATTGGCAAGCCATGTGTCCACCATTGACATTTCATCAACGATTAGTAAGCCACCTTCTAGCTCACGCTCAGATAAAGCATCTGTGTTTTTATCTCGCCCATTTAAGCCTAGCAAACGATGAATCGTACTACTTGGTAGCCCTGTAGATTCGTTCATTCGTTTAGCTGCTCGTCCTGTTGGTGCTGCTAGTAAAATGGGGAAAATAGCATTGTGATAATCATTAATATCCAATGAAAGTCCATTTAATTCTGCAAACAATTCGACGATTCCGTTTAAAACAGTGGTCTTTCCTGTCCCTGGTCCACCTGTTAAAAGAAACAAAGGCGAGGTCAGCGCTTCTTCAATTGCTTTGACTTGAGAATCTCCATAAGAGATATTCAAGCGTTTTTCTAAGCGACGAATTTCTTTTGGAATATCGTGCCCTTTATAATGAATTTTCTTTTGGCGCTCTAATAAACGCTTTACTGAATTGGCAACGCCCCATTCTGCATGATACAGCGTATTGATATACAATTTTTCATCATTTTCAATCAAACGATGTTCTTCTAATAAGCCGATCAATTCATTTGCAACAAAATCTGGTTCGATCATAAAGGGACGACTGTCTTCTAAAATACGAATAGTTTCTGCTAGTAAAGGTTCTGCTAAAGTATACGTATCTCCTTGACTAAGACAAATCTCGTTTAATGTGTATAAAATAGCTGCTCGCAAACGCGCTGGTGAATCGGCTGCAAAACCAAGCTGTTCTGCAATACTATCTGCTTTTTTAAACCCAATATTTTCAATATCTTCAACAAGTTGATACGGATTTTCTTGAATAATCGATAAGGTTTCTTCTTGGTAGGTTTGGTAGATACTAAATGCTAACTGACTCCCAAAACCAAACCCATTTAATCCAATGATAATTTGCTCCATACCGTCCCCTGCTTGTAAGGTTTCAGAAATCATCGCAATTTTTTTATCGTTTAAGCTAGGAATTCCTTTTAAGATTGCTGGATTTTGTAAAATTTCATCAATTGCATATTCTCCTAACGCATCAACAATACTTTCAGCTGTCTTTTTCCCAATACCTGGGAATTTATCGCTAGAAAGATAGGAAACGACTCCTGCAGCAGAGGTGGGCCGCTCTTGTTGGTAGCGTTCTGCGTTAAATTGAAGTCCAAATTTTGGATGGTCTGTCAATTTTCCATAAAAACGATAAACTTCCTCTTCTTGAATTTGACCAAAGCTCCCTGTTACCACAATTTCTTTTTCTTTAAATGTTGAATTTGTCTCTACGACTCGAACCAAGACTACTTTGTAAAAATTGGTTGGATTTTGATAGAAAATAGCCGCAACTTGCCCAACAACAAAAGGGTCATCTCCTGCAAACAGGTTTAATTTTTCTTGCATTTCCATTTTCTATAGCCATCCTTTCTGAATTAATTTTCAACGCTACTCTTGACGATTTGCTTGTAAAAAAGCTTCTATTTCTTCTAGTTTAGTCAAATTTTGTTGATAGTATCCTGGGTTAAGTTCTTGAGATTTTTGGAAATCAGCTTCTATTGTTTCTTTTTCATTACCTAATACCATTCCCATCAACCCTTTTTTAAACCACGCTTCGTTGTTTTCTTGATTTAATTTTGACGTGAGATCATAATAAGTATAGGCTTCTTTAAAAGCCTCAGTTTGTAAAAAGGCATTGCCTAAAAGCAACGCAAGTTCACTATCCGTTTCATCTAGTTGAAAAGCTGTCAATAGATAAACCAGTGCTTTTTTAGGTTGTTCTAGTGCTAAATAGCTTTGACCTAACATAATGGCAGCATCTTTTTTGACTGTTTCGGACTGCTTAAATACTTGTGAAAAATAGTAGATACTTTGTGAATAATCTGCCGTTTGATAATATAAATTGCCAAATGCATAAAGTATATTGCTTTGATTGGCCTTTTTTTCATTTGCTAATGTTAACACGGCTTTCGCATCTTCATATTTTTGAGCAAGCATCAGCATGGTTGCTAAATTATAGTAGCTATCCATATTTTCTGGGTGAGTATCAATTTCTTTAAATAACAATTCAATTGCTTCTGTCGGTTGTCCTTGCTCCCATAGTTGAAAAGCTTTTTGATTGCGATCCATCTTAACACCTCGTTTAAGTTAGTAACTCTATTAATTTTACAATAAACACAGCATGGATGCTAGCTTTTCTGAGAGCTTTTTTATGAAGTTAAATGACTCTTATCATTCCATAAAATCAGCTTCATTTCTAATGGTGTTACTTCTATCACAGACAAACTAGTGTTGTCTAACCCTCCTGCTTCTCGAATATCAGATAAGGGTTTGCCTAATAACGTTTGAATCACTGCAACTAAGGTAACGCCGTGACTAATAAATAGTAGATTTTGTTCGGGATAGTTTTCCATGGCTTCATGAACAACTGCTAGACTTCTGTCAATTAAAGCTTGATAGGTTTCACCTTGAAATTCAATTGGATTGTATTCATGAGCATTATTGCGAAGATGATGCATTTGTTCAGGAAATGCATCAATTGCCTCTTCAATCGTTTGCCCTTCTAATGTTCCCAAACCAAACTCTTTTAAACCATCTACATACGTAACGCCAGGTGCTTCAACAAATTCTGATAACAGCATTTCACAGGTTTTTACAGCTCGTAGCTGGGTGCTGACAAATACTTGTCCAAATGCAACCTCTTTTAATTGCTCTCCAAGTAATTGAGCTTCAATTAAACTATCTTCTAACAACGGAGAATCAGCCTGTCCACCTTGTAATTTTCGTGAAAGATTCCATTCCGTTTTACCATGACGGACAAAATAAAGTTTTGTCATTTTTTTCACCTAGTTTCATTTTAATGTTTCCCATATTATCCTTGAAGTTTGTCGAAATATCAAGGAAAGACTGATAATAAAAAAACAGCAACTGGAAATCAGTTACTGTTTTTTTATTTAATTAGACATATTGTAAGATTTTAGCGTCATTGTAAGCAACGTCAATAGTTCCGCCGCCTAAGCATTCCATACCGTCATAGAAAACAACAGCTTGCCCTGGCGTAATCGCTCTAACAGGCTCATCAAATTCAACACGAGCAGTTGTACCATCTTCGTTTAAATGAACCGTCACACCTGTATCTGTTTGGCGATAACGAAATTTAGCCGTACATTTAAAGGTTCTTGGCATTTCTTTATAGGTTGTAAAATGAATATCTGTTGCATCTAAGTGAGTAGCATATAAATGTTCATGATGGAAACCTTGTCCCACATAAAGCGTATTG
The DNA here is from genome assembly GCF_000744255.1 of Carnobacterium divergens DSM 20623. Taxonomy (NCBI): domain Bacteria; kingdom Bacillati; phylum Bacillota; class Bacilli; order Lactobacillales; family Carnobacteriaceae; genus Carnobacterium; species Carnobacterium divergens. Next base: position 698,942 of record NZ_JQLO01000001.1, on the reverse strand, counting down.
GTTTTTAAATCTTTTCCAACAACAAACCACGGTTCACTTGATTCACCGCCACCACCAATGCCTAAACCTTGGCGTTGCCCAATAGTATAATACATTAAGCCATCGTGTTGTCCTTTGACTTCACCATCAATTGTCACCATGTTTCCCGGTTTTGCTGGTAAATAATTCATTAAAAATTGTTTAAAATCACGTTCGCCAATAAAACAAACACCTGTCGAATCTTTCTTTTTAGCAGTTGCTAAGCCCGCTTCTTCAGCAATTTTGCGAACTTCTGATTTTTCCATGCCGCCTAAAGGAAACATTGTTTTAGCTAATTGTTCTTGTGACAATTGATTTAAGAAATAGGTTTGATCTTTATTTGTATCGATTCCACGTAACATATGCGTTACGCCGTCCTCGTCTCTTGTTACTTGCGCATAGTGCCCAGTTGCTACATAATCAGCGCCTAAACTCATCGCATAATCAAGGAAGGCTTTAAATTTAATTTCCTTGTTACACATTACGTCTGGATTTGGCGTTCTTCCTAGCTTGTATTCATCTAAGAAGTATTGGAAAACTCTGTCCCAATATTGTTTTTCGAAATTCACTGAATAATAAGGAATTCCAATTTGGTTTGCCACTTGAATTACATCGTTGTAATCCTCTGTTGCTGTACATACGCCAGCTTCATTTGTGTCATCCCAGTTCTTCATAAAAATCCCCACCACGTCATAACCTTGCTCTTTTAAAAGCAATGCTGTAACAGATGAGTCAACTCCGCCACTCATGCCAACTACGACACGTGTTTTGCTGTTGTCTGTCATGCTTTTCACCATCATTTCAAATAGATTCTGAAAATCTTTACGATTTGAAGGTCGTATTTTTCCCAGTCTTACTAATTATAACCATTTTAAGGGATAAATCAAGAGGATGGGATTGAGTTCAAGATTGCTTTTAGAAAATTACTTAGATATCCCAATACACGTCCCTCTTACTTCTAAAAAAAGAACAGGTTATTACCTTTTATAAACCTACAAGTAGTCAATTTCACGTTAAGGGAATTCGTACTTTAAACAAGCAACCCTTCGATGTGTTCTCTACCAGCTCAATTTTCCCTTGATGCAACTCTACTATCCATTTAGCAATAGGAAGTCCTAATCCTGTCCCACCAGTTCCTCGATTTCGGGATTTTTCTTCTCTAAAGAAACGCTCAAAAACCCGTTCTTGATTTTCCTTAGCAATTCCTGACCCTGTATCGCTAATCATAAGTTCCCAGTAATTCCCTTCAACAAAGCTACCTAAGCCGATTGTTTCTTTTTCTTTTGTGTATTTTAACGCATTATCTAATAAAATCACTAAAACTTGTTGGATTCTTGTTTTGTCGATTTCGGCAATCACTGGCGAAGCTAATTTTGTCCAAAAATACTTTCCTTGACTAGCAGCAATTTCTTGGTATGGTGCTAAACATTCTGCTAAGAAATCATTTAAGAGGACAGGTTCTTTTGTTAATAGTGTTTGATTGGAATCTGCTCGTGACAGCCATAATAGATCACTCGTGAGTTTACTTAAATGGCGAATTTCGGAAAGAGAGAGAGCAATTGGTTCGATTTCGTCTACAATCCGCTCATTTGGTTTTGTAAGTAAGCCTTCTAATTTATTTTGGATAATTGTTAATGGTGTCCGCAATTCATGGGAGGCATTTTCTACAAATTCAGTTTGTTTTTGCCATGAAAGTAAGATAGGGCGCATTGATTTTCTGGCTAAAACATAACTGGCTAGAATTGAGAAAATCCAAAAAACAATGGAGCACACAATCAATATTTCACCAAAACTAGCAGCCAGTTGCTCTTCTGCTTTGACACTTATGATAAATTGAATGTACGCTGCATCCTGATTTATACTATTTTTTGCTTTAAAAACAATGTATCGATAGGAAGATTCTCCTACTGATACGCTTTTTACGGTTCCTAATTTTGTTGTATCTAAGGTTAATTGGTTAAATAGCGCATAATTTAGTTCACCAATCGCATCTTGATTTAAGATTTTTCCATTTTTATCCCATTCTACTGGTAGAACACCTGGACCCGATCCTTGTCGTTTTTGTTCCATATTTTTCGGTAAATCAGGTTGATTTTCTATGCCCTCTTTACTGACAGGAGGCACATTATCTAATCGTTCTTTTTGTTTTAATAATTCACTATTAACAGATGAATAGAGCGAATTTTGAACTTGTTGGTAAATGATTAAACCAAAAATTAAAAAAATAATGGCAAAGGTCACGACATTATAAATAAAAAAACGAATTTGTTGTCTTTGCTGAATTGTGTTCTTCAATTTTTCTCTCCTTTCGTCAACATATAGCCAACGTTACGTAAGGTTTTTATCCTAATTTGATCGTGATAATTTTTCAATTTTTTACGTAAGTTACTCATATAGACTTCAACAACCGTAATGGATGTTTCTGAATCAAATCCCCAAATTCGGTCAAAAATTTGTTCTTTTGTAATAATCATTTCTGGATTCTGAATAAAATACTCAAGTAAATCATATTCCTTTCCATTAAGCGGAACATTTTCTTTCCCCACTTTAGCTGTTTTTTGTTGAATATTTAAAACTAAATTTTGATGAGAAATTTGATTTTCTTGAAAACCACTATGAGTTCTTTTTAAGAGAGCTTTTAGGCGCATTAACAGTTCTTCCCTGTGAAAAGGTTTTACTAGATAGTCATCTGCTCCTACTTGAAAACCCTTTATTTTATCATCAATTCCATCTTTTGCAGTTAACATTAAAACCGGTGTTTCAATATGTCGTTTTCGTAATTGCTGCAACACTTGATAACCATTCATTTCTGGCATCATAAGGTCCAATACGATGACATCATAAATATTTTGTTCCCCATAATAAAGCCCCTCTGCGCCATCAAATGCTTGCGTGCTTTGTAAAAATTCTTTTGTGACTTCAACGACATTATCTGATAATCGTTGGTCATCTTCTATTACTAATAACCTTAACACAGCTTAACCCCGTTTCGATTTTATTCCTATTTATCATAGCTTGAATTCGTGAATTAAACCGTAGCAATTGATGACTTTTTTATGATTTTTAGACAAAAAAAGAGAATCGTTTGCTAACGACTCTCTTTTTCTTATTATTTATTCCGCTTTTTCTAATACGCCTCGCTCAACTAAACCAGCCATAATAAAGTTATACTTGTCAATACTCATTTTAAACGCATCGCCTTTAAAAAGATTAACTGCTCTAAGTCCATTGCTTGTAGTTGTTGAAATTTTTAATTGCGTTAAATCTCTAGAGATTACAATTTTCAACTTGATTCCTTGTTTGTTTTCTGGTGATGCATCTAATGGACGAATAAATTGAAAATTCCCTGAACTTGTTTCTTCAAATCCATTGTCTCGAACTGTGTATTTTTTTACGGTTGGACTCATTTGATAGCTATCTGGTGAGCCTGCTAAACTTGCAACTGTTTCAAATGCCATTTTATTTCACCTCATCGAATTATTCTAACTCTTTAAGCGCTTTAAAGCCTTCTTTAACGCCTCTTCTCCTAAATACTATACCATATATTCCAGTAGTTCTTCCAGTCTTATTAAAAATTAAGTTGGCTATTTATAAAATGACAAGGTTGTTCGTAACCTTACAGTTTCGTTCGTATTTATTTAATTTGTTATCCTCTATGATGAAATTAGCTAAACTAATTCGCTATAAAGGAGGACAACAATATGAAATGGGAAAATTTATTTCAATACCAAGGAGTCATTGGAACGTTATTTTTTATCGGTATGATGGTGCTTGCTTTGTGTGCCGCTCGTTAAAAAAAAGATACTAAGATTGCTCTTACTATCTTTATGAATGTTTTAATCGTTTTACTACAACACTTAATTGTTTTACTGCTTCGTCAATCATTTCAGTTGTTGTACCTAAACCAAAACTGACACGAACAGATTCTTTTACTCGTGGACTATTTTTGCCAAACATAGCACTTAGTACATGACTAGGCTCCATATTTCCAGCGGTACAAGCTGATCCTGCTGAAATGCCAATTCCTAATAAGTCTAAATTCATTAATAATTGTTCAGATGAAACGCCTTTAATCCATATATTTAGAATATGTTTTAAATAATGCGTTTCGTTGCCATTAATTTCAAAATCAATTTCAGCTTGCTTTAATCCTTCAATTAATTGATTTCTAAAACCATCATAGGTTTCACGACGCTTACTCCGTTCTTGTTCTGTAATTTCAACGGCTCTTTGAAAACCAACGATTGCAGGGATATTCTCTGTGCCTGCACGCCGTTTTGTTTCTTGCTCGCCACCTCGCATAAAGCTTGGCAAATGAATCTCTTCATTAATATAGAGAAAGCCAATTCCTTTTGGTCCATTTATTTTATGGGCAGAAACCGATAGTAAATCAATTGCATCTTGCTTTACATCAATATCTTCTAAGCCATATGCTTGAACTGCATCGGTATGAAAATAAGTTTCTGTTTCTGCTAGAAATGCTCCGATTTCTTGAATGTTCATAATGGTGCCTACTTCATTATTGCCATACATAACCGATACCAAACTAGTATCTGGACGAACAGCAGCAATTAAGTCCTCTAAGTGAACCAAGCCTGTTTCATCAACTGGTAAATAAGTCACTTCAAACCCCATTGATTCTAAATACTCCATCGGCTCTAAAACAGCATGATGCTCCACAGCGGTTGTAATTAAATGCTTCCCGAAATGGGCTCTTGATAAAGCCGTCTCGATAATTGCAGTATTATCACTTTCAGTCCCGCCACTTGTCATGACGATTTCAATAGGCTTAGCTCCAATACTTTTAGCAAAGACACTTCTTGCCTCATCTAATAATTTTCTTGCTTCTCGACCAAATCCATGAATACTAGAAGCATTTCCGTAATGTTCTTTCATTACATGAAATGTTACTTCTAAAACTTCTGGATGGACTGGACTTGTTGCAGCGTGATCTAAATATATTTTTTCCATCGGGTTACTCCAATCTACTTTGGCTAAAGCTTCTATTTTCTTTTAAATTCTATCATGGATTTCTTCAATCAACAATTAAGACTGGTTATTTTCTACAAAAAGAAACAAATAGTGAACACTATTTGTTCCTTTTAATTCTTTTATAGATAGGCCTCTGTGTCCTTTTTCTTTCTAATTTCTAGCTCTGGGAAAAGTAAATCTAATACGTCTCTTGTCAATCTACGTCCTTTTCCTTGATAAGGATACGTATGCATGTGCATTGCGGGGTTAAAGTTCGCTTCAATCACAGCATATCCTGGATTTCCCGGTGTGCTTGGCTGACTTCGATCTGGAATGATTAAATCCACACCACTTATTGTCGCCCCAAGCGCTTTTGTCATTTCAACAGCTGCTTTTTTATAACTTTCATCCATTTCATCTGTTAAATCAAAGGAATCGCCACCGGTACTGATGTTGGAATTTTCCCTTAGATAAACAATTGTACCCATTGCTGGTATCGAATCTATTGTAAATCCTTGTTCTTTCAACATCAACTGCTCAATTTCACCAAGTTGAATCAGCTCTAATGGTGAGCGGTGATGCGTTCCTCTTAATGGATCTTGATTTTTAATTGCTACTAGCTCTTGAATCGTTCGTTCTCCGTCGCCAACCACGTTAGCAGGCATTCTCAACATAATTGCGCGGGTTTCGTTTCCTAAAACAAAGAAGCGATATTCAGTTCCGTCAATAAATTCTTCCACTAAAATGGCACGGTCTTCTTTGAAGGCAATGTCTACTGCTAATTCATAATCTTCTTTTGATGCTCCATCTTTAAAAATTGAAATTCCTAGTCCATAATTGGTTGATTTTGGCTTAATTACAATTCCCTTGTCTTGATGATTCCAATAATCGGATTTTGCTTCTTCAGGAGTTTCATATTCTGCTCCCGCGGGTACATGGAAACCTGCTGATTCAAGAACTTTCTTTGTGACTACTTTATTCTCCATAATTAAAGGGGCAATGTATTGGTCTTTAGAAGTCATATTGGCATTTTTAACATACTCTACATGATCTTCATGAGTCAGCTTTAAAAACTGTTCGCTTTCATCTAAAATCTCCACTTCAATTCCTTTTTGAATACTATCAAACATCAATAATTGAGTAGACAATTCCATTCCTTCAAAACCTCTCAAGTTGTAGCTTTTTTCTAAGGCTTCTGCTTTATATTGTTTTGCCAACGCTAACCCTACCAGTTGATAAGAGCCTTGTTTTTCAATATCCGTTACTAAACGTCCAGCAATGGTTTCTTTAGGTTCAAGCAATTGTCTTTTAGCTTCTTCAACTAATGCTGCTTGTTCGGTTGATAGTGAAAGTGTCGCAATCATTTCTTGCATCTTCTCAACTAACGCTAGGCCTTCTGCTTGGTAGGCTGAAATTTCATAAGGATGAGCTAAGGCAGTTGCTTCATTGTATTTTTTACCTTTTTCAATATCTGAAACAGTCGCCGTCTCATCTAGCCAAATCAACGTCATTAAAAAGAGATGAATAAATTCCATATCCTTTTCTGTCATTCCAAACGCTGCATACGGATTTAAATCAAATATCCGAAATTCTAAATATTGAATCCCTTTTGAAGCCAATTCCTTAACTTCTTTTGTCCCGCGAATTCGAACTGGAGAATAGAATTCTTTTTCTTCACTTAGCACACCTGTTGCTACAAGCTGCTGAATATCGGAAATATACGTTTCTAATGATTCAAAAGACACTTTGACATCTTCTGAATTCACATAACCATAATGGCTGCTACGAATACTTCGAACATAGGTATTCAATGGCTGTTCTTTATCGGTATAAAAATCATCGGTTGCAACTGGGGAGGCACCTAATAAATACGTCAATAACCACCTGTAACGAAGAAAGTTTTTTGCTAATTTCATGTAGACATGCGACTTAAATTCAATTAAAGAAGTAATTGCGGTTTGTTGTTTAAATAAAGCTATCAATAATTTTTCATTGATTTCATAGTTATAATGAATGCCACAAACCATTTGCTTTTTCTTTCCATATTTTTCAGCTAAATGTTCACGATAAGCCACTGCTGTAGGATCGTCAAATTGAGCTACTTGAATATCACTTTCTGCTGGCAATCCGATGGGCATACTCATTGGCCAAATATATTCGTTTAGTGGTAATGAGCGTTCAACGACATCATGAATCGCCATTAGCCAACGATTCATTGTCTGAGTCGATTCAGTTGGTGCGGTTACCAATTCTAATTGTGACTCACTAAAATCGGTTTGAATATAAGGATTGTAGCTACGATTACCAAACACTGTTGGATGAGGAGTCAAGGCTAATTTACCAGACTCTGTTACTCGTAGTCCTTCTTTTTCAATCCCAAACTTCCCTTCATTGAAGGCTGGTCCAAGTGCTGCTTTTTTTAATAGTTCTGATAGTTGAGTCATTCGTTTAAACCTCTACTTATTATTTTTTTGATTGATAATTTCAGCTTTAATTTTTGGTTCTGGTGCAAAATCTTGTTCCCAATTATCAGGTTTCATTACTTTTCCGTTGTCAGGTCGATACCGTGGCCGGCCATCTGGAAATAGTTTTCCCATATTGGCTTTATGAACAATATTAAAAATAGGTGTTGGATTCACGCCCATTAATACAAATGAACCATAATTAAAATAAGTTGCATCCGTTAGGGCATCTACTTGTCCAATTAAGATATCTTCAACTGGTTTTTGCTCCGTTTTAATTTTTGTGAGTGTTTTTTCAATCTCACCTTTCCACTGATTTATTAATTGATCGAAGTCTGCTTCGTTTCCGCCTACACTCGCATATAAAAACTCAATCATTTCTTCTGTCGTAAATGAGGCTCTATGTAGTGCTTCTTCTGGCGTAAAAGCCGTTGGCTCTATATTTTTAGCAGGATGAAATACGTCATGAAATTCTTTTACTTTTTCATAGGAAGATTGTTCCGTCATATCCCTAGACTCCTTTTAATAAATTTATCACTTACTTATTATAACTTACTCGTTTCTAATTTCAAAAGTATTGAACTTGTATCTTTCTAATAATTACAGGATTTAATTAAATTGTTGAAAAGTTGTCACTTATTATCATCTAACTATAGAAATAATAAAAAACCCCTTAATCTAAAGTTAAGAGGTCTTAAAGAATTCCCTATTTATTTTCCATCAATCGTTGACGCAAATTCATATTTTCAGACTCAATCAATTTACGATCAATTTGTTCTTCTTCTAATTGATTTTCTAATGATTGAACTGTTTTGATTAATTCAGCATGTGTTTGAATGTTTTCAGCTAATGAGCTGTTTTCAGCTGTTAGATCCGCTATTTGAGTTTCTAAATCTTGAATTTGTTTTTTGAATTGATCATTTTTTTCAATCAACCATTCATTTTTCTTCGCTACTTTTTTTGTTTTCTTTTCAAAACGACCATCTGTTAATGTGGTGTAGATCAAGTAACATCCTAAAATAGCTGTTAAAATTGGTAAAATAACTGTGGCTTGACGAAAGACACTCAATAAAATCACATTGACTGCCGCAATCAAACAGATGTATAAACCTGTTGAAAATGATTTTTCTTTGCGTTGTTCATCGATATCCTGATAAAAATCTGTTTGGTTTTGCAATTCATGAACTTTTAATTCTAATTGATCTAATTCTGCTTGAGTTTTTTGATAGAGTTTTTGTTCTTTATCAGCATAACGCTCTTCTACTTGCTCTTGATACAATGAGAACCACTCTTTCTCTTTATTCAGACGTAAAAAATCATCTGAGACTTTGGCTTGATGAGCTGCTTTATCAGATATAATCTCAGAAGTTGCAAGTTCTTTTAAATCTTGTACTTCGACTTTTGTTTCATCTAATAATTCCGTTGACTCTTTTTTAGCTTCATTTTTTGTTTTTTCCGCTTCGATTTTGGCGTCTTTTAATAGCGCTTGTTCTCTTTCAACAAGTTCCTCTTCTAATTGGCGGTGTTTTGCTTCATATATTTTATTTAATTCGTCTAATCGGTTTGCTAATTCACTGTCTTGACGAATTTTTTCTTGTTCCATTTCTTTTTGATAAACAATTAATTGGTCCTTTAGTTCAGTAATTTCATTTTGAACAAAACCATACATTTCATTAGATTCATCAAAGGCCTTTTGTAAAATCGATTCTGCTTGTAATTTAGCATCTCTTAATATAGCTTGCTCTTTAATGGCAATTTGCTTTTCTAGAGTACGTTTCTTTTCTTCATATTCAGTCACTAATTCATTTAATGCTTCTTGATATTCTCTTTCAAGAGCTGCTTCTTTTTCTTCAAAACGTTTCAGGTTTTCTGAATTCACTTTTGACACGGAGTCGGTAATCAATTCATTTAATGTCTCTTTTACATGATCCACCATTTGATTGGTGATTTCTTTCGTTTCTTCAAGTGGAACTGGATTAAAAGACAATTTGATGTTGGGTCTTTTCGATGAATCGGTCATTGATGAACTCCTTTCTGCATCATACATTTACTACTTATTTCTTTTAATGGTTCTATTTACAAGATGCTATTCACTTTTCATTAAAGTCACTACTTATTATCTCAAAAAACGGACCAAATTGCACCTTATTTTAATCAATTCTTTAGATATTCTCAAATAGAAATGAAGGTAAGATAAATAAAACTCCTTTTAAAGTTAAAAAAAAACAAAATTTCAAGTCAAATGAACTTAAAATCTTGTTTTAAATTAGCTTAAAATAGGGCTAATACAAGTTGTGTCATTAAAGGCGCAACGAAAACTGTTACTACTCCTGTCACTCCGATTGCTAATCCTGACATGGCCCCTTCAATTGGCCCTAATTCTAACGCTCTTGATGTTCCTATTGCGTGAGCAGCACTGCCTAAGGCAACTCCTTGGGCCACTGGATCAGTAACTTTTAAAGCTTTCAAAATTGAAGGTCCAATGATTGAACCAATGATCCCTGTAATAATTACAATAACGAGAGTAACCGTTGCGATCCCGTGCATTTTCTCAGAAATCCCTAAGGCTATTGCTGTTGTAACTGATTTTGGCATGATTGATACCATAATATCTTTTTTCAAGTGAAATAATACTGCAAGAATACCTGTAAAAAAAGTACTTGTGATCGTACCAAGTAAAATTCCCGTCATAATTGAACGAACATGTTTTTTTAATAAATGAAATGTATTATACAATGGAATACCTAATGCCACAGTAGCTGGCGTGATTAAAATATTTAAAATTTCGCCACCCTTGTAATAATTTTCATAAGGAATCTTAGTAATTTTTAAAAATAAAATAATAAAAATAGTCGCTAACACGAGCGGATTCAATAATGGAAATGGAAACCTCTTAAAAATAGCCAAGGCTCCTAAATACATCGCAATTGACAGGATAAGGCCAAACATCGGATTACTTGTAAGTTCTTGATACACTTTTTGCGTCATCCTTTCTATCTTTAGGTAAGTCAACACTGTTATCTTCAAATTTACGTTTTACACCTTGAACGATTAAGCCTACAAAACCAATTGTAAAAGCTGTTGTGAGTAACGAAATAATCAATAATAACCACCATGTGTCTTTAATTACTGGAAAATAAACCATAATACCAACTCCTGCTGGTAAAAATAAAATACTTAAATTTCCAAGCAAAAAGCCTCCAACCGTCTCCACATCTTTTACTTTTAGCAGCTTAAATTGTAGTGCTAAAAATAAGAGCAACATCCCTATCACACTTCCTGGAATCGGTAAAGTGAAAACTTTTGACAACACTTCTCCTAAAAATGAAAAACTTAAAATGTACAATAACTGTTTGTAAATATCCATTTCTATCCCTCCATACACCAATTACTATATCATAGTTTTTGATAAACGTAAGGAAAAACATTGATTTAACCGCTTTCCTTTGAATATTTTTAGACTTTCACACCAAACTAAACATACGTTCTTATTTTGTGGAAGGTCTTGTTAGAAAGTGGTATAATTGAAATAAGATTATTTTAATAAGGAGGTTACTATGAATCAACCTTTAGCTTTTAGAATGCGGCCAACAAACATCGACCAAATTGTTGGACAACAGCATCTCGTTGGAGAAGGCAAAATTATTAGACGAATGGTGGAAGCTAAAATGCTTTCCTCTATGATTTTATACGGCCCTCCTGGCATTGGAAAAACAAGTATCGCCAGTGCGATTGCGGGTTCTACTCAATTTGCATTTCGCACGTTAAATGCAGCCACAGATTCAAAAAAAGACTTACAAATCGTCGTTGAAGAAGCAAAAATGAGCGGAACTGTTATTTTATTACTAGATGAAGTTCATCGTTTAGATAAGCCTAAACAAGATTTTTTATTGCCTCACCTTGAAAATGGGCGCGTAATTATGATTGGAGCAACAACTGAAAATCCTTATATTACTATTAACCCAGCGATTCGAAGTAGAACACAAATCTTTGAATTAAAACCTTTACAAATTGAAGAGATTGAATCCGCATTAGAACGAGCTATAAAAGATTCTGATAAAGGTTTAGGCAGTTTAACTATTGAAATCAGCCTAGAAGCGATGCTTCATTTTGCTAGAGCAACAAATGGCGACGTTCGTAGTTCTTTAAATGGTTTAGAATTAGCCGTTCGCTCAACTAAACCAAATCAAGATGGTGTTATTGTAATTACACTTGAAATTGCTGAAGAATGCTTGCAAAGAAAAGCTCTGACTCATGATAAAGATGGCGATGCTCATTATGATGTCATTTCCGCTTTACAAAAATCTGTTCGTGGCAGTGATGTAAATGCTGCTCTTCACTATATGGGGCGTTTAGTTGAAGCCGGTGACTTGCCCATCATCGCCCGAAGACTAATGGTGATTGCCTATGAAGACATTGGCTTAGCAAATCCTGCTGCTGCTGCCAGAACTGTAACTGCCGTGCAAGCAGCTGAAAAACTTGGCTTTCCGGAAGCCAGAATTCCTTTAGCAAATGCAGTTGTTGATTTATGCCTTTCCCCTAAATCAAATTCGACTTACGTAGCGATTGATGCAGCACTAAGCGATATTCGTGCTGGTAAAAGTGGGGACGTTCCAGATCATTTAAAAGATTCTCACTACAGTGGTGCAAAGGAATTAGGCCGTGGCGTCGATTACAAATACCCACACTCTTTTCCTGGCGCTTGGGTGAATCAACAATACTTGCCAGATAAGCTGAAAAATGCCGTTTATTTTGAACCAAATCACACTGGCAAATATGAAGATAGTTTAGCTAGACAATATGACACCATCAATAAAATGAAAAAGAAATCCTGATAGTTCTTAAAATTTTTTCACTTGAATTATTGGCAGATTTTAAGCATTGAAACTTGAAAATAAAAAAAGCATATGCTACTATAAAGATAAGAATTCTGAGATGTACGAATTGTTCAATAAATGTGCTGACCGAACAAATAGTACGACCTCGGGATCCAAACTGATTCAAATGGATAACAAGCCTTTACCTTTGGTAGTTAGATATTTGACAGCGGAGCCCACCTGCATGTATGCGGGATCAACACTACCTGAACGCGAAAACGGCATCACCGGATTTCTTTTTTAAAATTTATATTTTGGAGTCATCTTCTAGTAATAGAAGGTGACTTTTTTTGCAAAAAAAAAAACAAGCAATGGCAAGCATTACCTGTTTTTTCTTAAAAGAATGTTGTTAGTAAATATATGTTTAAGCCTGTAATCAACAAACCAATAAACCAGGCTAGGCTATTGACGACTTTCCCGTTTTTCAAATCCCCCATCAAACGCTCATTACTAGTAAATTGAATTAAAGGAAAAATTGCAAACGGTAACTGCATCGATAAAATTACTTGACTTAATAATAGTAATTCATCCGTTCCCCTTTGTCCTGCAATAATCGTTACAATAACAGCTGGAACAATTGCAAATAAACGCGTTCCCAAACGACTTAACCAAGCAGGAATCTTTAAGTTTAAAAAGCCTTCCATGATAATTTGCCCAGCCATGGTACCTGTTAAAGTTGAATTTTGTCCACTTGCTAATAACGCAACTGCAAATATCGTACTCGCAATACTCGAACCTAATGTCCCATTCAAAAGTTGATACGTATCTTCAATCCCAACCACATTGTATTGCCCAGTTTTATAGAAGGTTGCCGCTGCAAGGATTAAAATAGCTGCATTGATTAATAAAGCAAACGTCAAATTAATCGTTGAGTCAAGAAAAGCAAATTTAGTCGCCTCTTTTTTTCCTGCTGGTGTCCGTTCATAGGCTCTACTTTGGACAATTGACGAATGTAAATATAAATTATGTGGCATGACCGTTGCCCCGAGAATTCCCAATGCTAAATACAGAACTTTAGGATTCGTGACTACTTCTGTATGGGGTAAAAAGCCTACCATAATTTCTCTAAATTCTGGTTTACTTAAAAATAATTCAATTGAAAAACAGATAAAAATTGTCGTCATTAGAGTAATGACAATCCGTTCAATCCATTTGAATCCTTTGTGCTGTAAAAATAAGAGCAATAAAATATCTAAGGATGTAATCAATACACCGTATAATAGCGGAATTCCAAAAAGTAACTTTAATGCGATTGCTGCTCCAATAACTTCAGCTAAATCTGTTGCAATAATAGCTAACTGTGCCAAAATCCATAACAAAATCGCTCTTTTTTTTCCATATTCATCTCGACATAGCTCGGCTAAATCTTTTTCTGTCGCAATTCCCAATTTAGCACTTAACGACTGTAACAACACCGCCATCAAGTTTGATAATAGAATAACAGATAATAGCAAATACCCAAAAGAAGAGCCTCCAGCAATCGATGTTGCCCAATTCCCTGGATCTACATAGCCAACTGCAATCAACGCCCCTGGCCCCATAAAAGCAAGCAGCTTTCTAAAGGAAGACGCATTTTTTGGGATTGCAATTCGTTTCCCAAATTTATCTTTGTCTTGTTTATTTTCATTTAACCCCAATTAATCTCCTCCATTCATAGCTTTTTAGGTTAACCTAATTTTACTATCAAATATTACTTAAATCAAGAACAACTAACATTCATTCAAATTCGATTGATTTTATGCTATGCTATAGATGAAAATAGATTGTTAGAAAGGAATCATGATTAATGACAATTTTAATGGTTATTTTTGCATTGATTTTATTTGCAATTGCTTTCTTCCTATTAAGTGGAAAAGCAAGCGTCTTAATTATTAATGAGCAAAAGGAACAACATCAGTTTAATCAAAAATTTTTTAAATCTTATGGCTACTTAATGTTGATTTTTGGGTTATTCGCCTGTTTTTTAGTTTTTTATCATCAACAATGGCTTTGGTTAACCTTTCTTGCCATAACAAGCTTTTTAATGGTGTTCTTCGTAATAGGGCTTAATCGCAGAATTAATTAAAAAAAGAAGTAAACTGTCTACATAAATGGATAGTTTACTTCTTTTTTAGTTGACTAATATCTAGTAATTCTATTTGTAAATTTCCAACGGGGCCTGCTAAACGTTCAATAATTGCCGCCATCTTCACGCCACCAATGCCTTTAACTTCTGCAAATTGTTCAATAAGTTCACGGTTGATATCCTTTAAATAGAAAATTTGTTGTTCTTCACAATAGGCTTTAAAAAGAATAAACTTTGGTTCTAAAAAAGCTTCACTAATTAAAATATCCCCTTTTTGCATGGATAAAAAATCCTTTCTTTTAACTAAAATAGACTTTACAAAGGTTTTAAGTTTCAAGTTTCAAGTTTTTGTTGTAAAATAAAGATAGAAGAACGCATTTGATTCTTATTATATCATGAATTGAAGAGGAGTGGATGAACATGTTACAACAATACAAACGTATTTTAGTTGCTGTCGATGGATCTGAGGAAGCTGAATTAGCTTTTAAAAAGGCTGTTTATGTAGCAAATCGTAACGAGGCTGCATTGGTTTTGGTTCACGTTATTGATACAAGAGCTTTCCAAAGCGTTTCTAGCTTTGATGGAGCAATGGCAGAACAAGCTACCGAACAAGCTAAAAACACCATGGAAGAGTATCAACGTTATGCAAAAAATCATGATGTTGAAGATGTTCGTTATACGATTGAGTATGGTTCACCAAAAGCAATTATTGCCAAACAAATTCCAGAAGAACAAGACATTGATTTGATTATGGTCGGTGCTACTGGTCTTAATGCGGTAGAACGAATTTTTATCGGTTCTGTTTCAGAATACGTTATTCGTCAAGCAACGTGCGACGTCTTAGTTGTCCGTACTGATTTAGAAAATAAATTACCTGATAAAAAAGAGAAATACTAAAAAAAAAGAAGCGTTATGCTTCTTTTTTTTATAATTTTTGGTTTGAATCTATTCGTCTATTTAGATTAAAACAAGCTCTATAAAAAATTACAGTGTATCTTGAAACTAATCGTCCGTTTAACAAATAAAAAATCATCTCAAAAAATGAGATGATTTTTTTATTTAGATACTTTATTTCGATAAACGTTCTACATCACGAGCGATCATTACTTCTTCATCTGTTGGAATCAAGAGTACTTTAACTTTTGAGTCAGCAGTTGAAATAACACGTTCATCACTACGAACATTGTTTAATTCTGCATCCATTTCACAACCAAAAACAGTAATACCGTCAATGATTTCTTTACGCATATGGATATCGTTTTCGCCGATTCCTGCTGTAAAGATGATTGCGTCAACACCATTCATTGTTGCAATGTATGAACCAATGTATTTTTTAATGCGATCTGCAAAGATACGTAATGCAATGTTTGCATTGTCATCTGTTAATTGAGCTACTTCAAGATCACGCATATCGCTTGAAATTTCAGATAAGCCTAGTAAACCAGATTCTTTATTTAAAATGTTGATGAATTCGTTGATATCTGTAATGTTTAATTTACCCATTAAGTAGGCAATTAATGAAGGATCAATATCGCCAGAACGAGTTCCCATTGTTACACCTGCAAGTGGTGTGAAGCCCATTGATGTGTCAACTGATTTCCCACCGTCAATAGCAGTAATTGAAGCGCCGTTTCCTAGGTGACAAGAGATTAATTTTAACTCTTCAAGAGGACGACCTAACATTTCTGCTGCACGTTCTGAAACAAATTTATGTGAAGTTCCGTGAGCACCATATTTACGGGCTGCAAAATCTTCATAATATTTCATTGGAATGCTGTATAAATAGCTCTTCTTAGGCATTGTTGTATGGAAAGAAGTATCAAATACTGCAACACTTGTAATTTCTGGTAATAATTTTTTGAAGGCACGGATTCCTGTAGCATTTGCTGGATTGTGTAACGGAGCTAATTCTGATAAGTCTTCAATTTGTCCTAATACTTCATCTGTAATTAAAGCTGAATCTTTAAAGATTTCTCCACCAGCAACGACACGATGTCCTACGCCAGTAATTTCGTTAAAGCTTGCGATAATGTTCAATTCTAATAATTGTTTTAGTAACATCTCTACTGCAAATTCATGATCATTAATGTCTAATACTTCTTCAAATTTTTGACCTTCGCCATATTTGATTGTAAAGATTGATTCTGGTAACCCAATTCTTTCTACGATTCCTTTAGCGATAACTGTTTCTGATGGCATTTCGAATAATTGCCATTTTAAACTTGAACTACCGGCGTTGATTGCAATTGTTTTTGACATATAAATGACTCTCCTTTTGTGTTATATTAAATATTCTCTTTTTTCCAAGTATCGACTTCGTTCATAAAATGAACCATCGCTTTGGGATTCTTAAAGTCTGGAATTTCTGCTAGTAACACTTGCTTAGCTTGTTTAGCAGTTCCACCTTTTTTCTGAACCAAAAGAATTGATTTACGTGAATTTTCAGACTTGAATAACTCTTTAGGAAGATTCAACATTCCTTGTAAGTAACTGACGTCTTGAATTAGTTTTGTTAATGCAGGGGCTTCTTCTGTTTCAAACAGTTGTGTAGGGACTAAAAAGACACCTACGCCACCTTCTTTTAAATACTGTAAGCTTTGTTCAATCATTAAATGATGAGCGTATGAGTGACCAGTTTTAGCCGCTGTTTTAAACGCGCTTGCACGTTCATCTACCGGATAATAACCAACTGGCAAATCGCTTACTACTACATCAACTGGATCTACTAATAGATCTTGAATCGCATCTTGATGTGTCAATTTGATAGTTTGACCTTGTAGCCCTGTTAAAACAGCTGCCAACGAAAGCAATAAATCATCGATATCAATACCTTCTGCATCTAGTTCTACATGTTTAAGTTTCAAACTATTACTGATTGTGGAAAGTAAGTTTCCAGTACCAACAGCAGGATCAAGAAGTCGAATTGATTTTGTTGTATCTCCTATCATTTTTTCGATTAAGTAACTCATGATAAATCCAATCGCATCAGGAGTCATTTGATGATTTGCTTGCAGATTGTCTGTTTTTGCTCCTTTTAATAAAGCTAACTGAAAGGCTTTACGAATTTCTTCTGGCTCCATAGAATCAATAGGCAATGTTTGATACAAGTTTGTTAATTTCTCAATTACTGTTTGAGTGGGCAAACCATCAACTTGTCTTGCAACACGTCCATCAAGAATATTTTCACCAGTTTCTAAAAGGGCTTCTAAGTACGAAACATCCAGCTCTGATTGTATTAATTTAACCGATGTGTCCAATTTATTGAACAAAGTTTCAATCTCGATTTGGGGCACTTTTCCAACCTCATTTCATTACTATATCGCTATTTCATCTTACTTGGGTTAGTTATTTCCACTAATAACATAACTGTTTTGTGAAGTAGTATTCCCTGTACCATTTTAACGAATAACGAGCAAGGTTTCAAGCGCAATCCTCATCTTTCGTTAAAATTTTCAAAATAAAAATTTTTTTACAAACTAATTGGTTATTTTCTTTTTTTAATTTCAGTTTGTCATAGCAAAAAAACTCAATAAACTAGCAATCAACAGGCATAAAAATAAAATACCATAATACTTCAAAGAAGATTTCCACAACTGGCTATTTCTTGAATTTTGGTATCCAAAATCACGCACTGGTTTTCTAAGTATAAGATACACTATTAACCCTGGAATTAATTGGAAAAGAACCACAAGTACAACAATTAATGTGCCGTTCATATTTCGTGCATTGGCATCATAATAAACCCACATCAATAGTTTGATGTACGCAATGATCCCTATAATAAAAATACCAAAAACTAAACCTATTCCTACAATCCCTGTTATTAAATCACTCATCAATTTCCCTCCCTTAATTGAATTGATTGATAAAAAAAAGCTCTTCTAACAAGTAGAAGAGCTTTTTGAATTCGTGCTTATTGAGCAACTGCAGGATACACAGAAACTTGTTTTTTGTCGCGACCTTTACGCTCGAAACGAACGACACCATCACATTTAGCGAATAATGTATCGTCTCCACCAATACCAACGTTAACACCTGGATAAATTTTAGTACCGCGTTGACGGTATAAAATTGAACCACCTGAAACTGTTTGACCATCTGCACGTTTAGCGCCTAAACGTTTAGAGTTAGAGTCACGTCCGTTAGTAGTAGAACCGCCCCCTTTTTTGTGGGCGAAGAATTGTAAATTCATTTTCAACATATGAGTTGCACCTCCTGGTAAATTAATTGGTTGTTAATTCATTTTGACATACTCAGGATATTCTTCTGTAATTCCTTGAATCGATAGACGCAAGCTCTCAAGAAGAATCTGAGCAATATGAAACTGTTCGCCGGTAATGTCTTGTAGAATTTCAACATATAAATGTCCACCATTCACTGCGTCATCCATATCCACTAAGGGTTGGAAACCAGCTAAAGCTTCAATACTATTTGTTGCTCCAAAAGTCAATGCCGAAACAGCTGCACAGACAATGTCGCTGCCTTCGGGTCCTGACTCTGCATGTCCAGTTACTTCAAAAGAAACTAGATTTCCATCGCTATCGCGATTGAATAATGCTTGAATCATATCGAACACCACTTTTCTTAAGCGTTAATTGCATTAATAACAACTTTTGTATACGGTTGACGGTGACCTTGTTTACGGTGAGTATGTTTTTTAGGTTTGTATTTATACGTAGTAACTTTCTTTTGTTTACCATGTTTTTCTACAGTACCTTCAACAGTAGCTCCGGCGATTGTTGGAGCTCCAACTTTTGTTTCTTCGCCACCTACCAAGATTACTTCATCAAAGCTTACAGTTTCACCAGCTTCAACGTTTAATTTTTCAACGTAAATTGCTTGGCCTACCTCAACTTTAACTTGTTTTCCACCAGTTTTGATAATTGCGTACATTTATTCGCACCTCCTTATTAGACTTAGACTCGCCGTTGTGAGCGTCACAAGTGTGAACTTAAGACTCATTCCCGCGCGGTTGTAGTTGTGGTGCTACACATTTACAACAGTAATATCATACCAAATTTGATTCAATAGGTCAATCTTTTTTCGCGAATCTAGTGATTATCAAGGAATTCGTCTGAGCAAACAACTCTTGTTCCAATATCTTTTGCAAATTCATTGTCATGGGTCACAATTAATATTCCCGTACCATCGGCTGCTATTTCTTGAATCATTTTTCCAATTTCAATCGTTGATTCTCGATCAAGTGCTGAAGTTGGTTCATCAAAGCAAAGAATTGTTGGATTTAACATTAAAGCTCTAGCAATTGCTACTCGTTGCTGTTGTCCTCCTGATAATTCACTAGGCATCGCTGTTATTTTTTCATTTAAACCTACTTGATTTAACAATTCTTTCGCTTTTTTTATTAAATTTTGTTTCGTGTCAATTTTTTGAGCTAATGGGGCTTCGATACAATTTTCAAGAACAGTTAAATTGGGAAACAATTGATAATTTTGAAAAACCATGCCAATTTGATTATGATACTTGTAGATTTTTTTTTTACTTGCATACTCGATGATTCCATTTTGTTTCATTTCGCATAGCACAGTATCGCCAATTCGAATATTACCAGCATCTGCATTTTCCAAGTGATTAATCAAACGCATCAATGTTGTTTTGCCTGTTCCAGATTTCCCAATCAAGGTTACAATTTCACCTTTATTAAGGGTGAAATTGTAATCTTGAATAACAGGTTTTCCATTAAATTTTTTTGTCAGTTTTTCTACAGTTAGCAGCATCACGCTCAATCTCCTTTAAAAATGGATTTTCTTTTCGATATTAGTTAAAAATACTGTCACCAAACCCGTAATCAATAAATAGATTATTCCTACTGCTACAAATGGAATAAGGGACGCATAGGTATTCGAAGCAATTTGACCTGCTCTTAGCAATTCTCCTAATCCTAAGATATACACTAAAGAGGTATCTTTCACTAAAGAAATCACTTCATTGCCGACTGAAGGCAAAACCATTCGACTGACTTGAGGAATAATAATTCGACGATAGCCTCTTATTTTTCCAATTCCTAAAACTTTTAGAGCTTCATACTGACCTTTTGGAACTGCCATAATTCCTCCACGAAAAATTTCTGCATAATAAGCCGTATAATTTAACACAAAAGCAATGATCGCAGCTGGAAACCTGTCCAATGTGATGCCAATTTGTGGAAGTCCGAAAAACACAACCATTAGTTGCAGCAATAAAGGGGTTCCTCGCATGATATATATATATAATTGAACGATTACAGAAATTCCTTTTGGTGCATAAACTCTTATAAGAGCTACTAAGAAACCTAATGGAATCGTAATTACTAAAATAATTCCAAATAGCAGTAAAGTTGTTTTCAAACCCTCTAATAATGCGGGTAATAAATCTATTATCATTGTCATCTCAATCCATCCTTTACTCGGCAAACCATTTTTTATAAATTTTATCGTAGGTTCCATCTGATTTTAATTCTTTTAGAGCTTCATTTAGTTTCATTTTTAATTTTTTATCATTTTTCCGTAAGCCAACACCATACTCTTCTTTTCCAAAAGTATCTTCCAATGTACGGTAGGTATCTGCTCCCTTTAATTTGGTGTAATAACGAGCCAATACTTCGTCAACTACAATGGCATCGCTACGTTTGCTTTCTAGGTCATTAAAAACATCGTTATTCGATGGAAATTCAATCAATTCTTTATTTTTAAAAGTTGCCAGCTCTTTTTTGGAGACTGCATCAACTGCACTTGAAGCTTGTTGAGCAGCTACCACTTTACCCGCTAGCTCTTTTTTTGTCTGAATTTCACTCTTTTTTAATACGATAATGGATTGACTATTTTCTAGATAAGCATCTGAAAAGGCAACTTTTGATTTCCGTTCTGGTGTAATTGTGTAGCCATTCCAGATTAAATCAATATTTCCGGCGTTTAACTCTGTTTCCTTCATCGCCCAATCAATTGCTTGAAAATCAATTTTTAAATTCAGTTTTTTTCCTACTTCTTTTGCTAAATCAACATCAAATCCGACGATTTCCCCTTTATTGTCTCGATAGCTCATTGGTGCAAAGGTATCGTCTAGCCCAACAACTAGCTTGCCACTTTTTTCAATTTCCTTTGTTGCATCAGTTTGATTTTTTTCATTTTTGCTATTGCCGCAACCAAAGAGTAATAGACATATTCCAATCATACTTAATACTAAACTCATTTTAATCTTCATTATATTCGCTCCCCTTTATTTAGAATAGTTGTTTTCAATTGGCTGCAGTCCGCTTGGAAAACAAAAAAAGTCCTTTGATTTTCAAATTGAAAATCAAAGGACGACTATACAAGTATCGTGGTTCCACCTTTTTTTGCAACTTCCTCACGGAAAATTGCCTTATCACGTTCAAAACGACTAAACGTTAGTACTGTAACGGGTACACCCGAGTCAATTTACAGCTCCCATATAGGTGAGGTTCAACTGCTAGCTCAGAGATGTGTGTTCAGAAACCAGTACTTAATTGCTTTCACCAAATGCAATCTCTCTACAAAGTCCTAATTCTTACTTTTTCTCTTCAAAGCTTTTATTATTTTTTATCACTATACCATAGAATTTTTTATTTGCCAAATAATTTTTGAAAAAAGTTTTTCTTTTCTTTTTTTAATGACATAAGTGGCACCGTTTCACCTAAGACACGTCTCGCAATATTACGGTAACCTAACGAAGCTGGATTTTTTGGGTCTAATACAATTGGGTCTCCTTTATTTGAAGAACGGATTACACTATCATCATCAAAAACGATTCCTAATAGTTCAATTGACAGATGTTTAGTAATTTCGTCGATATCCAATACCTCACCGTCTTGCATCATGCGTTTACGAATACGATTAATGATTAAACGTGGTGGTTCCATTTCTGTTTGTTCAAGTAAACCAATAATTCGATCAGCATCTCGAACTGCAGAAATTTCTGGTGTTGTAACAACAATTGCCATATCGGCAGCTGCAATTGAATTTTGAAAACCTTGCTCAATTCCTGCTGGGCAATCAATTAAAATATAGTCATAGTCTGGACGTAAGCTATCAACGATTTCTTTCATTTCTTCCCCGTTGACTGAACTTTTATCTGCATTTTGTGCAGCTGGTAATAAGTATAAATTATCATTAAAACGTTTATCTTTAATAATGGCTTGATGCAATTTTGCTCGACCTTCAACGACATCGACAATATCATATATGATTCGATTTTCTAAGCCTAGAATCACATCTAAATTGCGTAGTCCGATATCCATATCGATTAAACAAACTTTCTTTCCTTGTAAGGCTAAAGCCGTTCCAACATTGGCAGTTGAAGTTGTCTTACCTACGCCACCTTTTCCTGATGTGATGACAATCGCTGTTCCCATTACATTAATCCCCCTGTCACTTTGTCCATTTTAGGCCGCAGCACTTTTAGTTTTTCCACTGTTGCAAATTCAAGAATATGCAAATCATTGATGTACGCAAATTCTTTTCTATTTGACTCTATTTTTTCATGTGTTTTGTTTTCTATAATCTGAATATTGTCTGCTATCCGAATCTGTGCATCGGTTTGAAAATCAGCTACAACAACTGCACTATCATCGCCACTAAATCCAGCATGTGCAATACCTAGCAACTCACCGATAATAAAAATACTTCCATCCGCACGAATACTTCCACCAGGGTGAACCTTCCCAATCAATAAAATATCTCCCTTAGCTGTTAACGTTTGACCACTGCGGATTGTTTGGATTTCCATTTGCAAGCTGTTTGCTTCATGCCACTCGTTCGCCGTATCATAAGTTAAAACATCAGACTTTATTTGCTTGATTTGAAATTGACTATTTGTTGAAATTTTAGTTGTTAATTCATTAACTTCAGCTTCAGATAAAAGGCGCTTTCCAGTTTTAATTTCAAGAGAAATAACCTTTTTATCTGCTTCTTTTGATTTATTTTCAGCTAATAAGTTCGCTAGCAATTGGTCTAATTCATCATGAATCGTTCCAATTGCAGCTGTATCATCTAAAGTTAAGACAAAACCATCTTTTGTTCCTTTTAACGTTACACTTTGTTTCACTTTAACAACTCCCAACGCTTTTCATTGATTGCTTATTCTTCGTTATCAACCAAAAACCAAACCTACATTTTTTCTAACTTCATCATAAGTTTTTGCAGTGGGTAGTACAAGAAAATAAAGATCACCACATTTAAAAGTAAGGTTGGACCTAGTCGCTCTACCATAAAAGTATTAAAATCCATTGTCGTTTCTTTTAGAATCGTATAAAAAAAGTATAAGGTCGTTTCAACCAAACTTAAGTCAATAATGAACATCATTCCAACAACAATTGGATTTGGGTGCAGTACCTTTGTTAATTTTTCAGTAATGTATACGATAATTGGAAATAGTGCAACATAGATTCCTAACACTCCAACGTAATAACTGTCAAATAATAGTCCAAAAAGAATCGCGATAACCAACATTCTATTTCTCGGTAAATAAAAGGACATCATTACTAGTAAAATCACTGTCAAGCGAGGAACTAAGATATAGTCGCTGCCATACAACGTTTCTGAAAATAAAGCCGCTAAAACACCATCTAGCAAGAAAAAAACGAAAAGAATTAATGGTGGTAAAAATGAACTTTTTAAATTTGAATTCATTTACTCACCACTTTCAGCTTCGCGTTGAATAATTGTTACATAACGAATATCATTTGTATCAGCAGCAGGCGTAATATACGCTACTTTTGATAGTCCATGAGCATCTAATTTCACTTCATCAACGGTACCGATTAATAATGTTGACGGTGTAATTCCACCTAAACCAGATGTTACAACTTTGTCGCCCTTTTTCGGTTCAGCATCTGTTGTGATTTGGTCCATTTTTAAGCGTTTTGTTTCTTTGTCGTACCCATTGATAATGCCATGAATTTGTCCTGACTCGCTTTGTACTAAAGCCGCAACTCGGTTCTTCTTAGAATCGACTGTCGTAATTAATTGGACTTTTGAACTTGTTGGACTCACTTCTACTATACGTCCAACTAATCCATTACCAGCCATGACAGACATCCCTTTATCAATTCCATTTTTACTGCCTTTATCCACGATAATTTGATCAATCCAAGAGTCAGGATTTCGACCAATGACACTGCCTGTAATTTGATTGTAATTAGACAACGTTGCCGTTAACTCTAACTGCTCTTGCATTTTTTTATTGTCTTGTTTTAAATCTGCTAATTCAACTTGCGTTTCATAAAGTTTATCAATTTTTGATTTTAACAATTGGTTCTCTTCATAAGTATTTTTTAATTCTTCCACAGAATCAATAAAACTTACAACTCCATTGGCTGGTTTTGAAAAAATACGACCAGTAATGGCAGTAATGTCATTGGTGAATTGTTGGACGATTGGTAATTTCGCTCTTTCCTTAATTGAATAGGCAATTAATCCCATACAAACAATTACACTGACTAATAAAATAATTAATTTTTTATTTGAAAAAAATTGATGCAACTCGTCACCCCACTTTGCCTTGAAGGCCTTCTCTATTTTACCATATTTCGTTTGAAATACTAATATTATTTTACATAAACTTATTTTCTTGAAAAAACTTGTTGGTTTTAACTTATTAAATAGAAAAGAAGCGGGAAGTTTGTAGACTCCCCGCAGTTTCTAAACGTATTTTGGTGTCTGTTTATCGATTTGCTTTTTTCTTAAATAAATCAATATGTTTCAATGATTCACCCGTTCCAATAGCAACGCAATCTAATGGCTCGCTTGCTACAAAAACAGGAACTTGTGTTTCATCTGCAATCACTTCTGATAAGTTTCTTAATAAAGCTCCACCACCAGTTAGCACAATTCCGTGATCAATTACATCAGAAGAAATTTCAGGTGATGTTTCTTCAAGTGTTTCTTTAACTGCCACTACAATTGCTTCTACCACTTCTTGAAGTGATTGAGAAACATCAACGGCAGAAATTTCGATTGTTTTTGGTAAACCAGTTAATAGGTCACGTCCTCGAACGCTCATTTCGCCATATTCTCCCGCTTTATCAACAGAGGCACAACCGATTTCCATTTTAACAGCTTCAGCTGTTCTTTCACCAATTAATAAATTGTATTTTTTGCGTACATAATGAATAATTGCATCATCTAAACGGTCTCCGGCCATTCTGATTGAACGACTGCTTACGATCCCGCCTAATGAAATAGTTGCAACGTCTGTTGTTCCACCACCAATATCTACAACCATACTACCTGTTGGGTCCATAACTGGCAGTCCTGCACCGATTGCTGCTGCAAATGGTTCTTCAATAATGAAAGCATCTTTTGCTCCAGCCATTCTAGTTGCGTCGATAACAGCACGTTTTTCAACTTCCGTTACGCCACTTGGTACACAAACCATTACATATGGTTTTGAACTCGTTTTTCCAATTGTTTTTTGGATATAATATTTCATCATCGCTGCAGTTGTTTCATAATCTGCAATTACGCCGTCTTTCATTGGGCGAATGGCTACGATTGAACCTGGCGTACGACCTATCATATTTCTAGCTTCTTCTCCAACAGCAACAATTTCACCTGTTGATGTGTTTTTTGCTACGACTGAAGGCTCTCTCAAGACAATCCCTTTACCATCTGCATAAACCATGGTATTTGCGGTTCCTAAATCAATTCCAATATCCTTACTACCTAATCCAAACACATTACTTCATCCTCTCAACTATATATCCATGATTCATCCATCAAAAATCTTATTATTTTTAGATTCACTTAACAGTATATCAAAAAAAATCCAATTATGCTGTAACAGTACTCATCATACTGCAAAAACATTGATAAAACATTAATATTGTATGTATTTTAATAGAATTTTAAATATTTATACGCTTTGTAAAACTTTTGATACTTAATTTGCCTTTTTGACATAAAAAAAGAACCAAGTATAAATACTCAGTTCTTCAAAATTTTTAAGTTAAGCTTACGCTTTTTCAACGTTTGCTGCTTGAGGTCCGCGAGCGCCTTCTTCAACTTCGAAAGAAACTGCTTGTCCTTCTTCTAAAGTTTTGAATCCGTCTCCGCCGATAGCTGAGAAATGTACGAATACATCGTCACCGTTTTCGCGTTCGATAAAACCAAAACCTTTTTCTGCGTTAAACCATTTTACTGTACCTTGTTCCATAATGAAATTCCTCCTCGTGCGTTTTGCACATAATATTTGATATTCTTGCTTAACGGTACGAATTGGAATGTTTTGAAACAATCTTTTCTTTACCTAACAAAAACACTAAATTAATTATAACACGTTCATTTTTTTTACACAAGGAAAAAGCATAATTTATTTTAAATTTAAATCGCTCCCATTTCTTTTAGACTGATATAAGAATCTGATCCAATAATAATATGATCTAATAATTCGATTCCCATCAACTCCCCACATGTTGCCATTCTTTTGGTAAATGCAAAGTCTGCATCCGATGGCGTCGGATTACCTGATGGATGATTATGTGCCACAATAATCCGTGCAGCAGCATAGCGGACTGCGCCTCTAAAGATTTCTCTTGGATGAGCTACCGATTGACTTAAGCCCCCAACAAAAATCGTTTCCTTTTTGATAATTTCATTTTTAGTGTTGAGAAAAAGTGTAATCACGTGTTCTTGCTGTAAGTCTTTCATTTCTTTGATTAATCGTTTGCCTATTGTATGACTTGAGGTTACTTGACCTTTTTTTTCTTGAGTGGCTAAGGCAATTCGACTTCCTAATTCAATTGCTGCTCTGATTTCAATTGCTTTTGTGCGACCAATTCCATTTACACACATTAATTCTTCCAAGGAAGCTGTTTTTAAATAATACAAGTCTTCAAATGACGCTAAAAGACTCATCGATAAATCCACTGCACTACTATCCTTTGGACCTGTTCTAAGTAGAATCGCCAATAATTCATGTGTAGATAATGCTTTTTCACCATCATTTTCTAACCGCTCACGGGGTCGGCTTAACTTTGGCATTTCTTTGATTAAATTGTGAGTCAACCTCATTAAAAAACCTCCCTTCTCGAATAACTATTCGCAAAAAAGAGAGGTTTCATTTATTTTAATTAACGTTTATTTTGTTGATCAATATAAGCTTTTACAATCGTTAAATTTTCATAAATTTCAAGTGTTTTTTCAACTGCTTCTTCGCCTGGCGGAATCAGATCGGGAACCATAATGACATCAATTCCTGCATCAAATGCGGCTCTGATTCCATTGATTGAATCTTCCAAAATCAGTGTATTTTCTTTTGCAACACCTAAGCCTGACCACGCTTTTTCAAAAATTTCTGGATCTGGTTTTGCTCGTTTCACTTCATCGCCAGATACAATGTAATCAAAACGACCTGTCAGCGCTTCTCGTTCAATAAAGAGATGAATCATTTCTTTTAAATTACTAGAAGCGACTACCTTTTTGATATTTTTCTCTTCTAAATAATTTAATAACTCCATGAATCCTTCTTTAATAATTAAGCCGTCACGTCTGACAATTTCTTCCACGCGCTTGCGGCCTTCTTGAATTAAATGCGCCACTTTTTCCTCATCTTTAAAATCACGGTAAAGATTTTCATGCAACTCTTCATCGGATGTTCCGACATATTTCAAATAATAGTCATACGTAAAATCTAAACCAATTTCATCAGAAATTTCTTGATTTGCTCGGTAGTAAAGAGTCTCTGTATCAAAAATTAAGCCGTCCATATCAAAGATTACTGCTTCTATTTTTTTCAAAATTTCCAACTCCTCTAATTGTTTTCTTCTGATTTAAAATAATGACGTACTTCAGAAATAAAATAAAGTGAACCTGTAATCAACAACACATCGCTACTGTCCATTTCGTTAATGGATTTAACTAATCCCGTCTGCCAATTTTCTACTATTTCAACTGGACCCACAACTTGATCAGCCAACTCTTCACCTGTAGCCGCTCTAGGATAGTCGAACGTTGTCACCATTAAATGCATGTTCTGAATCGTTTGTAAATGTGCCATCATGGTATCTACTGACTTGTCTTTTAGTGCAGCAAATAAAACATAAACATCTTGATCAGGAAAATCACGTTTAAGAGTTTCCACTAAACGAATCACTGCAGGTTCGTTATGGGCGCCATCCATCACAATCAATGGCTGCTCATTTATTTTTTCCATTCTACCTGGCCAAAAAGCTCGTTTAAGTCCTCTTAGCATTTGCTCATGGCCGACAGCTAATCCTGTTTCATGACTGTAAATCCGTAGCGCTTCAAGTGCAACTGCTGCATTTTCTACTTGATGCTCGCCTAACATTGAGATTTGAGCTTGTCGTAGGCAAATATAGTCATCTTCAAAGGTGAATTGCTCTCCCCATGTCGGTAATGTTTGCCATTTGGAAACAAAAAACTCTTTGCCAAATTGACTTTGCGGACTATCTTGTTCAATCGCTATTTTTTCAATAACTGTTAAGGCTTCTGATGGGATTTTTCCAGTAACAACAGGAACACCAGCTTTAATAATTCCCGCTTTTTGGTAGGCAATTTCAGCAAGAGAATTACCTAAAATGTGCATATGATCATAACCAATGGTCGTAATCACCGATACTATTGGCGTCACAACATTCGTTGAATCCACTAATCCGCCTAAACCGACTTCAACAATTACAACATCAGCGTGCCCTTCGCCAAAATACTGAAACATCATACTGTTAACGACTTCAAATTCAGTTGGACCTCCAAGTGGGGTTTCATCTAATTCCATCACATAAGGATAAATTAAATTCGCTAAACGTAAAATTTCTTCATTTGAAATCGGTTCTCCATTCACACTAATTCGTTCGTTAAAGCTTTCAATATAGGGTGAAGTAAATGTTCCTACAGTCTGACCCGCTGCTTCTAACATACTTCTAAGGTAAGTAACAGTCGAACCTTTTCCATTTGTTCCTGCGACATGAATCGATTTAAATTTTCTTTCTGGATGACCTAATTTTTTCATCATCCATTCCATTCTTTTCAAGCCTGGTTTGATTCCTAAGGCTAAACGACTGTGAATCCAAGTCAACGCTTCTTCATATGAGTTAAACAAATCGATCCCACCATTTCTTTTCAGTTAGTTCTTTACTATGAATACTATTATACCGTTCTACTCGTCTGGTGACTATTGATTTTATTTTTTAATAAAAAACTTGAACAGCTTTTCCTTATTAAAAAAGGAGGCTGTTCAAGTTGATTATTATGCTTGTGCTTTTAAGACATTAATTCGTTCAGCTACTGCTTCACGTTTTTCAAGGTAATCTTTTTCTTTTGCTCGTTCGCTTTCAACAACTGCTTCAGGAGCACTTGAAACAAAACGTTCGTTAGAAAGTTTTCCTTGAACACGTTTCACTTCGCCATCCCATTTCGCCATTTCTTTTTCAAGACGTGTGATTTCTTCTGCAATATTGATTAGACCTGCTAGTGGCAAGTAAATTTCAGCGCCTGTAATTACTGCACTCATCGCTGTTTCAGGTGCTGTTACGTCACTTGAAATCGTCAAAGTTTCAGGGTTACAAAAACGTTCAATATAATGTTGATTTTCAATTAAGAAGGCTTCAATCGTAGGATCATTTGTTTTAATCAACAATTCTACCTTTTTAGACATCGGTGTATTCACTTCTGAACGAATGTTACGAACAGAACGAATCAACTCCATTAAAACTTCCATTCCTTTTGCAGCTGTTTCATCGTTAAATTCAGGGCGCACGACTGGGTACTCTGCTACCACTAATGATTCACCGTGATGCGGCACGCTTTCCCAGATTTTTTCAGTTACGAAAGGCATAATTGGGTGCAACAAACGTAAGGTTTGATCTAATACATGAGCTAAAATACTTCTGGTTGTTAATTTAGCTGTTTCATCTTCCCCATTTAACACACCTTTACTCATTTCAATATACCAGTCACAGAAATCATCCCAAATAAAGTTATATAGGTGACGACCTGCTTCACCAAACTCAAATTTTTCAGATAAATTCGTTACGTGTTCAATCGTTTCGTTTAAACGAGTTAAAATCCAGCGATCTGCAATCGTTTTTGGTCCAGTCAAATCGATTTCATCAACTGTTAAACCGTCCATGTTCATAATAGCAAAGCGACTAGCGTTCCACACTTTATTAATGAAGTTCCAGCTAGCATCCATCTTATCGTAGCTAAAACGAACATCTTGACCAGGCGATGAACCATTTGATAAGAACCAACGTAAGGCATCTGCACCGTATTTATCAATGACTTCCATAGGGTCAATTCCGTTCCCTAATGATTTACTCATTTTGCGACCTTGTTCGTCACGAATTAATCCGTGAATCAAAACATTTTCAAAAGGACGCTCTTCTGTAAACTCTAAACTTTGGAACATCATTCGACTTACCCAGAAGAAGATAATATCATATCCTGTTACTAAAGTATTCGTTGGGAAATAACGTTTAAAATCTGGCGCTTCTGTATCTGGCCAGCCCATCGTTGAAAATGGCCATAAAGCTGAACTGAACCACGTATCTAATACATCTGGATCTTGAATCCAATTTTCCGCATCTGCTGGTTCTTCCATGCCCACATACAATTCGCCTGTTTCTTTGTGGTACCATGCTGGAATACGGTGTCCCCACCATAACTGACGAGAAATAACCCAATCATGAACATTTTCCATCCAACGCATATACGTATTTTCAAAACGTTCAGGAACAAAGTTTACAGCTTGATCCGTAGCTTGATTGTCCATTGCTTCTTTTGCTAATGGTGCCATTTTAACAAACCATTGAGTTGATAAACGTGGCTCTACGACAACTCCTGTGCGTTCAGAATGGCCCACACTATGAACCATTTTTTCGATTTTAATTAAACGACCGATTTCTTCTAATTCTTTAATGATTTCTTTACGTGCTTTAAAACGATCCATGCCTTCATATTTACCTGCAAGTTCATTCATTGTTCCATCTTCATTCATTACATTGATACGTGGTAATGAATGACGATTTCCAACTTCAAAGTCATTTGGATCATGAGCTGGAGTTATTTTAACAACACCAGTTCCAAAGTCCATTTCAACATACTCATCCGCAATAATCGGAATCTCTTTATTGACGATTGGCAACACTAACATTTTTCCAATTAAGTGTTTGTAACGATCGTCTTCTGGATGAACTGCAACGGCTGTATCGCCTAACATCGTTTCAGGTCGAGTAGTGGCAATTTCTAAGACGCCGCTACCGTCAGCTAAAGGATAGCTCATATGATAAAAAGCTCCTTCTACGTCTTTATGGATTACTTCGATATCCGATAAGGCTGTTTTCGCTTTTGGATCCCAGTTGATAATGTATTCTCCGCGGTAAATTAAATCTTTTTCAAACATAGTCACAAAAACTTTACGAACAGCTTCTGATAACCCATCGTCAAGGGTAAAACGTTCACGGCTATAATCAACAGAAATCCCAACTTTTGCCCATTGTTCACGAATAAAAGTTGCGTACTCTTCTTTCCATTCCCAAACGGTATCGATAAATTTTTCACGTCCTAAATCGTAACGTGAAACACCTTCTGCAGCTAGCTTTTCTTCTACTTTTGCTTGTGTTGCAATCCCCGCATGATCCATTCCTGGCAACCAAAGAGTGTCGTATCCTTGCATGCGTTTTTGACGAATAATGATGTCTTGTAAAGTTGTGTCCCAAGCGTGTCCTAAATGTAATTTACCCGTTACGTTTGGTGGTGGAATCACGATTGAATAAGGTTTTTTTGTCATATCTCCACTTGGTTTAAATAAATCCTTTGCTATCCACTCATCATAGCGCCCCGCTTCAACTTCTTGGGGATTGTATTTTGTTGGCATTTTTAATTCTTCTGTCATTTGTACAACCTCTTTTCTTAATTTGATTTAACTCAGCCTATTAAGGTTTGAAATTAAGGCAAACTAAAAAGCATCCACCCTAATAACAAACTACTTATTAGGACGAATGCTTGAATTCGCGGTACCACCTATTTTGTGTATCTAATTGCGATACACCTCTCAACTTTCAGTCTTTAACGGATAACTACCCGAGATAAGTTACTCCTACTTCACCTATCCAGCTCCCAAGCTACCTTTTCTGTCCATCGATTAAGAACTCTCAGCAAATGTTCTATTCTCTAAAATCTAAGGGGCAGATACTCCTCTTGTTCAAAGCTTTTTTCTTTTCTTAATTCTAGCATTGAAGCTTACGAAACTCAATCTTTTTTTACAAATTTGGCTTATTTGGCAGCAACTGCTTCTTTGGCTGCTTCAATTGCTTTTTCATAATTTGGTTCATGGCTCATTTCTGAAACGATTTCTTCATAAACTAAGACCCCTTCGCGATTAACCACAAAGACGGAACGTGCTAGTAAATCTAATTCTGGCATATATAATCCGTAGCTTTTAGCAAACGTTAAATCAGTATCGTGAAGCATTTCCATTTCAACGCCATTCCCAGCACACCAGTCTGCTTGCTCTTCTTTTGTATTGTTTGAAATGGTCATCAACTGTACGCCTTCAAGTTTTCCAGCAATTTGGTTAAATTGTTTGGTTTGAATTGCACAAACGGATGTATCAATATTTGGAATCACACTGATTAACGCCACTTCTCCTTGGTAATCAGATAATGAAATGACTTGATCGTTTAAGTTTTTTAATTTAAATTCAGGTGCTTTTTCTCCAACTTTTGGTTGTGTTCCTTCGACTATTATCACGGTGCCTCGTTTAGTAATTTCCATCATTATAATCTCCTTTTAGTAAAAAACATTGTTTGACTTCTTCTAGTATACGAAAAAAGACAAAAGCGACGCAACCATTCTGCTTCAAATACTTAAATCTCTACTTTTTCACGAAGGTGTTCGTTGAAATAAATCAAGGTTAATAATTCTGTTGTTAAATCGATGTATCGGATGTCTACTTCAGGAGGAGCTGACACTCGACCTGGCGCGAAGTTTAAGATAGCCGTCACACCGGCTGCAACTAAGGAATCAATTGCTTCTTGCGAATATTGACTTGGAACCGTCGAAATAGCTGTGTTAATTCCTTCTTCTTGAATAATTTCTGCCATTTCGTCAATGGAATAAATAGGAATACCTGAAAGGACTTCGCCACATTGTGCCTCATCTTTTTCAAATCCGCAGGCGATTTTCAGATTTTCATCTCGTCGGAAATTATTTGCTAATAATGCTTTCCCTAAATTCCCAACGCCAACTATTGCTACTTTCGTTAATTTATTCACATTTAAAATTTGATCAAAAACTTCAATTACATGATCTACATCATAGCCGTACCCACTACGTCCAAGCTCTCCAAAATGGGAAAAATCTCGTCGAATGGTTGTAGAGGGAACTTGGGTTAAGGCACTAAATTCTTTTGATTTAATTCGTTTGACACCAGAATCTTCTAATGTTTTTAAATAACGATAATAAAGTGGCAATCGTTTTGCTGTTGCTTTTGGCAACTGTACTGTTTCTAATTTTTTTACCAACAAATTCACCTTCCTGTTTTCACTCTTATCCCCATATTACCATTGTCATACCTGACATTCAATTAAATTGTGATTTTTTTCACAGTCGTAACAAAAAAGCTAATTAGCGTATTTTTTTTACACTAACTAGCTAGATTCTTATTTTATTGAAAAAACGATTTGATTGGCAATTACTGTTTTCAGTACTTTTATTGTTCTTAATTCTTTTGTAAAAACAGTGAAGGGATTGTCTTTTAAAATCGTAAAATCACTAACAAATCCGGGTTTTATCATACCTCTGGTCGTTTCGTGATAGCAAGCTTTTGCACTTCCAACCGTGTATAATCGAATGGCTTCAAATCGTGACAATGCTTCTTCAGGAAAATAGTGTTTTCCATCTAAATCAGAGCTAACTGTTCTCGTTACGGCTGCGTGAATACCGTAAAAAGGATTTGGGATTTCAACGGGGGCATCACTTCCTCCTGCTGTTGCAAAGCCTGCTTTTTGGATGCTTTTCCAAGCAAAAGCAAGAGGTGGATGTGTCTCCCCTAAAACTTCAAGAGCCCAAGGTAAGTCGCTGCTCATAAATTGCGGTTGTAAATCAAACAACAACGGCATGCCACTTGCTTTTTTCAATAAATCAGGTCGAAGCCACGGCGTGTGAATCATTCGGTCTAGTTGACCTACTTTTGGAGGATATTTTTTTAACGTAGTGATGACATTTTCAAAAGCTTGATCGCCTAAAATATGGATTGCTACGGGCAATTCTGCTTTTCTTGCATCCTTCACCATGGTCTCGAAAACTTCGTCGGTTTGGACTTGTAAACCAAATTGAGTCGGTTCATTTGGATATGAATGGGACATCAACGCCGTTTTAGAACCGACTGTTCCATCATAAAATATTTTCATTGCGCCTAATTCCACCCACGAATGATTGCTTAAAAAGGTTTCATTCGATTGATTGAAGTTCGCTAATTCAGCATTATGAATCAGTAAATGAGCTCTAAATGGCAGTTGATTTTCTTTATTTCCAACAACATCAGTAAAGGTTTTTAAAGTACCTGTAAAGCCATTAAAGTAATGCAAATCTTCTGAATGTCCACCTGTTATTCCTTTTGACCATAAATCTTCAATTGCAATTTTTAAATAATTTTCCATTTCTGCTGGCGTTGCTAGTGGAAATGCATCGATGGCTAAATTGGTCGCTTCGTCTTTTAAAATACCCGTTAGTTTGCCATCTGGTGTTAGATCAATTTCACCGCCACCTTCAAATACTTGATGATTTTTTAACTGAATTTTTTTGATAAAAGGTGAATTAATGACTACATTATGATAGTCGATGCGTCTCACTAAAATAGGATGTAGCGTTGAAATTTGATCTAAATCTTGATAAGTAAGTCCACGTCCATCGTCTTCCCACATATTCTCATTGTAGCCTTCTACAAATAGCCATTCATCTGGCTTTAACGTCACTACTTTGTCAGCTATCATTTTTAATGCTGCTGTTCTTGAGTTTTGTTGGTTTAAATTTAAGCGGGCTAAGCTTTGTCCGTACCATAATAAATGCAAGTGACTGTCCACCAAACCAGGTAGCACAGTTGCTCCTTTTAAATCGATTTCTTCTTTAATTAGATCACCATACTGTGTTTTTAATTGGTCTGCTGAACCCGTTGCAATAATTTCAGTTTCATTTGCTAGCACA
The DNA here is from genome assembly GCF_000744255.1 of Carnobacterium divergens DSM 20623. Lineage (NCBI taxonomy): Bacteria > Bacillati > Bacillota > Bacilli > Lactobacillales > Carnobacteriaceae > Carnobacterium > Carnobacterium divergens. The sequence continues at coordinate 663,376 of NZ_JQLO01000001.1, read as the reverse complement.
CTTTCGACGGTTGCTTCCTCGTTTTCCATTGTATAAAAAAGACCATTTGTCCATAATTTCATTTAAAACCCACCATCCTTTTACGATTACTCATTTATTATAGTACCATTACAATAAAAAACAAGTTCTAATTCCTTCATTCTAACTGACTTTATTGCTTCTTTTTGGTACTTTTCTCTGTAAATATAACAAAAAATGGTTCAGCAACAAAGGCTAAACCATTTTTACTCAATTATAAGAAATCAGAAAATTCATCTTCTTGCATTTTTTCCAAATTGTCTCCAATTTTGATTTCGCTAATAACAAGCCCTGCCATTGCGCGTTCAATTAGTCCTTCAACATCCAATCTTGCTTCAAAACCTTGTGCTTTGTCTAATTTAGGTTTTGTTTTGGGTGCCGGTGGAGCAAAAATAGTACAACAATCTTCAAATGGTTGGATCGACAAATCAAATGTATCGATTTTTTGGGCAATCTCGATAATTTCATTTTTATCCATTGAAACCACCGGACGGATAATTGGCGTATTGGTCACTTCATTGATAGCTACCATGCTTTGTAAAGTTTGAGATGCTACTTGACCAAGAGACTCTCCATTAATAATCGCTAGACCTTTTTGTTGTGCTCGAATTTGATCGGTTAACCGCATCATCATTCTTCGGGTCACTGTCATTAAATAGCCTTCTGGTACTACTCGTTTAATTTCTTCTTGGATTTCAGTAAAAGGAACTTCAATAAACTGAATACTGCCAACATATGCTGTTAATTTTGCCGTTAAATCTTTGGCTTTTTGTAAGGCACGTGGACTTGTATAAGGCGGGCTATGGAAATGAACAGCTTCAATCTCAACACCACGTTTCATTGCTAAATAGCCTGCTACAGGAGAATCAATTCCACCTGATAGCATTAACATCCCGCGACCACCAGAACCAACTGGTAAACCACCTGCTCCTATAATCGTTTCACATGATAAAAATAAGCCTTCTAAGCGAACTTCCACACGTAATTCAATATCTGGTTTTTTCACTTGAACTTTGATACCTTCGATGTTTCTTAAAACTTCGCCACCTAATAACTGGTTAATGTCGTTGGTATCTAATTCAAATTTATGGTCTGCGCGCCTTGTTGTAATCTTGAAGGTTTGACCTTCTTGATACACATTCCGAATCATCTCAATTGCAGCTGCTTTCAACGCTTCAATATCGCGTTCTACTTTAACCACTGGAGAATAGGTTTGAATTCCAAAAATCGGCTGCAAACGATCCATTACTACCCGACTATCTGCACCATTTAAAAGTAAATACATTCGATCACGTTCGCCATAAATTTTCACTTCTGGATAATCGTGAAGTGCGTGACTAACATTTTTCACCAAGCGACTAATAAAAGTGCGCTTATTTTTTCCTTTAGTTGACAATTCGCCGTAACGAATCATAATTTCACTGTATTGCATCTTTTGTCATCCCTTTTCTTTGAGCTTTCTATTAGTGAATATCACGAAACTGACGGTATAATCCATCAAATTCTTTGATAAATTGCTGGGCTTCTTCTATTGTATTTGTATCATTTAAGCTAACTCTGACTGCACTTGTAGCGATATTTTCAGGCACATGCATTGCAGACAAGGTACTTCCGCTTGTTTGACTTCTACTTGAACACGCACTGGTAGTGGAAATGTAGATGCCTTTTTTCTCAAAAGCATGAACCATCACTTCGCCGCGAATTCCTCTTAGCGCAAAGCACAGAATATGAGGTGCGCCTTCTTTCGTTGAAAACAGAGTGACTTTAGCATAGCTAGCTAGCTTGTCCATCAAGTACTCTTTGATTTCAAGTTGACGTGATTGTTTTTCTTTCGAATCGGTTACTACCAATCGTAGCGCTTTTGACATTGCTGTAATCCCCGCAACATTTTCTGTTCCGCTACGTTTACCTGATTCTTGACCACCACCATTTAAAAGAGGAGCTAATTTTTTCCCTTTTTTTAAATACATAAAACCTGTCCCTCTTGGCGCGTGAAATTTATGTCCTGAAAAAGTAGCGATATCGATTCTTGAGTGTGTCGATAGATCAAGCGGAATTTTTCCAATTGCCTGTACTGCGTCGACATGAAAATGTACTTTTGGGTAAGCTTTTAAGACTTCTCCAATTTCTTCTAACGGCTGAATGCTCCCTATTTCATTATTAACAGCCATGATTGAAACTAAAGTGGTATCTGAGCGAAGTTCTTTTTTTAACGCCTTAACGGAAACGACGCCTTCTTTGTTAACTGGCAAATAGGTAATATCAAATCCAAGCATTTTTAATTGCTCCATCGATTCCTTTACAGCGGGGTGTTCAATCGCCGTCGTAATTAAATGCTTCCCGAATTTTCGTTTTTCGATAGCCGTTCCTTTAACAGCCCAGTTATCACCTTCTGTGCCACCACTTGTAAAGTAAATTTCTTCCATTGAAGTGTTTAAGAGTTCAGCAATTTGTTTTCTTGCTTGCTGAAGTAAACCCGTAGAAGCATCCCCTAACCCATGCAAACTAGATGGATTTCCCATTATCTCTTCGCTAACTTTTAAATAGGTTTTTAAAACACTATCGTCTATTTTAGTCGTTGCACTATTATCAAAGTAAATCATTTTCTCACGCCTTCTTTTAAAGAGAAACAATTCAACTTGTTCCTTATTTTCTTGTTAAAAACCTTTATAATTATAGCAGACTTTAGCAGAATCACAAACGTTCATTAAAAAAATTTAGAATCTCCTCATCATATGTTACGAAATTAAGAATAAAAAAAGTCGACAATCAAATTGATTGCCAACTTTTTTTAAATTAACGCTTTGCTTCTTTATCTTCAAAGTACGAAGATTCAACTTTTTTATAGGCACCAGGTTCAGCAGATTCAAGAGTTGTTGAAATGGTTTCAAGAGCTTCTTTATATTGAAACTCGTGATTAAACAACTTCAATGTATCATCGATTGCTTGTGCGATTCCTTCATTTGAATGACGATAACGATTCGCATATTGCATCATGTACTCGGTTAATAAAGCACTATCCACAATCTCATCTGTTTTTTCTTTGATTAAAGCAACATCATCTTGACATAGGAAGCATAAACGTGTAATTTCTTTCATGTCAATTTTTAATTTGTTTAGTTCTTTAGCCAATTGCTCAATTCGATTCGTTGTAGCAAAGAATAATTCTAGGTAATCGTGTGGTAGTCCTGGTAAATGTTGTTTTTCAACATAACGTTTAAGACCACGCATCTCAAATTCAAATTCATCTAATTTTGCTTGTGCATCCATTTCTTCCTTACGTAAATGAAGCAGGTTGCTATTTAATTCTTGTTGCTTTTTCTCAATCTCTTCTAAGCGATCGCCCATTTTTTCATAATCTTCCGCAATAACTGAATAGATGGCTTCATCTTGTGCAATTGCTTGTGCAGATAACTCAAATGATGTTTTTAAATCTTCTAGTTCAGATTCTATTTTACCTGCAGTTCCTGCTTCCTCTTGATTTAAAGTGTAGCTTTGAGAAACACGATCAATCTCAATTAATAATTTACGATTATTGACAATCACATGGTCTAAATATTCTGAAACTAATTGTTTTTGGCTCAATACAAAAGCTTTTGAATCAATTTCATTTTCCATTACGTCATACAAGTGATCAATTTTTGTATCTAATTGCGCTAAATGCTCTTTTGCTTCATCAACTTCCACTTTTTCAACTAATTCCATGCCCAATTCAATGGCACGTTCTATTTCTGCAATTTCTTTTGGAATGTCAATATCTAAAAAGCGATAATTTTCAGCTATTAATTGTTGGTAACCTTCTTTAATTTCTTTCACTTGATCAGTATCTTCAACCGTAAGCTCTTTGTAAATCGTTGGAACCAATTCTGCTACCCGATGTAGTTCGTTGGTGTCTTGCGAAACACGATCTAAAACTTCTTTTGCTTCAATATGATCTCCAGAAGAAGTTAGTTCTGTAAACTTAGAAAAATCTAATTCCAAAAAGGTTAGACGACGCTCTAAGTTTTCTAATGCGGGCCCAAAAGAAAAACTTTGAGTCAATAATTTTTTTCGGATATCTTGATATTTTTCTTGTACTTTTTTGATTTCCAAACGATTCTTTTCTTCGCTTTCAATCAATTTTTTTAATGCTAATTGAATTTTTTTGATACTTTCTTCTGTTTCATTAATTATGTGTAATGCAGCATCTTCCGCTTTTTGTGCTTTAATTAGCTTTAAGCGATCCGTTGCTTGTTCAGCATCAAATAAGTAATTTTCAATATCTGGAAAGCTAACTGTCGCAATATTTTCCCACGCTGCCTTCCAGTCTTTAAATGTTTTTTCAGTTTGACCAGTTAATTGTAATTTTTTTATTTTGTTGATTTCATCAATCACAGGTTTATCCATCAATGCGATTTTTCTTGTTTCAAGTTCGTCTATTTTACTGAAATGTCGTTTCTTTAAAATAAACCCTACCCCGTAAATGAGTAATGCTAATAAAATAATGCCGATTAATACAAATATAAAATTCATTCTAAAACCTCCACTTGAATTGATTGTAGCAAAATAATGGTATGTAACAAAATATAATGTTTGTCATTTTTAATTTCTTTTTTTATGAGAAAAACTTTAGATTTTTATTAGCTGAATTTCTTGCTTTTTTTTTATAAAACACCTATTGTAGATTATACCACAGTGATAAAAAACTAACACTAGAAATCAATTAATTTCAGTTATTTTTTATCCTAATTTGGTGGACAAACAAACGTTCGGGGAGATAATATGTTCTTATTGCTTAAAATTGTTGGTATTCTTGGCTTGACATTTTGTACTATATTGCTTTTTGCTGCGATTAAAATGCACAAATTAAATTCAAAAAAATTCCACCGAAAAGCTGGATTAATCTTGCTAGTTAGCCTTTTCTTCGTTTTATTTAGTCAAATGAAGATCAACCAAATCAATCAAAAACAAAAAGCAGCCTATACGATTGCTAGTAAATCCACTTTAGATGGATCACAGACCTTTTTACGAGTATTAGTTTTCAGCCATAATAAAAAAGATATTGAACAAATTTTTAAAAAGTTACAAAAGAGTGAAAAAAATGAACGAACGGATTCACTATTCGTTCGCTTTAACGTCGACAATGGTGGCGAAATTGGTGAATTTATTGCCAACGCTAAAATTGCTTGGACCCTTAAAGGTGAAGAACAAGTTGATTTAAAAAAAGATCAAGAAAAAATCGAATTTAATAATCTGAGTAACTAAAGGAGTGACTCTTATGTCAAAAAAAGGTATTTATCAGTTAACCAACGCACAGCTAGAGGCTATTATTGGCGATGAGACTAATTTAATTGCTAATCTAAGCAACGCTTCGGCTTTGCTTTTTGAAAATCTACCAGATATCAATTGGGCTGGCTTTTATTTATATGAAGCACAAACGGATGAATTAGTATTAGGTCCATTTCAAGGGAAAGTCGCTTGTATTCGTATTAAAAATGGAAAAGGGGTTTGCGGAACAGCTTTTGCTAAAAATGAATCTGTTGTTGTTGATAATGTTCATGATTTTCCTGGTCACATTGCGTGTGATGCTAAAAGTCAGTCTGAAATTGTGATTCCTTTGATGAAAAATGGAAAAACGATTGGCGTATTAGATGTTGATGCTCCGATTACGAATCGCTTTGATGAAATTGATCGTGGCTATTTAGAAGATTTTGTACTGATTTTACTTGCAAATAGTTCCATTTAAATTCTAGAGCAATGTTGGTTTCCAATCATTGCTTTTTTTGTTGCATAAATAGGCTATTTAAGCAACTATTGATTGACGTTAGATTGGCAATAAGGTATACTAGACCTTGTGTAAAATAATGCAGCGTGAAAGTGGTATTCACGTCAACAGTTTATTGCCTACAAGGTTCAATTGTGTAACCTGCGGCTGCAAAGGTGAAGATTGAAATAATAAACTGCACGAAATACTGAACTCTCTACTTATTATTTTACTCCAAAAAAACATTTATTGGAGGAATTTTATTATGTCACGTTATACAGGCCCAAGTTGGAAAGTATCTCGCCGTCTAGGCATTTCACTTTCAGGAACAGGTAAAGAAATCGAACGTCGTCCTTACGCTCCAGGTCCTCATGGTCCTAACAGCCGTAAAAAATTATCAGAGTACGGTTTACAATTACAAGAAAAACAAAAATTGCGTAACATGTACGGCATGAACGAACGTCAATTTAAAAACTTGTTTGTAAAAGCTGGTAAATTAAAAGAAGGTAAACATGGTGTTAACTTCATGATCTTACTAGAACAACGTTTAGATAATGTTGTTTACCGTTTAGGTCTTGCTACTACTCGTCGTCAAGCACGTCAATTAGTAAACCACGGCCATATTTTAGTTGATGGCAAACGCGTTGATATTCCATCATACAGCGTTTCAGTTGGTCAAGTAATTTCAGTTCGTGAAAAATCTAAAAACCTAGAAATCATCAAATCTGCAGTTGAAGCATTATTTGGTCGTCCAGACTTCATTAGCTTTGATGCTGAAAAATTAGAAGGTTCTCTTTCTCGTTTACCTGAACGTGAAGAATTGTATGCTGAAATCGATGAGTCTTACATCGTTGAGTTCTACAACCGTTAATCTTTAATCTCGTTTAGATTTCTAAAAACCACGGATTGCTCTTTAAAAGAGCAATCCGTGGTTTTTTTTTGTTTACTCTATACTTTATAATTTTGACATAATAAAAAAACATTCTTTCGTATCACGTACAGAAAAAATGTTTTATCTTTGCAATCAAAAGAACCCCCTTCATTAAACATCTAATTTATGTAGATGATCAATGATGCGAATAATTGATTGTTGATTTTTGGGGATGGTATATACTTTCGTTTGATTGTTTACTTTAGCAACTAAACATTCGTCTCCCACTACAATATTATTGATATCATTATTTTCTATATAATTTATCGCAAAAACTTTATTACTATTTTTACGATAATCTAATTCTGTCACACACGTCACACCCTTTCAACAGTTATTATTATAGCAAAAAAAGTCGTAACTGTATAACAATAACTCTTTTTCGTAGTGTTTTAACTTAAAAAAAAGAAAAAGAAAGAAATAATTATATAATTATTCCTTTCTTCCTCTTTTAATATTCTATTGGAATTGATTGGAAAGATTGCTTATATAACGGGAGCAAACTTTTAAAAGTATCTAAGATGTACAGTTGAGTTTCAACTGGATTTTTTAAAATAGGATCATTTGCCATTAGTTGTCGGCCAATTAAAAACTCTCCTTTTTTGACATCTCTGAAACGAGTTAGACCTTTTTCAATATCAAGTTCTTTAATCGGCGTTACTTTTGTTGTATGGTGATCCAGAGAGATAACAAAGTCTTCTGGGATTGTTTCAAAGAGTTCAATATTTTCTAGTAGACCTTGTGCCATTTCTTTTTCAAATTTTGGATTGTCGATATACGCTAACCAAATAAAAACATGGTCTCCGTATAGTCCTAATTGAAAATGTGGTGCCATCTTATAGCCTCTCTTGTTACAACTAACTGCCATCCAAGTATCATTAGGTGGATTTTTAGTTCGTCTTAAATGTTGGGCGACATGCACAAAAAGCTCATCTTCATCCATTTCATTGATTAATCCTTCTTTAAGCAATTCTCCAAATTTACGAAATTTTGGTTGAATTTGTTCTCTAATAGCTTGCATCCGATCTTCTAATGTTGGAATTTCAAATATTGAAAAATCTTCCTTTGTAAAGGTTACATTACTCATCACTACTTCTTCTCCTAACTTTTAATCTCTCTTTTTAGTTTAACATAATTCTTTACCAACTTGGATAACATCAAAAAAACTAACAGAATGTTTTAACAGCATTCTGCTAGTTTACAGAGTTACTCTACCACTTTTTTAGCTTCATCTAGCATCAATTTAGTTGATGTTAATCCACCACCAGATAAATACCACACATCTGGTTTTAACGTGATGATTTTTTTATTTTTAAACGCTTTTGTTTGTTGAACCAATTCGTTTTCTGAAACGTTGTCTTTACTGGTATCCCCACCAATTGCTTTGGTGCGATCAATAACAAATAACACATCTGGATCTTTTTCTAACACATATTCATACGTGACCGATTGACCATGAGTAGAAGCTTCGATTGCAGGGTCAGCTAAACCAAAACCAAATACATCATTTAATATAGCAAATCTTGATCCTTCGCCATATGCAGATAAGCTTCCTTCATTTACTAATACCGTTAATGTTTTTAAATCTTCACTTTTTGCTTTCGTTGAAACTTTTGAAATTTCATTTGATAACTCATCTAATTTCTTTTTCGCCTCATCAGCTTTATCAAAAATGGTTCCAATTGTTGTGATATTTGTTTTAATTGAGTTCCAAATATCTTTAGAATCGGTTGCTAAATAAAGAGTAGGCGCAATTTTTTTCAATTCATCCATTGAATCTTCTTGGCGACCAGAAATAATAATTAAGTCGGGTTTTAAAGCATTGATTTTTTCAAAATCAGGTTCTTTTATACCACCAGCAGACTCAAATTTATCAGCTTTAAATTCTTTTAAATACGTTGGCAAATTGTCTTTTGCCACACCAACTACTTGATCACTCTCTCCTAGCGCTTGGATTGTATCTAACATTCCCATATCGAAGACAACTACTCGTTTTGGTTTCAAGGGAACTTTTACCTCGCCATTTTGATCTTTAACTGTTATGGTTGTTGCTTTCTCACTATGCTTTGACGATTCTCCTTTTGTATCAGCTTTATTTCCACATGCCGCTACTACAAAAATTGAAGCTAGTAATATCAAACTCATTGCTATTCTTTTCATTTTCTCCACGTCCTTTTCCTTGATTCCATCATTCATTAAAATATAAACAAAAACGTTTGCCTTCGATTTCAACTATTCGTATATCCATCTCGTATAGTGGATCTAATATTTCTTTAGTCATCATTTCATCTGTTGATCCACTTGCAAATAACTCGCCATTCTTCATGGCAACAATTTCATCAGCATAACTTGCAGCAAAATTAATATCATGAATCACTAAAATAATCGTCTTTCCTAATTCATCCACTAGTCGTCGCAAGGTCTTCATCATTTGTACGCCGTAATTCATATCTAAATTATTCAAAGGTTCATCTAATAGAATATAATCCGTATCCTGTGCCAATACCATTGCAATATAGGCTCGCTGTAATTGACCACCAGATAACGTTCCCACATCATCCTCAGCCATCTCAACTAACCCTAAATAAACTAACGCTTCTTGAATTTTCTCTTCATCTTCTTTTTTCAAACGCCCTTTTGAGTATGGAAAGCGACCAAAAGAAACCAATTCTCTTACAGTTAACTTCAAGCTAAATGAATTCGACTGCTTTAAAATAGATAATTTTTTAGCCAAAGCATCTTGCTTCCACGTTTTTACATCTCCACCATCAATATAAATAAATCCCGTGTCTTTAGGTGTCAATCGACTCATCATTGCTAAAAGTGTACTCTTTCCCGCCCCATTAGGTCCAATAAAAGCAGTGATGGCTCCCTCTTTAATAGGTAAACTAATCTCACTGATAACTTTTTTAGTTCCATATGATTTTGATACTTTTTTTAGTTCCATTTATCCTTGCTTCCTTTCTTTCAATAGTAAGAAAATGAAATAGCAACCACCGATAAATTCAATCACAACACTAACCGTAGTCGTTAAATGGAAAACTCGTTCCACTAAAAGTTGTCCGATTAGTAAAACAACGATTCCTAGCAAGCTGCCCCCGATAAACAACCAAAAATGCTGATAAGTTTTAAAAATCCGATACGTTAAATTGGCAACAATAAATCCTAAAAAGGTAATTGGGCCAACTAACGCAGTGGAAACAGCCGTTAAAATTGAAATCAACACTAAAATTTGCAACAATTCTTTTTCAACAACCACTCCTAGATTGATCGCTTGCTCTCTCCCTAAATGCAAAACGTCTAAAACGGCATTTTTTCGGATTAAAAAGAATAAAGCAATACTACCAACTAAAATTGTGAGGGCCAGAATCGAAACGTCAATATTATTAAAACTAGCAAATAGCTTTCCTTGAATTTTATCGAATTCATTTGGGTCCATCAAAACTTGCATAAACGTACTAATACTCTTAAAAAAAGTCCCTGCAATCATTCCTAACATCAATAATAAGTACAAATTTGTATGATGGTTTTTAAAGATAAACAGATATAAAAAGCCACTTGCAATGACCATCAAAGCCACACTCACTAAAAAATTGACTTTTCGATCCGCTAATAATAAATGACTGTTTCCATATACGAATAAAACCATCGTTTGAAATAAAATATAAAGCGAGTCTAACCCTAAAATACTTGGTGTTAAAATTTGATTGCCAGTAATTGTTTGAAAACTAATCGTTGCAACTGTAGTTGTAATCCCCACAATACAAAAGGCTAACAGCTTTTTACTTCTTAAAGGCAAAATATAATCCCAATTCCCACCGCTATCGACTGTTAAATAACAAATAATTAAACCTAACAAAACGACCACTAACCCTGTCAGCACGATTAAATTAATTCTTTTTTGCTTCATGACTGCTCTCTCCCCTCATCAATAGATACATGAAGAGTGCACTTCCAATAATTCCCACCACTAAACTGACAGAAACTTCGTAGGGTGCAATCACAACGCGGCTAATCATATCGCAAACCAATAAAAATGCCGAACCAAACAATGCCGTTTCCAACAACGTGTTTTTCAAATGATCCCCTCGCATCAGTGCAACTAAATTAGGAATGATGATTCCTAAAAATGGGACACTTCCAACTGTCAAAATGACAACAGCTGTAGCCAGTGAAACAATCAAAACGCCACCAAATTGTACCACTTGATAAGAAACGCCAATGCTTGTTGCCATGTCTTTTCCTAAACCTGCAATCGTAAAATAATCTGCATAAAGATAGGCTACAATCATTAACGGAACCGCCAAGTAAATCAATTCATAGTTTCCACGACTTACTAGCGAAAAATTCCCCTGTAACCAAGAAGAAACATTTTGGACTAAATCATATTGATAGGCTAAAAAAGTTGCAATCGATCCCATAATACTACCAAACATCATGCCGATTAACGGAATCATCATCGTACTTTTAACTCTAACTCGGTTTACAATTCCAATAAAGATAAACGTACCTGCTACTGCAAACAGGAAAGCGATACCAGTCCTTTGCAAAATAGAGGCATCATTAAAGACAAGCATTGCCACTAAAATACCAATTCTAGCACTATCCATCGTTCCAGAAGTCGTAGGTGAAACAAATTTATTTTGTGTTAAATGTTGCATAATTAAACCTGAAATACTCATTGTTGCTCCCGCTAAAATCAAGCTAATCATGCGAGGAAAGCGTGTACTTAACAGCACCAACTGTTGCCGATCATTTAATTGAAGTAAATCAGTCAATTGAATGGACTCAACTCCAATAAAAAGCGAGGCAATTGCCAATACAATGACACTAACCATCCATAGCCCATTTCTCATTGAGAATACCTCTTTCTATCGTCACTCTCTAAGTAAGAAAAACCTAGCTGAGATGCGTTTCTACTAATTGAGAATGATTTTCATTCCCATAATTGAGTTTAGCGGACTTTTACTTAAAAATCAATCTTTTTTAGCAATTTTGTGTATTTTTTAACAAAACGAAATTTCACGTAAGAAACAGTCTATGGTATACTATACTTACACTAATCATTATAAGGAGGACTTGATTATGAGCGAAAAAGATGTGCAAGACTATTTAACAAGTGGCTTGTACGGAGCACCTCAAACCAAGCCTGAAGAACGAAATAAGTTTTTAGGTAATTTAAGAGAGCGTGTTTATGTATCAATGACACCAGAAGAACTTGTGTCTAAAAATTATTTAACAGCTCTTCAAACAGAAATGGAACAACACCCTGATGCTCAACTCCTCTTAAATGGATCCATTGATTCAAGCGAGTTTAGTCCTTATATAAAACTGTGTAATCAACAAACTACTCAGTTCACTATTGTAACCAATCAGTTTGCAAGTAAAAGCCCTTTCGCTTTATTGTTAGTGGCAAAAGAAGCTGTCGATAGTGCCGTGATTGATATTGCAGAAAAGTATCCGGTCACTGAAACTCCTGTTAAAGAACCAGAAAAAAAATCGCTATTAAAACGACTTTTTTCTTAATTACTATCATAAAAAAACTAGACTCTTGAAGAGTCTAGTTTTTTTATTTTTATTGAACAAAAGTTAAACGATAAGAAACCGTACGTCCAAAAGGCAATACTTGTAATTGCTTCACTTTAGAAGACAATAAGTAGGCTTGTGCGCCTTGGTAAATCACTGCGATTGGAGCGTCTTGTTCAATCAATTGTTTTTCTAACTGCATCATTTTTTTCCAACGCTCTTGAGGTTTAGTAGCAAGCTCCCCTTTTATTTCATTAATTCCTTCGTCGTAGACATTATTATGGTAGTTAGAAAAATTAATCCCCCCATTTGACTGGTAGATTTCTAAAAAATTTATGGGGTCTTGATAATCGGGTGTCCAAGTTCCAAAGAACACATCAAAATCACCAGAACGATTTAAATCTAAGCGATTTTTCAAGGGAACATTTTTCAACTTAATTTTAAGGCCAGGTAAATTGGTTTCGTACTGAGCTTGTAAAAATTCTACGGTCTTTTTTGCAGAACCAGTGTCGGAAGATAAAATTTCCAAAGTT